>DATLFB010000095.1:0-78816 GCA_035525285.1 Thermoanaerobaculia bacterium
CGCCGGCCCCCCCCCCCCCGCCCCCCCCCCCCCCCCCCCCCCCGGCGGGGCCGCGCCTTGGTTGGGGGGGTGCGCGCCCCGCCCCGGCGCGCCCCCCCCCCGCGCCCGCCCCCGCCCCCCCGCCGCAGCTCCGCTGCGGCGTATTCGCCGACTTTCAGTCGGCGGCCTGAAGCCCGCCAGGCGCCGATCGGAGATCGGCGGACCGGCCGACTGAAAGTCGGCGTTCCGTTTTCGAGAAAAAGGTAGCGCGGCCTTCCAGGCCGCCGTGTCGCTGGCTTCCAGCCAGCGATGTCGCCGGCAGGATGCCGCCGTTACGGCGGGCAGGATGCCCGCGCTACGACGTGCCGAAGCGGCTGGTCCGGGCATCCGCGCGGCGACGGGCCTGCCCTCGTATGGAACGCCGACATCGTGTCGGCCGGTCCGCCGACTTCCAGTCGGCGGCCGCGCCGCAGCTCCGCTGCGGCGTATGAAAGCGGCAACTGGCGTTGCCGCACTCCACACTTGACATCTCATCGACCAGCGCGTGCGCGTCACCGACGTCACCGCGGAGTCTGCGCTCACGCGCGACACCGTTCCCGTCAACGTCGACGCCATCGTGTTCTGGACGGTGTGGGACGCGCAGAAGACCGTGCTCGAGGTCAGCGACTACTTCGTGGCCATCGCGCTCTCCGCGCAGACCGCGCTGCGCGAGGCGATCGGCCGCGCGGAGCTCGCCGCGATGATCACCGAGCGCGAGCGCCTCGGCGGCGAGCTGCGCCGCATCCTCGATGAGAAGACCAATCCGTGGGGCATCACCGTGCACTCGGTCGAGATCCGCGACGTGCAGATCCCGCAGGAGCTCGAGGACGCGATGAGCCGTCAGGCGCAGGCCGAGCGCGAGCGCCAGGCCCGCATCATCCTCGGCACCGCCGAAACCGAGATTGCCTCGCGCTTCGTGAAAGCGGGAGCGGAGTACGAGAACCGCCCCGTCGCGCTGCATCTCCGCGCGATGAACATGCTCTATGAGGCGATCAAGGAGAAAGGCTCGATGGTGATCGTGCCGTCGAGCGCGGTCGAGACCAAGGGCTCGGCGGGTTGTCGGGACTGACCGCGCTGTCGGGCGGCCAGGTGCCGCCGAACGACGCCTCAGGATGACACCTATCCGATCGAGTCGAGGATCTCTTCCATGCTCGTTCGCCGGCAGGTGTACATCGGCGTGTCGCGCAGGGTGTACTTCGAGGACTCGGTCTCGCGCAGCTCCTGCACGAGATCGAGGAACTCGTCGGCGGTGTCGGATTCGAACGCGACGACGAAGTCCTGATCGTCGAGGCCGAACGAGTACGTCGTGTTGATCTTCACGCGCGGATACTTGTGGCCGATGGCGATGTGCTCGCTCATGATCCGCTGGCGCTCGGACATCGGCAGCAGATACCAGTCGCGCGTCTTCACGAACGGATAGACGAAGAGGAACGGACGCTTGCCGGGCACGATGCGCAGGCGGCGTCCTTCCTGTCCCTCGTGCACGTGCTCGTCGACGTACTGCGAGTGCTTCGTCATGGCGAGGAACGACTGCGGCACTTCGAGATAGCGTCCGAGCACCGACTTGTTGATGTCCGCCACCATCTTCTGGAACGGATCGATGTCGAAGCCGATGCGCCAGAGCATGAAGTCGACGTTCGCCTTCAGTCCGAGGGTCGAGTAGGGGAGCACGATCATCGGACCCTGATAGCGCGCGACGATCGCCGCGAGCTCGCGTTTCGCGTCCGTCTTCACGTCCTCCGGCAGCGCGCGAAACGCGCGATCGACGCGGAAAAACATGAAGTTCACGAACTGCCGTTGCAGGGGCGGCGATGCTGCGGATGCGGGCTTCGACTCGGGCGCGGCGGTAGTGGTCATGGCCGTCGATTCTAACAGTTGCGCAGTGTACGATGCGGCCCGTGGCGACGCGCGCTCCCGCACCGCATTCCGCGCCTCCGACGGCGCGCAACTATCAGCAGCTGCTGACGAAGCTGTTGCGGCACGGGGCCTATCCGCAGCTGCGCAAAATCGTTGAGAAAACGCTTCCCGCCGATCTCTCCCCGGTGCTTCCGCTGCTGCTCGAGGAAGACCGCAACCGCATCCTCACGCTGCTGATCGAGTCGGGGAAAGCGGCACGCGCGCTGCTCGAGCTCGACACGGACGATCTCACCGAGATCCTCGACGCGCTCGACGATGCGACGCTCTCCTCGGTCTGCAGTTCCTCGGCGCCCGATGATGCCGCCGATCTCCTCGACGTGCTCGACGACGAGCGCCGCGCGCGCGTGCTCGCACTCCTCGGCGCGACCCAGAGCGCGAAGCTCGAGTCGCTCCTCGAAGGCGAAGAGGAGACCGCGGGCTCGCTGATGAACACGGAGTTCCTCGCGCTCGACGAGGAGATCACCGTCGCGCAGGCCATCGAGGAGATCCGGCAGTACCCGCGCAAGGAGTCGTTCTTCTACGTCTACTGCGTCGACGCCGATCAGCATCTCGTCGGCGTGCTCTCGCTGCGCAGCCTGATCCTCGCCGATCCGGGCGCGCAGCTCAAAGACATCATGGTGCAGAGCGTCGTGCGGACGCAGATCGACTCGTCGCCCGAGGAGGTCGCGCAGCTCGTGTCGAAGTACGACCTGCTGTCGATTCCCGTCGTCGATCATCAGAACCGCCTCGTCGGCGTGGTGACCGTCGACGACGTGCTCGACGTGATTCAGGAGCAGGCCGAGGAAGACCTGCTGCACCTCGCCGGCGTCGGCGTGTCCGAGCGCGTGACGACGCGCGCGCGCGACGCGTGGCGGACGCGATTCCCATGGCTCGCGGTGAACCTCGGCACCGCGTTCATCGCCGCGTCGGTCGTGCGCTTCTTCGAAGGAACGATTCAGCGCTGGACCGCGCTCGCGGCGTTCATGCCTATCGTTGCCGGCCTCGGCGGCAACGCGGGAACGCAGACGCTGACCGTGTTCGTGCGCGCGCTCGCCCTCGGCGAGATCGAATGGAAAACCGGAATGCGTCCGATCCTGAAGGAGATGCTGGTCGGCTTCGGCAACGGCGCGGCGATCGGCGGGCTGACGGCGACGATCGTCGGCGTCTGGACGAGCGACTGGACGCTCGCAGGCATCCTCTTCATCGCGATGTGCCTGAATCTCGTCATCGCCGGCCTCGCCGGCGGCCTGGTTCCGCTGCTGCTCGAGCGCCTGGGATTCGATCCGGCGGTGTCGTCATCGATCTTCGTGACGATGTTCACCGATACCGGCGGTTTTTTCCTGTTCCTCGGCCTGGCGACGCTGGCGATGCGCCTGCTCGGCCACGTTTGACGGGAGCTCTTTCGTCAGATAACTGCTGAAGGGTGGATCAGCTGCGTCCGCCGTGAACTGCAAAGGGATTTGTGCGTTTTGCGGAAGAGAAAAGATTCGTCACAAATGCTTGTAATCGAGTGACTTACGGTAATCGCCCAACGACATGTGCAAAGCGCAAAAAACCGCGAATTTTTGCGGCTCTGCGCGTTTTTCACAGCGTTTTCCGCAGCGTTTTCCGCAGGAACTGTGTAAACGAACGTTCACCTTCGCGGATGAATCGCGGCTCACTGCCGGTAAGGTCCAGAATGGCCGATGGTTCGCCCTCGCGAATCCCCCCGTCCACAATGCCGTCGATGCGTCCTTGCAGCTCGCCTGCGATCAGATCGGGGGTGGTGGCGGGCGGTTCGCCGCTGCGGTTCGCGCTGGTCGAGACGAGCGCGCCGGTGCGGGCGGCGAGACCGCGAAGCCAGTCGAGCGCGGGGATGCGCACCGCGAGCGTGTCCGCGCCGCGGCTCGCGGGCAGCGAACGTCCGAGCGGAAGGATGGCGGTGAGGGGAGCGGGCCAGATCGCGTCGAGGGCGTTCAGGAGATCGGGATCGGCCGCGATGCCGATCTCCCGCAGCTGCTCGATCGACGCGGCGAGGACGATGAACGGTTTCGTCTCATCGCGTCCCTTGATGTCCGCGATGCGCGCGACCGCATCCGCGTCGCCGGCGAGCGCGTGCAGGCCGTAGATCGTGTCGGTGGGGAGGAGGACGACGCCGCCCTCGCGGAGCGTCTGCGCGATCTCGTTGAGCTGGAGCGTGGTGGGAGCGTCGCCGATGTGCCAGCGTCTCATTTGGAAGAGATCGACAGCAGCTCGCGCGCGTGCGCGACCGCCGAGGCGGGGATCGACTCCCCGCCGAGCATCCGCGCGATCTCGGCCACGCGCTCTTCCTGCGCATCGAGACGGCGAATGCGCGCGCGGGTGTGGCCGTCGGCGTCTTCCTTCCAGACGTAAAAGTGCGTCGTTCCGAAACTCGCGATCTGCGGAAGATGCGTGACGCAGATGACCTGATTTCGCGCGGACAGCTCCTGCAGTTTGCGGCCGACGACTTCCGCGACGCGGCCGCCGATGCCGGCGTCGATCTCGTCGAAGACGAGCGTCGCGGCCGCTGCGTGCGCGGACGCTTTGAACAAGGCCGCCGCGATCGCGAGCTGGATGCGCGAGAGCTCGCCGCCCGAGGCGATGCGCTGCATCGGCTTCGGCTCTTCGCCGAGGTTGGGGGCGATGAGGATGTCGACGTCGTCGGCGCCGTGAGGGGTGACGCCCCTCACCCGGCCCTTCGCTTCGCTCAGGGCCACCCTCTCCCCGCCAACGCGGGGAGAGGGGACTGCGGTCGCCCGCTCTTCGCCAGTCGCCCGGCCTTCGCCAGTCCCTGCGGTCGCCCGCTCTTCGCCAGTCGCCCGGCCTTCGCCAGTCCCGTCTCCCCGCCGCGCGGGGAGAGGGCCAGGGTGAGGGGCTGCCGATGACACGTCCACCTTCACCGTCGTGCGCTCCATCGCGAGATCGTTCAACTCTTTCTGGATCGCCTTCTCGAACGCGCGCGCGGCCTTCTTCCGCGCGGCGGACAATTTCTCCGCCGCTTTGCGATAGGCGCTGAGCCGCGCCTCCTCGGCCTGCTGGAGTTTCTCGAGATTCGCTTCGTAGTCGGCGAGGCGCTCGTGCTCGTCCTGGATGCGGCCGAGGTGCTCAAGCACAGCTTCGACGGTGGCGCCGTACTTTTTCTTCAGCCGCTCGATCGTGACGAGGCGATCCTCGACCTGCTCGAGACGCGCGGGATCGAGGCGCACGCTCTCGCTGAGACCCCCGAGGGTGCGGGCGAGATCCTGCAGGCGATAGAGCGAGTCCTGAAGATCGTTCGCAAGCTGGCTCACCTCGCCGATGTGCTTCGCGAGGGGCTGCAGGAGATGCAGCGCGCGTCCGAGCTGTGCGATCGCGGAGTTTTCGTCTTCATCGACGAGCTGGAACGCACCCGACGTGGCCTCGATCATCTCGCGCGCATGACTGAGGATCGCCTTCTCGCCGCGCAGCGCTTCTTCTTCCGGCGGATCGAGCTTCGCCGCGGAGATCTCGTCGAGCTGGTACTTGAGCAGATCCAGGCGCAGGGTGCGGTCGCGCTGCGCATCGCTCATCTCGCGCAGCTGATCCGAGGCGCGTTTCCATTCCGCGAACGTGCTGCGCGTGACGTCGAGGAGCGTGTCGTGGTTGCCGTATTCGTCGAGCAGCTCGCGGTAGCTCTGGCCCGCGATGCGCGCGTGCGACTCGTGCTGGCCATGGATCTCGAGGAGCGCGTCCATCGCCATGCCGAGCTCGCGAACGGAGAACGGCGAGCCGTTGATGAGCACGCGCGCGCGGCCTCCGAGCTCGCGGCGTACGATCAGCTCGATCGTCTCTCCCTGCGCCTCGGCGTCGATCCCGAGCTCTTCGAGCTGCGCCGCGACACTCTTCGGCGCATGGAGCACGGCTTCCGCGGTCATCTTGTCGCTGCCGGCGCGGATCATGTCCGTCGAGCCGCGCGCGCCGCGCAGGAACTCGAGCGAGTCGATCAGCAGGGACTTTCCGGCCCCGGTCTCGCCGGTGAGCACGTTGAGTCCGGCTCCGGGCTCGATGGCGAGCTCTTCGACGATCGCCAGATTTTTCACTTTGAGGTATGTGATCACCGCTCCGAAGTGTACCAGCGCGGCCGGCCGTGCCGGCTCGGCGTCTCGTTTGCTTTGACCAGCCTCATGAACTGCCGGACATGGATGGTTGCGGCGCTGCTTCTGGCCGCGCTGGGTTGCTCGAAACAGGAAGCAAAGCAAACGGCGTCGAACGTCGTGGAGAAGGTCGACGAGGCGATCGACATCGCCGCCCCCTTCGGCGGGAAAGACGATCCGGAGGCGCGCGAGCAGGAGCGCTTCGACGAGACCTGGCGCGATCTCGAGGTCTTCCGCGCCGTACAGGCGGCGCGGCGCGCGGCCGAGGCGGCGGAGGTCGACGTGATCTTCGCACCGAACGGCAAGGAGTCGTTAAAGGATCTCACGCCTGACGCGATCGTCAAGGCGCCGGTCGTCATTCCGCTCAAAGGCGATATGTCAGGCCCCTCGGTGTTGAAAACGCAGGTCTATCTCGATCGGCTGAGCTTCTCCGTCGGCGTCATCGACGGACGCTGGGGACGCAACGCGGCGATCGCGCTCTGGTGGTACCAGCGCTCGCGCGGCATCGAAGCCGCCGAGCCGGGAGCGGTCGATGAAGCGACGTTCCGATCGCTCGCTTCATCAGTGAACGGCGTGCCGGCGCTCGTGCAGTACACGCTGACCGAGGATGACGTGAAAGGACCGTTCGTCAGCGTGCCGGAGGGGATGTACGAGAAGGCGGAGCTGGATTGCCTCTGCTACGAGTCGAAGAAGGAGAAGGTGGCGGAGCGGTTCCACACGACGACGGAGTTGCTCGATCAGCTGAATCCCGATGTGGAGTTGCAGGCCGGGCAGTCGATCTGGGTTCCCAACGTGCGCGAGCCGCTGACGCAGGATCGGCCCGACATCGCGCGCGTCGTCATCTCGATCCGCGGCAACACGTTCAATGCGTTCGACGCGGCAGGGAATCTCATCTTCCACGCGCCGACGACGCTCGGCTCGAAGTACGACCCGTCGCCGAAAGACACGGCGCACGTGAAGAAGATCGTGCACGACCCGCACTTCCACTACCAGCCGAAGCTATTCGCCGAAGTGCCGGACACGGAGCCGGAGGCGAATCTCAATCCCGGCCCGAACTCGCCGGTGGGCGTGGTGTGGATCGCGCTCAGCAAACCGCACTTCGGGATTCACGGGACGTCGGACCCCGACTCGATCGGCTACGCCTCGTCGCACGGGTGCGTGCGATTGACGAACTGGGATGCGACCGAGGTCGCGCACCGGATCAGCGAGAACGTGCAGGTGGAGTTCCTGGATACGAGAAGCACCGCATCATCAGTCCCCTCTCCCCGCGCGCGGGGAGAGGGCCAGGGTGAGGGGCCATACAACTCTCGAAGAACCGCCCTCTCACTCCGCCCGCTGCGCTCACAAATCACGCGCACAATCGCGCCCATCAACGCATCGCCCGCGGCAACCGCGTTCCTCCGCGCTTCGTCATTTCGAATCTGAATCAAAAGCATGCGTGGCCAGCCTTGTCATCCCGAGCGTGAGCGAGGGACCTGGGCGGGCGGCGGCGCGACCCGCGGGCTTCGTGCCACCCTACCCCCGGGTCCCTCGCTCACGCTCGGGATGACAAGCCTGGTACCTGCGCTTTCAAGGTTGAATGTCCACTACGCCACCGCTTCGCTCAGCATCTCCGTCGTGATGCCGGGATCTTTGAGGTTGCCCAGCAATGTCAACGACAGCGATTCCGGATCGACGATCGTTTTGGCCACGTGCTGGATGTCGTCGAGGGTGACGTTGTCGATGTGCTGGATGATTTCGTCGGGGTCGTACTGGCGGGCGAAGTAATACTCCTGTCGTGCGATGCCCGACATGCGGCTGACGGTCGACTCGAGCGAGAGGAGGATCGAGCCCTTGAGATGCAGCTTCGCGGACGCAAGCTCGTTGTCGGTTGCGCCGTCGAGCTTGATCTTGCGCATCTCGGCGAGCGTCCCCTCGAGCACGCGGCGCAGGTTCTTCGGCGCGCACGCGGCGTAGACGGCTTCGTATCCGCCGTGGAGGTAGCCGTTGTGAAACGACGCCACGCTGTAGACGAGGCCTTCCTGTTCGCGGATGCGCTGGAAGAGGCGTGACGACATCCCGCCGCCGAGGATGGCGTTGAAGAGCGCGGCGGCGTAGCGCTCGTCGCCCTGTTGCGGGAAGCCGCGGGAGCCGAGACAGAGATGCACCTGCTCGAGCTCGCGCTTCTCGCGCAGGATCACGTGCTGCTTCGGCGTCGGCGCGCTCCACTCGCGGCGGATGGCCGGCCGCGCGCGCGGCGAGAACTCGCGCTCGAGAAACGGCAGGACGTCTTCCGGCTGCACGTTGCCCGAGGCGGCGAAGATGAGGTTCGAGGGCTGGAAGGTCTCTTCGTAGTGCTCGACGATCTTCGCGCGCTCGAGACGCTCGATCGTCTCCGCGGTGCCGAGAATCGGACGCCCGAGGGGATGATCGGGCCAGAACGAGGTGACGAAAATCTCGTGCACGAGATCGTCGGGCGTGTCCTCGACCATCTTGATCTCTTCGAGGATCACGCCGCGCTCCATCTCCACGTCGTCGTTGCTGAAGCGCGGGCAGGTCAGGATCTCGGTGAGCAGCTCGAGCGCGGTCGGCAGCTGCTCGTCGAGCACGTGCGCGTAGAACGACGTGTACTCCTTGCCCGTGAACGCGTCGACGTCGCCGCCGAGAATGTCGATGACCTGCGCGATCTCCGCGGTGTTGCGTTTCTTCGTTCCCTTGAAGACGAGGTGCTCGAGGAAGTGCGACGCGCCGCCATGCTCTTCCGACTCGACGGCCGATCCGCTGCGGAGGTAGTAGCCGAGCGCGACGGAACGGACATACGGGAGCGTCTCCACCAGGACCGTGAGGCCGGAGGGGAGGGTCTTTTTGAAGATGTTGGTCTTCGCCCGAGTCATGCGGCGAGCGATTGTAGCTGCTTCACTTCGCCGCGAGGGCGGCCTGGCGCATCTGGCGCTCGAGCTGGAGGTCGTAGACGGTGTAGACCCACTCGTTGTAATCGCCCGCTCCGTTGAGCTCGAGGAAGCTCGGACCCTTCTTGTTCGGGCGCACGCCGACGAACGGACCGTTCGCGTATTCCTTCGGCGAGAGCTCGGGATTCAGCTGGCTCCACCCGGCCTGAGCGCCCGCGGCGCCGCCCGCACCGCCGCCTGCGCCACCGCCCCCGCCGCCCGGCTGGCGATTCACGATCGCCTGTTCCGGAACGAGGATCCAGTCGCCTTCGCGACCGGTGAGCGGGCAGGCCCATTTCGTGACACCGCGGATCATGCGCGGGCGCCGCGCGTCGTAGATCTGATCGAGACTGGTGGGGCGGGCGTTGTTGTTCTTCACCGTCCACGCGTCGATCGAGCGCGCGAACTGCTTCATCAGGAAGATCGTCTGGCGGTCGCGCTCCCGGTGCATGATCATCGACCACTGCTCGGGCACGGTGTACGCGATGATCACGCTGATGATCGTGAGGATCACGATCAGGCCCGCGAGGGTGAAGCCTTCCTGGAATGGAGGGCGGACGTCTCGTCCGCCATCGGGGGACCGGCGGACGGGACGTCCGCCCTCCTCTCTAGAGATCCACGTACGGAACATTGTCGAGCGTGGTCCCCGGTGACTTGCTTTTCACGTCGATCACGCCGGGCGTGCTCACGGAATCCGGATCGGTCTCCGAGGAGAAGCCGCCTTCCTCGAGATCCATCGGATCCTCCATGACCTGTTCCCAGTCCACCTGCTGGCTGATCGGGTCGGGCGGAATCCTGCGGACGTAGTTCGGCACGAGCTCGTTCAGGTCGGTCGGATAGCGCTGCTTGTCGGCGTAGAAGTTGTCGATCGCCTTGCGCATCTGAAAGAGATTGTCTTTGAGCGCCGCCTCGCGCGCCTTCCGCTGCGCGAACTTCACGTTCACGATCGCGACGGACGCGAGGATGCCGATGATGGTCACCACCACCAGGAGCTCGACGAGCGAGAAACCGTGCTGTCTCTTTCGAAGTTGCGTCTGCATCGGGGTCACCATTCGTTGTAGTGCGTCTTTCCGTCGAGCGACAACGCCGTCGACTTCGAGTGGATTTCGTACACGTTGTCGCCGTTCGTCATCGACGTGTCCGGATCATCCGTGGTCGACAGCGTGGTCCAGTCGTTGCGGCCGGTCATCGGATCGATGAGGTCGCGCTCGCGAAGCAGCTTCACGAGCTTGCCGTCGGACATCTTCACGCCCTCGAGCAGTTCTTCGAGGTCTTTCGGATAGCCGTCCGAGCCGAGGGCCTGCATCTGCGCGGGGCGGATGCCGGCCGGATTCTGCTGGTTGCCGGGCTGCCCCATGGTCATCAGATCGTGATAGCGATCGATCGCGCCGGTGACCTTGCGCAGGCGGTCCCGCAGCTCGACCTCTTTCTGCCTGCGGATGCCGAACCGCGCGACGGGAAGAGCGACGGACGCAAGAATGCCGATGATCGCCACGACCGTGACGAGCTCCGCAATCGTGAATCCAGCGCTCGCTCGCTTCTTCATTGGACTTTCGCGCGCCCTCCGGCGATCGCCGCCATGACCGACTGCCCTTCGCTGTTGCGCAGTTCGGGATTCTCGATCACGAGATATGTCTCGCCGATCATGCCGCCGAGCACGCGCATCGCGAGCACCACGCCGCCGCTGACGAACTGCAGCGGCTTGCCGTTCGACGGCTTCACGCGGATCGTGCCGGCGCTGCGGTCGATGACGATCGACGGCGGCGCGGCGGGGTCGACGACGAGCGCGGCGCCGAAGGCGACGTCCATCACGTCCATCGCGCGCGGATCGAAGCGGAAATGCAGCTCCGGCGCGGAGAGTCCGTCGAGGTCCATTCCGACGACGTTCCAGATCTTCGACTCGCCGGGACCGAGGGCGATCGATGCGGGCTGCGGCGCGAGCCGCGGCGCGAGACGCAGCATCGCCGCGTCGCTGAGCGAAGATGTAGCGGCGAGCTTCAGCTCGCCGGTTTCCGGTTTGGACGGGCTGAAGCCCGCCCCTACGTTGGACGGGCTGAAGCCCGTCCCTGCATCATGCAGCGACGCCTCCGGCTCCGGCGGCGGCTGATTCGGATTCGGCTGCGGCGGCGGCTTGAACGGATCGTTCGGACTGCTGCCCTTCGGCGGTGCCGGCTCGGGCTGGATGTAGTTCCCCGGCTCTCCGTCCGGCGCCAGCTGCAGCCCCTGGCGCGCCGCATTGAGCTCCTGCTCCGTGCGTGCGGAGAACGGATCGCCGTTGCTGCCTTGCGATTCGATACGCGGCGAAACGCCGCGGAAGGTGAGGTTCGTCCCGGTGCCCACCCACATCGGCGAGACGTCTTCTTCGGTGATGTCGGGGATGCGGATGATGTGCGGCGTCATCGTCAGCACGAGGTCGGTGCGCGTCTCTTCGTTGCGCTGTTTCGTGAAGAGGCGCCCGATGAACGGGATGTCGCCGAGGAACGGAGTCTTCTCCTGCCCTTCGGTTCTCGTCGACTGAATGAGGCCCGCGAGGAAGTTCGTCTCGCCGTCCTTCAGACGAATCGTCGACTCGATCGTGCGCGTCGCGAACGTCGGCTGCGACTGTCCGGCGAAGGTCACCGGCTGTCCCTGGTTCGACACTTCGACGGTGAGCTTGAGCGTGACCTCGCGGTTGTGGTGCACGCGGGGCTCCATCGCCACCTTGATGCCGACGTCCTGGTACTGGAACGAAGTGTACGGCGCGTAGACCTGACCGCCCGGCTGCGTCGATCCGCCCGGCGCGACGCCGGAGAGCGTCGTGACCGGCACCGGGATTCTCTGGCCGATGTGCAGCGTCGCCTTCTCTCCCTCGGAGATGCGCAGCTCGGGATTCGCGAGCAGCTCGCTGTTGCCGAGGGTCTTGAGGAGCGAGTAGGACGCCGTGGGAAGGGTGAAATTCAGGCTGCTGCTGCCCAGCGTTCTGGTGATGTCGGAGATCGTTCCCCCCGCGAAGGCGGCTGTCTTGCCGTCGGCCAGCGCCGGCTTCCCGGTGTTGAAGTCGATCTGGGTCACTCCGACGGGCGAGGTGGCCATGCTGACAGCCAGTCCCATGTCCCGCAGCTTCGTCAGATCGAGCTGCACGAGCTCCACGGTCACGACCACTTCCGCCTTGGCCTTGTCGTTGGCCTGGATGATCTTCTCGGCGATGCGCACCTTGTCCGCGGTGTCGCGGATGGTGATCGCGTTGAGGGCCTTGAGCGGGAACACGTTGCGCGCCTCGATCATCGTGCGCACGACGTTGGTGACCTGTTCGGCGTCGCCGTTCGAGAGATAGAAGGTCTGGATGACGAGATCCTCGTAGTCGCGGCGGGCCTGGGGGTTGTCGGGAACGACGATGATCGTTTTCTCGTCGAGCACTTTGTAGAAGTGATTCGCGGCCTGCATCACGCGCTCGAGCGCGGCCTGCGCGGTGACGTCGCGGAGATCGATGGTGATGCGGTCGTCCTTGACCGCCTGATCGAAGAGGATGTTGATGCCGAAGGCGTTGCCGAGGGCGCGGTAGATGTCCTTGACGGGCGTGTCGCGCGAGAAGGTGAGCGAGATCGGCTCGTTGGACGCGGGATTGAGCTGCGGCGGCTGGGCCTTGGTGATCGACGACTGCGCGCGCTTCTTCACTTCGTCGACCGAAGTCTTCTCGCTCGCCGCGCGCTGGATGTCGTTCAGCAGCTGGATCGCTTTCGAGAGCTCGACGGCGGCGAACTGATTGGACGGATCGAGCTTGATGGTGACCTCGAGCTCCGTCGCGGCGAGCTGGGCGAGGCGGAACTGTTCGGAGCCCCGCGCTTCGCTCGCGGCCGCGCGCAGCGTGCGTCCCTTCTCGAAGTGCTCGCGCGAAGCCTCGCGGCGCGCGCGGTCGAGCGCGATCTTGTACTGCCTGTTGGTGGGGTTGATCTCGAGCGCCTTCTCGTAGTGCGCGACCGCGACGTCCCAGTTCTTTTCGATTTCCGCCGTGCGCGCCTGCTTGTAAGCGTTGAAGCTCATGCAGGAACTCAGGACCAGCGTGATCGCGGTGAGGGCGGTGAGTTTTTTCAGTCGATTCATTCGTATTTTCCTGGTGCTGCGTGCCACGTGCTGCGTGCTGCGTGCTGCGTGCTGCGTTTTGAGCGATGCACGCAGCACTCTGCACGCAGCACCTTTCGTTTCTCTGTGACGCTCGGCCCAGTGATTGGTCACTGCCCGAGCGGGATGCGCTGGCGGACGTCCGCGGGGAAGCCGACGAATCCAATTTCCGCCGACTCGATTCCGATCCCGCGCAGAATGAACTTCCCTTCGATGACGTCGCCGGCGCGAGCGTTCACGATCTCGCCGTCGCGGGTGAATGTGGCGATCGGATTCTGCGGCTGACCGAACATGCCGATGAACTTGTACGTGAACTGCGGCGGCACGGGAGGCGGAGGCGGAGGCGGAATCTCCGGCAGATCCGTCTCGCACGCGGTGCCGATGCCGTCGCGGTCGATGTCCTGCTGATCCGGGTTCCACACGCTGACGCAGTTGTCGCGAAAATCAGGCACGCCGTCCCCGTCCTGATCGGGCGGCGGCGCGGGTGGTGGCGGAGGCGGAGGAGGCGGCGGCGGGGGCGGCTCGTAGTACGCGAACAGGTTGCGCGCGCTCCTGTAGCTGCCGCTGTCCGCCTCGAGCAGCTCGAGGCGCACCGGCTCCACGCCCGGCGTGGTCACCTCCAGGGGGGCGTCGTTCGGGCGCGGCACGGGCGGCACCGTGGCATCCGCGTGGCGCGCGTCGGGCGCGGCGAAGGTGTAGATCGCGAAGACCGTGATCATGATCACAGCCGCGACTGTCCAGGTCTTCCAGTTCATCCAGTCCATCACAAGCGATTCGCGACGCCGGGCTTCTCGTCGCGGAACAGCGTCTTCAAATGAAGGCTCAAGGTCAATGTCTGTCCCTCGCGCTGGCTCAGGCCGATCTGATCGATGATCACGAACTGCCGCGAGAGCTCGAGGAGATTGATGAGGCGTCGCACCTGCTCGTAGGTCCCTTCGACCCCGAAGGCGATGCCCACTTCCGTCGCGCCGATCTGCTGGTTCCTGCGTCGGCTGTCGATCGTCGCCACCTGGGCGACGCTCTGTGTGAATCTGTACGATGCGGGAATCAGGCTGCTCGCCACGGCCAGCCGCTTCACCTCGGCGATCATCGCCGTGAGGCGCTCGCTCTTCGTCGACCAGTGCTCGTCGAAGATCAGCTTCACGTCGCGCTCGATCCTGCGATAGCTCTGATAGCGGGCCTCCGCGGTGAGCCGCGCCGTGCGCGCCTTGCGCAACCGCGTCTCCGCCTGCATCAGGTCCTGATTCATCGCGTCGAGACGTCCCTGATAGCGAACGCGATAGGTGAAGAAGAAGATCGTGTTCGCCGCCAGCAGGACGCCGAGCACGATCAGCAGTACGCGCCTTTCTCTCCAGATCATCGCCTGCTCCTCGAGGATTTCGCGGAGGTCTGCAGCGCGGGGGGCTGGAACTGCACGCCGAGGGTGAAGGCGTAGACGTTGCCGTCGAACGTCTCGTTGCCCGGGAACGGCGCGTTGAACTGCGGATCGAGGTGCATGCGGTTGATGGTCGTGATCATTCCCTGCGTCGACTTCGACTCGAGATTCAGCGACAGCGAGATCGTGCCGTCGGGATTGAAGCCGGGAGCGACGGAGATGAGCCGCACGTCCTGCGCGAGGACGGACTCGAGCTCGTCGAGGAGCGCGCTCCAGGAGAACGCGCGCTCGGACAGTTTCGCGTTCACGAAGCGCGTCTGCGCGTCGAGGACCGCCAGGTCGAGAGTCTTCAGCTGGCGCTCCGCGATCTCCTCGCGCTGCTTTTCCTGGCGCGTCTGCGCCTCGAGCTGCGCGATCTTCGTGCGCGTCGAGCCGGTGTCGCGGCGGAAGCGATACCAGGTCTCGATGTTGTTCAGCATCAGAAACGCGATGAGGAGCGAGGCCACGACCACCACGGCGTAGACCGGGCGATAGTCCCGATAGGGACGCGCGGCGAGATTGAGATGGATCGGCTTCACCCGGTGAATACTCCTGTGCAGGCCGTGAGGACGGCGTCGAGGTTCTCCGCGCCCGCCGGCACCTCTTCGAGGAACTCGCGCGCGCTCACCGTGCGCACCTGCGCGTTGAACTCGGAGGCGAGCGTCTCCTCGATCGACTGTGCGCGCGCGCCGGCGACCCAGCAGGTCGCGAATCCCTCGACGTTGAAGGAATCGCGCAGATAGCTGGCCGAGAGGCGCAGCTCCTGATCGAGCGTACGGTCGCCGCTCAGATTGCGCGAGCGGATGAACAGCGGCTGCGGGCCGCGGAATACGGCGGTCGTGAAGTCTTCGTCGCGGACGTAGACGAAGAGACGATCGACGGCGGTTTCGGGCTCGTGCACCGCGATCGCGTTCCAGATGTTCAGCCCCACCGGCTCGATGAGGATGACGTCGAAGCCGTGCGCGGCGAACGCGCGCTCGATCGCGCTCAGCGTGCTGTCGAGCGCGCTCAGCGCGAGCACCTGCGCGCCTCCCGCGGCCGTGCGCGAGAGCACGCTGTACGAGAGCCGCAGCTGCTCGGCGGGAATCGGCAGCGTGCGCTTGAGGCTCCAGCGCACGACGTCGAGCGCCTCGCCGTTGCCGTTTCGCGGCAGCGACGGGAGATCCATGATGTTGATGCGGAACCAGGAGTCGGGCAGCAGCAGCGACACGCGCTCCCACTTGCCCGTCTCCACGCGCAGGCGGCGCAGCGCATCGGAGAGCGAAGCCTCATCCGCCAGCTGCGGCGTGACCATCGCCGGCGTGAACGTGTTCGCCGCGAGGCGATAAGTCCTGGTCTGCGCGACGCGGAGACCTTTCTTGCCACGAGCGAAGCGCGCGTGAAAAAGGCCATCGGTGTCGAGGGCGACGATGTCGGGGGGGAAGGAGCGCATAGTTTAGATGAAGGCAGAAGGCAGAAGGCAGAAGGCAGAAGGCAGAACGAGGTCCTCACGTCGCACGAGCGGCGTGATCCTTCTCACTTCTGCCTTCTGCCTTCTGCCTTCTGCCTTCATTCGCCTACTCCACAAACGTAACCTTATTGATCTCCCGCAGCGTCTTCGTCTGCGCGACACGGAGACCCTTCTTGCCGCGGGCGAGGCGCGCGTGAAAGAGGCCGTCGGTGTCGAGGGCGACGATGTCGGGGGGGAAGGAGCGCATAGTTTAGATGAAGGCAGAAGGCAGAAGGCAGAAGGCAGAAGGCAGAACGAGGTCGCCACGTCGCACGAGCGGCGTGATCCTTCTCACTTCTGCCTTCTGCCTTCTGCCTTCTGCCTTCTGCCTTCTGCCTTCATTCGCCTCACTCCACAAACGTAACCTTATTAATCTCCCGCAACGTCTTCGTCTGCCCGACGCGAAGCCCCTTCTTGCCACGGGCGAAGCGCGCGTGAAAGAGGCCGTCGGTTTCGAGGGCGACGATGTCGGGGGGGAAGAGCGCATTTAGATGAAGGCAGAAGGCAGAAGGCAGAACGAGGTCTTCACGTCGCACGAGCGGCGTGATCCTTCTCACTTCTGCCTTCTGCCTTCTGCCTTCTGCCTTCATTCGCCTTACTCCACAAACGTAACCTTATTAATCTCCCGCAGCGTCGTTTCCCCGTTCATCACCTTGAACAGCGCGCTCTCTCTCAAAAAGGTCATGCCTTCTTCCTTGGCTGCCTTCTTGATCTCGGAGGCGGGACGGCGGTCGAGGATCATGCCTCGAATACGGTCGGAAAGGTCGAGAAGTTCCGAGATCGCGGAGCGGCCGTGGAAGCCGGTGCCGTTGCACTCCAGGCATCCCGCGCCTTCGTAAAACGTCTTGCCGCGATAGTCGGCCGGATTCAGGCCGGACTCGACCAGGAACGAGTCGGGATGGTTCGCCTCGCGCTTGCAGTGGTCGCAGATCCGGCGCACGAGGCGCTGCGCGAGCACGCAGTTGAGCGCGGACACGAAGTTGTAGAGGTCGACCTTCATGTTCAGGAAGCGGCCGAGCACGTCGACGACGTTGTTCGCGTGCACCGTGGTGAACACGAGGTGGCCGGTGAGCGCCGACTGCACGGCGATCTGCGCCGTCTCTTCGTCGCGGATCTCGCCGACCATGATCTTGTCGGGGTCGTGGCGCAGGATCGAGCGCAGCCCGCGCGCGAACGTCAGTCCCTTCTTCTCGTTCACCGGAATCTGGGAGATGCCGCGCAGCTGATACTCGACCGGATCCTCGATGGTGATGATCTTGTCTTCCGACGACTGAATCTCCGACAGCGCGGCGTAGAGCGTCGTCGTCTTGCCCGAGCCGGTGGGGCCGGTGACGAGCACCATGCCGTACGGCTCCTTGATGAACTTGCGGAAGCGGACGAGCATCGAGTCGTCGAAGCCGAGGATGTCGAGGCGGAGGCTCTTGAACTCCTTCGACATCGACTCCTTGTCGAGAATACGGATGACGCTGTCCTCGCCGTGCGCGGTCGGGATGATCGACACGCGGAAGTCGATCGTACGTCCGGTGATGCGGAGCTTGAAGCGGCCGTCCTGCGGGACGCGCTTCTCGGCGATGTCGAGCTCCGACATGATCTTGATGCGCGAGATGATCGTGGAGTGGTGGCGCTTGTCGATCGGATCGAGGGCCTCGTAGAGCACGCCGTCGATGCGGTACTTGACCACCACTTCGTTGTCGCGGGTCTCGATGTGGATGTCCGAGGCGCGGCGCTGGATGGCGTTGAAAACGATCGAGTCGACGAGCTTGATGATCGGCGAGGTTTCCTGCTGCGTGATCGAGTCGATCGTGACCGTCTCTTCGCCTTCTTCATCCTCGGCGACGAGCTGCATGCGGAAGCCTTCCGTCGCCTCGTCGAGCACGCGCTGCGTCGACTCGGAGCGCTGCAGCTTGTCGCGGATCGCCGCGGGCGAGGCGACCTTCACGGTCAACGGCGTGCCGAGGAGCAGCTCCAGCTCGTCGAGCTTGAGCACGTCCGTCGGATCGCCGACCACGATCACCATGCGGTCGTTCTCGCGATGCTCCGGCAGGAACTGATAGCGAATCATCAGATCGAGCGGAATGTCGCGGAACAGCTGGTGATCGCCCTGGAAGTGCTCCAGATCGAGGAAGGGAAACCCGTACTGCTCCGCCAGACGCTTCGCGCGCGCGGCCTCGCCGGTCGGGTCGGCATTCTTGTACAGCGTGCGATTCGGATCAGCGACCATAGTCTTTATGTGCTGCGTGCTTCGTGCAACGTGCTGCGTGATTCCGGCCGCGATCTCCTACGCAGCACGTTGCACTCAGCACGCAGCACCTTCATTTCTCATCCCTGGGAGCCGACCGACGAAAGGCGGAACAGCGGCAGGTAGAACGCGTAAAGCAGGACGGCGATCACGCCGCCCATCATGACCAGGATGATCGGCTCGATGGCAGCCACCATGCGCGTCAGCCGGGCCTCGATTTCCTCATCGTAGAACTCGCTCACATTGGCGAGCATTTCCGTCAGTGCACCCGTCGATTCACCGACCTTGATCATCTCGATGGCCAGATCGCTGACCACGCCCGTCGAGTCCAGCGAGCGCCACAGTGTCTCGCCCTCGCGCACGTTCTGCACGATGCCGTACACCTTCGTCGCCACGTGCTGATTGGTGATCGACTGCGAGGCGATCTCGATGGCCGGAACCATCGGCGTTCCGCCCGCGAGCAGCGTCCCGAGCGACTGCGTGAACTGCATGATCGCGAAGCGGTGCAGCACGCCTCCGACCAGCGGAATGTACAGCTTCATGCGATCCCACAGCAGCCGTCCCGAGGTCTTGACCCAGCGATTGAGCAGAATCGATCCGCCGATGCCGCCGACCAGGATCAGCAGGATGTTCCGGCGCATGCTCGAGGCGAACGTGATCATGAACTGCGTGAACCACGGGAGCTCCGCGCCGAAGCCGGCGAAGAAGTCGGCGAACTTCGGGATCACGAACGTGAGCATCACGAAGATCATGCCCAGCGAGAGCGCCACGAGGATGGCCGGATAGATGAGCGCGCCGACGACGCGCTTGCGGAGGTTCGCGATCATCTTCTGATAGCGCAGGAAGCGCTTCAGCACGCCTTCCAGGTCGCCCGAGCGCTCGCCGGCGCGCAGCGAGGTCGCGTAGATCGCCGGGAACATCTCGCCGTACGAGGCGAACGCGTCCGACAGCGCGACCCCGGACATGATCTTCTCCCGGATCTCGGAGAGCACTTCGCGGAAGCGCACGTTTTTCTGCCGCTCGAGCATGATGTCGAACGACTGCACGATCGGCAGACCGGCGCGCACGAGCGCGAGCAGCTCCTGATTGAAGAGCAGGAAGCGCTCGGTGGAGATGACTCTCCCGAAGCGCGGAACGTAGTCGCGCAGGGCGAGCGCGCCGCGGCGCGCCTCGAAGACGTGCATGCCCATCCGCCGCATTTCGTCCTGCGCGGAGCGGAGGGAGTCTGCCCGGACGTGGCGCTCGACCACGTCCCCCTCGGGGGTTCCTACTCGGATGATGAATTCAGGCATGTTCTTCGTTCGCTTCGATTTGGACGCGCAGTCCCCGAAAACGTTCCCTTTCGAGCGGCGGTTCCATAACGGCGGTGCGGGGTGGGCGATTCCTCCCCCCTCGTCCGATCTGGCGTAAGATCTCCCTACTCGCAGCGCAACTCCAGCAATTCCCGGTGGCCCCATGTCCGTGCGTGCGCTTGTCGTCGGCTGTCTTTGCCTTGCTGCCGCGTTTCCCGCGGCGGCTCAGACGCTCTTCGTGAGCGACTCGTTCACGGAGTCCTCGAACCAGCTTCTCGAGTCGCATACGCCCGAAATCGGCGGAGCGTGGACGCGCGAGGTCGGTGGCAGCGGCCTCGTGGTCGTCGCGAGCGCCGATTTCATCACGCCCAACCTCAACAACGATTACAACCGCTACACGAACGCTGCGGTCCCGCCGGCCACGGAATACTCGATCGGCGTCGCGTTCGAGGTCACCAATCCAAGCGTGAACAATCTCGTCGATCTCGTCGGACGATGGGATCCCGCGACCTCGACCGGCTATCTGGCGCGCGTGCAGGGCAACGGTACGGTCACGCTCGCGCTGTTCGTCAACGGCGTGGCGACGGTTCTCTCCACGTCGACGGGAACCGTCACCACGAACACAGCGCATCTTCTCGTCTTCACGATCGAGGACGACCTGAAAGCGGTGTACGTCGACGGCGTTCTTCGCGCGTCGAGCACCGACAACACCGTGACCGCCGCGAACTTCGTCGGCGTGGCGATGAATCGCAACGGCAGTCTGCAGATTGCGGCGGACGACTTCTTCGCCGGCACGTTCTCGCCGACGGCGGTCGACTCACTCGACGCGACCGCGCTGCGCGACGGCAAGCGCGTGCTCCTCTCGTGGGAGACGACGGGAGAGGTCGACAACGCGGGCTTCCGCGTCCATCGCGAGACGCGCGGGCAGCGCGAGCTCCTCACGCCGCACCTCATCGCCGGCTCCGCGTTCCTCGCCGGCCGCGCCTCGCTCGCGGCGGGGAACAGCTATCAATGGATGGACGAGCGCGCGCCGCTCGTCGCGCGCTACTGGATCGAAGAGCTCGATCTGCACGGCAAGCGGACGTGGCACGGGCCGTTCGTGCCGAAGCGGGGAGCGTTCGATGCGAGGCGCAGCGTATCGCGCACGATCGCGGAGCTGACGAGTGGAGGACAGACAATCCTGTCTGTCCGTCCGCTCTCGATGGACAGCCAGGATTGGCTGTCCTCCACGGCGAGAGTCGATCTCGCAGGATCACGCGCGACGAAGCTGCACGTCGCCGCGCCGGGCTGGTATCGCGTGCCGCTCGACGCGAGCGCCGACGCGAAGAAGGTCGCGCTCTTCACCGAGGGCGTTGAAGTCGCGACGCGCGTGGAGAACGGTGCGCTCTCCTTCTACGGCGTTCCCATCGACACGCAGTGGACGGGCGAGCGCGTGTACTGGCTCGCGGAACGTCCGTCGAAGGCGAAACGCATCGAGCGCGTGGCCTCGGCCAACGCGACGATCGAACAGACGTCGTACCGCACGACGATCGAGCGCCGCGACAAAGTCTTCTTCTTCCCCGCGCTCGTCAACGACGACGGCGACGGATTCCTCGGGCCGGTGGTGTCCACCGATCCCGCGTCTCCGACGATCCAGACGCTCACGCTCACTGCGATTGCGCCCGAGGACGCGCGGCTCGCGGTGACGCTGCAGGGCGGAACGGATCTGCCGGACAAGCAGCATCGCGTGCGCGTCTCCGTCAACGGAAACGCGATCGGCGAGTGCGCGTTCACGGGACAGCAGCGGACGACGTGCACGATGAATGTGCCCGCCGCGCTGCTGCGCGACGGAGCGAACGAGATTGGCTACGCCGCGGTCAATGGCTTCGACGACATCAGCGCCGTCATTGCGTTGCAGCTCACGTACAGCCGTGGATATCGCGCCGACCATGATCGCCTGCAATTCACGCTCGAGGGCGGACGCTTTGCGCGCCTGGCCGGATTCACGCGCGGCGATCTGCTCGTGCTCGACATCACCGATCCGGCGAACGTCGCGGAAGTTCCGCTGCGCGCGGACGGCAGCGTCGCCGCGAAAGGCATTGGAACGCGCGTGCTGTTCGCGCTGCCTCGGACTGCGTTCGACACGGTTGCACGCGCCGAGGCGAATGAGCCGTCGTCGCTGCTTGCGACGCGAGAGGCGGACGTCGTCATCCTCACCCATCCCAAGTTCGCGTCCGCGGTCGAGCCGCTGCGGCAACTGCGCGTCTCGCAGGGGCTGTCGGTGCTCGTGGCGACGACGACCGACGTCTACGACGAGCTCAATTCCGGCCACAAGGATCCCGCGGCGATTCGCGCGTTCCTCGCGGCATCGCGCAAGTGGAGGACGCCGCCGCGCTACGTCGTGCTCGCCGGCGATGCGAGCTTCGACAGCCGCAACTACCTCGGCGCGGGCGATTTCGATTTCGTTCCGACGCGCCTCGTCGCGACGCAATGGCTGCGCACCGCGAGCGATGCATGGTTCACCGACTTCGACGGGGATCTCGTCTCGGAGATCGCGATCGGCAGACTTCCCGCGCGCACGCGCGACGAGGCGGCGGCGATGGTGCGGAAGATCGTCGCGTACGAAACGCTGCCGGCGCTCGATTCGTGGTCGCGCCGCGCGCTGTTCGTCTCCGATGCCGATCCGCAGTTCGCCGGGCAGACACGCGCGGTCGCCGCGACGCTGCCGGCCCGGATGATCGCGGAACACATCGACGTCGCGGCGAGTGGCGCGGCCGCGGCGCGCGCGAGACTTCTCGGCGAGCTCGATCAGGGCGCGCTCGTCACCGCGTTCGTGGGGCATGGATCGATCGAGATCTGGACTGCGCAGCGCATCCTCACTCGTGCTGACGCGCTGCAGTTGACGAATGGTCACCGGCTGCCGCTCGTGCTCGCGATGACGTGTCTCAACGGCTACTTCCACGATCTCTTCACCGACAGCCTGGCCGAGGCGCTGATGCGGTCGGAGAACGGCGGCGCGATTGCGGTCTGGGCGTCGTCCGCGCTTTCCGATCCGGTGGCGCAGGCGTCCGCGGGCCGCGCCTTCCTGCAGACCGCGCTCACAGCGCCGCGCATCGGCGACGCGTTCATCGCCGCGCAACGAAGCGCGGCGATGGCGGAGATCCGCACGACGTTCGTGTTGTTCGGAGATCCGGCGACGCGATTGAAGAGGTGAGCTGATGAAGCGCCGCCGATGGCGGCGGCGCTCCACTGACTCGTGCGTCGTCAATCTTGAAAGCGTGCGTTTGCCAGTTGTCATCCCGAGCGTAGCGAGGGACATGGGCGGGTGGAAGGCGCACTGATCGTGCCACCCGCCCAGCCAGGTCCCTCGCTCACGCTCGGGATGACAGGCTGTCAAGCGGTCCCCTCGCGTTGTGAGAAATGCGGGCTATTAATCGAGAACGATCGCACGCGCGCGGCTGACCTCGTGATCATCTCCGCGCGCGCATTCGTCTGCGCCGCGGCGCCGCTGAAAACGCGACGCGACGAGGAAGGAATCGCGAACCGAGATCGTCGACGTGCAGGATCTCTACGACGAGTTCGGATTCGGCCGGTTTTCCAGCGGCTTCAGTCCGTTTCCATTGACGAGACGAAGACGCGCTGCATTTTGAGCTGCGTCTCGAGGCAGCCGCGGGCCAGACACTCATCGAAAAACACCTCCGGCGTACCCGTGGCGTTGAAGTCGCCGCGCATGAGGATCGCGCCGTAATAGATGGCGTTGCCGGAGCCGGAGTAGCCGCCTTCGTTATAGAGCGCGCCCCAGACGATGGGCTGGAGTGTTACCAGCGCACCGTCCTCGTCCCATGAATTCGACGTGCACTCGGAGTTTGTCGAGTCCGTCGTGCAGGCAACCGTGGAATTCTCGGTCAGACCGCGGACCTTGGGCTTTCGCCAGCCGGTAACCGTGCTGGATGGATCGGACCATCCGATCTTGATTCCGTCCCTGGGGCTGGCTTTATCGGGATAAATGAAATTCAGGTACGGCTCGTGAGGCTCCGAACAATCGCCGACGACCTTCGGGTCGGCGATCGGGTTGGGTGGCGTGCAGCCCTCGAACCACGGGACCGGTAACCAGACAGGCGTGCTGGTGGTGTCGCCGTCGGGGCGTAGCAATGGCAGCGTGTTGTTGGCGGTGACGTCAGCGACGAAGATGTCGAGTTGGCCGTTCCCATTGATGTCCTGGTAGTCGTGCTGCCGGTTGTCCACTCCAAAGACCACATAGTCGGCGGTTGGAATCGTTCCCGCGGCGGGGTTCAGTAAGTATTCGTTCGTGGCTTCGTCGACCTGCCGGAATCCGATATCTCGATAGGGCTCGCCGGGCATCGGATACACGTCGTCCCAGATCAATACACCGACGCCGCTCGATCCGAAATTCTCAGCGTTCATGTAGATGTATCCGCGGGCCTGGAATTTCTTCGGGCTCGTCGTGACCGAGCTGGAATTGATGCTGACCTCCGGCGTCAGGACGCCGCCTTTGTCGAATTGCGGGCTCTTCTTGTTCTTCGTGTCGAAGAAGTAGAAGCCGGGAAGCAATCCGTTGAGAGGCTTGCCACCCGCGCCAAGGGGGGCGGCGTTGATCCAGGTCACGATGTCCTTCACTTTTCCGCCCGGTCCCTTGAAATTGTTGTGAGTGTCGCTGACACCGCCGGCATACTCGAAGTAGTAGATGCCGCTGTCGGGGTCATTGCTGCCCGACTGCGCAACCGCCTTCCAGAACTCGTAATCCATGGTGGGGAAGACCGCCTCGATGCGCTCCGGTCGGGTGCCCGCGTCGGTGGACGTGAGGTTCTGGAAGAAATTCGAGTAGCGCCCGGTCACGGATTGCGTCTCGAGGTTGTAGTCGCACGGGTGCGGATTGACGGCGTCGCTGCAGGGAACGATCTTTGAGTTGTCGTACACCAGTGTTCCCCTTGCGCGCGCATGAAGCCAGGGATCAGGAATGGTTCTCTCGACGAGCTGGTAGAGCCAGTTGAAATTCGTGTAGAAGGTGCTGTCCGATTCCAGGCGCACCGTGCGTGCGTGGACGACCGTCCACCCGACGGTGCCGTCGACGACTGTAGCGCCAGGTGATTTGTTGGCAGTGAAGGCCGCGCAATCGGGGCCAGGGGGACTTATCGGGGCCGTCGTTCCGGCTGTCGTGCATTGATACGCGATTTTCACGAGATCGGGATCGCCGGCGAGACATCCCGCCGGATGCACCACGTCGCCGACGTCGTAGGCCTGGTTCTGTTTGTGCGGTGTGGACGTATCGTAACCGTACTCGAACCACATCATGTTCTTTCCGTCGAACCACGGCATTCCGTAAGCGGGACGATTCACCTGCATGTCTTTCTCGGAAAGAATCTTTCCCCAGTAGACGTGAAAGT
The DNA here is from genome assembly GCA_035525285.1 of Thermoanaerobaculia bacterium. Taxonomy (GTDB): domain Bacteria; phylum Acidobacteriota; class Thermoanaerobaculia; order Gp7-AA8; family Gp7-AA8; genus QHVT01. Next base: position 24,870 of record DATLFB010000095.1, read on the forward strand.
TTCCCTGCCCGACCAGCGAGCCGGAGGTCTCGATCGCACCGTCGACCGTGGGGAACGGTGTCTCGGCGAGGATGGCCTTGACTGACCGTTCTCCGCGGACCCGCCCGTTGACGATCTTCTGGGCGGTGACGCGGATGGTTGCCACGCCGTAACGTGGCGTGCTGCCCTCCCAGAACCCCTGAGCGTTCAGCGTCGCCGCCGGCCAGGGCGGCGCATAGACGCGGATGTCACTGATCCTCAGGCTTTCCGGCTGCCCCGGCGGATTGACGAACAACGCATTGCTGAGAGCGGTGAGATACGTTTGATCGAGTCCGCCGTCCGTCCACCGGATCATGATGTCGGCCGTGTCGAGACCTCCGTAAAACTTGTTCCCGCGCACGCCCTTCAGGGGAATGTCGAACAGCAGGTCGCTCGGATTCGATTTGTAGTAATCCGTTTCGGTCCCGTCGTACGTGCGCAAGGTCTTGAGTGCGGTGGTATTGGGCGGAAGAATGCCGCGGTCCTTCGCCCAGGTGGCGTCCTGGAACATCTCTACCACTGCCTGGACGCCTGCCTCGGCCGCGGCGCGAGCCTGCACGTAGTTGCGCTCGTTTACGGCGATGGCGCTCTCCGTTTCGGAGACGGCCACGAATCCGAGACCGAGGAGCGAAAGGCCGACCATGACCATGAGGCTGATCAGGAGGGCCGAGCCCTTCTGACGGCGGCGGGACGGACGCTTGATTTTCAGGCGCATCGGAAACCCTCGCTTACTGGCATGTGCCCGCCGGCTCGGAACAGGAGCCCGCGCTCGGATAGACGGTGCATTGCTTGAGATCGCCTCCCGGCGCCTGATAGATGATGCATACGCCGGTGACGATGAAGTTCGACTGATTCTTGTTGAACGTAATCGTGATTGGATAGCTCGTCGTACCGGCCGTGATCGTGGCCGGCGTCAAGCTGCTGAAATCCGCCTTGACGGTGGTGTCGTTCGGGCCGCAGCTGGTGGTGACAGTCGACGTCCCTCCTCCTTCTCTCGGAACCGTGATCGAGGAGAGTGCCGTGCCGCCTGCGGCGTCGGTCTTGCTCCAGGTCACAATGACTTTTTTGAGATCGAGATCATCGGTGACCGACGAGTTCTTCAGCGTCGCGTTCACCACCGCCGTGCCGGACGAGAACGTCACCACCGTCGGATCGGTCGCATCGTCGAGCAGCTCGCACGGCGGCGGCGGCTCGTCGAGAACATAAACGTTCGGAGAAAGCGTGCATTTTCCGTCCAGGCTCGTCGCCAGGATGCGGATGCGGGCGACCACGCCGTCCGGCGGATTGGGGATCGAGTAGGCGAAGGTGGTCTTCGGACCGCTGTCGGTCACCGGTCCGTCGATGACCGTGTCATCGGGAGCGTAGGTGGTGAACTCCACCTTCGAGATGTTGCTGGTGAAGGTCACGCTGAGCGTCGTCGGCGTCTCGATGATGTATGGGTCCACAAGCGTGCCGCTGCCGCCGTAGATTTGTGACATGGCAATCGACGGGTTGCCCGCGATCCAGTTGCACGGCCACGGCAGGGCCGTGGAGGGGTTGCTGCTGTTGCAGTCGACCGCCGTCGCGGTAATGTCATAGGTCTGGCCGGCATCGAGCTGCAAATTCCCGGAGGAGGTATAGGCCGTGGTGCTCACGTCAGAGCCGCCGCTGGTGTTCTTCGCCTCGAGGAGATACCGGGAGACGTTCATGGGCTCGCCGCCGTCGTCGGTGGTCACCGCAGTCCATGCGATGGTCACGTCCGTAAGGCCGAGGGGGGGGCTCGGATTCTGTGCGGAGACGGAAAGATTGGCCGGCACAGCCGGCGTCTGCGTACTCAGGGCTTCACCCTTGATCGCATCCGTGCCGATCGCGGGGAAGATGCCGCTCTGGGCGATTTCGATGTCGCCCCCCTCGTTCATCGCCGAGTTCTGGATGCAGGCGTCGATCGTCTGGATACGGTAGTAGAACGGGAGGCAGTTGCCGACCGTGGTATCGCTCCACTTCAACATTCCGCCGGCATCGACCGGCTGCTGCGAGATGTTGTAATCGAGGATCTTCACCTCGTCCGGCGTGCCGTCCGTTGGATCGAAGTCGATCTTCGTGCTGCGCCAGATCTGGTAATAAATGTTCTCCGCCCACGGGATCTCCACTTCCTCCTTCGTTCCCGCGGGCTGGCAGGATGTCGTGGTCGTGGCGTTCGTCGTGGTCGGCGGCCAGTAGAGATCGATCTGATTCGCTACCTTGGCGTAGTCGGGATCATCCCCGCCGGAAGCCTTGAGATCGGCAGGCTTGTCCGGTTTGGTCGTATTCAGGACCGAGACCTCGAGGCACTGGTCGGCGGTCGCGGAACCGAACTTGTTGACCGCCTGAACGGAAACGCGGTAATCATTTCCCGGCACGACAAAGAGCGTCGCGTAACCCTCGAGATTGTTGCCCGCGTCTTCGGCATGCACGTAGGTGGGGTTTGCGCCGCACGGCCCCTGTTCGTACAGGATGTTGTAGCTGTCGACGTCGCCGCTGAACCCTGTCGGCGGGGACCAGGTGAGGTAGATGGCGTTGCAGCTTCCCACGCAGGCCGTGTTGAGTGTCGGTTTGCCGGGAAGTTCGGTGCTGAACTCCTTCATGCCCCGTTTGCCGAGATTGCGCGGGACCACGAGCGTCTCCAGCAGGAACTTACGGTGCCTCGGTGCGACGGTGTCGCTGGGATCGGTGTAGTCGCGATCGGGGTCCGGGCTCATTCCGAGCAGCTCGATACGAATCGATTTGATGCTGCTGCGGAGGTCGCGCTCCGGAATCTCGACACTGGAGTCATCGGCGTCGTACGCACCCTCGCCGTTCGGCACCGTCTCAGCGGCGCAGACGTCGGGATCGGGATCGCCGCAGCCGATTTCCGCTTTGTCCGTGCCGCCCGTGTCGTTGAAATAGCGGAAACGCAGGCTACGGATATCTTCGGCGATCGGCATTCCGGCGGTCGGAGTGCCGTCGTCGTTGACTGTATAGCGATACAGGGTGTAGGGGGGATAGTTGCTGGTCAGGTCCACGCCGCTGATCTCGACCTTGTCCTCGTCCGGGTCGGAGCTTCCGGGATAGACGTGGCGTTCGTCTTTCACATCCGCATAAAAGACGATCTTGTCCTTGTTCGCGAGGGAGTTCCCGGACTGGGACACCAGGGCGTAGGCGACGATCTCGGAGTTGCGAGTCGTGACCACCTGGATGGCATCCGATTCGAGGTCCACTTCACGCCCGTTCTCACATGGCACCGCCGGGTCTCCCGGCGGTGGGCACTGGTCGCTGCTCACGTCATAGTTGAAATTGGCGCGAAGGACGATCGCAGCGGTGCCGGCGTATTCGATCTGCTCGTCCGGCTGCTGATACTGAATGCTGCCGGCTTCCTTCCAGACCACGGTGGAAGGGGCGACTTCGGTCACGGTCGCACCTGACGCGTCGTTCCAGGTAGGCGGAGTTGCGCTACTCGTCCCGCCGGCCGTGCATGCGTACGTGTGCCCGTTCGGAATGCTGGGCTGCACGCGATTGCCGGGAACGTAACTGGTGCCGGGTTTCCAAAGCGGCGCGATCGAGCCGAACGGGATCCCGTCGCGGTCGAAATCGAAACCCGCCAGCCGCACATCGGAAACGAGTTTGCCGAACCCCACACGCGTGCTCTGCTGCATGTCCGACGACTGCATCGACTGCGTGAAGGCCTTGTTGCTGCGGTCGTACAGCAGAAGCGCGGCGAGGATGATGACCGTGAATACGGCCATGGCGACCAGCACTTCGGCAATCGAGTAGCCGTGCTGCTGCGTGGAGGCGAGAGACGTCCGCTGATGGCGCATGTCAGACTCCAAGTCTGCGATTGAATTTGACCGTGTCGCTGAAGACGTGCCGGGCGCGTGTCGCCTCGGTCCACTCGGTAATGACCCGAACGCGCAGCACGCGCGCGGTGGTGACATCGGCGGCATCCGCCTGCTGGGAGGGAAGAATGACCAGCGTGACCCTTCCGCCGCTCACTCGCTCCGCCGGCAGCAGCGCTTTCCACCGCGCCAGATAGGCGTATCCGTCCGCGGTGTTGTCCTTCGAGGTGTCGGTGGTCGACCGGAAGATGGCATTCGTATAGTTGACCCCGGCGATGGTCCGATTCCCCTTCGTTTCATTCGCGGGAATCGTGAATGCCTCGAAGATCTCCCGCGCCGTCAACGCGCTCAGATCTTCGCCGGCATTGACGACGACGGAAGTGGCGCGCGTCATCTGTCTTCCGCTGTAGACGTTGCGACGGCCCATGAAGAAGAGGGTCACGACGGCCAGCAGAACAGTGGATAACATGGCCATCGCGATCAGGACCTCGATGAGATTGAATCCGCGCTCGCCGCGGTGTGCACTCGTGCTCATGAAGTCTCCCTTCTACTGCGCGGTGATTTTCCCAACGGAGGTGACCGTGATCCGGTAGGACGAAATGGGGATGGGGTCGCTGCTTTTCACCTTCAGCTCACCGGTCGTCACGCCGCCCGGAAGCACGGCCGTGCCGTCGCTCTGGAAGATGACGTCCAACTCACCATCCGTGTTGCCGTCCCCATCGACGACGTCGGTAAAGTTCACGTTCTCAAAGGTGATCGGTTTCTCGAGCACCTTGCTCGTGCCCGCCGCCTGCGGCGCGGTCTGCACCCAGTTCACTGCTGTGACGGTGACGCCGGACGTCGCCTCGAAGATGCGGAAGGTTCCGGGATTCACATCTTTGTTGAAGCTGAGCTTCACGAAAACGTTCCTGGCCACCGCGCGCTGCCGGGCCGCGCGAAGATCGTTCGTCACCTGGCGCATCGACGTCTTGAGCCGCGCCGAACGCTGATACGTGATGAAGCTCGGTACGGCCACGAGCGACAACACGCCGATGATGGCCACGACGACCATCATTTCCGCGAGTGAGTAGCCGCGCTGTCTGCTTTGCATGTCGGGTCCGCGATGAAGCAGTCGATATGCCATGGTGGTAACTCCTGTGCAACCGATAGAAAACACGGACGTTGTTCGATAAGCGGCCGAGATCGAGCGAATCGCGATCGCGAATGACTGTTACTAATTGTAACGCTCCATCATTCCGAATGCGTGCAGCGAAGGATCTCAGCGTTCGGAGATTTTCGCTTCACGCCCTGATGGCTGCGAACCTGCCGGCGGGAATTCGAACCGTACGATCGCGCCCTCGCCGGCGCGGCCGCTCAGACTCAGACTGCCGCCGTGCAGCAGCGCGATCTTGCGCGCCAGCGGCAGCCCGAGCCCCAGCCCGGCCGGCTTGCGCGACTGGAACGGCAGCAAAAGACGTCCCGCCGTCTCGGTCTCGAAGCCTGCGCCGTTGTCGCGAATCGTCAGCGTCGGAGGATCCGCCGATGCCATGATCTCGATCCGCCCCTTCCGTCCGCTCTCGCGGATGGCATCGATGGCATTGCGGATGATGTTCTCGATCGCGCGCTCGAGCAGCGATGGATCGCCTTCGACAACTGCCGTTCCGTGGATGTCGATCACAATGCCGCGCGTATGGGCCTCCAGGCGCTCGACCACGTGCGCGCTGAGCTCCGCAACGTCGACCGGCCGCACATCGACGGTCATCGGGCGCGCGAAGTTGAGCAGCGACTCGATCGCCGCGCCGAGCGCCGCCGCCTCCTGATCGGCTCGCTGCACTCTCGCGAGCACTTCGTCGATCGAGCCCTGGCGCTGTGCCAGGCGAAGGTACCCATGGATCGTCGAGAGGGCGTTGCGGAATTCGTGAGCGATGCCGGCGGACATCTCGCCGAGGTCGGCCAGCGCCTGCATGTCACGCACGCGCTGCTCGAGCCGCCGCACGTCGGTGAGATCGGTGAAGAGCACCAGCGTGCCGAGGAACGCGCCGGCGTTGTTAAAGAGGGGCACGATCGTGAGGCCGATCGTCTTCGGCTGTCCGTGCGCGAGGTGTTCGATCTCTTCGCGCGAGAGCGCCTTCCGTTGCCCGATTGCGTCATTCACGACGTCGGCGAAGCGGTTCTTCCCGATCACGCGCTCGATCCGTTCACCGGCCACGGGGAGGTCATTGGCAAGGCCGAGGATTTCGCGTGCGGCGCTGTTCATCTCGAGAAGCCTGTCGGCGGGTCCGATCGCCACGAAGCCGGACGTGAGGCTGCGCGTGAGTGTAGAGGTGATGGTCTGAAGGTCGTCCGCGCGTACCTTCTCCCGTTCGTGGAGCGTCTTCAACTCCGCTTCCTGCCTCTTCAGCGTGGCGATGGATCCGCGGAACGTATCGATCAGATAGGACACTTCGTCGGTGTCGTGATCCCGCTCGCCGAGCGCGCGTGCATCGTCGAGCATCGCTTCGACCGGGCGGAGAATCCGGGGCAGGTAGAGCATCAGCAGGGCGATGCCGATCGAGGTGGCCACGAGCGAGATCACGGCGCTGAACAGAAAGCGGCGGCGGATCGATTCGAAGGGTGAGTTGTCGGAGTGGAAACGGACCGCGCCGTTCGGAAACCGTTTCTCGATCACATCCAAAGGCTCGCCAGGATGCCCCGATTGAATCGGGGGCCGATTGCCCGCAACGTACTCGATGGCGGCGAAACCGTAGCGCGTGCGGATCGCAGCGAGCTGCGCTTCCAGGTCGGAATGCGCGGGCATCCGGCGAATATCCAGCATGGCCGCTTCCGCCAGGTTGTTCTGGCGTGCCGCGAGGATCTCCCGCATCTGCGAGACGTTGCTTTGCAGAAGGAGCAGCAGAACGACGACGAGCGTCGCCAGAAACCCGACGAGCACCGCCAGGAAGAGCTTCACGTCGCGGCGGAAGCCGATCTTGTTCAGGACCCCAGCAGGGCGAGATACCATCGCATCAGTGTAGGCCCGAAGAAGAGCACCACGAGAAACGCCAGGCCGAGAAAGACGCCGAAGGGAACCGCGGCCTTCATGCCCTGATCGCTGCGCGCGGCGACGACCAGTCCCGTGATCGCGCCGGCGATCGAGGCGAAGACGAGCAGGGCGAAGAGCGGCTCCCATCCGACGATCGCGCCGAGCATGGCCATCATCTTCACGTCGCCGAGTCCCATCCCTTCCGCTTTGCGAACGAGTTTGTAGCTGAGCGCGATCGCGAGGAGGATGCCTCCGCCCGCGACGGCGCCGGCGACGGATTCCAGGAGCGTGGAGGAGAGCATGAGGTCGGGATACAACGCGCCGAAATGCGCGGCGCCCATCGCCAGGCCGATGGCGATGCCCGGCAGGTCGATCACGTCGGGCAGGATCTGGATGTCGAGGTCGATGTAGATCAGCACGATCGTCATCGAGACGAGCGCGGCGAGTGGGAAAAAGCCGATCGTCAATCCCGTGCGCTGGAAGACGGCGAGGTAGAACAGCGCGTTCGCGAGCTCGACGAGCGGATAGCGTCCGCCGATCCTCTCCCGGCAGTCGCGACACCGCCCGCGCAGCCAGAGCCACGCGAGAACCGGGATGTTGTCGTACGGGCGAATCCTCGCGTTGCAGTGCGGACAGTGGCTCGGCGGCAGCACGATGGACTCGCGCCGCGGATAGCGATGAATGACGACGTTGAGAAAGGAGCCCACGATCGCGCCGAGGGCGAGGGCGAAGGCGGGAAAGAGCAAGGGCATTCGGTGGGGATTGTAGAGGGAGGGAGGACGAGAATTAAGAATTTCGAATGAAGAATTCAGAATGAAGAATGAGCCAACTCGCCGTTCTCAATTCTTCATTCTTCATTCGAAATTCTTAATTCTTCCGCTTCGTTCTCCCGCACCGCCCACCACCCGGAGGCGAATGGGGTCTGGTGGCCTCCGCGGTCTTCAAAACCGTTGTTTCGGCGCGGAAGCGTCGAAAGGTTGGTTCGATTCCGACACGCCTCCGCCAGCGGGCACGGCCCGCAGCGCTGGTTGCCCCAGTGGACCTTCAACCTTGAAAGCGTGCGTGGCCAGCCTTGTCATCCCGAGCGTGAGCGAGGGACCTGGGCGGTAGGGCGGCTCGGGAATCGCGCCACCCGGCCCCCGGGTCCCTCGCTCTCGCTCGGGATGACAAGCCCTGGTACCTACGCTGCCCGCGGCGCGAATCCAAAATCCAAAATCCCAAATCACTTTGGCGCGTCCGTCAGAAACCCCACCTTCACCGCCCCCGCCTCATGCGCCGCATCCATCGCCGCCACGGCGAGATCGAACTGCAGGTGGTCCTCGGAGTTGATGAACACCACGCGCTCGGCCGGCGGGCGCGAGACCATCTGCCGCGCGACCGCGTCGCGCAGCGCTTTCGTGTCCGCCACCTTCTGCGTGTTGAGATAGACGCCGTCGCGTTTCACCGTGATCACGAGCTGGGTGTCCGGCGAGTCCGGCGGCGGCGCGGTCACCTCCACTTTCGGCGGCACTTCGACGTCGAGTCCCATCTGGAGAATCGGCGTCGCCACCATGAAGATGATGAGCAGCACGAGCACCACGTCGACCAGCGGCGTGATGTTGATCTCGGACTGGAGGCCGGAGCCGCCACCGCCGAACGACATTTACATCCTCCCCTGCGCCATCTGCGAGCCGGCCTGCTGATTCTCGGTCAGGATCGCGACGGTCCGGAACTCCGCCTCGTTCGCCGCGCGCATCACCAGCCGCACTTTGCCGAAGTTGATGCGCTTGTCCGCCTTCAGCATCACGTTGCGCGCGGGATCCTTCTGATACTCGGCGCGCAGATACGTCGGGAGATCCTTGTCGGGGATCCAGTTCTGTGCGACGAAGATCGACCCGTCGTTCTTGATCGAGATCACCAGGTCACCCTTGTCTCCCGGCCGTTTCTCCGCGTGCGGCCCCGAGGGCAGCAGCACGTCGACGCCCGGCTGCAGCATCGGCGTGACGACCATGAAGATGATCAGGAGCACGAGACAGACGTCGACGAGCGGGGTGACGTTGATGTTCCCCTTCACTTCGTCGGGACTTCCTCCACCGGCGCCGAATGCCATGGGTTTCTTCCTCCGCTACCGCGCACGCGCGCGCGCTTCATTCTTGATGAAGTAGTCGACGAGCTGCGAGGAGGAGTTCGCCATCTCGACCTGGAAGCGCTCGACCTTGTTCAGGAAGTAGTTGTACATCCACACCGCGGGCACGGCCACGAAGAGGCCGAACGCGGTCGCCGCGAGCGCCTCCGCGATTCCGGCCGACACCGCGCCGAGGCCGCCGGAGCCGGAGATGGCCATGCCGCGGAACGCGTTGATGATGCCGACGACCGTTCCGAAGAGTCCGATGAACGGCGCGGTCGTGGAGATGGTCGCGAGGTTCCCGAGGCCCTTCCTCATCTCCGCGGTCGTCATCAGCGTCTCGCGCTCGATGGCGCGTTTGCCCGACGCGACGATGTCGAAGTCCTCGGGCAGGTCCTGCGAGGACTCGTACTGGAACTCCGTCAGGCCCGCCGCGAGCACGCGTGCGAGGTGGCTGTGTTGGTAACGCTTGTCCTTCGCCATCGAGATCGCTTCGGCGAGCTTGTGCTGCTTGAGCAGCGGCGTCACGCCGAGGGCCAGCTGCAGCGACTGCGACTTCGCCTTCTGGAATCGCCAGAGCCGTTCGACGGCGATGGTCAGCGACCAGACGGACATGAGAAAGAGGATGATCACCACGGATTTCCCCATCCAGGTCATCGACTCCCACATTCCCATAAGACTGAAACTGGCTTCCATCCCTTCCATGCGTTACTTCTCCTCTCTTCGTCCCCGCTATTGGATCTCGAAGTTGATCGTCAGGTTGTAGTACACCGGGACCGGCTGACCGTTCAACGTGCCCGGTTTGAACTTCCACAGCTTGAGCGCGCTGATCGCCGCCTGATCGAGTCCCATGGGCAGTCCCTTGAGCACGCGCGCCTCGGTCACGTTGCCGTTGCGATCGATGACTGCTTCGAGAATCACGATGCCCTGAATCCGCGCGCGCCGCGCAATCTCGGTGTACACGGGCTTGACCTGTTTGACGAGCACGGGCGCCTTCACGTTTCCACCGACGCGCACCGGCGAGTCGCCCGTGCCGCCGAGCGTTCCGCCGAGCTGTCCGCCCAGCGTTCCGCCGAGAGTGCCGCCCACGACTCCGCCTACCACGCCGCCCACCACTCCGCCCTTCACGCCTCCGACCACACCGCCCTCGACTCCCTCATCGGCGTCTTCCGGCGTGTCGACCTGCGGGATGTTTTTCGGAACATTGGTCGGCTGGCGAAAGGTCTCCTTCGGCGTTTCCTTCGGCTGCTCGATTTCCACTTTCGGCTTCGTGGCGCCGGAGCTCGACGCGGGCGGCGGGGGAGGTGGCGGAGGCGGCGCGGGGACGATGAACGCGCTGATCGGCTTCTCGATGACCTCGGGATTCTCTTTCACCCAGTACCCGGCCGCGATGATCGCGCCGACCATGCCGATGTGAATGACCGCCGAGATGAGGGCCGTGACCCAGCCGCCCTTCCTCTTGTCCTTCCCCGCGGACTCGATGAGGACATCATCAAACATCGCCGTTCCTTTTCTCGAGCGCTGCCGGACTGTGCTGATGTGGTGCCAGGGTTGCTCGCATGAGCGTTGGACCACCCGGGGAACCGGAACGAAACCAGACTGGAGGTTGAGGGCGCCATCCTACTACGCGGGGCATCGTGGGCAGGGTGGAAAGGCTGGCGGCTCCGCACCAGGTCGCCCCGCATCGACGGCTCGAGCGAGGGCTCCGAGGCGCATCGGTCTCGATGATCGTGCGGGGAAGGGGGAACGGGGGCGTGCGTGAATGTGATCGATGAATGGGACCGGGAGCGGATCGCACGAGTGACGCGCCGGTTTTCACACCCGATCGAATCCTCTCACGCACATCAAGGCGGTATCCTTTCGAGCACTCATCCAGCGTCGTCCATGGAGGTCGCTACGCTCGACGGCCGCGATTCCACCGAGGGTGGGGAGCGCCTGAAAACTGCTGGGGCGCCTCCCATCTCTTGGAGAAAACAGGGCCATGCGCTGCGTCGATATCCTATGCAGATATCACGAGACAGATATCACGACGAAGATATCCAGGAATCACGATGAAGATATCCAAGGCTCGCGACGAAGATATCTACCTCATCATCCATGACGTCGTGCCGCAGTACGAAATGCCCGTTAGGCGCACCTGAACTTACGGCGTGAAACGAGCCAGCAACATTTCGGAGCGAATCCAGTGAGAACGCGTCTGCCCGGACTGATTTCGGAGTACGGTCAGCCAGCCATGAGGAACGAACTGAACGTCAGGAGGCGCTATGCACCGAGTCGCAGGTGTACTTTTTCTTTGTCTATTCGCGCACGGAGCCTTTGGTCAGCTTCAGAATTGCTCTTCAGAAACGGGTCGGACTGCCACCGTAAACGGAACAGCCACCATTGCACTTGTTCCGAACCGCGTTTCTTTCTCGGTTGGTGTAGAAACGCAGTCGCCCGCCGCTGGTGAGGCGTTTCGCCGCAACACGCAGAAAGTGAACGCAGTGATAGCGGCGTTGAAGGAACGTGGCGTCAAGCCGAGCGAGATCCAAACAACAAACTTCGCGATCACTTCGCGAGACGAGGAGGGAAAGCGGTTATCCGGCTATCGCGTCACAAATCTCGTCACAGTTACCCGTGAGGATCTTGCGTCGGTCGGCGAACTCCTCCAGCTCGCCGTCGAGAAGGGAGCAAACGAAGCGGGTGCATTGCAATTCTCTTCCGCTGATCAGAAGGCCGCTGAACTGCGTGGCTTGGAGCGGGCGTTCGACGACGCCCGCACCAAGGCCGAGAAGCTCGCCACACTCTCGTCCAAAAAACTCGGAGACGTCGTTTGCGTGTCCGAGCAAGGGTACTTTCCAGCTTACGGCGCAGTTGCCCAGAGCATCACGGTCACTGCAGAGGCTCCGTCGATCGAAACGGGAGTACAGCAACTAACATTCAGGGTCGGCGTCGTCTACGAGTTGAAGTGAGCCGGGCGCCTAACTCCATGCACAGGAGCTGACGGCGGGCTGGCTGTCCGGCCAGCCGGCCTACCCGCTCGGGAACATCCAGGACGCACGGCGTCACGGCGGCTGGTGCGCCAGGAAAAAGCTTCGAGAAGGGGAAAACGATGTGAGTTGAAGACACGGGAAGTCGGAGCGCTCTGGTAGTAACGAGGAAACTGGCGAACTGTCGCTCTGAGGCGCTGGGCCGATGTATGAACGAATGCGTGAGTCGGCAGTGCTCTAAGGTTCTCTCGTATCGTCAGTCAGCTCGGGATAGATCTGCTCGACATGACCGGCTGGCGTTACCTTTATGATGTACGGCGCGGCAAGTGTAGCCACCATCTTGTCGAGCTTTGGAAGCGCACGAAGAAAACCTTCCATAATCTCGACATCCGACGCTCGATCCCCTTTGAACCACAACACGCGGGCTTTAGCTCTAAGGAACGCCATCCACTCGAGATGCCGCGTCTGCAACCGCCTGTCTCGCGTAAGGATGATCCAGTCTCGTTTCGCGACTTCGGGTATCCACACCCGATCCGGAGTCCGATCGGGGAACATCTGATCGTGCATGTGAACCAGCCTGCCGCGCTGATGAAGGGCGTCGGCAAGCTCGCGGATCATGTTTGTGGAATCAAAAAAGTACGTGAACCCTGGCAGATCAAGCTGCGTCAGCTTTGAGTAATCGCTCGAATCTAAGCGCCGCCTCGATTTGCTCTTCCGAGAGATCGTAATCCTCCGACATCTTCTTGATGCTGTCACCGCCGAGGTATCGGTCCGCAACGACATCTGTAGGGATGGCAGTGCCAGCAATCAAGGGTCGACCAAAGCATACTTCAGGATCTACGACCACGGGTGCATATTCCTCTTCAGGCAAGGAGTTTTGCTTCGGCGGCCGAACCCGAGGGAAAAAAGCGAGAATGCCGTGTCGCCCACGATGAACGCGCCGGAGAAGATTCCTTACAACGGCATCGAGCGGCCACTGCCCGCCAGCCGAAATGTCGATCCGCTTGCCTTCGTGAACGATATATACGCGCTGATTCGGAGTAACAAGTAGCTCCTTCTCAACAAGCGGGTGGGGTACCGGAACGTTTTCCGCCAGGAACTCGAGAGCCGTACGGACCCGACGCATCGGCACTTTGTGCTCGCGACGAAGCTCCGCGACGACATTCGCTTCGATCAAATTGAAGAACGAGAGCGCGTGATACTCCGTCCAGTCCTCGGGAAGTGACAAAACGTGCGCGAAATTGCTTTGGCCGGCACACCACGCGCGCAGAGTTGAAACAGGTACATCTATGCTGAGCGCAACTTCGCGAAACGAATACGCGGGAACGTCACGAGGATCACGACCCTCATATAAGTCGAACTTCTCAGCTAGCATCCGCTCTCCATGTCGTGGACGATAGCAGCATTCGCTCTTCCCGGGCGGTAATCGGGCGTAACCGCCTCAGACTTATCCATTTCGCGCTCCCATTCTACAGTCTGTAGATCGAAACGCGATGATCCGCACCGCCCTAACTCGGCGGGCTGACTGTCCGGCCCGGCGGCGAGTCCCCTCGGGAACATCGAAACTGGGCGGCGGCACGTCGGTGCACTCGCGCCCGCCGTCAAAAGCTGACGCGTGATGCTCCGCACCGGTTGTATACTCCTGCCCAACCGTCCCCCATCAAGTTCTCTTTAGTTCTGGTTCAATTGCGGCCCCGCGGTCTGGCCGCGGGTGCCATGAATGTCCCTCGGAGCACACTCGCTCGGAAGTCGAGTCGTTTCAATCGATTAACTGGAGGAGCCAGAAATGGAAAGAAGCAACGGAATGTTCTCGAAGCTCAGTGGCGCCCCGGCTCAGATCCTCATCATCCTTGGCTTGATCTTCGTGCTCGCCGCACCGTTGATTCCAGGTTTCAAATCCGCCGCGGTGGCGCGCGCGCAATCGGAGTTCACCCAGCTCGACAGCCTGATGGAGCTCGATCTGGACGACCTGACGCGCGCCCAGGAGAGAGAGCGTAAGGCGGATCTGGATGCCGCTCAACGCGAGATCGAGACGCCGATCAACTACTCGCTGGGTCCCGAAGAGATTCAAAGACAACAGCAGCAGCGAGCGGCAGAGCAGGAGAAGCGCCAGGCGAGGGAGCGCGATCGCCAGAAGGCCTTCGACGACAAGAAGGAAGAGCTGAAAAAGAAATACGATTCCAATGCGCGCAAACGTGCGCTCATCGAGGCGCAGGTCGCCGCCTCCGGCATGAGATGGCACCGCGTATTGTTGTTTCTCGGAAACGCCATGCTCCTGATCGGGCTCCTCGTTCTGACGCTGGAGAGCGAAGGGATGCGGCAGAAGGTCGCGCTGATCATCCTCCTCGTCGTGTTGTTCAGTGCTCTTTCGGGCGTCAGCCTCAACTTCCTGGCCGCGGGAAGCATGGGAGAGCATTCCGGAGAGATGGAGCGTCTGTTGAAGCGGCCGTAGTCAAAGACGGATCAAGCCCCAATGGTCTTCAGTCAAGCATCGCGACGGCACGACCTACGGCCGCCTGATTGCGAGCTTGTCCCCTCTCCCCGCCGCGCGGGGAGAGGGTTAGGGTGAGGGGTTCTCCGGGTGGCGGACGGAACACCCCCTCACCCTAACCCTCTCCTCCGTGTCCGGGGGAGAGGGGACTCACATCACTGCATGCGAAGACTCGGGGATCAAGCCCGGCTCGAATCAGGCGAGGTAGACTGTTCATCTTCATGGCCTCGCAATTCGCCTCCGGGCAATTCGATCTCGCGTATCCGGACGGTGCCGAGCATCATTGGTGGCATCTCGCTCGAAATCGGATCGTGCTGCGAGCGTACGAGCGGCTCGGCGCGGCGGAGGGGGAACTGCTCGACATTGGCTGCGGGCGCGGGATCGTCGTTCGCTATTTTCGGGAGCGGGGAATCGCCTGCAACGGGATCGAGCTGGGCCCGGCGACACCTCTGCGCGGAGCCGAGCCATTCGTCCGCGTGGAAATGAACGCACTGGAGCTCCCAATGGCGGAGCGCGAGCGGGTCGCAGTCGTTCTTCTTCTCGACGTCATTGAGCACCTGTCCGATCCGACGGCGTTTCTTCGAGACATCACGATTGCATTTCCAAATCTCACCGGCGTCATCGTCACCGTCCCCGCTCGCAATGAACTATGGTCGAACCATGACGAGTTTTACGGCCATTATCGGCGTTATACCCTGTCACAGATGGCGGAACTGGAACGCGCGCTGGGCGCACGCTGTACGTGGCGAGGCTATTTCTTTCGTCCTCTGTACCCGGTCCTGTGGGTCACCGCGCGATTGAAGGTGAAGCGGAACGCGGCACTGACGGCGCCCGGGCCGTCTGTTCGCTGGCTCCACAAACTCCTGGCGGCGGTGTTCGTTCTCGAGTCCCGGCTTCTCTCGCGCAGGTTTTTCGGGACGAGCATCGTCGCAACCTTCACAATCGACCGCGGAACCGTCCCAGCGTGAACCGCGCCGCCGCGGTTGCCTCCCTCATCCGCTTCGCGCGCCTGATGTTCAACGTCCTCATCGCCGCCGTGATCATCGGCATCGGCGAGAGCATCGATGCCCTGCACCGGCTCGACGACGTCTTCGCGCCCCACGCGCGCGTGCTGCGCGTCGCGCTGCCCTCGCTCATCGCACTCGGCTTCGCGATGTTCATGGGCGGGATCATCGCCATGCTGCTTTACGGCGGGAAGGGCGAAGGAACGATGCATCTCCGCGAGTTGCGCGCGGCGTGGCGCGACGGGACGTGGCGCAGGAGTCCGCGCATGAAGCGCTTCCACGTCATCGCGGGCGGCGTCGCATTGATGATCGTCGCCGGCGCAGTCGCGGGATTCGTGTTCGGTCCCGCCGGCGTGCGCATGCTGATCCTCGTCTGGACTGCGGTGGCGGCAGCCACCGCTTTGTATCGCCGCGGCAGGGCCGCGGCGTGAAAAGGCGGCGTCTACTCGAGAACGCGGCGAAGAGTGGTTCTATCGTGCCGTGTTCGCGTGGGAACTCCTCTCGATCGGCCTGCTGCTTCTTGCGCTCCGGCTGGCTCGCGGTAGTCAGGGCGCCGCGACGCTCGTTGCGCTGCTGACGCTGATCGTCATCGGGTTCGCACTCGTAAGCTCGGCGAAACGTGGGCTCTACCAGACCTTCAACCTTGAAGGCATGCGTTGCCAGCCTTGTCATCCCGAGCGTCGCGAGGGACCTGGGCGGGCGGCGGCGCGAGGCGCGGGCTTCGTGCCACCCTTCCCCCAGGTCCCGCGCTCACGCTCGGGATGACAAGCATTGGCACCCATGCTTTCAATGTTGAAGGTCCCACTACCTCGCGCGGCCGGGCGCGTCCTGACTACTTGCACGCGCGCAGGCGGATCGCTGCTTCGATGTGATGCCGCCCCTCGGGCCACGTCTTCAAAAACGCGCGCCACATCACTTTCCGATCCTCGGACACCGCGAGCTCGAAGTCCGACGCTTCCTGCCGCCAGCGCCGCGCTTCCTCGATGCGCGCCGAGTCCGGATGCGCGGCGAGGTAGCGATCCCACGCGTCGATCGTGCCGCGTTCCCACGCATCATTCCAGTGACCCGGCTCCGCGGCCTGCGTCGCCACTTCGAGCTTCGAGAGTCGCTTGCGCGCCTCCGTCGCCCACCGCCCGTCCGGCCGCGCCTCGATGTACGAGCGCAGCGACAGCGTCGACTCCGCGCGCGTCGCTTCGTCCCAGCTCATCCGATCGTGCGCGGCCTCGAGTGCCGCCTGGATCTCGCTCTGGCGCGCCGGATCGGCAACCTGCGCGAGCAAGCTCTCCGCGCGCGCGACGTCTCCCGCCGCGATGGCATCGAGCGCTTCCTGCACGGCCACGGACTCACGCCACTTCGCGGTGAGCCGCTTCACTTCGTCGCGCCGCGGCGAGTCGGGATAGTCGGTGAGGAACTGCGCGCCCGCTTTCACATTCTTCGATGAGAGCAGCGACGCGAACGCCGCATCTTCGAGCGCGGTGAGCTGCTCGCGCGCCGCGGACGCGTGCGCGCCGCCGGGATGCGTGGCGAGATACAGCTGCCAGGCCGCCGGTTTGTCCATCGACTGCGCGTGCGCGAAGTCGTCGTCGTCCTGCATCTGCCGCAGCAGCCGCTGCGCATCTTTCACGAGCAGTCCGTCCGCGTGGCGGCGCACGAAGTCCTGCATTGCCGCCCGTCCGCCCGCCCGCGCCTCCTCGAACGCCGCCGCCTCGCGGCGATTGCGTTGTGCGCGCGCGTTGCGTTTGCCGTGCGGATGCTTCGCGAGAAACGCGTCCCACGCCGCGGCCGTCTTCGCGTCCGATGCTTCGCGATACGCCTCCTCTTCGCGCGCGCGCGCGTTCTCGAGCCGCGTTCGCGCGTCGCCCGCGTGCGGGCCGTCTTTCCACGATGCGAGATACGTCTCCCACGCATCCTCGCTGTCGTCCGCCGACGCGCTCTCGAACGCCAGCCGCTCCGCCGCGATGCGCTTGGCCTCCTCGATCCTCGGCGACGCAGGAAAGCGCGCCTGGAAATCGCGCACGGCGGCGTACGAGTCCGCGGCGACGGCTTGCGCGAACGCCTGCTCCGCGAGCCGTTCCTTCAGCTCGACGAGGCGGATCTCCGCCTCGAGGTGATGCCGGCCCTCGGGCCACATCTTCAGAAACTCGCGCAGTCCCGTTTCGGTCTCGCTCTTCGCCGCCGTTTCGAATGCGAGCGTTTCCTCGAGCATCTTCCGCGCGCGATCCGCGTGCACCGACTTCGGATACGCGTCCAGAAACGCGCGCAGCGCCGTGGAACTGCCATGCTCGAACGCGGAGTGAAACGCGTTCTCCTCGGTCTTCGTGGTGTCCACGGCGACCGTCGCCTCGGCCGCGGGGATCGGCGTGTCCGCAATCGTCGGCGTGTCGCCCTGCAGCGGCTGGTTGAGCGTCGCCCGCTCGCTGCCGCGCCGCAGACGCGAGACCACATCGCGCGAGAGCGTGCCCGCGGGCACGATCAGGAATCGCTCGAGCGCGACCGCGAACGCGCGCGCGTCGCCGAAACGCTGCTCGCGATTTTTCTCGAGCGCGCGAAAGATGATCTGCTCCACGCCGTCCGACCACACCGTGCCCGGCCGCGCCTCGGCGAAGCGCCGCGGCTTCGCGGTGAGGTGTTTCATGATGTAGCCCTGCGGCGTCTCGCTGATGAACGGCGGCACGCCGAGGAGCATCTCGTAGAGCACGACGCCGAGGCAGTAGAGATCGGCGCGGCCGTCGAGCGATTCGCCGTCATCGAGCTGCCCGAACTGCTCGGGCGACATGTATTTCGGATTGCCGATGAGAATGCCGGCCTGCGTGGTGTCGGCGGAAACCGTACTCGTCGTGTCCTTGGCGATGCCGAGGTCGATGATCTTCGCGATGAGCCGGTCGTCGCTGTCGTACGCGAGCATGATGTTGTCCGGCGAGATGTCGCGATGGAGCAGGCCGCGGCGGTGAATGTGATCGAGTCCCGCGAGGACCTGCGAGGCGACGTCGGCCGCGAGTGCGAGCGGGAACGGTCCGTACGCGGCGCTCCACTGGCGCACGGTCGTTCCGTCGATGAACTCCGTGACCATGTAGCTGCCGCCTTCGCCGAGGAAGAAGTCGTGGACGACGGCGATGTTCGGATGATGGATCTGCGTCGCGAGACGCGCCTCGCGCAGAAAGCGATTGCGGACCGTTTCGTCTTCGAGGAGGGACTGCTTCATCACCTTGATGCAGCGGAAGGTGTTGAGGTGGACGTGGCGGGCCTTGAAGACTTCGCCCATCCCGCCGGCGCCGAGCCGGTTCAGGATCTCGTACTTGCCGTCGAGGACCATTCCCGGCCCGAGGCCGGACGATCCGAACGGACGAAGGCTGTCGCTCCCCATCGGCACACGTTTCCCTTTGACGACAAAGCCTGATTATCGCGCGGATTCACGCGCGCGCTCAATCGCGCTCGTCCTCTACTACCCGGCCTTCGCCAGCGCGTGGGCATTCGACGACTTCGAGTACATCAACAGCTCCGCAGTCGCAGGCGGCTGCGCCACGCGAGCACCGAGCCGCTGTAGCGCACCGCGAGCAGCGCGACGAACACGCGTCTCGAGAAGGCGGCACCGATCGCGATTCCCGACAACATCCTGTGGTTCGAGGACCTGCACGGTTCCATCGACGCGGCCGTGATCACGCACATCCTCTCCGACGGAGAACGCATCCGCCTCGGCGGAAAGGACGGCGGACGTCCCGTCCGCCTTCGGGGGGCGGACGGGGACGTCCGCCCTCCACTAACCGTCGACAGCACGCGGCTCAACGCGGAGCTCGACGCGTGGGCGCGCGAGATCGGCGAGCCCGTGCCGTTCCTCCGCGTCGTGAACGGCCATCTCGTGAACCTGCGCTTCACGACGACCGTCGACTTCCGTGTCGCGCCGTTCGACTCACTGGTCGTGCGCGGATTTCACGAATGGCGGAACCCGTATCGATGGATGACCCCACGATCCGCCTCGCCGCACCGATCTCCGACCTGCGCCGCGTGCATCCGTGCGCGTGATGCTGATCGACAAAGCGTGGGGCGGCTACACCGCGCGCCTCGGCACGATCGAGATCACGAAAGACGGCGTGCAGACGTACCGGCTTCCCGAAACGGCGGTGATCACGAAGGCCGGCCTCGGCCGCCTCGTGCGCATCGTGCTCGAATGCGACCGCGTGTGGAGACCGTCCGAGGTGTACGGGACGGCGGATGCGCGCGAGCACACGGTGCAGCTCTACTCGTTCGGGACCGACTTCTATGGCGATACCGGCGCGACGGTAAGGGAGAAGCCGCGGAACTAGTGGACATTCAACATTGAAAGCGTGGGTACCAAGGCTTGTCATCCCGAGCGTGAGCGAGGGACCTGGGGGTACGGGCGGCACGAAGCCCGTGCCTCGCGCCGCCGCCCCCCCCAGGTCCCTCGCTCAGCTCGGGATGACAAACCAACCAGGACCTCGCCTGACAAACTTGAAAGAGCACTGATCCACGTCGTCCCTCCATCCGTGTAGAATTCCGCCTTCCACATCACAGCCGTCGTCACGCTGCCGTCACCGGAGGTGTCGCATGCCGTCTCTGAAGCTGCACGAAGTGCTCGAGGGAGAGTACGTCGCGATGTACGGACCGCTGAAAGTCCCTGAAGCGGCGAAGAGCAGTGATGAAAAGCGGCTGGACAACGTCATCCGCGCCATTCACGACCGTGGCGATCGCACCGCGTTGTGCATCTCCGGCGGCGGGATCCGCAGCGCGACCTTCGCGCTCGGCATCATTCAGGGGCTGGCGCGCGCGGGGCTGCTGAAAAAGTTCGACTACCTCTCCACCGTCTCGGGCGGCGGGTACGTCGGCAGCTGGCTGACCTCGTGGATCCGCCGCGACACCGAAGGCGTCGAAGGCGTGGAGAAAGCGTTGTCCGGCGCGGACACGGGCGTGATGGAGCCGCCGGACGAGAAGGAAGCTCACCTCATCCTGCCCGACGAAGCGAAGAACAAACGTGAGTCGAGACCGAAGCTCGATCCCGAGCCGCGGCCGCTGAGCCATCTGCGCCAGTTCAGCAACTACCTCGCGCCGCGCCTCGGCCTCCTGTCCGGTGACTCGTGGACGCTCGTCGCGATGTACATCCGCAATCTCCTGCTCAACCTTCTCGTCCTCGTGCCGCTGCTCGCGGCCGCGCTGGCGATTCCTCGCGCATTCAGCTGGCTGCTCGAGGGATCGGCCACGCTCCAGACGTACCAGATCGATCCGGTCGCGTTTCCGTGGGCTTTCGCCCTCTTCGTCACGCTGGGCTTCCACTATCTCGGTCGAACGCGGCCCGTCGAGTACGACGAACAGCAGAATCGTGCCGAGCAGAAGAAAGAAAAGCAGAGCGCCGACGCCTCACTTTTCCTCGGCTGCGTTCTGATGCTGACCATCGCCTCGGTAGCGCTGGCGGCGACGTGGGCGCGATACAAGGCCGGTGCTTACGACACTTTGCCCTCGTGGATGCTCTGGGGTCCCGCGGTGCTGGCGTTCGCAGGCATGACCTACGTGCCGTTTCACTTCTACTACCGGCGGCTGAAGCGTGCCGTCGTGGCGGCGCGCCGCTCCGGTTTCGTCGAGAAAGCGGAGTTCCGCTCGTACCTCTGGAAGAAGCGCTGGGTCGAGCTCGTCGCCGTGATCGTCGCTCTCGGAACGACGGTGGCGTTGTGGGCGCTCCTTGCCGCCAAAGTCTTCGACGATCCGCTGCGCGCGACGCCGCAACTCGCCAGGCTGCCGCCGCTGCTGCGCTTCTTCGTCCCCTCGTCGCCGCAGGCACAGCTCTACGTTTGTCTCGCCGTTCCTTTGCTCCTGCTCGTGTTCTTCGTGCAGGCCAGCATCTTCGTCGGCCTCTCGAGCAAGAGAAACGAAGACTCCGATCGCGAGTGGTGGGCGCGCGCGGGCGCGTGGCTCGTGTTCGCCGCGATCGTGATCGCGCTGCTGAATGTGATCGCCGTCTTCGGACCAATCGCGCTCTACTACGCGCCGGTGCTGCTCGCGTCGACCGGCGGCGTGGCGGGCCTCGTCGCGGCGCTCGTCGGATTCAGCGACAAGACGCCCGGGAGCCAGAAGGAAAAAGAAGATCCCGGCACGGTAGCGAAGGCAGGCAACATCCTCTCCGGGCTGGCCGTCCCGCTCTTCGTGGTCTTCCTGCTCGCGGCGATCTCGTTCGCGTCCACGTGGATCATCCAGAAGATATCCGAGCCGGCTGTCGTCACCGGCGTCAGCCGTCTGCAGGCGAGCCAGCGGTCCGAGCTCACGCAGACCGTGAAGTTCGAAGAGGGCGCGGTCTCCGTGCAATCGAAAGAAACGCTGAGCGGACCGCGGAGCAGCATTCCCGCGCTGGAGGCGGCCGCGCATCTGCGGACGATTCAGCAGACCAACGGCTGGCAGCTCATCGCGGTTCTGGCCGTCGCCGCCGCGGCGTTCGGTCTCTCGTTCTGCATCGGCGTGAACAAGTTCTCGATGAACGCGATGTATCGCAACCGTCTGATCCGCGCGTACCTCGGCGCATCGCGCTGGAACCGTTATCCCGACCGCTTCAGCGGCTTCGACGAAGACGACAACGTGGGCATGTGGCAACTGCGGCAGGAGCTGCTCTGGCCGTCGAGCATCTTCAATCTTCCGGGCTTCCTGACGGCGCTCAAAGGCGATGCGCCGCTGGCGAGACACATCTGGAGCCAGTTCGACGACAAGCAGAAGGAGATGTTCGAGGAGACCGGCCCGCGCGCCGCGGGCGTGCTCGTGGCCAGCCTCAATCGCCTGCTGCTCGAGGGCGACTTCTCCGCGTTCGGAGCGCACATCGACTGGATCACGAAGAAGGACGGTCACGTCCCGTACTCACGTTCGCTGTGCAACCGCGCCATTCTCGATGACGCGTTCCGGAAGTACATTCGCTTCATGCCCGCTCCGGCGGACGCAAAACGTGCGCTGCCCGCCGGCGCGTTCGAGGATCAGCGAGCCCCGATGCACGTCGTCAACATCGCCCTCAACCTCACCAGCGGAGAGAACCTCGCGTGGCAGCAGAGGATGGCGACGTCGCTCACCGTCTCGCCGCTGCACACCGGCAGCGGACGGCTCGGCTACCGCGACTCGCGCGAATACGGCGGCGACAAAGGCATCTCCCTCGGGACGGCGGTATCGATCTCCGGCGCCGCGGCCAGTCCGAACATGGGCTACCACTCCTCGCCGGTGATGGCGTTTCTGCTGACCTTCTTCAACATCCGTCTCGGCGCGTGGCTCGGGAATCCCGGCGACGCAGGCGACAAGTCCTACACCGCGGGCCATCCGGGCTCGAATCTCATGCCGTTCCTGAAAGAAGCGACCGGCTCGTCCGACAGCGCATCGAAGTGGGTCTATCTCTCCGACGGCGGCCACTTCGAGAATCTCGGCCTCTACGAGATGGTCCTGCGCCGTTGCCGTTACATCGTGGTCAGCGACGGCGGATGCGATCCGCAGTGCACGTTCGAGGATCTCGGCAACGCCATTCGCAAGATCCGCATCGATCTCGGCATCCCCATCGATGTCTATGACATGGACATGAAACCGCGCCGGCGCGACGGGACGTTCAGCAAGGGCCGGTTCATCGCGCAGGCGCACATCCGCTACTCCGCGATCGATCCCGGCGCGAAAGACGGCACGCTCATCTACATCAAGTCCGGCATCTACAAGGATGACGATCTGCCGAAGGACGTCTACAACTACGCGCAGGCATCGCCGCTCTTCCCGCACGAGCCGACGAGCGATCAGTTCTTCAGCGAGTCGCAGTTCGAGAGCTATCGCGCCCTCGGCCGTTACGCCGTGAACGAGCTCCTGGCCACGCCGCGGCCGAAGGCCGACACGGTGAGACTCCCGATCGCGCGGCCGAAGGAAACCTTGAGCGAGGTGTTCATGCGAGCGGACGAGGAAGCGGCGCGGAGGAGGCAGCACCCGTAGCGGGAGGGTAGGGAAACGCCCCCCGGCGGCATCTTCTCCGCGCGCCACGAGTCGTCATTCGTCAGCGCGGCGATGCGGTTCCAGTCGCTGTCGAACGGGACCATCGTGATCATCGCGTTGTGCGAATACCTGAAGACGCTCTGATCATGTGGATCGCGATCGCACTCGCCGCCGTCTTCGCCGCCGCGCTGCTCGCGACGCGGCAACGTACCGTCCGGCTTCAGCCGGACGACCCGGTGGGCGGGCTGAAGCCCGCCCTACGTTGTTCGGCGTGCGCTTCTTCGCGTTCGTCGCGGGGATCGCGCTTTTTCTCGCCGCCGTGTTCGGCGTGCAATCGGCGCAGGGTGCGGGATGGCTGCTTCCCGCGGCCGGCCTCCTCCTCGGCGCGGCACTGCTCTTCGTCTGCTGGCGCGGCCTCGCGCCCGGCTACAGCATCACCGCGAACGCGATCGGCGGCGCGGGCGTCGGCACGCTCTACGCCGCGGTGGCGATGCTCCTGCCGAATTCGTGGACGGCGGTGCTGTGGGCGTTCGAGGCGGCCACGCTGGTGGTGCTCTACCGCCGCTTCGCGAAGACCACGCTGCTCGTCTGGGCGATCGGCCTCGCCGTGGTCGTCGCCCTCTGGATCACGTTCGACAGTCCGCTGTACATCTGGTGGGTCTTCGTCGCCATCGGCATGGCGATGTACGTCGCAACGTATTTCGCCGAGGAGCGGAACGTGCGGCTGTTCTTCTCGCTGGTCGGACTCACCGAGCACTGGCTGCTGATCAACATCCTCATCGCCGGCTGGTACGACTCGACGGGCGTCGCCCTGAACTCGAGCTTCGGCTTCGCCTCGCCGGTCGAAGACGTGACGTACACCGTCGCGTGGGCCGTCGTCGCGGCGATCCTCTTCATCATCGGCGTGCTTTTGCCATGGCGCGGCGCGCGCGTCGGAGCGGTTTGGGGCGAAGAGCGACGACGCGGTTCCGGCGGCCGTTGCGAGGTGATTCCGTGTCCAGGGAACCTCTGCACAGGTTGCATCGCTTGTCATCCCGAGCGTCAGCGAGGGACCTGGGGGCTCGGGAGGCCGCATGAATGCTCGTGTCTTGCGCCGCCCAACCGCCCAGGTCCCTCGCTCACGCTCGGAATGACAACTTATGCAGAGGTTCCCTAGAAGGGATGTCGCCATCGAAGGCCGGGAAACCGGCTGTAGTCTCGATCGGTCGTAATCCACTCGCAGCCTGATTCGATCGCCAGCGCGGCGAGATAGGCGTCGGCGAGCAGGTTTCCCGTAGCCCGCGACGCCGAGCAGAGATCGGTGAAGATCTTCCAGTGCCGCTCACCGGGACGAATGGGTACGGCGTTTCGCCGTTCTCGGAGAAAATCGCAAAACTCGACGGCCCGCGCAAGAGGAGTCGCGGGAGAAAAAATCCGAGGATGCGTCACGACGCGCAGGAAGCCGCTGAGGATCAGATCAGAGACGGCGAACGCTTCGGGACCGGCGATCAGATTCTGCATCCAGTCGCGAAACCGCGCATGATCAGCCGCGTCTTCGCGATGAGCGTAGATCAGGACGTTGACGTCGGCGAGGATCACGGTCGCCCTCCATCAGTTCGAGTAGCCCGCGGCTGTCATCCAGATCGACGCCGGGATACACGCCCTTTCCCTTGAAGGTAGGAAGCCTGGGCTTCCCGCGCGTCGCCGGCGCGCTTCGCCGAGTCAACGACTCGCGCAGCGCGTCTTCGATCACGGAGGTCAGCGTCCGGCCGGTCGACGCGGCGACTTTTTTGGCCTCCGCCAGCAGGTGTGGATCCAATCGTACCGTCGTCCTCATGTGCATCAGAACATATGGTGCAGTCATCAATATGTCAACGGCTGCGCATGGGTGATGACGATCAGTCAGCGCTTGACTCGCCTCCTGTAAGACAGTATCTTACCAAGGCGAATGAAGACGACCGTTTCCTCGAAGGGCCAGATCGTGCTTCCCGCCGAGTTGCGCGAGCAGGATCGCATTCAGCCGGGTGACGAGTTCATGGTCGAGCGCCTCGATCGCGGCGAGTACCGCCTGAAGCGACGCGCGCCCTCGCCGAACGAGGGCGTTGTCGATTGGCTCCTCGCATGCCCGGAAAAAGGATTCTTCGTTCCGATCGAATCCGAGTCGACCGACGCGCTGTGAGATATCTCGTCGACGCCAACGTCCTCAGCGAGCCAACCAAACCGAACCCGCACGCCAGCGTCATCGCGTGGCTGAGACGAAACGAACGAGAGATCGCCATTGATCCGATCATCCTCGGCGAGATTCGATTTGGCATCCTTCTGATGCGACGCGGAACGAAACGGTCACGTCTCGAGCAGTGGTTCGATGCAGGCATCAGCCGTCTCGTTTGTCTGCCGTGGGAAGTAGAAACCGGATTGCGGTGGGCGCAGTTGCTCGCCGCCCTTCGCGCGTCCGGCCGCGCCATGCCGATCAAGGACAGCCTCATTGCCGCGACCGCACTCGTCCACGACCTCGTCCTGGTGACTCACAATCGAATCGATTTCGAGAACGCCGGCCTCGAGCTCATCGATCCCTTCACCGGCTGGACGAACTGATCGCGCGATAATCCCCACCACATGCCGGCGTTTGCGCGGTCCACGCTCGCCATCCTGATCCTGCTCGCGGCGCCGCTCTCGCTGGCCGCGGGCCGCGCGGGGGTGGTCGCATTCGATCGCGTTCCGATTCCCGACGATGTGCCGGCGCATCTGACGAGCGCGATCGCGCAGGACGCGAACGGGCTGCTCTGGCTCGGCACGCAGGGCGGACTCGTTCGCTACGACGGCTACGAGTTCCGCGTCTTTCGCTCCAATCCTTCCGATCCTTCGACGCTCGCCGGCAACTACGTGCGCGCGCTCCTCGTCGCATCGGACGGCCGCCTGTGGGCCGGCTCCTTCAGCGGCGGTCTGTCGGTCTTCGATCCGCGCACCGAGACCTTCACGCGCTTTCGTCACGATCCGAATGATCCGCGGTCACTTGCGTACGACCGCGTGGAAGGACTGGCCGAAGACCGCGAGGGACGCGTGTGGATCGCGACGACGGCCGGACTCGACCGCCTCGATCCGCGCACGCGGCGCATCGAGCACTTTCTCGCCGGTCAGCGCGTGCGCGGGTTGCTCGTCGATCGCGCGGGACAGTTGTGGCTCGGCACGCGCGACGGCCTGCAAAGGCGGACCGGCGATCGATTCGTGCACGCCGGACTGGCCGGACAAAACATCGGCCGGTTGTACGAAGACCGCCGAGGACGAATCTGGATCGGCACCGAGGAGCACGGGGCCTCGGTCCTCGATCCGCGAACGGGTGCACTGCGCACACTGAACGGACTCGGTCACTACTGGGTCTACGGCTTCAGCGAAGCGCTGCCGGACGAGATGTGGGTCGCGACGTTCGGCGGCGGCATCGATGTCGTCGACTCCGTTTCGCTCACGATCGTCGATCGTCTGCGCCGCGATGCCACGCTCGATGACACGATCGGCGCGGATCGCATCGGCTCGATCTTTCGCGATCGCGCGGGCGTGATCTGGATCGGAACGTGGGGCGAGGGGCTGGCGCGGCACGATCCGCGAACGCGCGCGTTTCGCGCCCTGCGCGCGAGTCCGAATCGTCCCGATGGTCTGACCCATCCGGCGGCGGTGCGCGCGATGGAGATGCGCGACGGCACGATCTGGGTGGGCACGAACGGAAACGGCATCGACCTCTTCGATCGTGCGCTGCAGCGGATCGGCGGACATCGGGCTCGTGCGGCGGACGCAGGCGCGCTCTCTGACGGATCGATCACCTGCCTCGCGCAGTCGGCGGACGGCACGATCTGGGTGGCGACGCTCGACTCGATGCTGCATCGACTTCTCCCGGGAGCGCGGCGCTTCGATCGCATCCCCGTCGATCGTCTGCCCGGCGGACCGATTCGCGCGCTGACGTTCGATCGCGACGGCACGCTCTGGGCGGGCGCGGCGGAGGGGATGGCGCGCATCGATCCGCGTACGCTGGAGACGAGACTCTTTCGGCAATGGCCGGGCGCGGTGAAGTCGTCTCCGGCGATCGAGGCGATCGCCGCGACACGCGACGGCGCGTTGTGGGTCGGGACCGACAACGGCCTCTACGCCTTCGATCCGCGCAGCGAGTCGATGGTGCACGTTGCGCACGACGCGCGGCGAAGCGACGCGCTGCCCGACAACTGGGTCCCCGACCTGCTGATCGCTCGCGATGGACGCCTGTGGGTCGGAACCGCGGGTGGCGCGGCCGTGCTCACATCGTGGGACGGCAGAACGGCGCGCTTCGACCACGTCGCGAAACGGCTGCATCGCACGCCGTCTCCTGCCGAGGCGCTCATCGAAGACCCGGCGGGCCAACTCTGGATCGGACCGCGGCTGCGCCTCGATCCGCGAACGTGGACCGCGCGCGACCTCGGACCGGCCGACGGCTGCCGCTTCCGCAACTTCTTCATCGCCAGCCGCGCCCGCATGCGCGACGGCACGCTGCTCTTCGGCTCACCGAGCGGTCTGCTGCTCGTGCAACCGTCCGCGTTGCCGTCGCTTCACGAAGAACCGTCCGTGATCGCGACGGATGTGCGTGTCGAAGGAGCGCAGCGCGCCGGCGCTCCGGTCCTGCAGTCGCTCATGCTCTCGTCGTCGGAGCGTGAGTTCACGATCGATGTCGCGTCCGGCAATGTGAACCCGCTCGCGCGCACGCTCTATCGCCATCGCCTCGATCCGCTCGAGCGCGAGTGGAGTGTGATGAGCGCATCGCAACGCTCGATTCATTACGCGCGCCTTCCGCCCGGCCGTTACGTCCTGCGCATCGCGGCGCTGAACCGCGCGGGCCGCTGGAGCGGCCGCGAGCTGCGCGTACCCATCACTGTCATGCCGGCGTTTCATCAGACGGTCTGGTTCCGCGCGCTGCTCGCCCTCGCCGCGCTGGCGATCGTGTACATGCTGTACCGGCTGCGCATCCGCGTGCTGCTCGCGCGCGCCCGGGCGCGTCAGATCGAGGAGGCGAGTCTCACCGATGCGCTGACCGGATTGCGCAACCGCCGCTTTCTCGAGCAGACCATCGGCGCGGACCTCGAGCTCGCCGCGCGGGCCGCAGCACCGGATCGCGATCTGATTGCGATCCTGATCGACCTCGATCACTTCAAGAGCGTCAACGACACCCATGGACACGCCGCGGGTGACGCGGTTCTCGTCGAGCTCGCGCAGATTCTCCGGCGCACGTTCCGCGCATCGGACCACCTCGTCCGCTGGGGCGGCGAGGAGTTCCTCGTCGTCGCACGCTTCGTCGGCCGCGCGCGCGGCCCCGAGCTCGCGGAGAAACTGCGCGAAGCCGTCGCCGCGCACGTGTTCACTCTTCCCGACGGCGGCACACTGCACAAGACCTGCTCGATCGGCTTCGCGGCATGGCCCTTCGATCCCAGTCACCCGCGCGCGACGTCGTGGAACGCGGTCGTCGCCCTCGCCGACGATGCGCTCTACGCCGCGAAGCACGGCGGCCGCGACGTGTGGGTGGGCATTGCCGCGAGCGCGAGCGACGGGGCGGCGGTCATCGCCTACGCCTCGGCGCGCATCCACGCCGCCGCTCAGCGGAGCGCTACCACTTGATGGTCCTCGTCGCGTCGCGCTTTCGATTCGTATTGAGCGAGCGCGCCGCTTCACTTTCGCGGCTCCATCTTGCGCGCTAGGCCTTCACGGCCGGCCTGGCGAATGCTCTCCCTTGTGGCATGGAGGGCGGACGTCTCGTCCGCCTCCCGTCCGCTGGGCGGACGAGACGTCCGCCCTCCACGATCGCTTACTGCCGCGCAGACTCCTGGCTCCCCGTCTTCGAGGAAGTCGGCGAGAGCAAGAGACTTGTCGAGATCAATGCCTTCCCGAACGACGCCGAGGGACGCGGTGCGAAGGCGATATCGCTAGCATTGCGGCCCCGCGAAAACAGACTCGACCGACCCGCGCACATCAGCCGGAGAGCGGATCGAAACCAGCCAGGCCGGCGTAGGCGAGAATCGATTCGTCCTTCGTCACCAGTCTGCGCCCTTCGGCGATGGACTGCGCGATGAGGATGCGATCGAACGGGTCGTCGTGGTGTCGCGGGAGCGACTCCAGTCTCAGAGAGTGTCCGAAGCGGAGAGGCAACTCTGTGAATCCATCCGCGGTGATCGACGAGAGCAACTCGTCCAGATCGATCTCGATTCTCCCCCACGTACGCTTGATGGCGATCTCCCAGATCGACGCGGCACTGACTGCGACGTCGTTCTCCGCGGAGGCGAGCGTGGCTGCCAGGGCTTTCGGCAAGCGCCGGTCGGCCATCAGCCACCAGAGAAGAATGTGCGTGTCGAGAAGAAGCCGCATCACTCGTCGCGATCGAAGAAGTGGCCGGGAAGCGGCGCATCGAAGTCGCGAGCGATGCGAATGCGTCCGCGCATCCGCCCGGGCTTTCGCTTCACCGCCGCGGTCCGGAAGGGGACCAGGCGCGCGGCTGGACGGCCCCCGCGAGCGATGATGATCTCTTCGCCCGCCTCCGCGCGTTCAACGAGCTGGGAGAGCCGGGTCTTGGCATCGTAGATGTTGACCTTCTCGCTCATTGGTCTGACCTGACTAACTCAACTGGCGCGCCGGGCTATTCCGCGGAGATCTCCTGCTTGATGTTCACGACCTGGCGGCGGCCCCGATCTCGCGCCTCGAGCGCCTGGGCGGTCGTGATCGGATTGCGCCTCTCGGCCCTGCGGAGCAATCTGGAGAACGCCCTGCGACCCGCAGGATTGTCGATGGGGCGGCGCCCACGGCGCGCCTCGGCGAGGGCGGCCCGGTAGACAAACGCACTGCGCGTCTCGCCCGCCTTGCGCGCCGCGGCGTCGATGACCCGGAGGTCGGTCTCTGCCAATGAGAGTTGCGAAGTCATCGACCTGTGTGTCCATACGTGCGGCAGGAGTGTCGCAGATGTGACATTCTGTCGCTCATCAAGGCCGAAGCGCAGAGACGAGACTGCGTTCTCGCGTTGCCTGGACGACGAGGCAGCGCCGCACTGAGAAGACGTCACTGCTTGCTCGCAGGACACGGCGAACGATGAACATTCTTCATTACCTGGAGCTGCACGCCCGCCTGCAAGGCGATCGAGAATTCCTCGTTCTCGAGGACGAACGGCTGACGTTTGCCGAATTCGCCACGCGCGTGCAGCGCCTGGCCGGCGTGTTGCGGGAACGTGGTGTCGGCCCGGGCGATCGCGTCGTGCTCTATCTGGCCCGGCGTACCCGATACCTGACCGCCTACCTGGCCGCAATGGCCGCAGGGGCGATTCCGGTCCACCTCTATCCGGAGCGGCCGACAAACTACGTCGATTTCGCCGCTGCACATACCGGAGCCGGACTGGTGATCACCGATCAGGAGCAGGTGGCCTGGTCCTCGTTTCCACATCCGTTGCTGCATTATCCCGACCTCTCCGACGCGAAGCTGCCGAGGGTCTGGCCAGGCCAGTGCTCCGACGCGGCCTACATGATGTTCACCAGCGGCACGACCGGTCAGCCCAAGGCCGTGGTCACGACTCAGCAGAACGTATTGTTCGTGACACAGACTCTGATCCGCATGGCCGGCATCGACCAGAATGATCGGGAAGTGATCGTGATGCCGTTGGGCTCGACCGGCGGGCTCGGGCACTTTCACAGCAATCTCGTCCTGGGCAATCGCACGATCCTGCTGCCGTTCTTTTTCGGGTCGATGAGCACAGCAGACCTGCGGCATATGCTGGAGACGATCGCCGATGAGGAAATTACCGGCTTTCTCGCGACGCCTGGCCTGTTAGGCCGGCTCGCCACGGAGCACCGCCAGTTGTTTCGGGAGAAGGCTCGGAAACTGCGCTACATCCTGACCAACGTCTGTCCCATGCGGCCCGACCTGGTGCGGGACCTCATCAGCCTGCTGCCCAATACCCGATTTCATACTTACTACGGCCTGACCGAAGCCAGTCGCAGCGTCTACCAGTGCTACAACGACCATTCGGCACAGGTCTCCGCCGCCGGCGGCCCGGCTCCGGGCGTGAGCATCAGGATCGATCAGCCGGACCGCGCCGGCGTGGGCGAGGTCCTGATCCAGGGCGGGAACGTAATGGCCGGCTATTGGGAACGCGGCCGCGACGGATTCGACGACGACGGATGGTTTCACTCCGGAGATCTCGGCAGCATCGACGCAGAGGGCTTCCTTTTCATCAAAGGCCGGTTGCGCGACAACATCAACGTGGACGGATTGAAGTTCCTGCCGCGCGAGATCGAGGACATACTGCTCGCGCATCCCGCGGTCGACGATTGTGCCGTGGTCGGACTGCCCGATCCCATCCGCTACCAGCGGGCGGGCGCCGTGGTCGTGCTGGCGGAGCAAGCCGACCGGTCGGCGATCGTCGCCGAGCTGCAGACCTTTTGCCGCGAGCGACTGGACTTCTACAAGATTCCCGCCGTTTTCTGCTTCACTGAGGCCATTCCGCGCACCGAGCTCGGCAAGGTCAATCGAGATGCATTGATCGAGTTGATGAGCAGTCTCGATCGCTGAGACCCAGGATCCCGGCCAGTCGATCCAGTTCGCGTCGAAGGTCGAACCTTCGGGTATTTTCGATCGCCTTTTCCGAAAGCCTCTGGTAGCGGGATCGGTCTTCCAGCAGTCCCTGCAACGCCGACAGCCAGTGAACGGGATTGCGATAGTCGTCGATCAGAATTCCGCCGTCGCCGACGGCCTCGGGCAGCCCGCCCGTCCGGCTCGCGATCACCGGGATGCCGCTTGCCTGGGCCTCCACGACGACTCTGCCAAAAGCCTCCTGCCATTGCGACGGAACGATCAGCACCCGAGTCCTGCCGTACACCGCCCGCATGTCGATCTGTTTCCTCATGTACGTTGCATTCGGCCGACGCTCGATCCGCCTCACGATCGCCGGGTCGGTCCCCCAGCCTTCGACGAAAAGAAACTCCTGCCGGGGAAGGCGTTCAGCCAGATCCAGCGCGATTTCCACGCCCTTCACCTGCACCGGATTGATCATCGTCACGAATTCGTCACGCCGCGGCGTGCGGTAACGCTCAAAGTCAACGAGCGGATAGAGCACGTGGGACTCTTTTCCGAACCGTTTGCGCAACTCGCCGCGAGTGAAGTCCGACACCGCAAAAATGAACTCCGGTTCCGATTCCAAAGCGAGGAAGTTCTCCTCGTGATCGACGTCGAGGACATACAAGGCCGTTCTGCAGCCGTATCGTTTCGCGAGCGCGAGAATCTCCCGCGCCTGATTCAGTTGCGCAAACACGACGTGCGGCTTGAAGGTCTCAATCGTCTTCTCGACCAGACCCGCAAACTTCTCCTCAGTGGCGAGCGTGACGCGATACGGCAGGCTATAGCCGAGCGACTCGCCACTGCGGTCGTACGGGAGTGCGAGGTCGTCGAGTCGCCCGAGTTTCGTGACGACATGGTCTCCGAATGTACCGACAAATCGGCAGTCAACGCCGGCTCGGGTGAGCTCGGTCAACAAGGTGTGAGCGATCGTGCCATCGCCTCCGATGAAGAAGGGAAATGCGGGCCGGCCGACGCCATATAAGAATTTCACGAGACGGCTTTCAGAAACCCGGTCTCATCGAGCCGTCTCAGGCCCCAATGGAAGAACGCGCTCCGGGAACCGTCGTTGACGAAGTGCTGCGAGATCGTCTTGTCGCTGATGAGCATCGAAGAAATCTGATATTGGGAGAGATCGAGGACGCGCCGGCCGGAGCTTTTCGAAAACAGACAGGCCAGGATGGTTTGCTCGAGCCACCCTTTCCAGAACTGGAAACGACGCGCAGGAGAAGCGTTCACCGAGGACTCGAGCAGCGTTTCCACCAGCCGGAAATCGAAATCGGTTCTCCGCAGACCAAACAGTCCCGAATTCAAACGCGGGAGCAGGTCAGCGGCGTCGAATTCGTAGGCATCCTGATAATCGGACGACATGAATGGTGTCGACGCTCCCGAGCATTCGAGGATTCCAAAAGGCTTCCCAAAGAACAGAATATCCGAATCAATGCCCACGATGAACGGCTCTGTTGAAAAACAGGGAAAGTCGAATACCTTCTTCGCCAGTTGGAA
Organism: Thermoanaerobaculia bacterium; assembly: GCA_035525285.1. GTDB lineage: Bacteria > Acidobacteriota > Thermoanaerobaculia > Gp7-AA8 > Gp7-AA8 > QHVT01. The sequence goes on from DATLFB010000095.1 coordinate 58,320, forward strand.
ATCGCACCTGAACCGCCATAGTTCACACAGCGGCAGAGATTTCAATGATTCACGCAGGCGAGAGTCCGCATCGGCCCGTTCCGCGCGTACCACGGTGCAGCCCGGGAAATGGTCGTAAAACAATCGAAATGACTCCTCGGACAGCGACCCATCTCCATGCACGACCAGCGGCGGACGTTCGCCAAGGTAGTAATAGAACGATTTCAGGGCCCAGAAGGCCATCGTCCTGTCTCTCTCGCATGTGAGGATATGCACTTCGTATCCGCGTGTATCGCCGCAGGGAACGGGCGTCGTGTCATAGATGGCGAGCGGAAACTGTGCCGCGTAATAGCGGTTGTTCCTCATTGCGTCACCAATGCCGAACACACTGTGTCTGAATCCGCATGATCGTTGGCGGACAGCACGAGCGGCGGGATCGCGATCAGTGCCTGCAGCAGGCCCTCGCGCGTTTTTCGGGTGATGGTCCCGTCGATGCTCGTCGCCGTCATCGGAAAACAGGCCTCGAGAAGGCGTCGTGCGCCGCGTGCGCTCACTGCATAGCCACAGATGCCGTGAATGTCGATGACGCGTGCGAGCAGCGTCTCACCCTCATACGGTGTTTCCGGCCAGGAGACCACAAATGGCGCTCCCAGCCCGATCGGACGGCCATTCTCCTGGCAGATCAGTTGGATGTCCATCTGCGGGCAATTCAGTTGAATCGTCACAGAGGCATCCGTATTGAATCCCAGGTGCAAAATATCCCAGGGCTCCCGATTCTTCGCGGATTCGAGAACGCGGCGCAGCCGTGCTCCGAATTGCGGACACAACTCCGCGTCATCTTCGAGAATCACCAGCACATCATCATCTGCTGACCGCGCCGCCTCCTCCCAGAGCGACCGGTGGGACAACGCGGCCCCCAGATGGCCCGAGGTATGAGGCTCGTAACCTTCCGGCAGCCCGTCGCGGGCGATGATCCCTCGTGCGGTCAGTTCTTCCGTCGTCGTGGAATTCGAGAGCCCGCGCCCGTCGATGCCGGCGACGCGGCGCCAGGGAAATGCCGAGGCGTCCAACTCGGAACGATTGTTCCGGAGAAAGGCGTCGCGCCGCCCAGGGCGGCTGCTCAGATTGATATAGGCAATTCGAATGTTCGACATCAAAGCGAGACCATCATTGGACACAATTTGAAAGACATGAACACTTCCTGCATCCGGCGGTGAAGGCAAACGTGTTCGCAGTCGTAGCCTTCATAATGCAGGGAGTAGAGCGCCCTGGGTTTGTAAATCGCGATGCCTCCGAAAGCGGATCGCACACGCACCGGCGGGTCGAGTGCCGAGCCGGCCATCCCGGCGGCCGCAAGCGCGTCCTGCTCGTCATTCTCCGTCTGCATCGCTGCAATGTCATACAAACGCACGGGTACACTCCCGCGCGTTGGGACGACCCGCATGCTGGGTCCATAAACCCCGAGATCGCGCTGACTCAGACCGCTGCCGCACAAGGCCTGCCATTCGGGATGGAGGTCGTCGATCTCTCGAATGGCCGCGGCGATGTCAACCTGGCTGAAATCGGCGAAGTCGATGTCCAGCGCGATCGCGTAATCGGCCTGCGGCGCGTGCTGTCGCGCCAGATCGAGGCACTGATTGCGGCAGGCGGCCATGCGTTCGTAGCGCCAGCGCGAATCGCGTCCTTCCGCCATGGCGGGCCGGTATCCCTGCTCGGAGAGCAGCCGCACGTCATTGCGCCGCGCGGACAGATCGCGGATCCATTCCGCAGTACCGTCGGTCGAGTCGTTTTCATAGACGCAATACAGCACTTCGCCGAACGTGCGCTGCATCCGGTCGTCGACAACCGCGAAGTTGCGATCCAGCCGGTCCATGTTGTCATGCAGCAAAAACAACACGGCGGCCTTGCTCACGGTCTCATCCTGTCGAACGACGCCATGGTCTCGAACACGAGCTCGAGACACCAGTCGAGCACCTCGCGCTTCTTCTCGCCGAGGATCACGAGGTTCCTGTTCTGCGGGTAGGCCCACCGGTTCATGTGGGCGATGCTGAAGCCGGCCTGCTTGGCCTCTTCGAGCGGAGCTTTGCGAACCGCATCCCATAAAACCACAGCCGGTGTTCCGAGGGCGGTCGCGATGTGGGACGGGCCCGTATCGAAGCCGATGTAAAGATCGCTCGCCCGGATGAGCGCCATCATTGTTCGGATCGTGGTCCTGGGCGTGAACACCGGCAAGGGCTTCTGCTCGAAGCTCTCATTCCCCACCTGAAAAAGTCCCGCCTTTGCCTCGAGCGCCTCGACGAGCTGGATCCATCGCTCCAGATGCCATGGCGAGCCGGGGAGGCTCGATGAGCGTCCGTAAGGACACAGACAGATGACGGGGCGTTTGAGCGCGGAGAGTTGTGCGAGGCCCCACTGCATCTCCTCGCGCGACAGGAACAGCGAGCCTCGCAGCTCGCGCGGACGGAGCCCGTAGGGTGCACAGAGGTTCTCGATCTCGTGGCGCGCCTGGCAGAAATTATCCATCTCGGCGCTGAGGTCCCCGGAGATGGCCGGGTCGATGAGGTCGGCATTCACGATCGTTTCAACGAACGGGTTGTACTCCCATAGTGGGTAGTCCCCCTCGCCCTCGGAGCGCCGGCCGTCAAGAGAACAGTCCAACGGGACGGTCAGCAGCCGTACGGGTCGACCTTCCCGCCGAGCGAATTCTTCGACGAGGCGCGTGTAACAAACGAGACTCCCAATGCCGATCGAGCCAGGGACCGCGAGATCGCAATGGTGTTCCATGGCGTAGCGTCTGGAGAGGACGAATGGATCGGAATCCAGGAATCGCGGCGGCTCCTTCCATTCCTCCATGCGCCCTCCGTCATGCGATTACGACGGGCGTGATCTCGTCCCACCCGAGCGGATCCGTGTAGCTGTAGCTGCGAACGCTGAGGGCTCTGCCGTCGACGAATCCGACCCTCACGGAGTGGTGGTACATCCCGATCTCGCCTTCGGGCGAGATGCGCGGGTTGCTGTCCGAGGAGAAATAGCGCTGGACGACGTACCGTTCCCGGTCGCCCGCAAATACTTGCTCCAACTGCTCGGTCGAAGGACGGAGGAACACCCCTCTCGCATGGTAGTCGTCCAACGGCTTCAGGACGACGTTCGGTGCGCCTCCGAAGTGATCTGCGACTTCGCTGGAGCTGCGGAACCGGGAAAGCTGGTGCGTCTCCAGCGTCGCGCTCTCGATCCGCTCCTGGTCTTCTTTCGCGATCCCGAAGTTCTCGCTGCTCAGGTCCGAGCACGCCGTCAGGAACGCCTTGGTCGCGAGCTTCCAGCCCAGCGGGTTCGGAAAGAAGAGTGTGGGATGGGAACGGAAGGCCTCCATGAACCGCTCGAACGGCTCCGGCTCATACTGCATGATGCGCGGGATGACGAGGTTGAAGATCCGGTCGAACCTCTCGCCGTTCCAGGTTGGCCGGGAGTCGGCGTCGAGCTCCACATCCTTGGCGTACAGCAGCCTTGCGTCGACGTCGTGCGTCGCGAAGATCCGCGCAACATACTTGTAGTGGGGAAAGTAGTTCTTGCTTCGGACCGTGTGGTTCACGGCGATCGCGATCTTCTTATGCGCGCCGTTCTCCGTGACCAGGCGGACAAGGGCTTTCTCGAATCCCTCGTTCATCGGGCGCGCCGATCCGAGGTCGAACGCCTCGAAGAACCGCCGTTCGAACATCTCCGTCAGGCCGACATGCCCGGGTGGCAGGAAGTTCACTTCGATGATCTTCTCCGCGTCGCCTGCAACGTGGTAATCCACGCAGCCGAAGTAGTCCGAGGGCTGCAGCGGAACCTGAGCCATGAACCACGGTGTGCGAGTGACCATCTCCTGATAGCGCGGAGCGGCGAGCAGCCTCACGACGGAATTCGTGATGTCCACGAGCCTGGCGAACTGCTCCTCGGGCAGGAAGAGCGGTGTCGTGGCAAACCGGAAGATGTGGGGGCCGAGTGCCTCCTCGATCCCCGACACGTACCGTCGATAGCGCTCGGCGGTGAACTGCCGAAAGAAAGCGTCGTAGTGTGCTTTCATCGTGTCAACGCCAGCTCCACGGAATCAACGACGTCAATCCGGGAGAGTCGCTTCCTGAGATCCTCGCTTCCCGTCCGCTTCACCAGATCGAGAATCGGCGGGATCTCCGTACACGCGGCGACGATGCATTCGATGTCAGGGTGCGTCGCGAGGACCTCGGCGAAGACCGCCTCGCCCGCGACGGACGCCGTCTCCCAGTCGAGCGCCTTGAGCCCCTCGTAAATGGCGCGCATCAGCGTCGCCTGGATCCGATCGGACGGTTCGACCCAGGCGATGCCCACCTCGTCGAGCCGCCGCGTGAAGATGCGGCTGACCCGCGTTCCGGCGCTGCTCAGGATCAGAGCCGGTCGCGAGCGCCGCCGCCCGAGCTCCTCGACGACACACTCCACGAGGGAGATCAGTCGTACGTCGCCGCTCCCTGTCCGCGCGAAAACGCCGGGGAGAAACGCATGGGCCGCATTGCACAGGGCGATGACGTCGATCGGGCGTCGCGTCGAGGTGACGTGACGGATCGCCTCGCGCAGAGCTGCTTCGAGCGCACGGACGACCGCCATGTGTTCCGGCGAGATTCCGGCCTGAGAGCGCGCGTCCGCGAGCACGGCCCGTGTCCGATCGGGGATCGAACAGGCCTGCAGGAGAAGGATCTCCCGGTTCTCTCCGAAGATCGAGCACGCTCGGGCAAAGCCATTTGCTCCGGCGAGCGGTCCCATGCCTCCGAGGAGCACGAGCGGCGGGAGCGCCGTGCGGGCGGGCCGGAGTGCGAAGAGCTCGACAGGAAAATTCTGGTCGCACACCTCCTCGCCCCGAAGCCGCCGCTCGGCCGCACTTGCCGAGAGCCGCCGAATGGAAGCATGAATGGCTTCAATCGCGGCGCCGCTCTCGACGAACTCGGCACACTCATCGACGCCGAACGAATGCGCTACCGCTTTCAGAGTGCACCTTGTTGTTCGCTGACCATCCGAAGTCGCATCTCTCCCATGACGACTCCGAGGCGCTCCAGATACTCGGTGAAGAGGATTTCCGCCCGTTCGTAATCGATTGGGAGCCGCCTGGCCAGGTTGTACCGATTGAGCGCGTCTACGACGACGAGGAAGTGCCGCAGCTCCGTCTCGTCGCCGACGTGCGCGCCGATGTAGCACAGCGCCCGCTCCTTCTCCGCCTCCGTGAAGTCATAGTGCGAGTCGACGTACTCGGTGAAGGCGCGGAGGGCCAGCGAGTATTCGGCGTGGTTGTAGATCTCCGAGAACATGTTCGTCAGCAGTCCCGTGGGAATGTCGCCGACGACCATCTTTTCGTAGACCCAGCGCTTGAACTCGAGCGCCGCGGGCAGTCCGTTTTCTTCCATCAGCCACGCGTCGTTCGGGACGAACGAGCGCGCCATGTCGTCGTACAGCGCCGCGTGCGTCACTCCCTCGTAATCCAGGCCGAGGTCTTCGTAACTGGTCTCGGCGTTCCGCGCGGCCGCGATCCACAACTGCTCTCTGGCCTCGCCGTCATTCGTCAGCGCCAGGCGCTGGATCCGGCACGACAGGCCGTAGATGGCCAGCATCTTCAGGTGCGTCGCTTTCCACGAGTGAAGGAAAGTCGAGAGAAAGTCCTCGGACCATCGCTTCGCAGGCAGCAACTCAAAGCACCGCTCGACTTCCTCGACTGACGCGGCAGCGCGGGAGAAGCTCCTCTCGAGAGCGTCCCGCAAGCGCTGGTTCGTGACGAGGCCGGCGACGCGGACAGCTGTCGCCGTCAGTGACTGCGCATTCCCATTGGAGCTCATGGCTCTCCCTTCATCGAGTATGCCCCGCGCTCTCGGGCGAACCCCAGCTCGCGGCGTCACCGGATGAAAGAACGAACGCCCGCAAGGCACAGAAATGGAATGCTACCGCGGCGCGAGTCGGTCCGTCAAAAAATCAGGCTCGACCTGCGCAGCGGCGTCCAGTGAGCAACCAAAACGGCGGCCTTCCGGCCGCGCTTTTGATCTGGATCGTTGATTGGTGGAGCCGATGAGGATCGAACTCATGACCTCCTGAATGCCATTCAGGCGCTCTCCCAAACTGAGCTACGGCCCCACGCGGTGAGCAGGAATCGCTAACGCTCGTTCGTGGGCAGAATTCCACGGACGAGCGCGGCGCATTCTACTACGATGACTGCGTGAATCATCCGAAGTACGGCAAGCAGCGCTCGGCCAGCGGCGCGTTCTCGCTCTCCCGCGCGCTGCCGAAGTTGAAGCTGCCGCGCTCGTCGGCCGCGCAGTCGGCCGCGCGGCCGAAGCCGCAGATCGGGAAGCCGTCACCGGCGGGGGGTGTTAAGGGCGGGCGGAATGGATGACTCCAGCGACTCCGTGCATCCGGCCGTGCGCGGTCTCAGGACCGTGTGCCGGTGCAACAACATCAAGCACCGCACCATCGAGCGCGCGATCCGCGAGGGGGCGCACACGATGACGCAGATCGCGAATCGCACCACCGCCACGATGGGGGAGTGCGGCGGATCGTGCACGCCCGACGTGCAGCAGATGCTCGACGAGCTCGCGCCGAAATACGCCACCGTGCCCCCGCCCGCGCAGCAGGTTGCCGGCGCCGCGGCCGACGCGTGGTGGGTGAGGAAGAAATGACGAAGAAGCTCGAGGTCTATCTCAAGCCGGGTTGAACGAGCTGCCGCAAGGCGGTCGCCGACCTGGAAGGTCGCGGATTCGAGCTCGTTCGCCACGATCTGGCGAAAGAACGCCCCTCGCGCGAGCTCCTCTCGCGCCTCATCGACGAGCACGGCCTCGACGCCGTGCTCAATTCCCGCAGCCCCACCGTCAAGGCCCTCGGCGGCCGCAAGCTCTCGAAGTCCGAGGCGCTCGATCGGATGATGGAAGACCCGAACTTCATCAAGCGCCCGCTCGTTCTCGCGAAAGGGAAAGCGATCCTCGGATACAAACCGGAGGAGTACGAAACGCTCCGATGATGACGCCCGGCGCGATGGCCATCGCCGCGATCACGGTGATGCTGTGGATCCTCTGGAGCGACACCATTCGCAGCCGCCGGCCGTCGCAGGTCCTCTACGCCGTCCGGATCGCGCTCTACCTCGTCGTGGCCGGGGTGCTGACCCTCAATCTCGTGCGCTACCCGCACGCATTCGTGGGGGGCGGGCGCGCGCTGACCATCGTGGCGATCGCGACCGGAATTCTGGGTGCCGGATACTTCGCCCGGAAGCTCGTCCGGCAGAGTCGATCCCCGCATTAACGGAAACTATACGAGTCATGCAGTGCGGAAGTATGGACTTCTTGGCAAAGAGGCATTAAGATGCATGTGGGTTCGGTGGGGGTAGGCAGCTCTCCGAAGCGGATCTGACGAAGTCGCGGGGCCTGCGAATCTCTCTCTCTCTCGATCTCCCACGGCTGACCACACGGCCACCCCAGGTCGTGACCATTGCGCCACTCTTGCCGGACCCTTTGAGGCGAGCCGCGGAAACGCGGCTCGCTTCATATTTGCGACAATCGCTTCCGTGCCGATCGTCGCCCTGATCATCCCCGCCCTCGATGAAGAGCACGCCATCGGCGCGCTCCTCGAATCCGTCGATCGGACGATCGTCCGCGACGTGATCGTCGGCGACAACGGAAGCCGCGACGGCACGGCCGAGGTCGCGCGCGCGCGGGGGGCGGAGGTGGTGGGAGTCGCGGAGCGCGGCTACGGCGCGGCCTGCGCGGGCGCGCTGTCGCGGCTGCAGGACGACGTCGAGATCGTGCTTTTCATGGACGCGGACGGCTCGGATGATCCGTCGGAGATCGCGCGCCTCCTCGCGCCGATCGAAGAAGGGCGAGCCGATCTGGTGATCGGCTCGCGCACGCTCGGCATCGTCGATCCCGGCGCGCTCACGCCGCAGCAGCGTTTCGGAAACTGGCTCGCGACACGTCTGATCGCGATTCTGTACGGCCATCGCTATACCGATCTCGGGCCGTTCCGCGCGATCCGCCGCACGCTCCTCGACCGCATCGCGATGCGAGACCGCCGCTACGGCTGGACGGTCGAGATGCAGGTGCGCGCGCTGCAGCTCGGCGGGCGCGTGGCCGAGGTGCCGGTGCGGTACCGGAAACGCGTGGGGAAATCGAAGATCAGCGGCACGGTGATGGGGGTGCTCCGCGCGGGATGGGGGATCGTGTCGACGATCTTCAGGCATGTAGGGCGGGCTTCCAACCCGCCGTCTCGCCGGCCTCCGGCCGGCGAATGAAGCGCCGGCGGGATGCCGGCGCTACAACGCAGTCCGCTCGGGCAGTAGTCATGGAACGCCGACATCTTGTCGGCCGGTGCGCCGACTTCCAGTCGGCGGTCCGCTTTTTGTAGCGCGGCCTTCCAGGCCGCCGTGTCGCTGGCTTCCAGCCAGCGAGCGCCGGCAGGATGCCGGCGCAACGGCGGGCAGGATGCCCGCGCTACATCGACGCCAGCCGTTTCTCCAGCCCCGCGATCCGCGCCTCGCTTCGCTGCCCCGGCGGGAGCGACTTCGCGTACTCCACCGCTTGCGCGATCGTCTCCTTCGCCGCCTTCGCATCGCCCTTCGCGAGATAGATGTCCGCGCGCGTCGTGAGCACGAGGATCTTGCGCGGGCCGTAGACCTTCGCCAGCGCGCGGTCGGACGCGGCCAGCGCCTTGTCGTACTCCTTCATCGCTTTATAGGCGAGCGCGAGCCGCGCGGGCGGGTTGTAGTCGTCCGGCGCGTCGCGCTCCGAGAGCTCGAGCATCGGAATCGCCTTCTCCGGCGCGCCGATGACGATGGACGCGCTGAGGCGATGGGAGTCGTAGACCATCCGCTGCGCCAGCGTCTTCGCGCGCGCGGCCGCGTCATCGAGGAACGCCGCCCACTCGTGCTGCAGCTTCGTCTTGCGCTTCTCGTCGTTCATCGCCTCGCGCGCATCGATGAGCGCGAGGTAGAGACCGGAGCGGTCGTCGTCGGAGAGCTCGATCTTCGGATTGCGGAAGACTTCGAGCGTTGCATTCTCGAGCGCGGTTACGAGCTCGTTGCGCTTCGGATGTTTCTCGTCGAGTCCCGCCGCGCACGAGAGCCCCGTCGCGGCCACGTTCGCCGACGACACGGTGCCCTTCACGCTCGAATAGAGCTCCAGCGCGCGCGTGGCGCAGCGCTCGTCCTCGTTTGCCATCGCCAGCGAGAACGTCAGCGACTCCGCGGCGCGTCCGAGCTTCGACCATGGCTTCGGCGCACTCGCAATTGCGCTGTCGTACGCCTTCGCCGCGTCCGCGTGCTTCGCGTCGGACGCGAGCCGGTCCGCGGTCACGAGCAGCTTGTCCGCATCCACTTTCGGCCGCGGCGACTCATCGAGGAGACGCGAGAGGTGGGGGACCGTCGCGCCGCCGACGTAGCGCATCGTCACCGCGCCCTGCGGATCGAGCACGAGCAGCGTCGGCAGCGCCGGAATCGGGTACTTCTTCAGGAACGCCGCGTTCTTCGCGTCCTCGGTGTTGATGCTGAGCCAGACGAACCGCCCGGCGTATCGCTCGAGGGACTTGTCCGTGTAGACGTAAGCCCTCATCGAGCGGCACGTGTGTCACCAGGGGGCCCAGGTCTCGACGAAGATCGGAATGTTCTTCGCCTTCGCCCGGGCCGCGGCCTTTGCGTAGTCGTCTTCGATGAAGCGGAGGGCGGACGTCCCGTCCGCCTGGGCAGGGGCGGACGAGACGTCCGCCGTCCATGACGCAGCCACGAGCAGTGCGAGTGCGAGCCGTCGCATCACATCGCTCCCGGCGTGACCCATCGCGCGAGCCAGTCCGCGACTTCGCGATAGAAGACGCGCGAGTTCTCGGCGTTGAGGATCCAGTGGTTCTCCTCCGGCCAGACGAGCAACCGGCTCGGAATGCGCAGGCGCTGCAGGATCGACCACATCTCGATCGTGTTGTTCAGCGGCACGCGGTAATCCTTCTCGCCGACCGAGAGCAGCATCGGCGTCCGGAACTGCGCCGCGAAGCGCGCCGGGCTCTGCGTCCGCCACACTTCGTTCTGCTCCCACACCGGTCCGAGGGACTGGAGCTCGCGGTGATAGATGACGTCGGAGGTCCCCCACTGCGACTCGAGATTCACGAGACCCGCGTGGCTGATCAGCGCCTTGAATCGCGTTCCCGACCACGCCTCCAGCGCGTTCGCGAGATGGCCGCCGTAGCTCGCGCCGCCCGCGACCTGGCGCGACGCATCGATGAACGCGAAGCGGCGGATCGCCTCGTCCGCCCCCTCGACGAGCTCCTCGGCCGGCCCTTTCAACGGATCGCCCTGGATGTTCCGCGCGAACTGCTCGCCGAAGCCCGTCGAGCCGGTGTAGTTCGTCATCAGCATCACGTAGCCGGGTTTCGCCAGCAGGTGATAGTTCCAGCGCAGCGAGATCTGATCGCGCCACATGCTGTGCGCGCCGCCGTGGATGAGCGCGAACAGCGGGTACTTCTTCGTCGCGTCGAAGTTCGGAGGGAGCACGATGAAGTTGTGGATCTGCCGTCCGCGCTTCGAGGTGAACCAGAAGTGCTGCGGCGCCTGCCAGTCGATCGACGCGGCCTGCGCGACGTTGAAGTCCGTCAGATTGCGGTGCTTCTTCGAAATGAGATCGACGCGCACGACTTCCGCGGGATCGATCGACGAGCTCCAGAGCGCGACCATCACCGGCGCGTTGTCGGCGAATCCGAGGGAGGTGTAGACGCCGCGCTGCGGATCGAGGAAGAGCTGCGCGCGTCCGCCGCGAGTGGGGACGGAGTAGATCTTCAGGAGTCCCGAGTCTTCCGCGATGAAGTACGCGGTCGCGCCGTCGTTGGAGATCGCGTAGTCGGCGACGGAGCGGTCCGTCGACGCGACCACGCGCTCGTTTTTCATCGACGGCCAGTCGAACGCGACGAGGCGGGTGAGGTTGTAGACCTTGCCGTTGTTCGGCTCGAACTGCGCGAAGAGCGTTTTGCCGTCGGGGCTGAACGCCGGGTTGCCGTAGCCGCCTTTCGCCGTCGTGATCTTCTCCGGCTCGCCGCCGCTCGCGGCCATCCGATAGAGATCGACCTCGACTTCCGCGAACGCCGCGGTGTTGCGCGTGGTGGTGACCGCGAAGACGATCCACTGCCCGTCCGGCGACCACGCCGCGTCGATGTCCTGCCGCGAGCCTTCCGCGGTCGGCGCGCCGAATCCCGCTTCCGCCGCGAGCTTCGTGCTCGCCAGCACGTCCTTCGCGGCGCCCGCCGGATCGAGCGGCTGCACGAACAGGTGCACCTGCTTCTGATCCAGCCAGCGATCCCAGCTGCGGATCGGGAAGGAGTCGTAGATCCGCACTTTGAACTTGCGGTCCTTCTCTTCCTTCGCCGCCTTTTTGTTCGCGTCGTCGTCCGCCGCATTCGGATAGACGGCGCTGCTGAAGAGCAGTGTTTTTCCATCGGGGCTGAAGCGCGGCGAGCGCGCGCCGGTCGAAATGTTCGTCACGCGCTGGGCCTCGCCGCCGGCGAGATCGAGGATATAAATCTGGTTCGCCTCGTCGGCGTCGCGCTTCGCGGAGAAGGCGATGCGGCGGCTGTCGGGCGCCCACGCGGCATCGCTCTCGCCGCCTTTCGTGCCCGTCAGCTTGCGCGGCTTCGCGCTGCCATCTGCCGGCACGAGCCAGAGATCGGTGACCTGTTCCTTCTCGTCGTACGAAGGCTCGGTCACGGAGAACACGACCCACTTGCCGTCCGGACTCACGTGCGGCGAGCTGACGCGCTTCATCAGGAACAGCGTCTCGTGGGTGAGCGGCTGCGTGCCGGCCGCGTGCGCGGCGAGAGCGAGAAGTACGACGAACGCGTATGCGATTGACCGTTTCATACGCGAAAGTATATTCGTCAGATCGGGCCGCGGTTGCGGCGCAGACGGACCGCGCCGGCGAGAAGGAGCGCGGTGACGACGAGACCGATCCAGAACGCGGGATCGATCAGGAACTCCGCGAAACCGGCGTGCATGTGCATGGCCGTCGGTTTCATGACTGCGCCGCCGATTTCGCCGCCGCTCATCCGTTTGCCCAGCATGTTTGCGAAATGCGAGGTGCGGAACGCAATCTTTTCGAGCACCTGAATCGCGACCAGCGGCAGGATCGCCCAGATGAACGGCAGGTGCCGGACCGCCGCCGAGACGAGCAGCAGCCACGCGAAGAGCGGTGCGTGCCAGAGCCCGTGCACGACGACGAGGTGATGCAGCAGTACGCCGGACATCCGGAGCAGCGGCAGCTTCTCCCAGAGCATCGCCACGCTCTGCCCGCTCGCCAGCACGATGGCGCTGCTCACCAGCAGTATCAGCGCCTGGGTGATGATCGTGATGACGAACGTGAGAAGCGGCAGAACGACGATGGCGACGATCGCCTTCGACAGGACGGCCGTGCGATCCGAGACCGGCAGCGATTTCCAGAACAGGATGCTGCGGTCACGGCGCTCGCCGAACAACGCGTCGAGGGAGTAGAACACGCCGACGATGAACGTCGTCGCCATGAGCAGACCCGAGACGTAGGTGTAGGGCTCGGCGACTTTGGACGCTGCCTGCGTCACGTCGAGCCTGAGCGCCTTTTCCCAGATTCCCGCGAACGAACCGAGGGAGAATCCGAACAGCGCCAGCGCCGCGACGACCAGCGGCGCGATGTAGATCGAGCGGTTCTCCGCCAGCTCGCGGCGCACCGACCAGTACATCGGCCGCGTGACGGAGTCGATCGTTTCCGGATCGTTCATCGCGCCGCTCCTTCGAGCTGATTCCCGATCACCGCGACGAAGAGGTCGCTGATGCTCGGTGTGCGGACCTCTCCCAGTGCCGCCAGCTCGTGACGATCCGCCTGATCGAAAAGCAGAATGCTGTGGCCGAGCAACTGGCGTTCGTGAATCGGCCGCAGGTTGCGCGCCGCGGCGACGCGATCGGGACGGACCGCGACTTCGAGGTAGCGCGACTCGAACTGCTCCATGGTGCTCTCGAAGACGATCCGGCCTCGATGAATGAACATCACGTCGGTGAGGATGTGCTGGATCTCTTCGACCTGATGCGTGGCGAGCACGATCGTGCGGCTGCGATCGAAGTAGTCGTTAAGCAGCGAGTCGTAGAACTGTTTGCGATAGAGGATGTCGAGGCCGAGGGTCGGCTCGTCGAGCACCAGCAGTCTCGCGTCGATCGCCATGACGACGGCGAGGTGCAGCTGCGTCACCATTCCCTTCGACAATTCCCGCACCTTGCTCGTGCTGCGGATCGTCGTCCTGGACAGAAACTCTTCGGCCTTCGCACGGCGAAATCGCGGATGGACGCCTTCGACGTAATCGAGCAACTGCCGCACGCGGATCCAGCGCGGCAGCACGGCGACGTCGGCGATGAAGGAGACGTCGCGCATGAGCGCATCGCGTTCCTTCCATGGGTCGCGTCCGAGGACGTTCAGTTCGCCCAGGTACGGCGTGAGGCCGAGGATCGAGTTCAGCGCCGTCGTCTTCCCCGCGCCGTTGGGACCGATCAGTCCGAGGATGCGTCCTTCTTCGACGCGCAGATCGATGCCGTCGAGAGCGATGGTTGGACCGTAAGCCTTCCGGAGACCGCGTGCTTCGATACAGGTCATGGCTTCACTGCTTCTCCTCGGGCGGTTTCGACTCGGCCTCGAGCAGTTCTTCCGCGCTCAGGCCGAGTCGCTGAATCGTCGCGCACACCCTCGGCCACTGCTCGGCGAGAAACTTCCTGCGCTCGCCTTCCATCAGCAGATCCCGTGCGCCTTCATTGATGTACATTCCGCGACCTCGTCTCGTCTCCACGAGCCCCTCGTCCACCAGCTGCTGATAGCCCTTCAGAACCGTAATCGGGTTGACGCGGGATTCAGCCGCGACCGTCCGCACGGACGGCAGCGGATCGCCTTCCTTGAGAACGCCGTCGAGAATCATCGCGACGATACGGTCCCGAAGCTGGCGGTAAATGGGCTGACCGTCGTTCCACTCCCGATCCATCCTGCTCTTCCGGTCAGCCCCTCACGAGGCATCCTTTTCCCGTCATTGTTTTCGCTTCAGCTCGACGTGTGCCTGGACATGTTTGTCTCCCGGCAGCATGAATACCCAATCTTCGCTGTGATGATTCTCGTCGATGGTGTTGAACGCGGCGCGATGCATGTGTCCGTACTTCATGTTGCCGGTGACGTCGAGAAATTCGAACTCGACCGACTTTCCATCCTGCGACATCTTCCCGGTCATCCGAGGGCGGTTGTCCGCGTCGCAATAGTGCGTCAAAAGCAGGCGTCCGTCTTCGACATAGAGCATCGTGATCGGATCATCGGGGCGGTCGGGTGAGGTCATCTCGTGCATCAGCGTGTGCCCCATCGACGTGACGCGAAGCGTGACGTGCATGGTCTTGCCGTCCATTTCGGGTACTTTCGGCACGGTGGTGACGGTGCCTTCCCACGAGCCGGCGAGAGTTTTCAGCGTTTCGAACGACTTTGCCGCCTCGGATTGGGCGTACGCGGCGGTGCAGAGGGTGATGAGAGCTAAAGATAACGTAAGGCGAATCGATTTCATGATTGCATCTCCTTGAATGTAGGTGCTTTGTCTCACACGGCCGCGTGACGTGTTGTAGTTAACTACAACACCACACCACATGTCAAGCAGATTGTTGGTTCCGCCGCAGGAACCACAACGCGATCCCCGCTCCGATCAGATCGAGCAGCACGTCCCAACCCGTTCCCGTGCGCGAGGCGATGGTCGATTGATGGACTTCGTCGATCATGGAGACGAGGAGTGCGACGGCCAATGCGATTGCCATCGCGCGTCGCGGAAAATCGATGCGCGCGGCGCGGAAGGCGAGCGCGCCCAGGATTCCGTACTCGACGACGTGCGCCAGCTTGCGGATCGCGACGTGGAGAACGTGCGGCAGATCGCGTCCGAACAGCCCGCGAAACCACGCGCCGCTGTTCGCGGCGGAGAAGGCATCATCCGACGCAATCAGGATCACCGCTGACCACGCCACGACCGGCAGCCATCGCAGAACGACGTTCATTGCGCGTCGTACAATAACGCCTCACCCATGGAGCCTCGTCCGATCCGTCTCACGGTTCTGCAACCGAACCTTGCGCCGTTGAAGCTCGACCTGAGCACGCCGAGCATCACCCTCGGCCGCGCGACGGACTGCACGGTGCCGATCAAGGACCGCTATCTCTCCCGCAAGCACGCCGAGATCGCGTTCGCCTCGGGCGACTGGATCGTGCGCGACTGCGGCAGCGTGAACGGCACGCTGCTCAACGGGGCGAAGCTGACGTCCGCGGTCATCCTGCAGCCGGGAGACCGGATCGTGCTCGGCGATAGCGAGGTGGTTTTCGAGCCGCCCGAGGAGAGCTCGCATTCGCAGCTCATCGCGCTCGACAGCAACTCCCACGCGAAGAATCTCGCCTTCGCCGCGCGCGACGCGGTCGTCGACGACAGCGCGCGCGCCGGCGTGCTCACCGCGCTCGCGCTCGAGCTGATCGAGGACCGGCCGATGGATGACCTGTTCGAGTTCATTCTCGACCGCGTCGTCGATCTGATGCAGCCCTCGCGCGCGGCGCTGGCGCTTCTCGGCGCCGACGGAAAGTCGTTCAACACCGTTCGCCTCCGCTGCAGCGACACGACCGAGTCGCTCGATCTCTACATCTCCCGCACGCTCCTCGGCGAAGTGGTGGAAGAGCGCAACGTCGTCTCGTTCATCGACTCGATGCAGGATGAAAAGCTCGCGCGCGCGGAGTCGATCATCGCCCAGAAGATTCGCTCCGCCGTCTGCGCGCCGCTGCTCGTCGGCGAGGCGGTTCTCGGCGTGCTCTATCTCGACTTCCAGGCGGACCGCGGCGCGGTCACGCACGACGACGTCCGCCTCATCGCGCAGATCGCGCGCTTCGCGGCGGTGAAGCTCGAAACGACCCGCCTGCGCGAGGAGGCGATCGCGAAGGCGAAGCTCGACGAAGAGCTGCGTACGGCGTACACGATTCAAAGCCGTCTCCTGCCGGCCGAGCTGCCCACGATCGACGGCTACGCGTTCGCGGGAACGAACAAGCCGTGCCGCACGGTGAGCGGCGATTACTTCGACGTCGTGATGCGGCCCGACGGGCGCATGTACTTCATCATCGCGGACGTGAGCGGGAAGGGGATCACCGCGGCGCTGGTGATGGCCAGCGTGGCGACGGCGTTCAACATCTTCACGCGCACCGACCCGACGCCGGCGGATCTCGTCAGTGAAATGAACGCGACGCTCGCACCGAAGACCGCGCCGACGAAGTTCGTGACGCTCGTCGTGGGCGTGCTCGATCCCGCAACCGGCCGCGTCGACTTCACGAACGCCGGACACGTCGCACCGCTGGTGATCTCACGCGGCGGCGTGGAGCAGCTGACATCGACGGACATGGTGGTGGGCCTCTTCTCGGCCGCGCGGTATCGCAATCAGAGCGTGACGCTCGAGCCTGGCGACTCGATCGTGCTGTTCACGGATGGAGTGACGGAGGCGGAGAACGAGAACGAAGACCAGCTCGGCCTCGCGCCGGTGTGCGCGCTCGTCACGGCGCTGCACGGGATCCCCGCTCCGCGCATCCTCGAGACCATCGACTCGCACGTGCAGACGTTCATGGGGACCGCGCCGGCGGGGGATGATGTGACGATGCTCGCGCTGACGCGGGTGTAGAAAACGCAGGGGCGGCTTCAGCCCGCCCGGGTCGCCCGGCTTCCCGGTTGCCCGGCGGCGCCGCGCGGGAGCCGGCGCCTCGGCCGAAACACAGGCGCCGGCGGGCGATGATGTGACGATGCTCGCGCTGACGCGGGTGTAGAAAACGTAGGGGCGGGCTTCAGCCCGCCCAGGTCGCCCGGCTTCCCGGTTGCCCGGCGGCGCCGTGCGGGAGCCGGCGCCTCGGCCGAAACGCAGGCGCTGGCGGGGGATGACGTGACGATGCTCGCGCTGACGCGGACCTGATGTCATCCCGAGCGTGAGTCGAGGGACCTGGGCGGTCGGGCGGCGCGAGGCACGTGTTGCGCACCTCCCGCCCGCCCAGGTCCCTCGACTACGCTCGGGATGACATCACATCGAGCTCCCCGTGTGGCACTCCACGCAGTTCATCTCGCGCAGCTCGCCGATGTCCACCGGATGCTGGAAGTCCGCTTTCGGCGATTCCACCATCACGACGCCCGCCTGCGCCTGGCCGACGAGGCTGTGGCAGGCCTGGCAGTCCTTCGTGATCTTCGTGCCGTCCTTCGCCACGTGCTGGTCGTCGTGGCAGCGGAAACATCCGGCCGAGTAGAAGTGCCCGATGTTGTCGGGATGCGTTCTCCAGTCGACGTTCATCTCCGGGAAGCGGATCGTCTGGAAGATCTCCTGCAGCTCGCCGATCTGTCTGCGCACGTCTTTTCCGTCGTAGAACTTCTGCAGGTCGTCCTGAATCGTCTTCAGAGCCTCGGCCGTGCTCTTGTAGTCCTTCGTCAGCACCGTCACCGCCTGCTGCTTGATGTACGGCAGCGAGCGATCGAGGCGTCCGGCGAGCAGCGCCTTGTCCACGGCTTTGTCGGGCGGCGTGTAGATGTGCGTCGGACGGTTGTGGCAGTCGATGCAGTCCATGCGACGCTTCGGCATCGACGCGATCTGCTGCGGCGTGAGCTTCGAGTCGTTCAGCTTGTACTCCGTCACGCGGCCGTTGCGGTCCTTCATCTGCACCCACTCGATGTTCTGGCGTTTGTCATCGCTGGCGATGTAGGTGATCTCGTTGGCGATGTTCATGTGCCAGTGGATGCCCGTGGTCGGACCGTTGGTCGGACTTCCGCCGCCGGTCTTGATCAGCAGGCGCGTCTCGCGCGGCGTGTTCGCCTCGTCGTAGCCGAAATGGTTGAACACCTTCAGCTGCGCGCCCCAGAACTTCTCCGGCCAGTGGCACTGCTCGCAGGTCTCCTGCGCCGGACGCAGATCGTGGACGGGCGAGGGAATGGGCTTCGGATACTTGTTCGCGATCGTCGAGTAGACCTGATACGCGCCGGAGAGCTTCGACTTCACGTACCACGTCGCGCCCGAGCCGATGTGGCAGTTCACGCATCCCACGCGCGCGTGGGGCGAGGCCTTGTACGCGGTGTACTCGGGATGCATGACCTGGTGGCAGGTCGTGCCGCAGAACTGATCGGAGTCGGTGTAGTGATACGCGTGGTACGTACCGACCATGCTGATGCCGATGAAGAGGGTGATGCCGACGACGGTGAGCAGGAACACGCGACGCGTGCGGCGCACGTTCAGATCGAGACGCGGATACGGCGGGATGTCTTCCGGCGCGTGGCGGCGGCGCCGGCGGCGTTCGATGATCACGCCAATCCCGAAGAGCACCAGCCCGAGGATCAGAATCGCCGGCAGGACGATGTAGATCAGCAGCCCGAGATACGGCGCGGGATGATCGCTGCCGACCTGGGTCAGTACGAGAAAGACGATGTTCGCCAGCGCGAGGAAGGCGACGATCGCGCCGGCCTCGCTGATCAGGTTTCGCGCGAGCGAGACATGGCTGGGCGATTTCTCTTCGGGCATCAATCCTCCATCAGTGCGCGAGCTGCGTGAAGACCGTCACGTAGATCGCGACGATCAGCAGCACGCCGATGCTCAGGGTCGTGAATCCGAACCACCGCGAGAACGCGATCTGTCCTTCCGTCGGCGGCGAGGTCAGGAACTCGTCGAGTCGGCCTTCGGCGACGAGACGCTCGTACTCGTCGGGGCGCTCTTCCTGGAAGCGCTCCAGCGGCATGCGTCCCGTGAACATCACCGGATCGAGCGGGAAGGCCTCGGGGCGCAGGTGCGTGTGGAAGAAGTGGAACGTGAAGATGAAGCCGATGGCCAGCAGCGCTTCATCGCCGTGCACCAGCATCGCCACGTTCAGCGCCCATCCCGGCAGCACCCGCGTGACCAGCTCCGGAATCCAGAGCATCAATCCCGACAGGCCGATCACCGGCACGCCCCAGAACACGGCGAAGTAGTCGAACTTCTCCCAGTAGGTGAAGCGGTCGAAGCGCGGACGCGGACCGAGGTAGAAGAACCATTTCAGCATGTTCTTCAGATCGACGACGTCGCGCACGCGCGGCACCATCGAGTTCGGACCCCAGAAGATGCTCCGCTCTTTTTTGATGAACATCGCGTGCAGCAGGAATCCGAGGTGATAGAGCGCGTAGCCCATGGTCACGATCGCGAAGATGCGGTGGATCTCCGTCGACACGCCCACGCCGCCGAACGCGCGCGCGAGCGTCTTGCCCCACGGCTGGTGCGAGTACATCAGCGGCAGGCCCGTCGCCGCGAGGGCGAGGAAGCTCACCACGATCGCGATGTGCGTGAGGCGGTGCTTCTTTTTGAAGCGGATGATCCAGCGCCCGCTCGCCGACTCGTGCTTCGGGAACTCGCCGCGGATCGCTCCGACGATCGAGCGCTGCAGCCAGAGCAGCGTGTGCAGTCCGAAGAATGCGAACACGCCGATGAGCAGCCACTTCATCAGCCAGTTGTAGACGTAGTAGACCTGTGGCGAGGTCTGCTTGTTGTGCGGATCGGCGTGGGGCTGGAAGGATGCGAAGTTCGCCGTCGCGGATGGATGGCACTTCGCGCACGTCTTCACCAGATTCGCCTTGTGGATCGACGAGCGCGGATCGCTCTTCGGCAGATTGAGGTGCGGGGTGTGGCAATCGGAGCACTTCGCGGCGGAGACGAATCCGAGCTCCGTGGCCTGGCCGTGGAAGCTGTCGCGATACGTCGGCGCTTCCTGCGCATGGCAGTTCGAGCATTCCGTGACCACGCCGAGGCGGAACGAGGTCGCGTCGGTGTGGCGGATGCCGTGGGACTCGTGGCAGGAGATGCAGGTGGGGCCGGTTGCCCGGTTGCCCGGTTGCCCGGCGGTGCGAGCCCAAAGCTGTCCGTGCGCGCTTTGTCTCCACTGCGTGAGGATCCCTTCGTGGCACTTCCCGCACGTCTCCGGCACGTGCTGATGCGACGTCTTCGACGCCGGATTCGCCGCCGGCAGCACGTCGTGATGACCGTGGCAGTCGGTGCAGATCGCGGAGACGTTGAGACCTTTCTGAAGCGTCCCTTCGCCGTGCACGCCGCTGAAGTACTTCGGATTGCCGTGGCATGACGTGCAGAGTTTCGGGACGTCGAAGCGGCTCACGGACGCGTTCTCGTGAGGAACATCACGCACGTTCGCGTGGCAGTCGGTGCAGCCGGCCGCCGCGTGCACGGATTTCGAGAGATCGACGACCGGGGCCATGCTCGCATCGCTGTGGCAGCCGGTGCAGTCCTCATTCGTCAGTTGTGCGCGGGCGGCGGTTGCGAGAAGGACGAAAGCGCCCGCGAGCAAAACGTTTCGCATCGCCCGTCACGTTAGTTCGTTCACTGCACCGCGCACGATGTGGGCGGTCACGGGTGATCGGTGATGCAGCGCACAGGAGGTGTGGAGTGCGGCGACGCCAGTCGCCGCTGTCCTATGGCAAAGCGGCGACTGGCGTCGCCGCA
>DATLFB010000096.1:0-15088 GCA_035525285.1 Thermoanaerobaculia bacterium
GGTCCGCCGATCTCCGATCGGCGGTTCCCTTCCGCCGGCTGGAAGCCGGCGACACGGCGGGCCGGAGGCCCGCGCTACACGTCGTGAGTAGCGCGGCCTTCCAGGCCGCCGTTCCGCGGACATCCTGTCCGCGCTTCGTCATCGCCGACTTTCAGTCGGCGTTTGCGGCGGGCTTCAGTCCGCCGGTCGCCCGGCTGAAGCCGGGCGCTACGTCCGATGCCGCAGAAACCAGCGCCGCGAGCGTTCGATGTCCAGGCGGATCTGATTCGTCAGCTCGAGCGCGGATCGGAACTGCTGCTCGCGACGGAGGAGCTGGTGGAAGTAGAGCCGGACCGTGTCGCCGTAGACGTTCGAGTCGAAGTCGAAGATGTGGCTCTCGATGGTCGTGGCGTAGTTCTCGTACAGCGTCGGGCGCACGCCGATGTTCGTCACGCTCTCGAACGAGCGGGAGAAGCTCTCGAAGCGCGAGGTCGTCACGTACACGCCGCCGCCGGGAAAGAGGTCGTTCGCCGAATCGACGTTGACGGTAGGGAAGCCGATCTTGCGTCCGAGGCGGCGTCCGGTGGCGACGCGGCCGTCGATGAAGTACGTGCGGCCGAGGGCGAGCGCGACGATGTGCAGCGCCCCTTTGGCGATCGCGTCGCGCACGATCGACGACGACACGCGCATCCCGCGCAGCTTCACGTCGCCGACGCCGAGGACGTCGAAGCCGTGGTGCGCGCCGGCGGCGGTGAGCTTGTCGAGATTGCCTTCGCGGCCGGCGCCGAACGCGAAGTCGCGGCCGATGCGCACTTCCACCACGCGCAGCGCGTTGACGAGGAACTCCTCGATGAAGCGGTCGGCGGTCCAGCGGGAAAACTCGTGCGTGAAGGGGACGATGAGCAGCGAGTCGACGTCCATCTCGCGCAGCAGCTCTTCCTTCTGCGACAGCGTGAGGATCTGCTTCGGCACGCGGTCTGGCGCGACGATCGAGAGGGGATGCGGATGAAAGGTGATGACCGCGGACGGCCGGCCGAGCTCGCGCGCGCGCTCGACGACCCCGCGCACGATCTGCTGATGCCCGACGTGCATGCCGTCGAAGTTGCCGATCGTCGCCACGCATCCGCGCGGCAGATCGGTCTGGCGGAGAGGATCGTGGAGGACGAGCATGGTTTAGGGCGGGCGGAGTGTAGCAAGTCTGCGGTCGTGAGGTTCGATGTTCGAGGGAACGGTTGAGGTTCGAAGTTCGAGGGAACGGTTGAGGTTCGAGGTTCGAGGTGCGAGGTAAGAATGAAGAGGTGCTTTCCTCTTCATTCTTCATTCGGCCCTCGAACCTCGAACCTCAAATGTTCCATGATTCGCGCCATGCACTTCCTCCTCACTCTCACTCTCCTCCTCGCCACCGTCGCTCCCGACCGCCCTCGCGCCCGCGACATCGGCCTCGTCGTCGGCACGCTTCCGCCCGGACCGCTCAACGCGATCACCGACGTCGCCGGCGTGAAGGTCGGACACACGTCCGTGATCCGCGGCGAGAACGTGCGCACCGGCGTCACGGTGATCCTGCCGCACGAGCGCAACCTCTTTCGCGAGAAAGTGACGGGCGCGGTCTTCGTCGGCAACGGCTTCGGGAAGCTGATGGGATCGACGCAGATCGAGGAGCTGGGCGAGATCGAGTCGCCGATCGCGCTGACGTCGACGCTGAACGTGCCGCGCGTGGCCGATGCGCTGATCGACTACATGCTTGCGCTGCCGGGCAACGAGAACGTGCGCTCGATCAACGTCGTCGTCGGCGAGACGAACGACGGCCGCATCAACGACATCCGCGGCCGCCACGTCGGACGCGAGGAAGTCTTCGCCGCGATTCGGAACGCGAAGAGCGGGCCGGTGGAGGAGGGGAGCGTCGGCGCGGGCGTGGGGACGGTGGCGTTCGGGTGGAAAGGCGGGATCGGCACGGCTTCGCGCAGGCTCGCGAACGGCGCGACCGTCGGTGTGCTCGTGCAGTCGAACTACGGCGGCACGCTGATGATCAACGGCGTGCCGATCGCGCGCGCGCCGGACGAGGGGAAGGGCTCGATCATGATCGTCGTCGCGACCGACGCGGCGGTCGACGCGCGCAACCTGAAGCGGATGGGCCTGCGCGCGATCATGGGTCTCGCCCGCACCGGCTCGAACGGCAGCAACGGCAGCGGCGACTACGTGATCGCGTTCACGACCGCGCGCAATCCCGCAACACTCGTCTCGAACGACGACATGTCGCCGCTGTTTCAGGCGACGATCGAAGCGACGGAGGAGGCGGTGTACAACTCGTTGCTGAGGGCGACGGATGTGGGGGTGGTTCGCGCGTTGCCTGTGGAGGAGGTGATCAGGGCGCTGCGGAGGTAGGTTGCCCGGTTTCCCGGTTTCCCGGTTGCCCGGTCGCGAGGTGCCACGATGCAACTGCGCGCGCGCAACCGCGCACCGGGAAACCGGGCAACCGGGAAACCGGGAAACCGGGAAACCGCGAGCTACGCCAGCCTCAACACCGGCGCCGGCAACGAAATCTCCTCCCAGGCGGGCGCCGAGGCCCCCAGCATCCCCGCGAACTGCTCGACCATCGCCGGGTCCCACTTGCCGCCGGCGGACTCGCGCCGGAGCGTGGCGATCGCGGCTTCGTGCGTGAGCGGGGCGGGGCGGTAGGCGCGGTGCGAGGTGAGCGCGTCGTATGCGTCGACGATCGAGAGCAGGCGCACTTCGTGCGGAATGTTGTCGCCGCGCAGGCCGTCGGGGTAGCCGCGGCCGTCGTAGCGCTCGTGGTGATGGCGGATCAGCTTCAGCACCGACGTGAGCGTCGTCAGCGGGCGCACCATCTCCTCGCCGATCACCGGATGGTCGATCACGCGCATGAACTCCTCGCGCGTGAGCGGTCCCTGCTTGTTGAGCAGATTCTCGGGCACGGCGATCTTGCCGATGTCGTGCAGCAGGCCGGCGATGCGGATGCGCTCCGCGTCGTCCGCGTGCAGCCCGACGTGCAGCGCGAACTTCCGCGCGAGATCGCCCACGCGCTGCGAGTGGCCGCGCGTGTAGCGGTCCTTCGCCTCGAGCGCGAGCGCGAGCGCGCAGATCACGTTCTGCGTCTGCTCGAGATCGGAGTGGTACTCGCTGATGCGCAGCAGCGAGTGGATGCGCGTCACCAGCTCGAGGCGGTTCAGCGGATAGTTGATGAAGTCGTCCGCGCCGGCGACGATCGCCTCCTGGCGCATCTGGCTGTTGCGATGCGAAGTCAGCACGATCACCGGCAGGAACTCGTGCCGCGGATCGGCGCGCAGTTCCTTCAGCGTCGACGCCCCGTCCTGCACCGGCATGACCAGATCGAGCAGCACCACGTCCGCGGACTCGCGGTCGAGGATCTCGATCGCCTCCCGCCCGTTCTCGGCGAGCACGATGTTCATTCCCTCGTCGGCGACGATCGATGCGATCAGCTCGCGATTGAGCTTGTTGTCGTCGACGCACAGCACGCGCGCCTTCGGCACCGGCCGCGGGCCCATATGCTTCGACGTCACCGCCCTCGGCGCTTCTTCGCCGAACGACGACACGAACACGCGCAGCAGGTCCATCTCGAACGCGCCGCCCTCTCCCTCCTCGACGAGCATCCGCAGCGCCTCGGTCTCGGAGAGCGGGCGCTCGTGCTGCAGCTCGTCGAAGCGATTCGCGATCGCGACGATCTGTGCCTCGAGGGGAATCTGCGATCCCTTCAGCCCGTCGGGATAGCCGCGGCCGTCCCACCGCTCGTGATGCCAGCGCACGATCGGCACGAACTGCTGGAAGGTGATCATCGGCTCGAGGATCGACGCGCCCATGCGCGTGTGATCGGCGACGCGGCCTCGCTCTTCGTCGTTCAGCGCGGTCGCGGTGAGGAGATGATCGGGCACGCCGATCATGCCGACGTCGTGCAGCAGCGCGCCCTTGACCACGATCTCGCGCTCGTCGCCCGACATTCCCAGCTTGTCGCAGATGCGCGCGGCGTAGTCGGCGACGCGCTGCACGTGCCCGATCGTGCGCGCATCCTTGCTCTCCAGCGCGCCGGTGAGGGCCATGATGATGTTCTCGCTCGAGTCGAGCTCCTTGCGGAGATTGCGGATCTTGATCAGGGAGCGGATGCGCGTCCGCAGTTCTTCCCGATTGATCGGCTTGTTCAGGAAGTCGTCCGCCCCGCACTCCAGCGCTCGGATCTTGTCCTCGGTGCCGGTGAGCGCGGTGAGCATGAGGATGGGAATGGTGCGGCCGCCGGGCGAGGACTTGATGCGCGAGCAGGCCTCGTAGCCGTCGACGTTCGGCATCATCACGTCGAGGACGATGATCGACGGGTTGTGCTTCGGGTAGAGGTCGACCGCTTCCTGGCCGTCGCGCGCGAGGACGACGTCGTATCCCCAGCTCCAGAGATACTCCTCGAGCAGCTGCAGATTCTGCTCGTTGTCATCGACCGCGAGGACGAGGTCCCGCTCGCCGGTCGATTCCTTCACAGCCGCGATGGTCATGGGTTGGGCCTTTTGTGGTGGGCAGATTATACGCGCGGGGTCAGAACATCGCGCTTTGCTCGGGCGGATAGATGACGCGGTCCGTTTCGATGCGCGCCATTTTGCTGAGTTGATGCGCGCGCGCGGATGCGGATCCGAGGATGTGGACGACCTCGATGTTGCGGCGGACGAGCTCGTCGGAGAGGAGATTGCGGTGGCAGCGCCAGGGCACCGCCTCCGCGCACATGACGGCCGTGGCGCGCTCGGAAGCGAGGAGCCGGTCGACGGCGGCATGGAACTCGCGCGTGCCCATGTAGTCGGCGTAGCCGCGGAACTGATCGTTCTCCCACGCGGCATTGCGCGAGTCCTTCGCCGGACTGCGGCGCCCGCCAAGGTCTTCGAAATGGACGTACTCGATCCCACGCGACGGCAGCGTCTGCTCGAGCGCCTCGCGCGAGAAGTGCGGGTGGCGGCGGGAGGCGGGATAGCGCCGGATGTCGGCAAGACGCGTGACGCCATGCTCGCCGAGGAGCGCGAGGAGCTCGTCGAGGGTGCGGGTGGAATGGCCGATCGTGTAGATTCGATTCATAACTTGCGGTTGCCCGGTAACCCGTAACCCGGTTGCCCGGTAACCCAGTGACTCACACCGGGAAACCGGGAAACCGGGAAACCGGGAAACCGGGCAACCGATCCTAAAGATGGCCACCTACTACGCCGAACACGCCCAGCAACTCAAGCGCGACCTCGCCGCGGAGATTCCGTCGGACGCGTTGCGCGAGCTCCACCGCAAGCGCCCTGTGCTGCATGCGCTGATCGCGTTGCTCAACTTCGGCGCCGTGATCGGGGGCGGCGTGGCGGTCGTCCAGTTCGACCGCTGGTATCTCTGGCTGCCGTTCGCGATCGTCGTCGGCTTCGGCGTGTTCAACTGCACCGTGCTTCTGCACGAGGTCGTGCATCGCGCGGTGATCAACGCGTCGAGCGATCGCGTCTATCGCTTTCTCGGCCTGCTCTACGCGATCCCCAGCGGGATCTCCTCGTCGCAGTTCACGCGCTGGCATCTCGATCATCACGCCGGCCTCGGCTCCTATGAGGAAGATCCGAAGCGGCACTATCTCTCGCCGAAGCGCAACGCGCGCTGGTTCAAGCTGCTCTACTTCACGCCCGTGCTCTTCCCGATCTACTTCCGCGCCGCGGCGAGGGAGGCCTCCTCGTACGAGCCCGAGCTGCGCTCCCGCATCGCGCGCGAGCGCCTCGGCACGATCGCGTTCCAGCTGTCGATCCTCGCGCTCGTCGCCTGGCTCGGCGGCTGGGCGATCGCGTGGAAACTCTACGTCGTCCCCGTCTTCTTCGTCTTCCCCGTCGCCTTCGCGCTGAACCGCCTCGGGCAGCACTACGACATCAATCCCGATGATCCCGCGAACTGGTCGACGCTCGTGAAAGGCTCGTGGTTCTGGGACGCGGCGTATCTCTTCTCGAACTACCACCTCGAGCATCACTACTTCCCGAGCGTCCCGTTCTACAACCTCCCGCGCCTGCAGAAGCTGCTCGTGCCGTTCTACGCGAAGCGGGGGATGATCGCGCGCGGATACGGTGAGCTGGTCTGGCGCTATCTCGTGCTCAATCGCAAGCCGCACACGGACTGGGGCGGGGAGCGTCCTACAATGCTCGGAGATGTATCTCTCTCCGACCACCCACGGTGAGCGGGGCCGCACGTTTCGCGCGGGACGCTTCACGCTCGTCGAGAGCACGTATCAACCGACGACCGCGCTTCCGCCGCACTATCACAGCGTCGCGGCGCTGATGTTCGCGACGCGCGGGTCGTTCATCGAGACCGCGGGACGGCAGACGTTCGAGTGCGCCGCGTTCGATGCGATCGTGCGGCCGGCCGGTGAGGCGCACACGAATCAGTACGGCGGGGAGCGGACGTCGTGCGTGATCGTGAACGTCTCGCCGGAGATTTTTCCTGTCGCCGGTCGTCGTGGAGGGATTGCTCCTGGAACTGATCGGTGACTCGGCGCGGCCCTGCCGAAGCGACGCGCCGCGCTGGCTGCGCGATGCGCGTCGCTCGCGGAGATCGCGGATGCCGGCGGCGTGCATCCCGCGAGTCTCGTGCGCGGCTTCCGCGCGCATTTGCGCTGTTCGCCCGGTGGAGTACATGCGCCGCCTGCGACTCGTCACGCCTTCGCGACTGCGCGCTTCTTCCTAACGCGCTCCGCGACTCCTGGCTGGCAGCCTGGTGTAGTGGAGGACAGGCAATCCTGCCTGTCCTTAAAGGCTGGACAGGCAGGATTGCCTGTCCTCCACTGTTTTCTGCCGCGCAGGCTCCTGGCGCGTTCCGCGTCGAACGTTTACCGTTGGCGCATGAAGATCCTGAGCGGCGAGGAGTACAACGCCCTCGTTTCGATCGATGACTGCATCGCCGCGGTCGAAGAGGCGTTCCGCCAGCACGGCGAGGGAACGCTGCACGCGGGTCTGCTCAGCACGCACGTCCACGGCGGCGCGTTTCACATCAAGACCTCGACGTACGGCCGCAGCTGCCCTGACGGAACGCCGACTTTCAGTCGGCCGGTCCGCCGATCTCCGATCGGCGCCGACGGGAAGTCGGCGGACCGGCCGATCGAAGATCGGCGTTCCGTCAGGGCGACCTACTTCGCGGCGAAGTTGAACGCGAACTTTCCCGGAAATGCGCCGCTGCCGACGATTCAGGGCGTGCTGGTCCTGTTCGACGCGACGAACGGCGTACCCCTCGCCGTCATCGACTCGATCGAGGTGACGAAACAGCGCACGGCCGCGGCAAGCGCGGTCGCGGCGAAGTACCTCGCGCGGCGCGGCTCGCGCACGCTGACGATCTACGGATGCGGACAGCAGGCCGCGGCGCAGCTCGCCGCGATCCGCAGCGTGCTGCCGATCGAGCGCGTGAACGTGATCGATGCCGATCGCTCGCGCGCCGAGGCGTTCGCGAAGGAGCACGATGCGCACGTTGGCGCCGAGCCGGCGGATGTGATCGTGACGTGCACGACCTCGCGGACGGCGTTCCTGCGCGACGCCGCGCCCGGAACCTTCATCGCCGCGGTCGGCGCGGATAATCCGGAGAAGTCGGAGATCGATCCGGAGCTGATGGGCCGCGCCGTGGTCGTCGCCGACGTGCTCGATCAGTGCGCGGCGATCGGCGATCTGCGCGCCGCGATCGCCGCGGGTACGATGACACGCGACGGCGTGCGCGCGGAGCTCGGCGCGATCGTCGCCGCCCGTGCCGAAGGCAGGCGGAATGATGCTGAGATCATCATCTTCGACTCGACCGGCGCCGGATTCCAGGATGCGGCAGCGGCCGTGATGGCGTACGAACGCGCATGAACTTCGACGATCTCCGCTCGATGCCCGCGCGAGTCGAGGCGATGCTCGACGGCGTCGCCGACGTGCGCGCGCGGCCGTACGGCGATTACTTCGCGACCGTCGAGCACCTCTGCCACCTGCGGGACATCGAGGCCGAGGGCTATGCGGTGCGGATTCGACGGCTGTTGTCGGAAGATGATCCGCAGTTGGCCGATCTCGACGGCGGACAGCTCTCGCGCGATCGGAACTACCTCGAGGACGATCCGCGCGAAGCGCTGCGCGCGTTTGCCGCCGCGCGCGCGGAGAGCGTGGCGATGCTCGAGCGCGCGGACGCCGCAGCATTCGAGCGCGCCGGAACACTCGAGAACGTGGGCCGCGTGACCCTCGCGAGAATCGTGCAGTTGATGCGCGAGCACGACGCGGGACATGTCCGCGAGCTCGTCGTCATCGCGGCGCTCGATCACTACGCGCGCCATCGCGCGCGCTATCGCGAGGAGCTCGAAGCGCTCTGCCGCATCCCGGGCATCTCCGCCTCGGATCCCGGCGCGGTGCGCGTTTCCGCTGAGGCGACCGCGCGCGTGCTCGTAGGACACGGCATCGCCGGCGTGCGCCTGCTCGAAGTCGTCGGCGCGCATCCGAGCGTGTACGGCGAAGTGCTCGTCGGCCCGAGCGCGCCGACGATCCTCATCTACGGCCATCACGACGTGCAGCCGGTCGGCCGCATCGATCGCTGGAACACGCCGCCGTTCGAGCCGCTCGAGCGCGACGGGCGCCTCTTCGCGCGCGGCGCGTCGGACGACAAGGGCGGAGTGATGGCGCACGTCGCCGCGGCGGCGAGCTATCGCGGCGCGCCGCCGTGCAACCTGAAGTTCTTCATCGAAGGCGAAGAGGAGATCGGCTCGCCGAACCTCGGATCGTTCCTCGAGCGCTACCGCAATCTCCTCCGTGCCGACGCGGTCGTCCTCGCCGACACGCCGAACTTCGACACCGGCATTCCCGCGCTGACCTACCGCCTGCGCGGCATGTGTCAGGTCGACGTCGAAGTGCGCTGCCTCGAGCGCCCGCTGCACAGCGGGCGCGGTGGCGGCGCGGTGCCCGATGCGCTCGCGATCCTCTGCCAGATGATCGCGGCGATCGTGCCGCCGTCATCGACGATCGTGAGCGACGAGCGCTTCCGCCGCGACGCGGGGCTCCTCGACGGCGTCGCGCTTCTCGGCACGCGCGAGCAGACGTGGACCGTGGGGGCGATCACGGTGATCGGCATCGACGCGCCGCCGGTGGATCAGTCGTTCAACCAGATCGCCGCTTCGGCGCGCGCGCGGCTCTCCATTCGCACGGTTCCTGAGGAGGGCGGACATCCTGTCCGCCCGGGCGGACGGGACGTCCGCCCTCCAAACGGCGAGGAACTCGTTCAGAGGTTGCTCGCGTTCAGGACGCCGCACGCGCGGATCTCCGCGCGCGTCGTGAAGAGCGCGCCGTGGTGGATCACCGACGCGAGCGGGCCGGTGTTCGACGCCGCGCGCAGAGCGCTCGCGCACGGCTACGAGCACGAGGTGATGATGTCCGGCAGCGGCGGCACGATCGGATTCGTCGGCGCGTTCGCGGCGGCATTCGAGGGAACGCCGCTGCTGCTGATGGGCGTCGAAGATCCGCCCTGCAACGCGCACTCGGAGAACGAGAGCCTGCACCTCGGCGACTGGGAGAAGTGCATCCGCTCGTCGATCTTCCTGTACGACGAAGTGAGCCACGCGCTGCGATGACTCGTCTGCTGGCGTACTTTCTCCGCCTCGGCACGATCGGCTTCGGCGGCCCGATCGCGCTGGCCGGGGCGATGCAGCGCGATCTCGTCGAGCAGCGCGGCTGGTTCACGCGCGATGAGTACCTGCGCGGCCTCGCGCTCGCGCAACTCGCCCCCGGCCCGCTCGCCGCGCAACTGGCGATGTACCTCGGATGGCTGCGCGGCGGCAGCGGCGGCGCGGCGCTCGTCGGCATCGCCTTCGTGCTGCCGTCGCTCGTGATGGTGCTCGCGATCTCGATCGTCTACACGCGCGCGGGGGCCGAGATGTCGGCGTGGCTCGCGGCGGCGTTCTACGGCATCGGCGCGGCGGTGATCGCCGTGATCGCGCGCAGCGCGTGGAAACTCGTGCGCCTCACGCTCGTGCGCGACGTCGTGCTGTGGGTCGTGTTCCTCGCGAACGCGATCGTCACCGCGCTCACGCAGCGCGAGATCGTCACGCTGATCCTCGTGTCCGGCGCCGCCGTCATGCTCGCGCGGATGCGCGCGCGTCCCGTGCTCAGCGTCCCGCTGCTGGAGATCGCGTGGTTCTTCACGAAGGCGGGCGCGTTCATCTTCGGCAGCGGCCTGGCGATCGTCCCGTTCCTCTACGGCGGCATCGTCCGCGACTTCGGCTGGCTCAACGAGCGCCAGTTCCTCGACGCCGTGGCCGTCGCGATGATCACGCCCGGCCCGGTCGTCATCACCGTCGCGTTCATCGGCTATCTCGTCGCCGGCCTCCCCGGCGCACTCGTCGCAGCGCTCGCGGTCTTCCTCCCGTGCTACCTCTTCGTCGTCGGCCCCGCCCCGTTCTACGAGCGCATCGCCGGGAGCAGGAACGTGGTCGCCTTCGTCGACGGCATCACCGCCGCCGCCACCGGCGCGATCGCCGGCGCCTGCATCGTCCTCGCCCAACGCGCCCTCATCGACCTGACCACGCTCGCGATCTTCGCCGCCGCCCTCGCGCTGCTCACGTTCGTGCGACGCATCCCCGAGCCGCTGGTGATTCTCGGGGCGAGGGTGGTGGGGGTATGGACTGCGGCGACATAGTCGCCGCTTTCCAACGCCGCAGCGCAAGCTGCCGCGCGGTTGTGTCAGACACGAAGCCTACCCAGCACGGACCTCCAGCGCTGCAACGTAAAGCTCTTCGTGGGTCTGGGCCGCCACCTCGGAAGGATCAGCCGTTTCGAGAAAGAGCTCAACGGCCTCGCGCAGGTTCGCGGACGCTTCTTCGACCGACTCTCCCTGGCTTGCCACGTCGAGCTCCGGACAGAGCGCGACGTAGCCGCCGTTCTCGCGGTAGATCATCGCGGTGAATCGCTGCGCATCGCTCATTTTTTGTCTCCGTTGTTCGCGCCGGCCGGCTCACCGTCCGGCATGATGCTCTTCAGGTAGCGAACGAGCTCAGGTTTGACGGTACGTCAGGCCGATCACTTCGCCGCCATCGCGTTTTGCCAATGGAGCGAAACCGTGAGTGGTAAGGAGTGTCGCTCCCCTTCGATCACGTTCATGAGGAAACGCTGACCGTCAGGGCTCACGTCGTACTGGCGTTCCATGTTTCGTGCCGGTCGCAGCGAGATGCGGAAGAGTTCCCTGGTGGCGGCCGGTCTCGGAATGCCCGAGGAAAGGTCGATCGGTACGGAGATCATCCGGTTGCCGGGAGCGACGTAAAACAACTCCTTCCCGTCGCCACGCCACGTCGGCTGCGTTCCGCCTTCAGTGGAGATCTGCACGCGCGATCCGTAAACGGGAAATCGGACCACGTAGACCTGGTGGCGTCCTGACTCGTTCGAGACATAGGCCACCCAATCCCCCCCTGGCGAGAACGCCGGCTGCAGGTCATCGAATGAGGAGCGGACGAACGGAGCCGGCGTGCCGCCTCCTACTGGGAATGTCATGATGTCGTTTCGAGTGTTCGGGTCGATGCGACGGAAGAGAAGCACACGCCCGTCCGGTGACAGCGCTTCGGCGAAATCCGGACTCGGGGAAGGGAACATCAGAGTTTCGTCCGCCGCGTCCATTGCCTTGATGTACAGGTCGGGAGACCCGAGTCGATTGGAGCTGAAGATCATGTGCTTCCCGTCGCCGGTCAGGATCCCGGAGAAGTCGTCCCGAGGATGAAATGTGACGCGGCGCGAGACGTGTCGTGCGATGTCGTACACCCAGTTGTCATGGTTGCCTGTCGTGACATCGGGGAGGCCGTAAAGAATCTGCTGCCCGTCGGGGCTCAAGCGCACTGACGCGTAATCCGCCCCCGCAGCGATTGCGGGCACTGCCCGGCCGCTTCGGTCCACCCACTGCAAAGTGGAGGCGAGTGATCCGGGCCCGATGGCGAGCACGCCCGCGCGGGAGCAGCTGAACAGACCGAATCCGGCGGGGTGATACTGCAGAGGCTCCCGACTGACCGCGGCCGGCGAGCCTTCGACCTGCAGAGTTTTCAGACTGAACCGCTGGGCCAGCAGCGTTCGATCGCGCATGTACAGCAGATAGCCGGGCTCCGAGTAGCTGATGTTCGAAGAAGCCATGAAAACACGCCGGGGGGCAGGTGACTCGATGTTCGCGGCGTAGATCTCATCTCCGGGCTGATCGCGCGAGGACTGCGTGCGAATCAGAAAGAGGAAGTGTTTGCCATCCGGAAGAAAGTACGGCCAGCGATGCGATGAGTCTCTGCGGGCTCGATCGAGCTGGGTGAGCTGCTGAGGTGCGCCGCCGCTTGCGTTGACGCGGAACAGTGGCCCGTCCGCTGACGGAGCGAAGATGATCACGTCGTCCGATGACCAGCTTCCCCCACGTGCGACGGCGACGGGGCAGAGAGCCTGCGGCGAGCCTCCTTTCAGGTCGGTCCGTTTGAGGTAGCCGTCGGCGAAGAAACCGAGCGAGCGCGAATCAGGGGACCAGAAAACGAATGTCGCACCGTCGGTGCCGCCAAGAGCGAAGGGCTGTGTTATGTCCATGTCGCGAACCCAGAGCTGCACGCGGCCGGTCGCATCTTCGCTCGCGGAAAATGCCACATACCGGCCATCGGGCGAGACAGCGGGCGGACCGAGGGTCAGATCGAGGGAGAACGTCCAACCTGGTGGAGGGGAGACCGTGAAACGGACCGGCCCCGGTGGCTCGCCCGGCCGAAGGGCGATTACGGCAACAATGATGGAGGCGAGCACCGCAGTCAATGCCACGATCCAGGCGACTCGCGAGCTGCCCGATCGGCCGGAGTGGCGGAACTCGGTGGCGGGCGTGTCCTGGATGCGCAGAAGCTCGAACTTCAAATCGGCTGCGCACTGCCAGCGTTGATCGGGGTCCTTCACCAGACACTGGGCGACGATGTGATCGAGCGCAGGCGTAACGCTCGGAGCGAGCGAGGAGACCCGCGGGGACGGCTCTCCAACGATCTTGGACACAATAGAGAGTCGTGAGGAACCTTCGAAGGCACGCCGCCCTGTCACCATCTCGAAGAGCACCGCTCCGAGTGCGAAGATATCAGCCCGTGCGTCGACCTCATCGCCCCCGAGTTGCTCCGGCGCCATGTACTGCAGCGTCCCGACGACGGTCCCTTGCTCCGTGAGCGGACGGGCAGTCGTTGCGTCGTCTGGTCCGAGGCGCAGCGCTGCCGGCTTGGCAAGCCCGAAATCGAGGAGTTTCGCTCCCGACCGCGTCAGCATGACGTTGGCCGGCTTCAGATCACGATGAATCACGCCGTGGCGATGGGCTTTGCCGAGTGCGTCGGCGACTTCTGCGCCGTAGCGCAGAGCGTCCCTGATCGGCAGAGGTCCTTTTGCGATTCGCGCGGCCAGCGATTCTCCTTCGAGGAGTTCCATGACCAGATAGTCGACTTCGTGTTCGCGGCCGACATCGTAGATCTGGCAGATGTTCGGATGACTGAGCTGCGAGATCGTCTTCGCCTCCCGTTCAAACCGAAGCCGAAACTGCGGATCGTGTGCGAGGCCTGCGGGAAGGATCTTGACCGCCACGCTCCGATCGAGCCTCGTGTCGCGCGCGCGCCAGACCTCACCCATACCGCCAGCGCCGAGGCGCGAGACGATCTCGTACGGCCCAAGTCGATTCCCGATGGCTACCGTCATGCGGGGAGACTGCATCATTGCACAGGCACGGCCTGGTGCTCCTTGATCGGGCTCAAGGGTTCAGGCTACCGCTCGGCAACGCCAGGGAGGTGTCCCGCCAGCCCAGGTCGGCGAGTCGGCAGACCCGCATCGAGGAAGAAACTTCACGATTCCACGGACATCCCTTTGATCACCGGCCGCCCGTGCTGAACCAGCGGGTTGATCTCGATCCGCTCGTTCATGTGCGCGATTTCACGCGCCACGCCGGGCGTTGCGGGAACGTGACCGTAATCCCGGCAGGCGCGCACTAGTCTCTTGGCATGCGCATCGCGATCGTCGCTGTCGCAGTGCTCGCCGCGCTGCCGCTCGTCGCGCAGCAGTACGACGAGACGATCACCGTCGTGCGCTACCTGCTGCAGGTGCGCGTCACGGATCACGGTGGGCGGGCGATCACCGACCTCACCGCGGACGACTTCACGGTCCAGATCGGCGGGAAGGTGGCGCACGTGGAGTCGGCGAACTTCGTCGGCGGCGCGCAGCCGACGAAACGGTGGCCGACGCTCGCCGAGATCGAAGTGGGTGTCGCTCCGGCGCCGGCGGAGCGCGCGGGGCGGCACATCGTCGTGCTCATGCAGACGGACTTCGGGCGCAACGAGTCGCGCATCAAGGGGCAGCTGAAGTTCAACGGCGTCGCCGACCAGATCGTGAGGCTGCTCGAGCCGTCCGATCGCGTTGCCGTGCTGTCACATGACTCGTATCTCAAACTGCGGCTCGACTTCACCGAGGATCGGGACGCGGCGCGCGAGGCGATCCGGCGATCGATTCGCATCGACAAACCGCCGCCGGTCGCCGTTTCGAAAGGCATCTCGATCACACATCATCTCAATCCGGCTGCGATGAAGAATGCGTACTCGGCCGAGGAGGCGATGCTGCTCGTCGCGATCGCGCTTCATTCGATCGAGGGACGCCGCGTGATCATCCTCGGCGGATGGGGGATGGGCGAAAAGCGCGGATCGAACGTCATGCTCGGGCCTGAATGGCGTCAGGCGGTCGACATCCTGCGCGAGGATCGCGTGCCGGTCATCGTCCTTCACACCGGCATGCAGGGCGGCCAGTTGTCGCTCCCTCTCATGAAGACCGCACAGGAAACCGGCGGCTTCTTCGCCGGTACACAGGACTTCGCGCAGCAGGCCGTCAATCGCGTCGAAGGCACGCTGCAGGGTCACTACGAGCTGAGTTTGCGCGTGGATGACGGGCTGAAGGCCGGCGAGCACGCGCTGAACATTCGCGTGAACCGCAAAAGCGCGCGAGTGCTCGCGCCTGCTTCGGTCGTCAATTCACGCTAGTGTGGAGTGCGGCGACGCCAGTCGCCGCTTTCCAAAGCCGCAGCAGAGCTGCGGCGCGAGGCAGCTTGCGCTGCCTCGTTGACAGCGGCGACTGGCGTCGCCGCA
>DATLFB010000114.1:0-20303 GCA_035525285.1 Thermoanaerobaculia bacterium
CTGAGCGGGTTAACGGCGCACGCGCCGGTGAAGCAGAGATGAAGTTCTCGCGCAGCTTTGTGTTGAGCAAACTTGACTCATTTTGCCTGGCGGACGTTCAACCTTGAAAGCATGCGTGGCCAGCCTTGTCATCCCGAGCGTGAGCGAGGGACCTGGGCGGGCGGGTGGTGCGATGATGGCGCCACCCGCCCACCCGGGTCCCTCGCTCACGCTCGGGATGACAAGCCTTGGTACCTACGCTTTCAGTGTTGAATGTCCACTAGTAAGTTGTTCAAGGTTGAAGATCTACCAGGTTGCTGGGGCGTTGCTCAGCAACCCAGCAACCCCAGTCGTCAGCGTTCCCGCCTTCCCAGTTCCTCCATCACATCCGTCCACTCGATCCCCGCATCCACCATCAACACCGACAGGTGAAACACGAGATCGGCGATCTCGCTGATCATTCGCTCGCGACCCTGGCCCTTCGCGGCGATCACGACTTCCGTCGCCTCTTCGCCGATTTTCTTGAGGATTTTGTCGCGGCCTTCGTTGAAGAGGCTTGCCGAGTACGAGCCGGGCGGACGCTCGCGGTTGCGCGAGCGGAGGACGGACATCAGGCGCTCGAGCGGCAGCGCGGGGATGCCGTCGAAGCAGGAGAACGCGCCGGTGTGGCACGCGGGTCCGCCGGGCTCCACCGTGATGACGAGCGCATCGCGGTCGCAGTCTTCGGCGATGTGCACGACGCGTTGCGTGTTGCCGCTCGTCGCGCCTTTGTGCCACAGCTCGTTGCGGCTGCGGCTCCAGAACCAGGCCTGGCCGGTCTCGCGCGTCTTCGCGAGAGACTCGTCGTTCATGTAAGCGAGCGTGAGGATCGCGCCGCTCTTCGCATCGCGGACGATTGCGGGGATGAGCTTCATCGCACGGGAATCCCTTCTGCCTCGAGATGGCGCTTCACATCGCCGACCGTGAGCACGCGGTCGTGGAAGAGCGACGCGGCGAGGACGGCGCGCGCGCCTCCCGCTTCGATTGCGTCGCGGAAGTCGTCGAGGCGTCCCGCGCCGCCGGATGCGATCACGCCGATGCGGACGCGGCTCGTCACCGCGCGCAGCAACTCGATGTCGAACCCGGCGTTCGTCCCATCGCGATCGACCGACGTGAGCAGGATCTCGCCCGCTCCAAGCTCCTCGGCGCGCCGGCACCATTCCACGGCGTCGACGTCCGTCAGCTCTTTCCCGCCGCGTATGGCGCAGAGACCGCCTTTCGCGTCGCAGGAAAGCACGACGGCCTGCACGCCGAATTCGGCGGAGCACTCGGCGATGAGCTCGGGACGCCGGAGCGCGGCCGTGTTGATGGCTACGCGATCCGCGCCCGCGCGCAGCGTCTCGCGAAAGTCTTCGACGCTTCGAATCCCTCCGCCGACGGTGAGCGGGATGAAGATCGATTCCGCGACGCGGCGCACGGTGTCGATCGACGATCGTGCGCCGTCGATGTCGAGGATCACCAACTCGTCGGCGCCTTCCGCTTCGTAGCGCATCGCGCATTCGACAGGATCGCCGGCGTCGCGGATGTTGGCGAACGACACGCCCTTGACGACGCGTCCGTCGCGGACGTCGAGGCAGGGGATGACGCGCTCCGGTACCGCGTTCCTCGCGGCCAGCCGCGCGGCGGCCTCGCGCAGGTCGATGCGGCCCTCGAGCAGCGCTTTTCCGATCACGCAGCCGCTGATGTTGCCGAGGCGCGCGAGCGAGGCGAGGTCGCTCGACGCGGCGACGCCGCCCGAGGCGATGATCTTCACGCGCGTGATGCTCCTCAGCTCGCGATAGAGCGAGAACGATGGCCCGCGCAGCGCGCCGTCTTTCGAGATGTCCGTGACCAGCGCCTCGGGAATCGCGAGCGACTCGACGCGCGTGAAGAGCTCGCGCATCGTCATCGCCGACTCACGAAGCCATCCCTCGGTGCGCACCACGCCGTCGCGGACATCGATCGCCGGAACGATGCGCTGCGGCCCGAATGTCTCGACGAGCGCGTCGAGCAATGCGGTCGTGGCCGCGGTTCCGACCACGATCCGCTCCGCGCCGCAGTCGAGCCAGCGCCGCGCATCGTCGAGCGAGCGGATGCCGCCGCCGACCTGCACGATGAGGTCGCGCTGCGCGAGCCTGCGGACGATGCTGGTCTCGATGGGACGCCCGCTGCGCGAGGCCTCGAGATCGACCACGTGCAGGCGCGCGCCGCGCGGCACGGCGAGCGTGTCGAGCACCTGCTCGGCGTCGCCGTACACCTTCGCCGTCGCGAAGTCGCCGTGTGTGAGGCGCACGACGCGGCCGTTCAGCAGGTCGAGCGAAGGGATCAGCTGCATGCGATGAAGTTCCTCAGCACGCGGAGCCCCGCGGTCGATGATTTTTCCGGGTGGAACTGCACGCCGAACACGCGTCCCTGCTGCGCGGCGGCGGTGAAGGGGCCGTTGTACTCCGCGGTCGCGATCTCGCTCGCAACTCCGCGCGCGGCGAAGGAGTGGACGAAGTAGAACGCGGTGCCGTTCGCGATGCCGTCGAAGAGTGGGGGACAGGCGATCTCGCCTGTCCGGACAGGCAGGATTGCCTGTCCTCCACACACGCGATTCCAGCCGATCTGCGGGACGGGCAATGGTCCTTCGAACCTGCGCACGTCGCCGCGCAGCAGTCCGAGGCCGTTCGTCGTGCCCATCTCCTCGGAGGACTCGAAGAGCAGCTGGTGTCCGACGCAGATGCCGAGGAGGGCCGCGCCGCGCGAGACCGCCTCGCGGATCGCGGCGTCGATGCGCGTCTCGGTGAGCCACTGCATCGCCGCGATGAAGCTGCCGACGCCGGGGAGCACGAGCTTCTCCGCGTTCGCGATCGCGGATGCGTCGCGCGTCACGCGCAGCCCCGCGCCGGCGGCTCGCAGCGCGCGCGCGATGTTCGCCACGTTTGCGACGGGCGAGTCGATCAGCGTGATGCTCAGATGACCCCCTTCGTGCTCGGCACGTCCGATCCGGCGATCTGCTTCGCCTCGCGCACGGCGATGGCGAAGGCCTTGAAGATCGCCTCTGCTGCGTGATGCCCGTTGCGGCCGCGAATCAGATCGATGTGGATGTTGCACGCGCACTTGTTCGCGAACGACTTGAAGAACTCCTCGACGAGCGCGAACGGAAAATCTTTGTGGATGAGCAGCATCTCGCGGTCGAGGGGCACTTCGAACACGAGGAACGGGCGGCCCGAGAAGTCGACGACGACGCGCGCGAGTGATTCGTCCAACGGAACGTACGCGTGGCCGAAGCGGCGGATGCCGCGTTTGTCGCCGAGGGCTTCGGCGAAGGACTGGCCGAGAACGAGAGCGGTGTCTTCGACGGTGTGGTGATAGTCGATGAACGTGTCGCCGGTCGCGCGGACCTCGAGGTCCACCTGGCCGTGACGGGCGATCACTTCGAGCATGTGCGAGAGGAAGCCGACCGGCGTCTCGATCGACGCGCGGCCGGTGCCGTCGAGATCGAGCGCGATCGCGACGGACGTCTCTTTCGTGGCGCGGCGGACGGAGGCGGTTCTCATGCGAGGCTCCGTGGAGGGCGGACGTCTCGTCCGCCGGCCGTGAGGCGGACGGGACGTCCGCCCTCCGATAGCGCGTCGAGGAACGCGTCGTTTTCTTCGCGCGTGCCGACGGACACGCGCAGGAAGTCCGCGTAGTTGCGGAGAAGAATCCCGCGCTCGAGGAAATCCTCGAACGCGGCGGCACTGCGGAAGGCGATGAAGTTCGCGCGCGTCGGGAACACCGTGACGCCGGGCATCGCGCGCATCGCGGCGAGCATCCGCTCGCGCTCGGCGATGATCCGCGCGACGTTCGCGTCGCGCAGCTCGCGGTTCTCGAGCGCGAGCGCGGCGGCGGTCTCGCTGATGATGTTGAGCGAGTAGGGCAGCTTCACCTTGCGGATCTCGCGGCAGGTCGCGGCCGTGGATGCCAGCCAGCCGACGCGCAGCGCGGCGAGTCCCCACGCTTTCGAGAAGGTGGAGAAGGTGACGAGGCGATCGTGCAGCGGCGGCAGTTCATCGAGTGCGAAGTCGCCGTAGGCGCGGTCGAAGAGCACGGTCGCGCCGGTGGCGAGGAGTTGGTCGATGCCGCCGTCCGGCAGCACGCTTCCGGTCGGATTGTTCGGCGAGCAGACGATGACGACGGCGCTGCGCGCTCTCGTCATCTCATCGAGCGGGAGCTCGCCGGATGCGAAGTCGACATCGATCGGCACGGGCATTCCGCCGGCGATGGTGACGAGCTTTTCGTACAGCGCGAACGTCGGACGCGCGAGTACGACCGGCGTGCCGGGGCCGACGAACGTGGCGATCGCGGCCGCGAGGAGGTCATTCGAGCCGTTGCCCACGAGAATGTTGTCGGGCGTGTAGCCGTACGCCTTCGCGAGCGCCTCGCGAAGGAGCGAGGACTCGAAGTCGGGATAGCGGTTCCACGCGCGCTGCGCGACGCGCGCGAGCACCTCGGCCTTCAGCGGGAAGTCGAAGGGGGACTCGTTTTGATTGAGTTTGATCTCAGCCTCGCGCAGCTCGAGGGTGTAGGCGGTCATCGCGGCGATGGCGGCGCGGGCGGTCATCGCAGGACTCCCGCCGCCGACTGGGAGCCGGCGGACCGGCCGGCTGGAAGCCGGCGTTCCGTGGACTCGGCGTGTTTGGGAAGGCCTTCGAATCGCGCGATCGTCGCGGCGTAAGGCGCGAGAGTGAGCGCGGCGTCCTCCGTCATCGTGATGACGTTGGTTCGTTTGACGAAGTCGTAGACGCCGAGGGGGGAGAAGAAGCGTGCGCTGCCGCCGGTGGGGAGGACGTGATTCGAGCCGATCACGTAGTCGCCCGCGGCGGGAATCGAGAGCGGGCCGCAGTAGATCGCGCCGGCGTTGCTCACGCGATCGGCGATCGTTGCGGCGTCGCGTGCCTGAATCGAGAGATGTTCGGGCGCGATGCGATCGGTGATCGCCACTGCCTCGTCGATCGTGTCGACGACGAACGTCTGCGTCGCGCGGACCTCGATGCGTTTGCCGATGCAGATGCACGTGACGACGGAGTCGGGGCCGTGCTCCTGCTGGGCGTCGAGATCCGCCTGCACGTACGCGGGGTTCGCGGTGTCGTCGGCGATGACCACGAGCTCCGTCGGACCGGCCGTCATGTCGATGCCGACTTCGCCGACGAGGCGCGCTTTCGCCGCCGTCACGTACGAGTTGCCCGGCCCTACGATCTTGTCGACGCGCGCGAGCGTTTCCGTTCCGAGGGCGAGCGCCGCGATGCCGGCGGCGCCGCCGGCGCGGTAGATCTCGCGGATGCCGAGCTTGTTGCAGACGTAGTGGAGCTCATCGCGCGCCGCGGCGGCGGGCGTGGTGGCGACGACGATCTCGCGCACGCCCGCGATGCGCGCGGGGACGGCGCACATGATCAGCGTCGACACGTACACCGCGCGCCCGCCGGGAACGTACACGCCGACGCGGCGCAGCGGACGCACGCGGTGCACGACGCCCTGCCACGCGTACGACGACGGCATCTGCGGCAGGTGGAACTGCGTGACGCGCTCGATGGCGAGATCGAGGGCTCGCGCGAGCTCACGATCGATCGTCACGCCGCGCGGCGCCACACGAATCTCCTCGGCAGCGATGCGCACGCCATCGAAGCGCTCGATCTGCTCGGCGACATACGCGTCTCCGCGCGCGCGGACGCCGGCGATCATTTCGTCGGCCACGGCTTCAGGCGACACAGGTTTCATGGCTCACTCCCTCCAGGCGCGCGATCAGCTCGCGGATGTTTCGATTGTTCGTTCGGTAGACGTTCTTCGCGACGATGAGCCGCGGCGTGATCTCGCAGATGAAGTCCTGCAGTTCGAGCTTGTGCACGCGCGCGGTCTCGCCGCTTTCGACCAGATCGATGACGTGCGAGGTGAGGCTGAGCACGGCCGCGAGCTCGACGGAGCCGCCGAGGGTGACTACGTCGGCGCGGAGCGCGCGGGCGTCGAGATACTGATGCGCGATCCGCGGATACTTCGTCGCGATGCGGGCGTTGTCGGAGAGGCGCGGAGCGCCGGGCGCGCCGATCACCATCATCCGGCAGCGGCCGTACGGCAGCTCCACCGGCTGGTACGCCGTGCACTCCTGCTCGAGGATCTGGTCGAGTCCCGCGACTCCCGCGTCGGCGGCGCCATGTTCGACGTACACCGGCACGTCGCCGTCCTTGACGAAGATCCACTCGATGCCGCCGCGCGCGAAGACGAGCTTGCGCGTGCGGAGATCGGCGGCGGTGGGGACGTCGTAGCCCGCGGCGGCGAAGGTCGCGAGGACGTTGGGTTGGAGGCGGCCTTTGGGGATGGCGATTCTCATGATTGCCCCTCACCCTGACCCTCTCCCCGCGAGGCGGGGAGAGGGGACTGGAGGTCATCGATCGTGAACGTGAATCCGATCGCGGGGGCGCTCGCGCCGAAGCGCGCGTAGAGCGCGTCGTAGCGGCCACCCTGCGCGACCGGGCGGCGGCGGTCGGTGCCGTAGATCCAGAAGCGGATGCCGGTGTAGTAGCCGGGCTCGGGATCGTCGTCGTGCAGGATGAAGCGGGGATCGTCGATCGTCGCGCGTGCATTCGTGTAGACGACGAGCGAGTCGGGGATCAGCGACGCCGCGAGCCGGAGCATCGCGAGGTCGGCCTCGACGCTCGCGTCGCCGACGATCTCCGCGCCGATCTGGAACAGCTCGCGATTCGATCCGAGGCGCGAGGCGCCGCAGCGGACGACGTCGCCGCGGTAGAAAACGCGCAGCGGGAGATCCGCGTCCGCGAGCGACGGCGCGAGCGCGCGCGCGACCATCGGCGTGAAGTCGGAGCGGACCGACACCAGCTCGCCGTCGCGGTCGGTGAAGCGATAGCTCTGCTTCACGGCGTCGCGGCCGGTGACGTCCGCGTACGGCTCCGCGAAGTCGATGATCGGCAATACGACTTCCGCGAACCCCGCGCGCTCGAGGGTCGCGACGAAGCGCGACTCGATGCGTCTGCGCCGCGCCGTCTCTTCGATCAGCAGCGGTCTTGCCCCGGTTGGATATCGAGCTCTGGCCATCAAAGTCAAAAACCTCTTCCCGCGTTCAGGAAGAGGTTCTCGACTTCTCGCAGCTCATCGTGCGCCCCTTCCTTGCGGCGGGGCACAACACGAATGCACCCCTACCGATCGTGGTGATGGTGGTGGTGCGTGCGGAGAGTGGTCACGGCGGCGAGTGTAGGGGGCGATTGGGGCGCGCGTCAACAGGGTTGTGTTGGTGGACACGCGGTGCGGTGATGGTTGCCCGGTTGCCCGGTTGCCCGGTTTCCCGGTGGGC
Source organism: Thermoanaerobaculia bacterium (assembly GCA_035525285.1). Classification (GTDB taxonomy): domain Bacteria; phylum Acidobacteriota; class Thermoanaerobaculia; order Gp7-AA8; family Gp7-AA8; genus QHVT01. The sequence goes on from DATLFB010000114.1 coordinate 7,325, forward strand.
GAAGCGCCGGGTAACCGGGAAACCGGGTGACCGGGCAACCCTATAATCCGCGCACCATGACCCTCGACGAACAACTCCAATACCTCGCCAGGGGCGCGGTCGACCTCATCGAGATCAACGATCTCAAAAACAAGATCGCGCGGGGGAAGCCGCTCACGATCAAGGTCGGGTTCGATCCGACCGCGCCTGACATTCACCTCGGGCACACCGTCGTCATGCGGAAGATGCGGCACTTCCAGCAGTTGGGGCATCGGGTCATCTTCCTCATCGGCGACTTCACCGGGATGATCGGCGATCCGACGGGGAAGAAGACGACGCGGCCCGCGCTCACGCGCGAAGAGATCCTGCAGAACGCGGAGACGTATCGCCGGCAGGTCTACAAGATCCTCGATCCGGAAAAGACCGAGATCCGCTTCAACTCCGAATGGCTCGGCGCCCTCGGCGCCGAAGGAATGGTGCGGCTCGCGGCGAAGTACACCCTCGCGCGCATCCTCGAGCGCGATGACTTCCGCAAGCGCTACGAAGCGCGGCAGCCGATCGCCGTCCACGAGCTGCTCTATCCACTCGCGCAGGGCTACGACTCCGTCGCGCTGAAGTGCGACGTGGAGATGGGCGGCACCGACCAGCTGTTCAACCTCCTCGTCGGACGCGATCTGATGCGGTCGTATGGGCTCGAGCCGCAGGTCGTTCTCACGATGCCGCTGCTGGAAGGGCTGGACGGCGTGGAGAAGATGTCGAAATCGCTGGGCAACTACATCGGCATCACGGAGCCGCCCTTCGAGATGTTCAGCAAGGTCATGTCGATCTCCGATGATCTGATGTGGCGGTACTACGTGTTGCTCACCGACCTGAATGTGGAAGAGATCGAGGAGTGGAAACGCGCGCACCCAAAGGCTGCAAAACAGCATCTCGCGAAACTGATCGTGACCGATTTTCACGACCGCGATGCAGCGGATGCCGCGGAGAAGGAGTTCACCGGCGTCTTTGTCGCCGGCGGTCCGCCGACCGACTTGCAGGACGTTTCGCTGCCGGCGAGCGGCGAGCCGCAACTGCTCAGCAAGATCATCACGTCGGCGGGACTCGCGGAGAGCAACAAGGACGCGCAGCGCCTGATCGCGCAGGGCGGCGTGCTCGTGGACGACGTGAAGGCCGGCTCGACGCGCCACGCTCTCGACGCGACGGCGGGGAAGAGCTATCTGCTGAAGGTGGGAAAGAGACGGTTCGCCCGCGTCACGTTCGTGCAGTGAAAAAAACGTAGGGGCGGGCTTCAGCCCGCCCGCCCCCAGGACGCCCGGCTGAAGCCGGGCGCTACGTTTTCTACCGGTAGGAAACCGGAATCGCGAGGAGAGTCGACGACGAGCCAGAAGTCGCGCGGAGCACGATATTCGCGCGCGAAAAAAAAACGCAGGGGCGGGCTTTAGCCCGCCCGCCCCCGGGACGCCCGGCTGAAGCCGGGCGCTACGTTTTCTACCGGTAGGAAACCGGAATCGTGAGGAGAGTCGACGACGAGCCGGAGGTCGCGCGGAGCACGATCTCTCCGGTGTGACCGCGGAGCGACCCATTCGGGCCGGTGAACAGCGTCCGCGCATCCTGGAACGTGATCTCCGACGGTGACGAGACGAGCGAGAGCTCGACATTCTCGCCGAACTCGCCGCTGGCGATGACGCGGAACAAGTTCCCGTACAGGCCCGTGATGAGCACCACCGTGCCGTCGAGCACACCGTCGCCGTCCGCATCGTGGATATCGACCGTGCCGTCGTTATTCGTGTCGACGCCGGCGAACACGATGAGGATGTCGTCGCGCGTCCGCACACCGGGGACGAACGTCGGATCGCCGGTCGCGTTGATCGCGCTGCCGTAGAGCATGATGCTGCCGGTGAGGACGCGCGCGTAGACCGTGTCGTTGTCCTGCGGCGCCGCGCCGAGGAACGAGAAGACGCCGGTGTTGTACTGCACGTGCTCGCCGGCCGCGTAGGCCGCGTCTCTCGATGCGGCCACGGTGCCGTTGGCGCGGAGCAGCTCCCACTTCACCGTCGTCGCGCTCACGGCGTAAAGGCCGAAGTTGAAGCGCGTCGTGGCCGTGCCGGAGGGACCGGAGAGCGCCGCGATGTCGCCGGCGACCGCGGCGTCGGCGACCTTGATGGCCGGGATGTCCTGGCCGAACTCTCCCTCGGGCGCGGTGTTGAACGTGCGCGAGGTGACTGCGAGATGCCGCGCGTCGCGGTCACTGACCTCGAGCACCAGCGCGCCGGTGCCGGCCGCGAGACCGAACCTCGTCTTCGCGATGTCGGCGATCGAGACCGTCTCGCGCGCCGCGAGCGTGACGCTCACGGGTCCGAGGATGCTGGTGCCCTGATGGAACGCGATCGACACCGTCAGCGGCCGGGGTGCGGCGCTGTGGAGCGTGAGCTCGCTCTGCCAATGGCTGTTGTTTGCTCCGGGACCGGTGCCGGCCGCCGGAACGACGATCGTCGCCGCGCTCGCGGCGAGGGGCAGCAGGATCATTGCTGCAAGGGTGACGATGTTGCGGAACTTCATGTGTTGCCTCCTTGGCTTCGTTGCCGGGTGATACGCGCGGAGGCCGAACAATGTCTAATGAAAAAGTGTGAGGATTAATCGGCGTGAAAATGATGCTTATGAGGCGATTGTGATACGGAGCAGTGTCGGCATTCGTCTATTGCACTAGTGGACTCTCAGCATTGAAAGCGTAGGTACCAATGCTTGTCATCCCGAGCGTGAGCGAGGGACCCGGGCGGGTGTGTGGCGCAAAGCTTCTGCGTCGCGCCCCCCCCTTCCGCCCAGGTCCCTCGCTAAACGCTCGGGATGACAAGGCTGCCCAACCCCCTTTCAAGGTTGAAAGTCCACTAGACTGCGCGCGCCATGCCGATCCCGCTTCTCGACCTCAAACAGCAGTACGCCGCCATCCGCGACGAAGTCCTCCGCGTGACCGCCGAGATCTACGAGTCGCAGCTGTTCATCCTCGGCAAGCGCGTCGACGATTTCGAGCGCGACTTCGCCGTCTATTGCCACTCGAAACACTGCGTGGGCGTCTCCTCGGGAACCGATGCGCTGCTCGAAGCGCTGATGGTTCTCGGCGTCTCCGCCGGCGACGAAGTGATCGTCCCGGCGTACTCGTTCTTCGCCACCGCCGGCGTCGTGGCCCGTCTCGGCGCGATCCCGGTCTTCGTCGACATCGACCTCGCCGACTACAACATCGACCCGCGCCAGATCGAGCGTCACATCGCGAAGGCGACGAAGGCGATCATGCCCGTTCATCTCTTCGGCCAGTGCGCGCCGATGGACGAGATCGGCGCCATCGCGAAGAAGCACGGCATTCCGATCGTCGAGGACGCCGCGCAGGCGGTCGGTTCGGAGTACAACGGCCGCCGCGCCGGCTCGATCGGCGCCCTCGGGAGCTTCTCGTTCTTCCCCTCGAAAAACCTCGGCGCCTTCGGCGATGCCGGGGCGATCACGACGAACGACGACGAGCTCGCGCCGAAGCTCGTCGACTATCGCGTGCACGGCATGCGTCCGAAGTATTTTCACAAGTATGTCGGCGGCAACTTCCGCATCGACGCACTGCAGGCGGCGATTCTCCACATCAAACTGCCGCACCTCGAGGCGTGGCACGAAGGGCGGCGCCGCAACGCTGACATCTACCGCCGTCTCCTCGACGACGAGCGCGTGGTCCTGCCGCGCGAGCTGCCCGGACGCCGCCACATCTACAACCAGTTCATCATTCGCGTCGTCGAAGGCCGCGAGACGCGCGACCGGGTGATGGCGCATCTGAAAAACGCCGGCATCGGCTGCGAGGTGTATTACCCGCTCACGCTGCCGCAGCAGGAGTGCTTCCGCGACACGGTTCCGTCGGCGAAGAATCCGTTCCCCAACTCCGACGCCGCCGCGGAGCAAACGCTCGCGATTCCGGTGTATCCGGAGCTGACCGAAGAGCAGATTGCCGAGGTTGTGCGCGAGATTCGCAAGGCCCTCGGGTGAAGTGCTGCGTGCCGCGTGCTGAGTCACGCAGCACACTGCACGCAGCACGCAGCACGATGATTCCGCTCCGCACCACGCTCGCCTCCTCGCACCCGCCAATCGTGAACCGCGTGCTCGTCGCGGTGAACGTGGTCTTCTTCGTCGCGCAGCTCTTCATGGGAGCGATGACGGAGCGGGTGATCCACACGTTCGGCTTCATCCCCGCGCGGCTCCTGAACCCCGCGGCGTACGAGTACGAAGTGTGGGAAGTCGCGATCACGCTGGTCTCCTCGCTCTTCCTGCACGGCGGCTTCGTGCATCTGTTCGGGAACCTGATCTACCTCTGGGTCTTCGGCGGCGCGGTCGAGGAAGTTCTCGGGCATTCGCGTTACGTGCTCCTCTACCTCGCCTGTGGCGCGATCGGCAGCCTCACGCACACGGTGCTGTTCCCGCAGTCGACCGTCCCGTCGATCGGCGCGTCGGGCAGCATTGCCGGGATTCTCGGCGCGTTCCTCATCCTGCTGCCGCGCGTGCGGATCGTGACGCTCTTTCCGCTCGTCGTGTACTGGGCGATGGCGGAGATTCCGGCCGCGCTCTTTTTGCCCGTCTGGTTCGCGATGCAGTTCTTCAATGGCTATCTCTCGCTGCAGGCGGCGCGCGGCGCGTACGAGATGGCGGGCATCGCCTGGTGGGCGCACGTCGGCGGATTCGCCTTCGGTGCGCTGCTCGCGATCGCCTTCCGCGTGATGCGAAAAGAGACGACAATGCGCCCGACATGACGAGGCACATTCTCGTGACCGGCGGCGCGGGCTTCATCGGCTCGCACATCGCCGACGCTTTCCTCGCGCGCGGCTGGCGCGTGAGCATCATCGATGACCTCTCCACCGGCAACCGTGCGAACGCCGGCGCGCGCGCGCAGCTGTTCGAAGCGGATCTGCGCGATCCCGCGACGATGGCGCTTCTCGACGAACTGCGGCCGGACGTCGTCTGCCATCAGGCCGCGCAGGTCGACGTCCGCATTTCCGTGCGCGATCCGGCGGCGGACGCGGAGTCGAACATCCTCGCCTCGCTGCGCCTGCTGCAGAAAGCGCACGACACCGGCGTGAAGCGATTCCTCTTCGCCTCGACCGGCGGCGCGATCTACGGCGAGCCGGTCGAGGTGCCGCAGAACGAGTCGCACCAGCGGAAACCGCTTTCGCCGTACGGCTGCGCGAAGCTCGCCGTCGAGCACTACCTCGACTACTTCCGCGAGGTGCAGGGGATGGCGACGCTCGCGCTGCGCTACGCGAACGTGTACGGCCCGCGCCAGAGCGCGCACGGCGAGGCGGGAGTCGTGGCCATCTTCGCGAACAGGATGCTGCGCGGTGAGGAGGTCACGATCAACGGCACGGGCGAGCAGACGCGCGACTACGTGTACGTTGGCGACGTCGTCGCCGCGAATGTCGCGGGCGTCGAGCGCGAGCTCACCGGCGCGTATAACGTCGGCACGGGCGTCGAGACGACCGTGAACGAGCTCCACGCGATGATGGCCTCGATCCTCGGCATCCCCACGCCCGCGCATCACGGCCCCGCGAAAACGGGGGAGCAGATACGCAGCGTCCTCGACGGCTCGCGGCTGCGCGCGACCGCGCAGCTTCCGGCGCCGGTCGCGTTTCGCGACGGACTGGCGAAGACGATCGACTGGTTCAGAGGGCGCGTGTCTTAGAGCCAATGGTCTTCAGTTAAGCATCGCGACGGCACGATCTACGGCGCCTGATTGCGAGCTTGTCCCCTCTCCCCGCCGCGCGGGGAGAGGGTTAGGGTGAGGGGTTTCTCCAGGTGGCGGACGGAACACCCCCTCACCCTAACCCTCTCACCCGTGTCCGGGGGAGAGGGGACTCACAGCACTGCATGCGAAAATTCAGGATGCTTAACTGAAGACCATTGGTCTTAGAGCGGGCGGAACCGAAGCAGCAGGAGATTCAACGCGCCGAGGTAGATCTCGCGGCTGCGCAGTTTCGACGCTCCCAGTGTCCGGTCGTGGAAGACGATCGGAGACTCGGCGATCTTCGCGCCGGTCCGGTACGCGCGGTAGAGCAGCTCCACGAGGAACGAATAGCCTGTCGAGTGGATCCGACTCAGCTGCAGGCGTTCGAGCGCGTGGCGCCGGTAAAGGCGAAACCCGGAAGTCACGTCGTGCGCGGGGATCCGGAGCAGCTTTGCCGCGTACTTGTTCGCGAGCCAGCTCAGGAGAATGCGCCGGAGGCTCCAGTTGATCGTCCCTCCATCGCGAATGTAGCGCGACCCGATCACGACGTCCGCCGACTCCAGCAGCGACAGCATGCGCGGCAGATAGACGGGATCGTGGCTGAGATCCGCGTCCATCGTGCCGACGATCTGAAATCCGTTCTCGAGCGCCGTGGTGATGCCGGCGACGTAGGCGCGGCCGAGGCCGCGATCGCCCTTGCGGCGCAGGAGATGAAGATTCGGATACGTCTTCTGCAGGCTCTCGCAGATCTCCGCCGTCCCGTCGGGCGAGTCGTCGTCGACAACCAGTAAATGCACATTCTCGACGTTTGCGAAGAAGCGCCGTGTGAGCTCCGGCAGATTCGCGCTCTCGTTGTACGTCGGAACGACGATCAGAACCGGCTCGGTCACAGGAGCGCGGGAACGCGTCCTTCCTGTGCGAGCCGCAGGTCGTTCAGCACCATCTCGCGCACGAGCTCGGGGAACGAGTACGTGTGCGTCCAGCCGAGGACGCGGCGCGCTTTTTCGGCGTTGCCGACGAGGAGATCGACTTCCGCCGGACGGACGAAGCGCTCGTCGATCCTCACGTACTGCCGGTAGTCGAGATCGAGCTCGGCGAACGCGAGCTCGCAGAATTCGCGCACCGTGTGCGTCTCCCCCGTGGCGACGACATAGTCATCCGCCTCGGGCTGCTGCAGCATCAGGTGCATGGCCTTCACGTAGTCGGCGGCGTGACCCCAGTCGCGCTGCGCGTCGAGATTGCCGAGGCGCAGCTCGGTTGCCGATCCGAGCTTGATGCGCGCCGCGCCGCTGGTGATCTTGCGGGTGACGAACTCGTATCCGCGGCGCGGCCCTTCATGATTGAAGAGAATGCCGGCGCAGGAGAAGAGGCCGAAGGCCTCGCGATAGTTGAGGGTCAGATGGAAGCCGGCCACCTTGCTGATGCCGTACGGGCTGCGTGGATGGAACGGCGTCGCTTCATTCTGCGGAACCTCGAGCACTTTGCCGAACATCTCGCTCGAGCCGGCGAAGTAGAACCGGCATCGCGGACGCAGCTCGCGCAGCGCGGCGAGCATGTAGTGCGTGCCGTTGATGTTCGTGTTCATCGTCGAGAAGCCGTCGGTGAAGCTCTCGGCCACGAAACTCTGCGCCGCGAGGTGATAGCACTCGTCGAAGTCGTTGCGGCTGAAGACCTGGAAGATGCTCGGATAACTCTCCAGACTCGCCGGATGGAGGACGAGCCGGTCGAGCAGGTGGGAGATGCGGCTGAAGCGGACCTCGGGCGCTTCCATAGCCACGCGCCGCACGAGGCCGTGCACCTCGTAGCCGAGGCTCAGAAGGTGCTCGGCGAGGTAACTTCCGTCCTGGCCGGTGATGCCGGTGATCAGCGCGCGTCGTGACATGGCCCGCTCCGCATCTTAGCCTCGGGCCGCGCGAAGGGTCAAAACGGGTTGCATCGCGCGCGTGTGCATTAGAATCCGCGCCCAATGCGCAAGGGAATCATTCTCGCGGGTGGATCGGGCACACGGCTCTATCCGATCACCTCCGTCATCTCGAAGCAGCTTCTCCCGGTCTACGACAAGCCGATGGTGTACTACCCGCTGACGACGCTCATGCTGGCGGGGATCACCGAGTTCCTGGTGATCACCACGCCCCAGGATGCCGTTCTCTTTCGCAAGCTCCTCGGCGACGGCAGCCAGTGGGGGCTGCGGATCGCGTATGCGCAGCAGGAGACGCCGCGCGGTCTGGCCGACGCGTTCATTCTCGGGCGCGACTTCGTCGGCGACGATCCGAGCTGCTTGATTCTCGGCGACAACATCTTCTATGGTCACGGCCTCACGGACGCGCTGCAGCGCGCCGCCGCGCGCACGGAAGGGGCGACCGTGTTCGCGTATCGCGTGCACGACCCGCAGCGTTACGGCGTCGTGGAGATCGGCGACGACGGCCGCGCGCTCTCGATCGAAGAAAAGCCGGAACATCCGAGATCGAACTTCGCGGTGACTGGCCTCTACTTCTACGACCCGCAGGTGATCGACTTCGCGCGCGATCTGAAGCCTTCGAAGCGCGGCGAGCTGGAGATCACGGACGTGAACCGCATCTACCTCGAGCGCGGCGTGCTGCAGGTCGAGCAGCTGGGGCGCGGCTACGCATGGTTCGACACCGGGACGCAGGAGTCGCTGCTCGCCGCATCGAGCTTCGTCGGCGCGGTCGAGATGCGGCAGGGGTTGAAGATTGCGTGCCCCGAGGAGGTCGCGTACTACATGGGGGCGATCGATGCCGAGCGCTTCCGCGCGATTGCGGCGGGATTGAAGAACAGTACGTACGGGAAGTACCTGCTCTCGATCGTGGACGGTGAGTAGCTGCTATCATTTCGAGCAATGGCCCGCGTGAAACGAGCGATATGGATCGGGATGTTCGGGATGTGCGTGGCTGGCGCGGGCGTAGTCATCGCGCTGCTGGTTCCTCCTCCGCGATTCGCCCTGCGTGCCGTCGCCGCGTCGGCGGCGCCATGGTTGCTGGATGACGCGTTGGACGATGGCCGGTTGGAGAGTGCGACCCGGCGATTCGTGAAGGGCTATCTACGCAACGCCGCGGTCGGACGAGCGGGGAAGCGGATCACGTTTCGAGACGAAGAGCCCGATCACGTGGTGCTGGCCCGAATGATGGTCGCGATGCGGAACCTGATTCTGTGGCCGGACCCGTTTTCGGCATTGCCGACAGACGCGCCCTCGCTGCTGTCGGGCGTCGGCGTTTGCGATCAGATCAATGGGAGCGTCTGTGTGCTCGCGGCGCGCCGCTTTCCGAGGGTGCAACTGTTCGGACTCTACGATGACGGACTCCAGATGTCACCGCATACCATCGGGCGAGCGTGGTCGGAGCAGCGCCGGCAATGGCTTTACTTCGATGCGACGGGACAGGAGGCAGTGATTTTCACGCGAGCGGCCGACGGGTCGCCGCACTATCTCTCCGCCGGCTTCGGTCCGCCCATCGAGTCACGGATCGCCATTCCCCGCGCGTTTTACTCCTATCCTGGCTGGGTGATGAACGAGTATCACGAGAGTTTCGCCGAACATACTGTCGTCAAGCTCAGTCAGACATTCTCGAGCAGGCCTCTCTCTGACGGGCTCGATCCCGTCGACGAGACGCCGGCGATCGCCGAGGTCGATGAACGCGCGCCAGAGCGTAGCGCCGCGGCAAAACAAGCTGCGGATCGCCCGGCCAGGACAAGCGCGCTGCGTCCTCGCAAGCCGCGCGGCACCTTCGTTCTCGCCGCTCGGCCGCCACTCAAGCCGGATGTGGTGATCGCCACGGTGATCCCTCCGGCTCTCCGGGACGACGAAACATTCTGCCGGGCGGCGCGGGCCTTTGCCAAAGCGCGCGTCGATCATTTTCTTTCCGGCACTGCGACCGCCTATCACGCGGTCATCCGCGACTTCGCCGGCGCGACAGATCCGCGGGTCGTCTCGCTGGTCAAGACGGCCCGCGCGTTCGCGGAGCCGCCAGATTCGAACGATCGCGCCAACGCATGGGCACACAACGACGCGCGCTGATCACCGGCATCACGGGTCAGGACGGCTCGTATCTCGCCGAGCTGCTGCTCGAAAAAAACTATGTCGTGCACGGTGTGATCCGGCGTTCGTCCTCGTTCAACACGGAGCGGATCGATCATCTCTATCAGGATCCGCACGAGCCGGAACGACGTCTCATGCTCCACTACGGCGACATGAACGATGCTTCGTCGTTGAACCGGATCATGCGCATCGCTCAGCCGGACGAGATTTACAATCTCGCAGCGCAGAGTCACGTGAAGGTCTCATTCGATACGCCCGAATACACGAGCGAGATCGTCGCCCTCGGAGCGCTGCGGTTGCTCGAAGCGATCCGCGAGCTCGACTTTCGCCCGCGGATTTACCAGGCCTCGTCCTCGGAGATGTTCGGCTCCTCTCCGCCGCCCCAGAGCGAGGTCACGCCGTTCCATCCCCGGAGCCCGTACGCGATTGCGAAACTCCATGCCTACTGGTCGACGGTGAACTATCGCGACGCCTACGGCCTCTTCGCCGTGAACGGCATCCTCTTCAACCACGAATCGCCGCGACGGGGAGAGACGTTCGTCACGCGGAAAATCACGCGTGCGGCCGGCCGGATTCGTCACGGCCTGCAGGACCGCGTCTACATCGGCAATCTCGACGCGCGGCGCGATTGGGGCTACGCGCGCGACTACGTCGACGCGATGTGGCGCATGCTCCAGCAGGAACAGCCGAAGGACTACGTGATCGCGACCGGGATCTCGCACACGGTGCGCGAGCTGTGCGAGCTCGCATTTCGCCGCGCCGGATTCGAGCTCGGCTGGCGCGGCGATGGTGCGGCGGAGCAAGGCATCGATCGCCAGACGGGCAATGTGCTCGTGGAGATCGACCCGCGCTACTTCCGGCCGACCGAAGTGGACGACCTGCGCGGCGACGCGTCACGCGCGCGCGCCGAGTTGGACTGGTCCCCCGGGACGAGCTTCGCCGAGTTGGTCGTGCTGATGGTCGACCACGATCTCGCGCTCGCGGAGCGCGAAACGCGCGTCCGTCCATGAGCGCATTCTGGCAGTCCCGACGCGTTCTGCTCACCGGCGGGGGAGGATTCCTCGGCGGTTACCTTCGCGAACAGCTCGAGATTCTGGAGCCGGAAGCGTTGTTCGCGCCGCGGTCGGCAGCGCTCGATCTCCGTGATGCCCGCGCCGTCGCCGAATTCCTTCGGGAATCGCGGCCGAGCCTGATCATCCATGCCGCGGCGGTCGTCGGCGGGATTGGCGCCAATCGCGCCCATCCGGGCCGCTTCTTCTACGAGAACGCACTCATCGGCATCCAGCTCATCGAAGCGGCGCGCCTTGCGGGCGTCGAGAAGTTCGTCTGCCTCGGCACGGTATGCGCCTATCCGAAATCCACGCCCATCCCGTTTCATGAGGACGATTTGTGGAACGGCTATCCGGAAGCGACGAATGCGCCGTACGGCCTCGCGAAGAAGATGCTGCTCGTGCAGTTGCAGGCTTACCGGCAGGAGTATGGATTCAACGGCGTCTATCTTCTTCCGGCGAATCTCTACGGACCGCGCGACCACTTCGATCTGGAGACCAGTCATGTCATTCCGGCGATGATCCGGAAATTCGCTGAGGCCGGCGGCAGCACCGTCCGGCTTTGGGGCGACGGCACGCCGACGCGCGAGTTCCTCTACGTCGAGGACGCCGCGGCCGGCATCCTCGACGCCGCCGAGCGCTACGACTCGTCCGACCCAGTGAACCTCGGCTCCGGCCTCGAGATGACGATCGGCGCGCTCGCCGACCAGATCGGCGCGGCCATGGGCTACCGTGGCCGCTTCGTGTGGGACGCGAGCAAGCCCAACGGTCAGCCCCGACGCGCGCTCGAAGTCTCCCGCGCCCGGGAACGGTTCGGATGGACGGCGAAGGTCAGCTTCGACGAAGGCCTGCAGCACACGATCAGGTGGTGGAAGGAGAATCGAACGTGAGCATGACCACAGGACCAACCCGCGCGGTCCTCGCGCGGTGGGGGGAGGCTCGGACGGCTCTGCCGGCCGTGGGGGGACGGTAAAGTCCCCCCCTTCACCGATGAAGACCGCCGACTTCGAAGCGATCGACTGCCGCGGGCGCCGCGCGCTCCTCACCGGCATCACCGGCCAGGATGGCTCCTACCTGGCGGAGCTGCTGCTGGCCAAGGGCTACGAGGTGACGGGCGTCATCCGGCGCAGCTCGTCGTTCAACACCGGGCGCATCGACGACATCTACCAGGACCCGCACGAGCCCAAGGTGCGCCTGCGCCTCGTCTATGGCGATCTCAACGACGCCAGCTCGCTCAACAAGATCCTGCGCGAGGTTCAGCCGGACGAGATCTACAACCTCGGCGCCCAGAGCCATGTGATGGCGAGCTTCGATATTCCCGAATATACCGGTGAGATCACCGGCATCGGCACCCTGCGGCTGCTCGAGGCCATGCGCGAAACCAAAATCCAGCCGAAGTTTTACCAGGCCTCGTCCAGCGAGCTTTACGGTATGGCCCTGGAAACGCCGCAAAAAGAAACCACGCCGTTCTATCCGCGCAGCCCCTACGGCTGCGCCAAAGCCTTCAGTTTTTACACCGTGCGCAATTACCGCGAGGCCTATGGCTTTTTCGCCTGCAACGGCATTCTCTTCAACCACGAGAGCCCGAGAAGGGGCGAGACCTTCGTCACAAGAAAAATCACCCGGGGGGCGACGCGCATCAGCGTCGGCTTGCAGGACAAGCTTTTTCTGGGGAATCTGGAAGCGCGCAGGGATTGGGGCTATGCGCCGGAGTACGTGGAAGCGATGTGGATGATGCTGCAGCACGATCTGGCCGACGATTACGTGATCGCCACCGGCGAGACCCATTCGGTTGAGGAGTTCGTCGAGGAAGCGTTCGGCCTGCTCGGACTGGACTGGCGCGAGCATGTGGAGCTCGATCCGCGCTATCTGCGGCCCACGGAAGTCGATCTGCTACAGGGGGATTGCGCCAAGGCGAAAAAGAAACTCGGCTGGGAAGCCAAGGTGAGATTCAAGGAGCTGGTGCGCCTCATGGTCGAAGCCGACCTCGAACTGGCCAAGCGCGAAGCGCATATGAAGAACTACAAAGAATAGTTGAGAGTGGAGAGTGAATAGTTGAGAGCTGAGAGCTGAGAGTTGAGAGTGGAGGGCTATTATGTTTAGCTTCGAAAAATTGGCGGTTTGGCAAAAAGCGATCGAATATGCAGACGTCGTTTA
>DATLFB010000133.1:0-20228 GCA_035525285.1 Thermoanaerobaculia bacterium
TACCTGCTGCCGCGGCCGATCTTGGTCCATTCCGTGTACCACGCGCAGCGAAACCGTGGCCTGCGGAGCCGGATGCGGTAATCCCGCACGTCCGGATCTCAAGGGGGGCCGGGGCGAGCAATCGCCTCGGTCTACCCGACCACATCGCGCCGCCGTCAAAGGCATTCGTGGCGCGGCAGCCGCCGTGCCGCGTCGCTCCATGCGCGTGACGCCCGCCGCAGCTCAGTGTGAGGCGTTAGTCACACGAAATCAACTTCGCCGTGAATCTGAAGCGCGAAGGACCGACGTTGAGCGACGCCGCTCGGCGGTTTCTTTGATCCGAACTCGAGATCGAGTACCGTAGCTTACGTGAGACCAACGGTTTACGTTGAAAATAGCGTCGTGAGCTACCTCACCGCACGTCGAGCGCAGACGAATGTGCGAGTAGCTGCACATCAAGACTTTACGCGCGAATGGTGGAACACGCGCCGACACCTGTTCGAGCTGTATGCGTCGGCTGTCGTGGTCGAGGAAGCGCAGGACGGCGATCCGTCTGCAGCGGCCGCCCGTCTCGAACTCATCGCGGAGTTATCGCTCCTGGACGTTACTCCGGCAGCGCGTGACCTTGCCGCAATTCTTCTCCGAGAGACGCGGTTACCCTCGAAGGCGACGGCTGACGCGCTTCACATTGCAACGGCTGCCGTCCATGGTATGGACTATCTCATCACGTGGAACTGCACGCACATCGCGAATGCGGTAATCTTCCGGTCGGTCGAAGCAGTTTGCCGCGCAAGCGGCTACGAACCGCCAGTGATGTGCACTCCCGAAGAACTGATGGAGCCATAAGATGGCCACTGAAGATCCTGTCGTTTCCGAAACTCGTGCGGCGCGTGAACGTCTCGTCGAGAGATTTGGCGGTGACCTGGACGCACTCTGGCAGCATATTCAGCAGGTTCAGAAGAACCTCGATGACCGAATTGTCCGGCGTACGCCGAAAGAGCCGGCCAACACGCGCAAGATCTCGTAGTGACCGTATCGCCGGAGACGGAACTCACCCGATCTCCCGAATGACGAAGTCGCCTCCGGGAGCAGTGGCCTTCAGCAGCGCGTCGAGTTTCTCCAGACTCGGCGCTGCTTCGCCTCGTTCGTAGCGGGCGTACGCGTTACGAGAGGTCGCCCCCAGCCGTGTTGCCATGTCGCGGAGGGATGCGCCACTTGCCGCACGACGCCGTCGCAGCAAAAGGGCAATCATCGAAGTGGCGTCGGAGCCCGAAACTTCAAACTCAGTGCGGCCTCTTTCGTGCACGGTCGCCCGAAAATCGGCGCGGTTGACGGCAGTCTCCAGCCAATCCTTCACCATGTCCAGCGCCTCCCGTCGGGTCCGGCCCTGGGTAAGAGCGTCGAGTAATGGGATCTCAGCCAGCCACCAACGTCCGTCACGATTAAGCCTGCCAGCAAATCTCATGTCCGATCCTTACAAGCGCTCCGCAAAATCGCTCGCGCCAGTCGTTCATTCACCTCACGATGACGAGGCACATATTCCTTGCCTTCGCCGTCCGTCCAAACGTCAGGTGTACACTAATTCGTGTCACGCTATTCCTCACGAAGGCGGCCGCCCGGCTGAAGCCGGGCGCTACGTCCGTTTGCGCGCATGACATGTCGCTGGCGATGATGCAGGCAGCCCGGCTGCCGAGCCGGAACCGCACCGCATCTGCTTCAGAAGTTCGAGAGCCGTTGGGTAGTCGCGAGTGACGATGGGAGAGCGCGGGTGAAGTGGCCGCCGCAAAGATCGATGAGGTATAGGTCTGCCTCTCGCTCATCGTATTTCTGCAACTGCCGTGTTGCCGCGCTGGCAAAGTCCGGGCGTTGCAGCAGCGGTTCGGGGTGCATCGTCACAACAAGGCTGCATCTCGACCGGTCGATCGCGGCCGGAATCGTTGCGGCTTCCCGTGGGAGACGATTCAGATAGACGTAGTTCCACTCTCGATATGCATATGATCCGGCGTTGGGCGTGTCAGCGTAGAGCGCCGGATGCTTCGCCGAGCGATAGGCGAGGGCGATTCGGTGCATGTCCGTTTGTCGTGGAGTTGCATTGATGGCTTGCCAGGCCGCACCGATGCGGATCGCCAACGCTCCGACGACCAACGCAACCAATGCGTACCGAAGGTTTCGCGAACGGACCTGCGCGATGCCGAGGCAGACCGCAATCGCGATGAGCATCGCGAGCGGGGGTAGTGCGGGGTCCAGGTACCAGGCAAGCTTCGAGACCGACACCGAGAAAGTCACGATCGGTAGCAACGCCCAGAGCGGAAGCAGGAGTGCGAGCTCGGCGGCTCGCAGCCATCGCCATAACAGCGGAAGCGATAGCGCGAGAAGCCACCATCCGAATGCCTCGCGCACGACGTGGGGGTAAAACGTGATGCCATGGAGGTGTGTGACATCGACGGCCTGCATGTGGCGACCGACGAACTGAGCCGATATATACGCGCGCAAAGCGGCGTCGCGAGTGTTGTCGACGACCCAGAGCGTGAACGGGATGGCGCTCGCGAGGACGACGCCGCACAGCGCGAGAACGCGCGGCCGGCGGCCATGCAGCACCCTTGCAGCGACTTCCCACCCGAGGCCGACGGTGAAAAGAACCAGGAAGACGATCGGACCCTTGACGAGCGATCCGGCGGCGGCTGCGCCGATTGCCGCGATCAGAAGGCCACGCGATTCACCGATTCGACCGCGAACCCAGGCCAGCAGTGCAACGCTGATGAAGAAAGTCGTCCAGACATCCCCGACTCCTTCACGTACGCCATGATTCAGCAGCCACGGAGGTGCGCTGATGAGCAACAGCGCGGCAAGCGCCCCCGCGCTTGCGTCTACGAGCCACGTGCCGAGCGCAAACAGCAACATCGAAACGATCACACCGCCGACGGCGCTTCCGATTCTCGCGTTGACTTCAGACATGCCTCCCATCTCGAAGGACAGCGCCATGGGCCAGATCGAGAGAGGCGGCTTGCTCACGTAACGAGCGTTTCCGGCGTAGATCGGATACCACTGATCCTCCGCTGCAACGGTGTGGGCAATGCTCGCGTAGAGCGCCTCGTCTCCGAAGAGACTGTTTGCGCCGAGGCGATGAAAAGCGAGGCTTGCAGAAACCGTCGCCGTGAGGGCGGCAAGAAGCGCAACGCGCAAGCGAAATCGCGCTCCCACGTTTTGAATCTACTCCGAGCCTGCTGGACGTTTTCTGGTCAACGCGTACACCAACGCTCCCGTCGCGAGACCGATCGCGCCGGCGATCAGTTTCTTCGCGTCGAGCGCGGCGACGAACGCCAGCGACACGAGGATGCCGAGGATCGGCACGATCAGTCCCGGCGTACGGAAGCCTTCATTCAACTTACGCAGGCGCGGCACCGCGAGGCACGTCATGAGATAGGTCGCCAGACGCGCGACGGTCGAGAGCAGGGCGAGCGTGCGGAACGAGCCGGCGAGGGCCATCGCGAGGGCGAGCGTCGCGTGAATCGCGATCGCGACGGTCGGGGTGTGGAAGCGCGGATGCACGTACGACACGCGGCCCATGCGGCGGTCGAGGGAGAGGGCGTAGAGCATGCGCGAGCCTTCGAGCATCGTGCCCGAGTTCGTGCCCGCCATCGAGAGCACCGCGCCGATGGTCACGATGAGCGCGCCGATCGGGCCGATGAGGACCTGCGCCGCGGTCGCGATCGGCGTGTCGCTCTGCGAGAGATCGGGCAGCGCCGACATCGCGCCGAGCTGCACGAGCACGTAGATCGTCGCGATCGCGAGGATGCCGATGAGCAGCGCGAAAGGAAGGTCGCGCCGCGGGTTCTTGTACTCGCCGGCCGGGACGCCGAGGTTCTCGAAGCCGGCGTAGGCGAAGAGCATGAAGAGCGCGGCGTCGATCCAGTTCACGTCGCCCGTGGGCAGCACGAGCGACGACGGAATCGGATTCGTCTTCCACGCGATGAGGGCGACGATGATGAATCCGATCAGCGGGACGAGCTTGCCGAAGGTGAAGATGTAGATCGAGGCGGCGCCGTAACGCACGCCGAGAAGGTGGATCGCGGCGAGGAACACGATCGAGACGATGATCACGATCGCGCGCGGCGTCCCCGTCCTCAGCGCGGGAAAGAGCAGCGCGAGGGCGAGGACGAAGCCGTTGGAGAGTGAGGCGAGGGAGGTGAGTCGCGCGATCCAGTTCATCCATCCCGTCTCGAAGCCGGCGAAGTCGCCGAAGGCCGTCTTCGCGTAGAGATACGCCCCGCCCGGCTCCGAGAAATGACTCGCCGCCTCGGCGAAACAAAGCACGAGGATGAACACCGGCACCGCAAACAACAGCGGAGCCCAGAGCGAAAAGGGTCCGAGGAGCTTGAAGGATTCGTAGGGGAGGAGGAAGACGCCGGAGCCGATGACGGCGTTGATGCACATGGCGACGAGGCCGGCGAAGCCGATTTCTCTGACCAGCTTGGCCGTGGATTGGGCGTTCATTGGGCCTCCGCGCGTTTGAGCTGATGAAGGCAGAAGGCAGAAGGCAGAAGGCAGAAGTAAGAACGAAGTCCCATGTTCAGCTGATGAAGGCAGAAGGCAGAAGGCAGAAGGCAGAAGTAAGAACGAAGCTCCATGCGCTGTTTTCTCACTTCTGCCCTCTGCCTTCTGCCTTCATCTCTTCACGTACCCACTTCCTCGAACGGCTCTCCCCGGCAATGCCCCCGTCATCACACCGTTCCGCAACACCGGCACTCCATTGACGATCACGTCATTCACTCCCTCCGAAAACCGGTGCGGATCCTCGAACGTCGCCACATCCCGCACGGTCACCGGGTCGAAGACGATCACATCCGCCTTCATCCCTTCCCGCAGGATCCCGCGGTCGCGCAGGTTCACGCGGAGCGCGGCCTGGGAGGTCATCTTGCGCACGGCTTCTTCCAGCGTGAACAGCTTCAGCTCGCGTGCGTAGTGGCCGAGGACGCGGGGGAAGGTGCCGTAGGCGCGGGGGTGGACGGCGGTGTTCTTTGCGCGCAGCTCCGGCGTGGGCGAGCCGCCGTCGGAGCCGACCGAGACCCACGGCTGCTTCAGGGCGTAGCGCACGTCGTCTTCGAACATCGAGAAGAAGATCACGCGCGGGGAGACCTCGTTCTCCGCGAAGAGGCGCATCAGCGCGTCTTCCGGGGTCACGTTCATCATCGCCGCGATCTCTTCGATGAACTTCTTCGCGTACTGCGCCGTCGAGTCGCTGAACGTCTGCGCGACGTAGATCCCCCGCTCGCCCCGTTTCGCCACCTGCCCCCGCAGCGCATCGGCGATCTTCACGCGGTCCTCGAGGTTCCTGAGGCGAATGCGGAAGTCGTCGTAGCCGCCCTCCATCGCCCAGTCGGGGGCGAGCGTGCTCAGTCCCGTGGACGACGCCGCGTACGGGTAGATGTTCGCGCTGACGTCGAGTCCCTGCGCGCGCGCTTCCTCGATGCGCGCGATCACGTGCGGCATGCGTCCCCAGTTCGTGCGGTTGCCGCCGATCTTGAGGTGCCAGATGTTGGCCGGGATGTTCGCCTCGCGGGCGATGCGGAAGGTCTCGTCGAGCGCGGCGTCGATGCGATCGCCTTCGTCGCGCATGTGCGTGAAGTAGACGCCGCCGTATTTCGCCGCGACGCGCGAGAGGTTGATCAGCTCGTCGGTCGATGAGTACATCGCCGGCACGTAAATGAGCGACGTGCCGATGCCGATCGCGCCGTCGCGCATCGCCTGCTCGACGATGGCTTCCATCTGGCGCATCTCGTCCATCGCCGGCTGGCGGTTCACGTCGCCGATGACCATCGAGCGCGGATTCGAGCCGCCGACGAGCAACGCGAAGTTGATCGCGGCGCCCTGACGGTCGAGCGTGTCGAGATAGTCGCCGAGCGTGCGGAAGCGGCCGCTCGCCGAGGGACCGGGTGACGAGCCCTCGCCGGCGATCTCCATCGTCACGCCCTGCCGCACCTTCGCCTCGAGCTGCGGATCTTCGAGCGCGGTGGTCTGCGACCAGCCGAGGAGATCGATGAAGCCGGGAGAGACGATGCGGCCGGCGGCGTCGATCGTCGTCTTCGCGGCGGTGGCTCGCAGATCGCCGATCGCGACGATCGTGTCGCCGCGCACGCCGACGTCGGCGCGGAACCAGGGAGCGCCGGTGCCGTCGAGCACGCGGCCGTTGATGACTTTCAGATCGAGCATGGGTTTGGCCGGAGTCGTGGACGTGCAGCCTGCGAGCAGCAGAAGAGCGAGGATCGTAATGAAGAGTGGAGGACAGGCAATCCTGCCTGTCCGGACAGGCAGGATTGCCTGTCCTCCACTCACGCACATTTTCCTCATGCCATTCCTTTCGCGAGATCTTCGATGGTCTGCCGTGCGCGGATGACGTGCGACTCGCCGCGATCGACGAGTACTTCGACCGGCAGCAGGCGCGCGTTGTAGTGCGAGGCCATCGAGAAGCCGTACGCGCCCGCGTCGCAGATGGCGATGAGATCGCCGGCGCGCACGCGGTCGATCCTGCGCGTCGCCACCACGCCGCCTTCGCGCGTGAAGACGTCGCCCGACTCGCAGAGATTGCCGGCCACGACGACTTCATCGCGCGCGACGGTGGCCTCCCAACTCGCGCGTAGCGAGCGCGCGTCGCCATTCGACGCATTCACGATGTGGTGATACGCGCTGTACTTCGACGGGCGCACGAGGTGATTGAAGCCGGTGTCGACGCCGATCCATTCGACGCCCGCGCTCACGCGCTTCGTGGTCACGCGCGCGAGCAGCGTGCCGGACGACGCGACGACGTAGCGGCCCGGCTCGAGGATCGCCGTGAGATTGCGCGCGCGGAGCGGCGCCGCGGCTACGCGCGTCAGCTCCGCGCCGTACTCCTCGATCGGGAACTCGCGCTCGCCCGGGCGGTAGGGGATCGAGAGCCCGCCGCCGAAGTTGATCCAGCGGAGGTGCTGGAAGCGCTCCGACACCTGCAGCAGCGTGCGAGCGGCGTCGACGAGCGGCGCCGTCGTGTCGACGCCCGAGCCGATGTGCGCGTGCAGGCCGGCGACGCGGCGTCCCGAGTCCTCGACGAGCATGCGCGCCGGCTCGATCTCCGCGAGATCGAGCCCGAATTTCACGCTCGCGCCGGCGGTGATGACGTCGCGGTGGTGCCCCGCGCCGACGTCGGGATTGATGCGCAGCGCGATCGGATTCGGGAGCTCGAGCGCGAGACAGCGGTCGATCTCCGACATCGAGTTCACGTTCACGACGATGCGCGGATCGGGAATCGCGCGCAGGTCGTCGTCGGAGACGTTCGAGCAGGTGAACCAGATCTCGTCCGCCGCGAAGCCCGCGAGCATCGCCAGATAGATCTCGCCCGGCGAGACCGCATCGCAGCCGAAGCCCGCACCGTGGATCATCCGCAGGATGCCGAGGTTGCCGTTCGCCTTCATCGCGTAGAAGGGACGGAAGGGAAGGGCGGCAAACGCGCCGCGCACGTTCTCGATCTGCGCACGAATGACCGACGCGTCGTAGACGTAGAGCGGCGTGCCGAATCTCGCCGCGAGGTCGGTCGCCGCGATGCCGCCGATTTCCAGAATGCGATCGCGATACTCCATGAGCGCGCGAGTGTAAGGTGTGGAGTGCGGCGACGCCAGTCGCCGCTGTTCTACGGATAGCAAAGCGGCGACTGGCGTCGCCGCACTCCACACGAGCGCATGCATAATGAGTCCATGCAGCAGTACCTGGACCTGATGCAACACATCCTCGACCACGGCGCGACGAAGGGCGATCGCACCGGGACCGGCACGCTGAGTGTGTTCGGCTACCAGATGCGCTTCGATCTCGCGGCGGGCTTCCCGCTGCTGACGACGAAGAAGCTGCACCTGCGGTCGATCATCTACGAGCTGCTGTGGTTCCTGCGCGGCGAGACGAACATCCGCTTTCTCAACGAGAACAAGGTGACGATCTGGGACGAGTGGGCGGATGCGAACGGGGAGTTGGGGCCGGTGTACGGCTATCAGTGGCGTTCGTGGCCGGCGGCGGACGGGCGGCACATCGATCAGATCTCGAACGTGATCGCGGAGATCAAACGCAATCCCGACTCGCGACGCCTGATCGTGAGCGCGTGGAACGTCGCCGATCTCGACAGGATGGCGCTGCAGCCGTGCCACGCGCTGTTCCAGTTCTACGTCGCCGGCGGCCGGCTCTCCTGCCAGATGTACCAGCGCAGCGCCGACGTGTTTCTCGGCGTGCCGTTCAACATCGCGTCGTATTCGCTGCTGACGATGATGGTCGCCCAGGTCTGCGATCTCCAGCCCGGCACCTTCATCCTCACCCTCGGCGACGCGCATCTCTACTCGAATCATCTCGAGCAGACCCGCGAACAGCTCTCGCGCGAGCCGCGGCCGCTGCCGTCGATGACGCTGAATCCAGAGGTGCGCTCGATCTTCGACTTCAAATTCAGCGATTTCACGCTCGAGAGTTACGATCCGCATCCGGCCATCAAAGCGCCGATCGCCGTATGAGACTCTCGATCATCGCCGCCCTCTCCTCGAACAACGTCATCGGACGCAACGGCCAGCTGCCGTGGCATCTCTCCACCGATCTGAAGCGCTTCAAGTCGCTGACGATGGGACACCATCTGCTGATGGGCCGCCGCACGTTCGACGCGGTGGGGCGTCCGCTGCCGGGGCGCATTTCGGTCGTGATCACGCATCGCGACGACTTCGCCGTCGAGGGCGTGATCATCGCGCATTCGCTCGAGGAAGCGATTCGCGTCGCCGCGGAGGCGGGCGACGATGAGCCGTTCATCGCCGGCGGGGCGCAGATCTACGAACAGTCGATGCATCGCGCCGACCGGATGTATCTCACGCGCGTGCACGAAGAGGTCGAAGGCGACGCGTTTTTCCCCGACTTCGACGACGTGTCCGAGTGGCACCTCGTCGACGCCGAGCATTTCGACGGGGATGAGAAGAACGACTATCCATTCTCGTTCCTGATGTACGACCGCGTCGCGCCGGAAGGGCATCCGATTCCGGCGGAGGGGTAGGCGCGCCCGGATGACGTACAATCTCGTTTGCCCAGGAAGGAACCCTCCCCCTTGAACAGCCTCCGTTTCCAATTCTTCGTCGCAGTTGCAGTCGCTCTTCTTGCCGCCGCATCCCCTCAGGCGGCCGAACGGTCGAATCCCCGCATCGCCACGAGCGGCGACGGCTACCTCGTCATCTGGAATGAGAACGACGCGATTTACGGCGTCCGGCTGAACGGGGCCGGGCATCGGCTCGATTCACCTCGTTTGATCGCCACCGGAAGCGCGACCGATGTCGTCTGGAGCGGCGGTACGTACATCGTTGGCTACAAGGCATCGCCGAAAACGATTGCATCGGTGTCCGTGACGGCAAACGGCGACGTGGGTTCAGCGGCCGTCGTCATGGAGAACGTGCGTGACTGCGATGCGGTCGAGCTCGCGGCCACGAGCACGTCGCTCATTCTCTCGACGGGCTCGGGCCACAGGATCTTGTCGCACGCGACAGGTGAGGTGCGCGAGGAGCGTGGGGCCTACGCGTGCGGACCGCTCGCTGTGGCAGCGGGGGATGACAGCTTCACAATCAGCCGCGTGCTGGATGGCCACATCATCTGGAGGAGCTACAGCGCGGCCGGCGCTTCGATCACTGGCTGTTGCGTGACCATCGGCGATCCTCCCCCGGAAGATCCCTTCGCTCTCGCGCTGGCGAGCGACGGATCGAATTACTTCCACGCCTACACGCGCGCGAATGGTCTCCATGCGTCTGGCCAGCGCCAACGGATTCTGTGGAGCGTTCTGTTCGACCATCCGCTCGGCGCGCCGCGCGCGTCGTGGGATGGGGCGCAGTACGTCGTCACCGTGGCGAGCGACCGCACACTGCACCTGACGCGCTTCGACGCATCGGTGGTACCGCTGGGCTCGCCGATCGCGGTCGAGCCGATGCGCGCCGGCGAAGCCGCCGATATTGCCGCGCACCGCGACGGCCGGGGAGCGGTCGTCTGGATCCGCGAGAACGGCGATGTGCGCGCCGGCTTGTTCGACGTGGCATCGCTCGCGGCCGGGACGCCGTTCAAGCTCATGACCGACGTCAACCGCTCCACGCGCCGCAGAGCAGTCCGGTAGCCGCTTGCGGAACGTAGCGCCCGGCTTCAGCCGGGCGTTCGGCGGGCTGAAGGCCGCCGCTACGTTGTCGTTGCCGCCTCGGCTTCCGCGACCTTGCGCTCATGCAGCGCGCGCCGCGCGAAGCCGAGGCCGTAGACCGCGGAGGCGAAACGGTACGAATTCCAGCATGGCGGAAATGTAGCGCGGAAGGGGACGAGGTGTCTCGTGACGATTGTCATGTGGACTGCGACAGCGCGAGCTGCCGCTTTTGCTCGCGCGGCGCCAGACGCGCGCCGCAGCTTGCGCTGCGGCGTTGGAAAGCGGCGACTGGCGTCGCCGCAGTCCACACAGTACCGATTTGGGTACAATCGCGCGCCTGATGATCGTGCGCGGGTTTGAAGGGAAACAGCCACGCTTCGGTGAACGGGTCTTCGTCGCCGAAAACGCGGCCGTGATCGGCGACGTCGAAGTCGGCAACGACTGCTCGATCTGGTACGCGACGACCATCCGCGGCGACATCAACGCGATCCGCATCGGCTCGCGCACGAACGTCCAGGACAACTGCACGATCCACGTCACCCATCTGCAGTGGCCGACCGTGATCGCGGAAGAGGTGACCATCGGTCACGGCGCGATCGTGCACGGCTGCACGGTGCGCCGAGGCGCGCTGATCGGCATGGGCTCGCGCGTCCTCGACGGCGCGGTCGTCGGCGAGTCGGCCCTCGTCGGCGCCGGCGCTCGTCCCCGAGGGGATGCACGTGCCGCCGCGCGTGCTCGTCGTCGGCGTGCCGGCGAAAGTCAAACGGCCGCTGACGGATGAAGAGCTCACGCGGCTCGATCAGTCGTGGAGGCATTACGTAGATTACAAAGAAAAGTATCTATCAACGGATGGCGGAGAGAGGTAAAAGGTAAAAGGTGAAAGGTAAAAGGTAAACGCTACCCGCGCATCGTGGCGGAGCACTTTTACCTTTTTCCTTTTACCTTTTACCTTTCACGTCGAACTATGAATCGAATACAAACAGGAACCCTCAACAAAGAGCACGCCGGCCAAACCGTCGCACTCAACGGTTGGGTGCAGAAGCAGCGCGACTTTGGCGAGCTCGTGTTCGTCGATCTGCGCGATCGCAGCGGGCTTTGCCAGGTCGTTGTCGACCGCGCGCGCGGCGCGAGCGAGGCCGTTGTCGCCGCGGCGAAGGAACTGCGCTCCGAGTTCGTTGTGCGCATCGAAGGGACCGTCGTCGAGCGCGCCGAGGGGCAGAAGAATCCGAAACTGCCGACGGGCGACATCGAAGTCGTGGCCACGAGCGTGGAGATCCTCAATCGCGCCGACACGCCGCCGTTCATGATCGAGGACGACACCGACGCGGCCGAGGAGCTGCGGCTGCAGTATCGCTACCTGGACCTCCGCCGCCCGTCGCTGGCGAAGAACTTCGTGCTGCGGCACAAGGTGCTCACCGCGGTGCGCAGCTACTTCGACCGCCTCGGCTTCATCGAAGTCGAGACGCCGATCCTCACGAAATCGACGCCCGAGGGGGCGCGCGACTATCTCGTGCCGAGCCGCGTGCACAAGGGGAACTTCTTCGCCCTCCCGCAGTCGCCGCAGATCTTCAAGCAGCTCTGCATGGTCGCGGGGCTGGAGCGCTACTTCCAGATCGCGCGCTGCTTCCGCGACGAGGACCTGCGCCGCGACCGCCAGCCGGAGTTCACGCAGATCGACGTCGAGGCGTCGTTCATCGACGAAGAGTTCATCTTCGGGATGATGGAGGGACTCTTCGCGGAGATCTTCCCGATCGCGGGGATCGAGGTCCCGACGCCGTTCCCGCGCATGAAGTGGCAGGAGGCGATGGATCGCTTCGGCATCGATCGTCCGGACACGCGTTTCGGGATGGAGCTGATCGACATCACCAGCGTCGCGAAGACGATCGCGTTCGAGCCGTTCAAGGCGGCGCAGACGGTGCGTGCGATCGTGGTTCCCGGCGGCGCGTCGTTCTCGCGCAAGCGCATCGACGAGCTGACCGAGGAGGCGAAGAAGCTTCGCGCATCGGGACTGGTGTGGATCAGGTTCGACGCGCAGGGAGGATCTTCGATCAAAAAGTTCCTCGACGGCGTCTACGAGGCGCTGCGTGAGTCGCTCCGCGCAAACGAGGGCGATCTTGCGTTGATCGTTGCAGGCAGGAACACGATCGTCTGGGATGTGCTCGCAAACCTGCGCGTCCGTGTCGCAAAGGAAGAAGGACTGATTCCTTCCGAGACGTGGAACTTTCTCTGGGTCACCGACTTTCCGCTCTTCGAGTGGGACGACGAGACGCAGCGCTGGTTCGCGCGGCATCATCCGTTCACGTCGCCCGCGCCGGGCCACCTCGAGCTGCTCGCGAGCGATCCCGGCGCCGCGCTCGCGCGCGCGTACGACGTGGTGCTCAACGGTCTCGAGCTGGGCGGCGGTTCGATCCGCATCAACCAGTCCGACGCGCAGCGCACGATGTTCCGCGCCCTCGGCATCACCGACGAAGACGCGCAGTCGCGCTTCGGCTTCCTCCTCGAGGCCTTCCGCTACGGCGCGCCCCCGCACGGCGGCATCGCCATCGGAGTCGATCGCCTTGTGATGCTCATGGCCCGCGCAGAGTCGCTCCGCGACGTGATCGCGTTCCCGAAAACAGCGCGCGCGCAGGACCTCATGTGCGATGCGCCGGGGGAGGTGGATACGAAGCAGTTGGAGGAATTGGGGATCGCTTTGAAGTAGTTGCCGGGTTAGTGGACATTCAACATTGAAAGCGTAGGTACCAATGCTTGTCATCCCGAGCGTGAGCGAGGGACCCGGGGGGAGGGTGGCACGAAGCCCGCGCGTCGCGCCGCCGCCCGCCCGGGTCCCTCGCTCACGCTCGGGATGACAAGGCTGGCCATGCATGCTTTCAAAGGTGAAGGTTGCTACCCAGTAACCCAGCAACCCAGCAACCACATGCAGCCCTTCATCACCATCCGCCAGGCCAGCGCCACCTACCCGGTCTTCGTCGGCCGCGATCTCCTCGACCGCGTGGGCGCGCTCGTGCAGCCGCGCGGCGCGGTCTTCGTCATCACCTCCGACGCGTTGCGCGATCGCTTCGGCGAGCGCGTCGCGCTCTCGTTTCCCGACGCGAAGATCATCCCCATCCGCGAGGGGGAGGCGAACAAGACCCTCGACACGGCCAGCGCGATCGTCACGGAGCTTCTCGAGTGCGGCGCGAAGCGGGACTCGATGGCGGTCGTCGTCGGCGGCGGCATGATCGGCGACACGGCCGGCTTCGCGGCATCGATCTTCCTGCGCGGGATCGACCTCGTCCACGTGCCGACCACGCTGCTCGCGCAGGTCGACAGCTCGATCGGCGGGAAGCTCGCGGTGAATCATCCGAAGGGGAAGAACCTCATCGGCAGTTTCTTCCCGCCCGTCGCCGTCGTTTCCGACACGTCGATTCTCGACACGCTTCCGCCGCGCGAGCGGCTCAGCGGCATGTACGAGGCGCTCAAAGGCGGCGTGATCGGCGATCCGTCGCTCTTCGAGCTCTTCGAGCGGCGCGAGCTCGACATCGACGAAATTGTGCGCAAAGCGATTCGCGTCAAGGCGGAGATCGTCTCGGCGGATGAGAAGGAAACGGATCTGCGTCGCCTGCTCAACTACGGCCACACGATCGCGCATGGCATCGAGGCGGCGCTGCATTACGAGGGACTCACGCACGGCGAGGCCGTCGCGTGGGGAATGATCGGCGCGAATGCGATCGCCGTGCGCCGCGGTCTGCTGGCGCGCGAGGAGGCGGCGCGGATCGAGCGCGTAATCCTCGCCTACGAGCCCTCGCCGCTGCCGCCGCTCGACCGCAACGAAGTGCTCGCCGCGACGGAGCACGACAAGAAGAACACCGGCAGCGCGCGGGTGATGGTGTTTCCGAAGCGCGTCGGCGAGTGCGTGGTGGCGAGCGACGTCACGGCGGAGGAGATCGCGTACGGGGTCGCGGCCGTGGTCGAGTGAGCGAGCGCTCTGACGGAACGCCGACTTGTAGTCGGCCGGTCCGCCGACTTAGAGTCGGCGCCGATTGGAAATCCGCGGACCGGCCGATTACAAATCGGCGTTCCATCGGGCTCGAGCTTTCCGGACGCTACGCCGCCCGCTTCACCGGCAGGCGCAGCACCATGCTCGTCCCCACGCCTTCCACCGAGGCCACGCTCACTTCGCCGCCGTGGGCTTCGACGACCTGCTTGACGATGTAGAGGCCGAGGCCTGTGCCGCCCCCGCCGCGGAGCGACCTGGTGCCGCTCTGCTTGTACTTTTCGAAGATCTTCTCGATCTCCTGCGCCTTGATGCCCATCCCGCTGTCGGTGACCGTGATGACGATCGACTCGGCGACGTCGTTGTTACGCACGATCTGCGCGCCGACGGAGATCAGGCCCTTCTTCGGAGTGAACTTCAGCGAGTTCGAGATCAGATTGATCACCGCCTGGGTCAGCTTCTCCATGCTCCCGAAGATCTGCGGCACGTCGCGGCCGTGCGCGCTGAGCAGAAAGATCTCGTCGCGCCCGGCCACCGACTGCAGGCTGCGCACGGCGCGTTTGAGCACGCCCGCGACGCGCACCGGCTCGGTCTCCATCGTGAACTCGCCCGACCTGATCTTGGAGAAGTCGAGAATCTCGTTGATGAGATTCATCATCCGCTCCGACTCGCGCTGCGCTTCCTGCAACAGATCGGCGTAAACCGAGTCGAGATTCGTCTTCTCCTGCGAGAGCACGAACTCGAGCGTGCCCTGGATTCCTGAAAGCGGTCCGCGAAGATCGTGCACGATCTGGGCGGTGAAGTCGGACTTCGCCTGCTCGGCCTCGCGCTCGCGCGTGACGTCCTCGAACGAGAGCGCGACCGCGGGGCCCTTGTCCTCGACGCGCATGATCTTGTCGACGCGATAGACGCGGCCCTCGATCTCCACGTCGATCGTGCGCGCATCCTCATCGTCGGTGAAGAAGCCGTGCAGCCAGCCGCGCTCTCCCGCGACGGCGCGCGCCGCTTCCTTCAGCCACTGCGCGGCGTCGCTGCCGAAGGTCTCGTCGAACGCATTGTTGCGGTACTCGATGCCGCCGCTCTCGGTGAGCAGGGCGATGGGCGCGGGCAGGCGGTCCAGGAGATTCCGATACATCATTGCGGCACCGTAATGGCCCGCTCGTGCTCCAGCTTGGCCAGGATGAACATCGTGTTGAACGGGTCGAAGGGGCTGAGGATCAGCAGCTTCGAGATGTCGAGCCGGCCGTCGATCAGCGATACGAGATAGCCCTCCTGCGCGTTCAGATTGAAGCGGTCGAAGTTCGACATGAACTCGGCGCTCAGCTTCGGGACGGCCTGCATGCCTTTCGGATGGGCGAGAAAGTCGCGGACGATCGTGTTGCGGACGAGCTCGATATAGCCGCGCAGCGACAGATCTTCGGGATACGCCCGCCGCGCTTCGAGCAGTTTGGAGAAGGTGTGCCACGCGCCGTTCTGGCGCAGCGAGTCGCCGACGAGCCGGCTCCATTCCGGCCGCGGGGGAATGATGGGATTCGCGGACATTCGGGCGTAGTTTATCCTGTGTGTGCTGCGTGCAACGTGCTGCGTGCTGCTTAGAAGCGGAGCCACGCAGCACGAAGCACGCAGCACGAAGCACGCAGCACCCCGTCCCATGACCGCTCATCAGCTCACGCCCGCCACGCCTCCGAGCCGCCGCCGCTCCCGGCTGCTCCTGCTGCTGTTCGCGGGAGCTCTCGGCATCCCGGCCGGGTTCCTCTTTGCCCACGCCGTTCGAAGGCCGAAGGTGAAAACGCTCGCCGACTACCAGCCCGCGATCATCACCCGTATCTACGACCGCAACGGCGTGCCGTTCGCGGAGTATTCGATCCAGCGTCGCATCGTGGTTCCGAAGGGCGAGATGTCGCCGAATCTCGTGAACGCGATCATCGCCACCGAGGATGCGGAGTTCTACCGTCACGGCGGCGTCGATCCGAAAGCGATCCTCCGCGCGGCGCTGAAAGACATCCTCGAGCGGAAGAAAGCGCAGGGCGCGTCGACGCTGACGCAGCAGCTCGCGAAGCAGGTCTTCCTCACTCCGGAGAAGAGCTGGCGGCGCAAGATCAACGAGGCGTTTTTCGCGATCGAGATCGAGAAGGACTTCACGAAGGATCAGATCTTCGAGCTCTACGCGAATCAGGTGTACCTCGGACACGGCGCGTACGGCGTCGAGGCGGCCTCGCGGCTCTACTTCGGGAAGCATGCGAAAGAGCTGACGATCCCCGAGGCGGCGGTGATCGCGGCGCTGATCCGCTCGCCGATGTACTACAGCCCGATCACGCACATCGATCGCACGAAGATGCGCCGCGACTACGTTCTCGCGCGCATGCTGAAGGAAGGCGTCATCACGCGGCAGCAGTACCAGCAGAGCGTGAACGCGCCGATCGTCCTCGGCACGTACAAAGAGGAGGCGCCGCGCGTCGGCGCGTATTTCGCCGAGGAGATCCGGCAGTACATCGAGCGCAGCGAGAAATTCGGCGCGGAGGATCTGTACAAGAGCGGACTGAAGGTCTATTCGACGCTCGATCTGCGCACGCAGCAGATCGCGGAGTCGGCGCTGCAGCGCGGCTTGCGGCGCTTCGACAAGCGGCGCGGATTCCGCCGGCCCACGCGTAATCTCGTCGCGGAGGGACTCGATCCCGAGAGCTATCGCGATCCGAGCTGGAGCAACGAGGCGTACGCGGTCGAACGGCTCTATCCCGCGGTCGTGCTCGACGTCTCGAGAGAGCTCGTCACGGTCAGGCTGCATCACGATCGCATCGATCTCGACGCGAAATCGTACGCGTGGACGAAGAAGAAGACGCTCGATGGAGTGTTGAAACGCGGCGACGTCATCCACGTCCTGCTCTCCGAAAACGAGAAGACGAAAGAGCGGAAGTGGATGCTCGACCAGATGCCGAACGTGCAGGGCGCCGTGGTGGTGCTCGACGTGAAGAGCGGCGAGGTGCGCGCGCTCGTCGGCGGCTACGACTTCCAGATGTCGAAGTTCAATCGCGCCGTGCAGTCGCGGCGGCAGACCGGCTCGTCGTTCAAGCCGTTCGTGTACGGCGCGGCGTTCGAGAAGGGGCTCACGCCCGCGGACACGCTCTTCGATGCGCCGGTCGCGATTCCGGTCGGCGACAAGATCTACGCACCGAGGAATTACTACGGCAAGTACGCCGGCATCGTGACCATCCAGCGCGCGCTCGAGCTCTCGATCAACGTGCCGGCGGTGAAGACGTTCATGATGACCGGCGCAGACGCGGTGGTCGATTTCACCAGGCGTCTCGGCATCAGCGCCGATCTGCCGAAGTATCCGTCGCTCGCCCTCGGCGCCGCGGGCGTGTCGCCGCTGGAGATGACGGCCGCGTACAACGTGTTCGTGAACAACGGCGTCTACGCGCGGCCGCGCTACATGCGCAGGATCACCGATCAGACCGGGCGCGTGCTCGACGAGCACTACACGCATCTGTCCGAGGCGACGACGCCGCAGGTCGCGTATGAGATTGCGTACATGATGAAGGGTGTGATCGATCGCGGCACCGCGTACGCCGCGCACACGCTCGCCGATCCGCTCGCGGGAAAAACGGGAACGACGAACGGCTACACCGATGCGTGGTTCATCGGCTTCTCGCCGGAGTTCACGGTCGGCGTCTGGAACGGCTTCGACGATCCGAGCAAGTCCCTCGGCGGCGGCGCCACCGGCGCGGACATCTCGCTTCCGATCTGGATCGACATCTTCAAGGAGTTCGAGAAAGAGAAGATGCGCACCGCGAAGCCGGACTTCGAGCAGCCGCCCGGCGTGGTGGTCGTGCCGATGGATCTCCCGAGCGGCCGCCGCGGCACCGGCCCCTGCGCGCGCGTCGTGATGCAGGCCTTCGTCGCCGGCCAGGAGCCCGACAAAGACTGCAGCGGCCAGTCGGTCGAAGTGAGCAAGCTCCCGTACTACCTGCAGCGCCCGTTCTACGTGCCGAAGGAAGCGGAGCCGACGCAGAGCGCGAACGACGAGTCGGCGCAGGCAGGGGAGGGTTCGGAGTCACCCACGCCCGCGACGGATACGAGCGGGCCGCCGTAACGCGCGCAATGTAGCGCGGCCTTCCAGGCCGCCGTATCGCGGGCTTCCAGCCCGCGCCGGCAGGATGCCGTACCATTCACGATATGAATCGCGAACCGATCGAAGCGATCCTCGACCTGCCGGCCGCAGAACGCCTTGCCATCGTGCAGGAAATCTGGGAAAGCGTTGTAGCGGATTCCGTCGCCGTGCCGTTGACTGCGGGTCAACGCGCCGAGCTCGAGAGGAGATGGCAGGACCTCGAACGGAATCCGGACGCGGGCGAATCGTGGGATGACGTGAAGAGAACGCTTCGATCGGAATGATCGAACGCGTCATCATCCGGCCGCTGGCGAAACAGGACATTCGCGAGGCGCGCGCGTGGTATCGCGAAATCTCTGCGTTCCTTGCGGAAGACTTCGTGGACGCCGTCGACGACGCAATCGAATTGGCGAGAGATCGGCCGCTCGCGTTTCAACTCGTGCATCGCGCCTTCAGGCGCGTCTTGTTGCGCCGATTCCCGTACGCCTTGTTCTACTACGCGGATGAGTCACGACTCGTGATTGTTGCGGTCCTCCATCAGGCACGCGATCCGCGGACGCTCCAGGAACGGTGAGCGCCGGCAGGATGCCGGCGCTACGGCGGGCAGGATGCCCGTGACACTTACTTCACGTACTTGTTGATCATGTCGACCATCTTGTCGCGGGTGAGCGGCTTGCGCATCCACGCGTTTGCGCCCGAGCTGGGGAACATTTCCTCCAGCGAGCGCTCGGGGAGGTCGGAGATCAGCACGATGGGGATGTCTTTCTTGTTCGACTGCGACTTCAGCACTTCGCTCAGGCGATTGCCCTTGATGCTCGGCAGGTTCACGTCGAGAAAGATGATGTCGGGGGTATTGCCGGCGAGCACGTGGTTGAACTCGATCCAGCTCGAGGCGGTGAGCACCGTGTAGCCCTCGCGTTCGAGCAGGGCTCTGCCCAGCTTCAGCACGAGCGGATTGTCATCGAGAATGAGGACCGTTACGTTCGATTGCGACATCAATGCACATGATACTCTCAGGATTGGGCGATGCCTGTCGATACCCCAGCCGCCATTTCGTTCCGCCGGCCCGCTGATTACTACTCGTCCGCGACCCCGGAACCCGTCCTGCCGCGCTGGGCGCCGTTCGGATGCGGCGCGGCATCGGTCCTCGTCCTGATCATCGTTTTTGCCGGCGGCGCATGGCTCGCGGGGGGCGGTTTCACCGACTTCATGGACTTCGTCTTCGGCATGACCATGAGCGAGCTGCGCGGGATGTACGATCCGGCGGTCACCGCCGAGCAGAAGAAAACGCTCGAAGACGAGATCGCGACACTCCGCAAAAACCTGCGCGAAGAGCGGGTGGCGGCGACGTCGCTCAAACCCGTGTTGCGCGCCATCAGCAAGGCGAGCGCCGACGAGAAAGTGCATGCCGGCGAGCTGCAGCAGATCGTCGCCGCCGCGCGCAAGCTCAACGCAACCGCGAAACGGCGATGAGCCGCTTTCAACTGATCTCGCCGTTTCAGCCGCAGGGCGATCAGCCCGAGGCCATCCGTCAGCTCACGGAGAGCATCGAGGCGGGGAACCGCGATCAGGTGCTCCTCGGCGTGACCGGCTCCGGGAAGACATTCACCGTCGCGAAGGTCATCGAAGCCGTCAACCGCCCGACGCTCGTGCTCAGCCACAACAAGACCCTCGCCGCGCAGCTCTATCAGGAGTTCCGCAACTTCTTTCCCGAGAACGCGGTCGAGTACTTCGTCAGCTACTACGACTACTACCAGCCCGAGGCGTACATCCCGACGACGGACGTCTACATCGAGAAGGACGCGCAGATCAACGAAGAGCTCGACAAGATGCGCCACAGCGCGACGCGCGCGCTCTACGAGCGGCGCGACGTCGTCGTGGTCGCCTCGGTCTCGTGCATCTACGGCCTCGGGTCGCCCGAGGCCTATTACGGGATGCTCCTCCCGCTCGAGCTCGGACAGCGGATCGACCGGGATCAGATCCTCCGGAAACTCGTCGAGATCCAG
>DATLFB010000052.1:0-29734 GCA_035525285.1 Thermoanaerobaculia bacterium
ACGTCCTCACCGATATCACACCGCTTCAGCAACGCGCCCTCGATCTTGTCGCCGCGTTCCCAGTAACCACCTAATCCTTTTCAAGCTATCCCGATCTGGTTCAGACGGATAGCGCTTTTCAAGGAAAGGAACTCCGGTTTAACCGCTTCAGCCGCGCGGCTGGGCGCCGTCGCGTCGAAAGCGGCAGCTCTGCTGCCGCAGTCCAAAAGGGCGTTACGCCAGCAACGGCACTTCGGCGGCGGCGGTCGGCGGGACGAACACTTCCTCCATCGCCGCGACGCGGATGCCGACGGCCTTCCAGGCGGCCAGCACCGCGTCCTGCGGCTCGCTGCCGGCGCCGAACAACTCGCCCGCGGCGCGCCACGTCGCATCGGCGCAGTGCTGGAACTGCGATCGCGGTCCGAGCTCGCGCGTGAGCGCGCGATACCAGATCTTCCCCGGCGTCTCCCACGCGCGTCCGCCGAGGAGTGTGGCGACGCGGTAGAAGGCGTGGTTGGGAATCCCGGAGTTGATGTGCACTCCGCGATCGTCCGCGGAGGTCTTTACGAAGCCGCGCATATGCGAGGGCTGCGGATCGGATCCGAGAACCGGATCGTCGTACGCGGAGCCGGGATCCTTCATCGAGCGGATCGCGACTCCGTTCACGCGGCTGGTGAAGAGACTCGCGCCGATCAACCAGTCCGCCCGCGCCGCGGTCTGGCGCGACCAGTACTGCTTCGCAAGCGCGCCGAAGACGTCGGAGAAGTGCTCGGCGAGCGCGCCCGACTGCCCGCTCATCGAGAGCGCCGCCGAATACTGCGTGACGCCGTGCGTGAGCTCGTGCGCGATCACGTCGAGCGCGGAGGTGAAACGGCGGAAGTACTTCCCGTCGCCGTCGCCGTAGATCATCTGCCGCCCGTTCCAGTGGGCGTTGTTGAATCCCGTGCCGAAATGCACGGTCGAGTCGAGCCGCGCCGCATGATCGTCGACGGAGAAGCGGCCGTAGTTGCGGCGATAGAAAACGTACACGCGGCCCGCGCCGTCGTACGCTTCGTTGACCGCTGCATCGCGCACGCGGGGCGTGCCTTCGCTGCGCGCGACGGCGCCGGGCAGCTGCTCGCCGCTTCCGGCGTCGAACACCCAACGGCGCCTTCGCCGCGCCGGAAGCGTGATCGGACCGGCGAGGAGCGCGAGCGCCTGACGTTCGGCGCGCGGCTGCGCGGACAGCTCCAGCGCCGCGAGCGCGCGCACGCGGTCTTCGTCATCGCCGCGCTCGGCGAGACCTTGCAGAATGTGCGGCGGCACGATGCTGCAGAACATGGCTTACCTGATTGAAAGGGACATGCGCATCGTACGTCCGCGCGCCGCGCGGCGCTACACGATTTCGGAACTTGCGCGAACGAACGTAGCGACCGGCTGAAGCCGGTCGCTACGTCAGGACGCGTGCTATACTCCGCCGCCACGTATGCCACGAACGACGAGCACCGGACAGACGCGAACGACGAGCACCACTACCGTGCTCGTGCCCTGTCGATGATCGTCTACTGAACAGAATTCAATCATCCAGGACAGGGCCTTCGGGCCCTGTTTTTTGTTTATGGAGATGAAGGCAGAAGGCAGAAGGCAGAACGAAGAAGGCAGAAGGGATGGAGTTCTCACTTCTGCCTTCTGCCTTCTGCCCTCTGCCTTCTGCCTTCATCCGATGAGGTCATGATGAACGTGCAACTCCCTGACGGCTCCCTCAAAGAAGTCCCCGACAACGCCACCGTCGCCGATGTGGCCGCGTCGATCGGAAAACGTCTCGCGAAAGACGCGATCGCCGGCAAGGTCAACGGAAAGGTCGTCGACGTGTACACGCCCGTGCCCGAGGGCGCGAGGGTGGAGATCGTGACGCCGAAGAGCGAGGAAGGGCTCGACACCATCCGCCACTCCACCGCCCACCTCATGGCCATGGCGGTGCAGGAGCTCTTTCCCGGCACGCAGGTGACCATCGGCCCGGTCATCGAGAACGGGTTCTTCTACGATTTCGGAACGGACCGCCCGTTCAGCGATGACGACCTCCGCCGCATCGAGGAGAAGATGCAGGAGATCGTGAAGCGCGATCTGCCGATCCGCCGCGAGGAGTGGAGCCGCGACGACGCGGTGAAGACCTTCGACAACGCCGGCGAAACGTACAAAGTCGAAATCATCAGGGACATCCCCGGCGATGAGACGCTCTCCGTCTACCGGCAGGGCGAATGGTTCGATCTCTGCCGCGGACCGCACGTCCCCTCCACCGGCCGCCTCGGCGCATTCAGGCTCCTCTCCGTCGCCGGCGCGTACTGGCGCGGCGACGAGCGCAACGCGATGCTGCAGCGCATCTACGGCACGGCGTGGGCGGAGAAAGAGGATCTCGAGAAGCACCTCAGGCAGATCGAAGAGGCGAAGGCGCGCGATCACCGCAAGCTCGGCCGCGAGCTCGGGCTGATCATGTTCTCGCACTTCGCGCCGGCGATGCCGGTGTTCCTGCCCAAGGGCGCGGTGATCTACAACGAGCTGATCGACTTCGTGCGCGAGTACTACCGCCGCGACGGCTACAGCGAGGTCGTCACGCCGCTGATCTGGGACACGGAGATCTTCAAGATCTCCGGCCACTACGACAACTACCGCGACAACATGTTCTTCTCGGAGATCGAGGACCGGCAGTACGGCGTGAAGCCGATGAACTGCCCGGGCCACACGCAGATCTTCGCGCTCGAGCGCCGCTCGTACCGCGATCTGCCGATCCGCATCGCCGACTTTGCGCGCCTGCACCGCTACGAGCGGAGCGGAGTGACCCACGGCCTCGCGCGCGTGCGCTCGTTCGCGCAGGACGACGCGCACGTGTTCGTGGCGCCGGAGCAGCTCGAGCCGGAGATCGATCGCGAGCTGCATCTGATCAAGGAGATGTACGACACGTTCGGCTTCGACGAGGTGCGCATCGCGCTGTCGACGCGCCCGGAGAAGCGGCTCGGCGACGACTCGATGTGGGACGCCGCGGAAGGCGCGCTCGAGCAGGCGTTGAAGAAGAACAATCTCGCGTACCACATCAACCCCGGCGAGGGGGCGTTCTACGGGCCGAAGCTCGAGTTCCAGGTGACCGACGCGATCGGCCGCCCGTGGCAGCTCGGCACGGTGCAGGTGGACTACGCGCTGCCGCAGCGTTTCGGCCTCGAGTACGTCGGCGCCGACGGCGCGGATCACCGGCCGGTGATGATCCATCGCGCGATCCTCGGATCGCTCGAGCGCTTCATCGGCATCATCATCGAGCACTTCGCCGGCGCGTTCCCGTTCTGGCTCGCGCCCGTTCAGGCGACGGTGCTGCCGCTGTCGGAGAAGTTCGTCGACTACGCGGACGAAGTGGGCGCGAAGCTCCGGAGCGCGGGCCTGCGCGTGGAGATCGATCGCAGCAATGAGAAGCTCGGCGCGAAGATCCGCACGGCCCAGCTGCAGAAGATCCCGTTCATGCTCGTGGTCGGCGAAAAGGAAGCCGCGTCCGGCAGCGTGAACGTCCGGAAGCGCACCGGCGAGCAGGAGAGTCTTGCGGTCGAGGAATTCGTGATCCGCGCGAAGCAGTTGCTGGCCTCGCGCTCGTTGACTTTATGAGGCAATCGACCGTACATTGCTCGATCCAATAACAGGAGGAAACACGTATTTTCCCACCACGTCGTAATCCACGATTCGCCCCCAGACCCGCCGAGCCCGAAAACCGCATCAACGACATGATCCGCTCAGCCGAGGTGCGGCTGATCGATTCCGAAGGAAAACAGGTCGGAATCGTCCCCATCGCCCAGGCCCAGGAAATGGCTCGCGAGAAGGATCTCGACCTCGTCGAGATCTCGCCCACCGCGGCCCCGCCGGTCTGCAAGATCATGGACTACGGCAAGTTCATCTTCCAGCAGAAGAAGAAGCAGAGCGAGGCGAAGAAGAAGCAGAAGGTGATCGTCGTGAAGGAGGTGCAGTTCCGCCCCCGCATCGACGAGCACGATTTCGATTTC
The DNA here is from genome assembly GCA_035525285.1 of Thermoanaerobaculia bacterium. Classification (GTDB taxonomy): domain Bacteria; phylum Acidobacteriota; class Thermoanaerobaculia; order Gp7-AA8; family Gp7-AA8; genus QHVT01. The sequence continues at coordinate 3,996 of DATLFB010000052.1, forward strand.
AAGAAGAACCACGTCGTCCGCTTCCTGCAGCACGGCGACAAGGTCAAGGCCAGCGTCCGCTTCCGCGGCCGCGAGATGACACACATGGAGCTCGGCCGGGCCGTGCTCGACCGCCTGCTGGCCGAGATCAAGGAAGTCGGCGCCGCGGAATCGCCGCATCCGGACGTGCAGGGGAATCGGATGACGATCGTGATCGCGCCCAATAAGTAGTGGGGGCGGTTGCGCGGTCACGCGGTTGCGCGGTCACGCGGTTGCGCGGTCGCGCGCGTGGGTTGCCCGGTTGCCCGGTTGCCCGGTCGTAGGCTGCATCGAACTTTCGTTCGCAGCCCAGGTAGTGCAGACTTCGGCCGGGAAACCGGGTGACCGGGAAACCGGGCAACCCATGGAATGCCCCCAACCTCAACTCGGTTACGCACCAAGCCTTTAGGGGATTTGTATGCCTAAGATGAAGACACATCGTGGAGCCGCGAAGCGGTTCAAGAAGACCGGAAGCGGCAAGCTCCAACGCAGCCACGCCTTCCATTCGCACATCCTGACCAAGAAGTCGCCCGGCCGGAAGTCGAAGCTCGCCGGCGAAGTCGAAGTCTCGCCCGCGAATGCGAAGACCGTGAAGCGGATGCTGCCGTACAAGTAGCTCTTAGGTCTTAGGTCTTAGCTCTTAGCGGAGCAACCGACGACCTAAGAGCTAAGAGCTAAGAGCTAAGAGCTAAGAGCTGATCGCTCAACGGAGCGCGCCCGGGTAATCACCTACTCCTGACCCGGCCGCTCGAAAGAAAGGAAACGAGGAGATCATGGCAAGAGTCAAACGAGGTCCCAAGCGAAAGAATCGCCGCGCGAAGATCCTGAAGCTGGCCAAGGGCTACTACGGGATGAAGTCGCGCGGACACCGGATTGCGAAGCAGGCGGTGGACAAGGCGCTCAACGCCGCGTTCGCGGGCCGCAAGGATCGCAAGGGTGATTTCCGCAAGCTCTGGATCGCCCGCATCAACGCAGCCGCGCGCCTGAACGGGATGTCCTACTCCCAGTTCATCGCCGGCCTCAAAGCCGCGGGCAACACGCTCGACCGCAAGGTCCTCGCCGACATGGCGGTCAAGGACAGCGCCGGCTTCACCGCGCTCGTCGAGAGCGCCCGCGCCGGACTGGCGAAGACGTAGCGCCCCGGCGAAAACGTAGCGCCCGGCTTCAGCCGGGCGAGGGGGCGGGCTGAAGCCCGCCCCTACGTTTTTACGACCTCGGCAGCGGCGAGTGTCCGCCGGTGCGAAGATCAATCACCACCACGCGGCCCTCTCCGCTGCTCTCCCCTTCCACGCCCGCGACCTTCTGATCCGGTTCGAAGCGCGTGAGACGGGGGTCGTGCCACGTGGGCATCGGTCCGCGCACGTTCTCGATCCTTCGCTCCACCACGCCGCGCGAGAGATCGACAACGAGAACGTCCCACTGGCGCCTGGCGCCGCCGACGCTGCTGTTGATCAGCAGCTTGTCGTCGCCGATCTGTGCCGTGATCATCGCCCGCTCGACCGGCAACTCCATCTCGCGGATCGGTTGTCCGTCGCGCGTGAGCAGATGCAGACGCAGTCCTTTGCCAGCCTTCGCCATCGCCGCCACCCGCCCGTCGTTGAGCATCGCCATTGCGAACGGACGCACCGCCTGCACCGGCAGTTCGGCGATGAACGCGCCCGTCCGCCCGTCGCCGATCGCGTTGGCATGCCGGAAGAGCAGCCGCGAGCCGTCCTGCGACGCCGCGATCGCGCCGTGGCCCATCTGCGCGTGCATCGCGCCAACCTGCTCGATCTTCTTTCCCGACGTGATGAGGTCGTAGATCCGCACCGGCACGTCACTGCGAACGGACTTGTACTCGGTCAGCCGCACGATGTCCGGCGAGATGAAGAACAACCCGCGCAGGTCGGTGCGGCCGAAGGGAAGGCGCACGGACGCGAGCAAGCGCTGCGTTGCCACCTCGTACACGGTCACGACCGCGTTGTCCGCGATCGCGATGCGCGCGCCGTCGTCGGACAGCGTGAACATCGGGAAGCCCGTCAGGCGAATGCCTGTCGCGACGTTCTTCGCATTCGGATCATCGAGGCGCCGCGTGTGGAGCTCGAGGCGGTGCGACGGCATCATCGTGTACGGCCGCATCCACGCCGCCACCCGTCCGTCGCTCGAATACCGCACGTTCCACCACACCGGCGAGTCGAGTCGCGTATAGCGGCCCGTGTCGGCGTTCACGAGGAACGTCGCCTGATAGTCGCCGCGATATTTGTTCGCCCCGGTGAGCACGAAGTGATTCGATCCCGGCGCCTGCTCGAGATCGTTCACGTGCGTCACGTCGCTCGGAGCGACGGACACGATCCACCACATGAACGCCGCCGCCACGACCACCAGCACCGCCATCGAGACCCATAGCGCGCGCGAAAGCGCAGCGTGGCTGCGCCGCACATCGGTGCGTCCGTTCGCGAGCTGCCACACGGGCGCGATTGCGACGATCAGCAGCACGGCGGCGGCGAGCGCGGCGAGCACCCCCTTCAACAGATCGACCGACGCGAGGAGCAGCGGGCGGATGATGAAGAACAGCGCGAACCCGGCCCCGAACGCCAGCGCGAAGTCGATGCCGATCAGCGCCGACTTCGAGCGGACCATCGTGCCGAGGACGTGACTGGTGAAAAAGAGCGCGACCACGATGCCGGCGAGGAGCGCGAGCAGTTGCCCGGGATCCGTCCACGTCTGCAGCCACTTTTGCTGGGTGACCAGGACCGACGGCACGGCAATGATGGCGTAGCAGACCGCGCTCGTGAGCAGAGCGGACATGACCTTGCCCGACCAGAGCGCGGCCGGCGAGATCGGTTTCGCGAAGTAGAACGAGAGCCGGCGCGCGGCCAGGTCGCCGCCGATCGTCGATGTGCCGAGAGCGATGGCCGTGCCGACCGCCATGATCGCCGCGAGCGCGCCGCCGGTCGTGGCGATCACCATCGACCGGTCGTTCTTCGCCGCCGGGACGAGGCTGATGAGGAAAGGAAGCAGCGCCATCGCGGCGCACATCAGAAACAGACGCGAACGTTCGCGAAGCTCGCGTGTCGCGATCACCAGTGCGTGACTCATTGTTGGACTCCTGCCGCCTCGCCTGCGACGGCGATGAAGATTTCTTCGAGAGACAACGGCGACACCTCGGCCCCGCCGAGCTTCGCCGACTCGCGGAAGCGCTCGAACGCGAGGTCGTCGTAGTTGCTAACCACCGCCTCCGTCCCGCTCCCCCACTGCCGCACGCTCGCCGCGACCAGTGTCGCCCCAGCGAGCGCCACCGCCTGGCTCGCGAAGCGGATGCGGCGGAAGCGCGCCTTCAGCGTCTCGACTTCTTCGTCGAGCACGAGCCGTCCGTCATTGAGAATGCCGACTCGATCGGCCACCGCTTCGACCGCGGAGAGATCGTGCGTCGTGACGAGCACCGTGATGCCGTAGTCGGCCATGTGCGCGATCACTTCTTCGAAGAGCGACTTGCGCGCGACGACGTCGAGGCCGAGGGTCGGATCGTCGAGGATCAGCAGCTCGGGCGAGGTCGACAGCGCCAGCGCGAGCGTGACCTGCTTCTTCTGTCCTTTCGACAGATCGCCGAAGCGGACGTCCTGCGCGATCCGGAAGCGCTCCACGCGCTCGTTGAACGCGTCCTGGCGCCAGCGCGAATAGATGCGCGACGAGAACCACGCCAGGTCGCGCACGCGCATCTCCGGCGGCGCATCCGGATCCTCGGCCACGATGCCGACCCGATCCATCAGCGAGAGCCGCTTGTGCCACACATCCTCGCCGAGGACCTGCACGCTGCCGCGGTCGGGACGAAGCTGGCCGACGAGGCAGCGCACCAGCGACGATTTGCCGGCGCCGTTGCGGCCGATGAGCGAGTAGACCGACCCCTTGGGAATGGTGAGACTGACGTCTTCAACGGCCGTGCGGTGGCCGTAGCGGACCGTGACGTTTGCCGCGCGGATGGCGGTCATGCTTTCCTCCTGTGATCGCGCACGAGACGGTCGAAGCTGGTCTCCAGCTCCTCGACCGCTTCGTCGAACGACGCGCCGACGGCGACGGCCGTCCCCGCGTAGCGGCTGGCAGCCTCGCGCAGCGTCTCGTTGCGCTCCGATTTTTTGAGTGGGACGGGCACCTCGGCGACGAACGTTCCCTCGCCGCGGCGAACGGCGAAGACACCCGCGTCGGTGAGGCGCTGATACGCGCGGGCCACGGTGTTGGGATTGACGCGCAGCGTCTGCGCGAGCTCGCGCACCGACGGCACCGCGGCGCCGGGCGTGAGCGATCCGAGTGCGATCATCCGCCGCATTCCTTCTTCGATCTGGCGCCAGATCGGAGCGGCGTTGGCCGTATTGATGTCGAACATGCTTTTCCTTGTTTGCTGAACCGCTGACGCAGTGTATTAGGCAACTAATACACTAAGTCGGTGCAGCTGATTTGTCAAGTGGAGGACAGGCAATCCTGCCTGTCCTGACACCCGCTCAGGCTGGGAGAAAGTTGACCGGACAGGCAGGATTGCCTGTCCTCCACCAGGAGCGTGCTACCGTGAAGTCGTGCGCGCCCTGGTTCTCGCGCTCCTCGTCGCGATCCCTTCGAGCGCGGAGGTGCGCCCGATCTCCGATGCCGAGCACGCGGCGGTCGAGATCGCGGCCGGCTACCTGAGCCGCGGGCCCGCGGCTGTCGCCGAACGCATCGCGAGCACGTCGCCGCTTCGCGGCGCCACCGACTTACACGCCGAGATCGAGGTGCGCCTCGGGCCGCGCAAAGGCGCGCGCTGGGAACTGCAGACCGTGGTGCCGGCGCTGAAGGATCGGTTGGCGGTGTTCTCGGTCGTCTATCCCTCGGGGTTCGACGACGCGGTGATCTTCGAGATGACGAAGGATGGGCGCCTTTCCGACATCCGGTTTCTTGCCCAGAGTACCGCGGGCTTCCAGCCCGCCGTGTCGCGGGCTGCCAGCCCGCGCCGGCAGGATGCCGGCGCGACGGCGGGCTGGAAGCCCGCGGTACTCGGTGCGCTTCTTTCGTTTGCGGCAATCTTTCTCGCACGACGGCGCGTGCTCTTCGTCGGGATGCTGTCGGCAGCTGCCGCGCTTCTCGTCAGCGCCTCCGCGATCAGCGTGCTGCAGCAACAAGCAACGCACGCGAGCGTCATCACCAGGAAACGCGCGCAGGGACCGCCGCCGCTCGCGACGCTCCTGCCCTTGCGTCGCGCGCTCGCCGGCGACGGCAGCGACATCGAGGCCGCCTTCCGCGCGGTCGACCGCACGCCGGCATGCGCGATGATCGCGGATCTCTGGAAGGTTCAGGCCGCGCTGCAGCAGACCGATCGCACGGCCGTGAAGGCGGCGCTCGCGGCGCTCCCTTCGTCCGACATCCCGCTCGCGGAGATTCTCCGCGGCCGCCTCGCGCTGCTCGAGCACGACGAGGCCGGCGCCGCGGTGGCGTTCGAGCGGGCGGTGAATCTCGGGCCCGGACGCGACGGCATCTGGTATGAAGCCGCCGCCGCGCTCCTCGCCCTCGGATACGAAGAGCGCGCCGCCGAGTATCTCCTCCGCCTCGTGCGCATCGGCTCGCGCGAAGCGGACGTCTACTACTCGCTCGCCTCGCTCGCCGCATCAAACGATCGCGACGAAGAAGCGGAGTTGCTGCTGCGCCAGGCGTGGAGCATGCGGCCGGTCGAGCGCGAGCAGCTCCTGCGCATGGATGTCTTCTGGTCGCTGCTGCGCCGGCAGATGGTCGCGGAGACGATCAGCCTCAGCGCGCCGCAGGATCCGCTCGTGACCTCGCCCGTGGCCTCGACGCGCGCCATTCCGCTGCCGGTCGAAGCGCAGCCGCGCATGTCGGGCGAGTTTCTGCACATCGCCATCGGCGAGCAGCAGCTGCTCGTTCCCGGCGGCGCGGCTTTGGCGATTCCCGGCACGCCGGTCGTCGCTGCAACCGAGTGGGCGCGCGCGGAAGCAGAGCGCCGTCTCGCCGATCTGCCGAACGTGATGAGCTTCGGCCGCAACGCGTCCGCATACGCGCAGCCCGCGCTGCGCGAGCGCATCACCGGCACCGCGGAGGCGCTCGCGGACCGCAATCGCTGGGCGGAGCTCGTGCAGCTCACCGAACATCTTTCCGCCGCCGCGGAGTACGTCCCGCCATCGATTTTCTTTCTCCGCAGCATCGGCCTGCAGCGCCTGCAGCGCCCGCACGACGCGCGGCGGTTGCTCGTCGACGTCGCGGCGAGCCGTGTGCTGCAGCGCAAGCGCGACGCGGCGGCGCTCAGCGAGCTCGCGGAGCTCTTCGCCGCGCACGATCTCTACGACGCCGCGGTGCGGATGTACGACCGCTCGCAGAGCATCCGCGCAAATCCGTTCATCGACGACCGCGTGCGGCAGATCCAGATGAACAAGCGGCTGGCGACGAAGTACTACACGCACCAGACCGCACATTTCGAGATCCACTATCCCGACGACGTGAGCAACGCCGCGGCGACGGAGCTGGGAACGGTGCTCGAGGCGGAGCTCGCGCGGCTGCAGGAGTGGATCCCGACCCGCAACTTCCAGCGCGTGGTGGTGAACGTGGTCTGGTGGCGCGAGTTCCGCGCGACCTACACCGGCTCCGACTACGTCCTCGGCTTCTACAACGGCAAGATCACCGTGCCCATCGCCGGCACCGCGCTAGTTCCGCAGATCGTGGCCATCCTCGGACACGAGCTCGCGCACGCGATGATGGCTCAGGCCACGAACGATCAGGCGCCGCGCTGGTTCCAGGAAGGCCTCGCGCAGCGCATCGAGCTCGCCGTGCATCACCGGAACGCGTTCAACATGTACGACGACGACCGCCTGCTGCCGGTCTCGCTGCTCGACGCGGTGCTGCATGCCTCGCCCGATCCGGAGATGGTCGCGGCGGCGTACATCGTCGCGCAGACCGACATCCGCTACATCGAGTCGAAGTACGGCAAGGGCGCGCTGCACACGATGCTCGACGCGTTCCGCGACGGCGCGACGACCGAGGAGGCGCTGCGGCGCGTGACGGGAAAACCGATCGCCGCGTTCGAGACCGAGCTGCGCGCGTGGGGACGGACGGAGCGGAGGGTGTTCCAGTGATTCCGCTGATCGCCGTCGCGCTCTGGCTTCTGCTCGCGGTTCATTGCGTCGCCTCGCGCACCCCGCTGACTCGCAGAGGACTGCGGCGATCCGAGCTGCATCTGCTGATCGGGACGCTCATCGTCGCGATCGTGTGGCTCGCCGAAGTCGACTTCCGCGCGCCCGCGGCAACGGCGTCGGCGATCCCGATGAAAACGCCGCGCGCTTCGTGCGCCTCGCTCGACACCGGCATGACGCGCGGAGAAGTCCTGCGCCGGATGGGCGATCCCGACGAGAACCGCTCCGACGAAGAAACGCGCGGCCCCGGCGCAACGGCGCTCGTCTATCGAGCCTCGCGCTGCACGGTGCGATTGTTCGACGATCGCGTGGAATTCGTGGATTGATGGGTGGACATTCAACATTGAAAGCATGCGTGGCCAGCCTTGTCATCCCGAGCGTGAGCGAGGGACCTGTGCGGGCGGGGGGCGCAGTCCTCGCGCCACCCGCCCCCCGGGTCCCTCGCTCACGCTCGGGATGACAAGCCTTGGTACCTACGCGCTTTCAATGTTGCCTTGGTACCCACGCTTTCAATGTTGCCTTGGTACCCACGCTTTCAATATTGCCTCGGTACCTACGCTTTCAATGTTGCCTTGGTACCTACGCTTTCAATGTTGAATGTCCACTAAGCGCCCGCCTTCGCTTTCGCCTCCGCCACCAGCACGCGACGCAGCACCTTCCCCACCATCGTCTTCGGCAGCTCGGTGCGCATCTCGAAGTTCGACGGCACCTTGTACGGCGCGAGCTTTTCCTTGCAGAACGCGCGGAGCTCGTCGGTATCGATCGTCTCGCCGGGCCGCGGCACGATCCACGCGGTGATTGCCTCGCCCTTGCGTGCGTCGGGAAGACCGGCAACGCCGACTTCGGCGACGGCTGGATGCGCGGCGATCACCTCTTCGATCTCGCGCGGCCAGACCTGATAGCCGCTGGTCTTGATGAGATCCTTCTTGCGGTCGACGAGGAAGAGATAGCCGTCCTCGTCGAGATATCCGAGGTCGCCGGTGTAGAGCCACTGCTTCCCGTCGGGGGCGGTGCGCAGCATGTTCGCGGTCTCGGCGGGATTGTTCCAGTAGCCGCGCATGAGCTGCGGCGCATGGATGAGTACCTCGCCCACCTCGCCCGTCGCGAGCTCCTTCGTCGCGTCATCGCCATCGACGATGCGCGCGAACACGTCGGACACCGGCATGCCCACCGAGCCGATCTTGTTCGCGCCGCGATACGGATTGACGAAGCAGGCCATCGTCGCCTCGCTGAGCGAGTACCCCTCGACGATGCGCCCGCCGGTCAGCTCCTCGAAGCGCTTCTTCGTCTCCGCGAGCAGCGCCGCCGCGCCGGAGAAGCAGGCGCGGATCGAGCGGAAGTCGACCTTTCCGGCGATCACTTCGCGGTGATTGAGCAGCGCGTTGAAGAGCGTCGGCACGCCGCAGAAGAGCGCCGGCTTGTCGCGCTGGATCGTCTTCACCACGTCGTCGAGATCGCGCGGACTCGGCACGAGGATCAGCGGGATGGCGTTCATCAGCGCGAGCGACTGCACGCCCGAACAGCCGTACGTGTGGAACAGCGGCAGCGGCAGCATGATCGACGCGTCCGGACCCTGCAGCGCTTCCTTCAGCCACGCCGTGAGCTGCGTGCCGGCCTGGATCAGCGAGCGATGCTCGCTCACGACGCCTTTCGGCGTCCCGGTCGTACCGCCGCTCATGAGGACGACGGCCGGCATGTCCGGCGTAGCGGCGGACTTCCGTCCGCCGGCGGGCTGAAGCCCGCCGCTACGTCCTTCTTCGATCAGCGACTGCATCCATGAGTCGCCCTCGCGGAGCGTGATGCGATGCCCTTCCTTCTTTTCCTTCACGAGGGTGAAGAGCACGCGCAGCACGCCGGGGAGATACTCCTTGATGTTCGTCGCGATCACTCGCCTGATCGATGTCTGCGCCTGGATGTTTTTCAACTTGTCGTAGAAGGGCGTCAGAACGACCGCCGTCTCCGGCGCCGACGCGTTGAGCGAGTCCTGCAGCTCGCGATCGGTGTATAACAGACTCTGGGGCGCGATCATCGCGCCGAGCTTCCACACCGCCATCTCGGCGATCACGAAGTGCGGCGAGTTCGGCAGCATGAGCGCAACGCGGTCGCCTTCCTTCACGCCGATCGCCTTCAGGCTGTGCGCGAGCGCGTCGCTGGCGCGGTCGATCTCGCCGAATGTGATCTTCCGTCCCTTGAATACGACCGCGGTCTTGTCGGGAGAAGCCTCCGCGACGTAATCCACGAGGGTTTTGTTCGGATAGGTGCCGATGGACTTCGGAACGCCGGGATCGTAGTGCTCGAGCCAGGGTGCGTTCATGTTCCCTCCGAGTTACTGCGCCATCTCTTTCAGAACCCACTCCTCCGGGTCGATGACCACGATCATGGGAGACTGTTCGATGGCGATCTCGATCTGCTCGCGGCGCTCGTCGATCAGCACCGTCTGGCGCTGCGAGCCGGTCCTGCTGCGGACTTCCACGACCATCGGCATGCGGAAAACGGTCCCGCCCTGCGTCTGCTCGATCGTGATGGCGGTCTTCCCCTCGTTCCAGTTCCAGGTCACCGAGTACACGGGATGGCCGCGCTCGAAGATCCACTGCTGGAAAAACCAATCCAGCGGCTGGCCCGCGTGCTTCTCCATCACCGCGCGCAGCTCCTCGGTCGTCGCGTTGCGGTCGCGGAACTCCGTGTAGTACTCGCGCACCGCGGCGAAGAACGGCGCGTCGCCCATGATCCCGCGCAGCATGTGCAGCACCCACGCACCCTTCTCGCAGGTGAAGCGATTGAGGAGGCTGGAGAGATCGGTGGTGCGGTTGTACACCGGCCGCGACCCGTTCGCGTTGGCCTTGAGATACGCGTCGCGCGACTCGCGCATGCGCTGCGCGAACGCCTCCGCGCCGTCGGCGCGCTCGAAGAAGAGATCGCCGAAATAGGTCGCGAATCCCTCGCTCAGCCAGAGATCGGCCCATTCGCGCTGCGTCACCGAGTTGCCGAACCACTGATGCGCGATCTCGTGTGCGACGAGCCTCTCCATCGTCCCATGGCCGTCGATCCGCTTCTCGTCGAGGAAGATCGCGGACGCGTTCTCCATCCCGCCGAAGCGCGTCGACGACTCGACCAGCGCGAGCTTGCCGTACGGATACGGCCCGAACAGCGTGGAGTAGAGCTCGACGATCTGCTGCGTCCGTCCGAACTCGCGGACCCCGCGCTCGCGGTCGAGCGGATAGAGGTAGTACTCGATCGGCGTCCCCTTCGCCTCGCCCGCGCGCACGACCGCGAACTCGGTCGCGCCGAAGACCATGCAGTGCACCGGAATCGGGGCAGGTTCGCTCCAGTGCGTGCGCTTGCGGCCGTCGGGCAGTGTCGTCGTCGCGGTGTGCGTGCCGTTCGCAACGACGCCGTACTTCGCGGGCGCCGTGATCAGGAGCTCGACGCTGGCCTTGTCGGACGGATGATCGACCGAGGGAAACCAGTGATGCGCGCGGTTCGGCCAGTTGTCGGCGAACGCGCCGTGGTCGCCGTACTTGTTCGCCTGCAGGAACAAGCCGTCCGCCGGTTTGCCGTGATAGCGGATGCGGACCTTGAACGGCGCCGCGCGCACTCCCGTCTCGATGCGCAGCCGCTCGCCGGTTCGCTCGAACGCCGCGCGCTCGCCTTCGACCAGGACTTCATCGATCTCCAGCGCTCCGAAGTCGAGCTCCAGTGTCGTGCTGCTCATGAGCGGTTTCACCGTCAACTCCGCGATCGCCGCGATCTCGTTTCCCGCAGCCGGCACGTCGATCTCGATGCGGTAATGCTGCACGTCGACGAACGGGTTCTGCGCCGCCGCGGCCGCCGCGCAGAAGAGAACGATGGGAAGGAGCCGTCGCGTCACTTGCACCCGACGATCCTGATCGACGTGTCCGTTCCCTCGAACGCCTGGCCGCCGGTCGTCGTTCCGGTGAGCGTCACGCTCGTCGCGTTGCACGGGATCGCGGCGGCGGGCGTGCCGAAGTGAACCGTCACATCCTGATCGCCGTCGCCGTCGACATCGCTCGCGTGAATCTGCCCGTGGCTCTCGGGAGCCTCGCCGGGGCCGAAGCGGAGGCTCGACGCATCGATCGTGGTCGCGTCGAACGTCGGTGTGCTGTAGATGACGACCGGGATCACGCCGCGGCTGCGGACGTTGATCGTGCTGCGCACGTCGATCGTCACCGTGATCACGGGCGGCGGCGCGGGCGGCGCCCACGCGAGTCCCTGCATGAATTGCGACGCGCTGCCCACGATCGTCGGATTGCTCACCAGCGCGCCGGTCGCCGTGTCGATCGTGTAGATGCGCGAGTCGGTCTCGCTGTTCGGCGTCGCGACGAAGTAGAAGCGATTGCCGGCCGCGTCGAGCCCCGTGACGCCGGAGGCCATGCCGAGGGAGGGGGCGACGTTTGCGCTGACGTCGGTGGTCGTGCCGGTCGCGGGATCGAGCGTCACGACCTGCTTTCCGCCGTCGGGCGGCGTGCGGAGGCCGAGGAGCACGTTCGCGTCGCTGTCGTACTCGAGGCCGGTGATCACGTCGCCGGAGATCGTCGGCGACGCGAGGAGCGCGCCGGTCGCCGTGTCGACGCTGTAGATGCGCTGCGTCGTCTCCGCGTCCTGCGTTCCCACGAAGAAAAAGCGGTTCCCCGCGGCATCCATCGTCGTCGCACCCGACGGCATCCCGATCGCGGTCGCGAGATTGCCGCTCACCGCGGCCGGCACGCCGGTGGCGGTGTCGAGCCGCACCACGCGCTTGCTCGACGTCGCATCCGGCGTCTGCAGCGCATACAGCACATCCTCGGTCTCGTCATATTCGAGCCCGAGCACCCCGCCCCCGCTGATCGTCGGATTCGCGAGCACGATCCCGCTCGTCGTGCTCACACTGTAGATCCGCATGGTCGTCTCGGAGGAAGGAGTTCCGACGAAGAAGAACCGCCCCCCACCCGCATCGAGCGCGATCACGCCGGACGGAGTGCCATTGGGCGGATCGATGCTCGCGCTGATGGGAGTGATCGACGCCGTCGCCGGATCGATCGTAATTACCTGACGACCGCCGTCACCGGGATTGCGGAGGCCGAAGAGAACCGCGAGAACCGTGATCATCGTGTGCATGGGGGAGGAGGATACTACCCAACGATGAACGATGAATCCCAAAAACTTCATCGTTCATAATTCATCGTTCATCGTTCATCCTTCATCGTTCATCGTTCGCAGGAACACGACGGTGTTCCCCTTCAGCGCTTCGCGATCAGGTGGCGTTGCGAAACCAGCCAACGACTGGTTAATATCGTCCGATGCCGAAGATGACCGCCTTTGAGGCAAAGACCCGTTTCGGCGAGTTGCTGCATCGGGTCGAGCGTGGCGAAGAGATCGTCATTACCCGACATGACCGTCCCATCGCGCGTGTCGTGCGAGAAGGGACACCGAATCTCGATTCCGTGAAGCGGTCCGTCGAAGGGCTGCGCCAGTTGCAGCAGAGGATTCGCAAACGCAGCCGAGGCAGGGCTGCACTCTCGCCGGCCGAGGTCCGCGCCGCCATCGGACACGGCCGGAAGTGAAAGGATTCTTGCCTCTCGCGTCGAACGACGCGCGGATGAAACACGCCGCCATCCGATCGGGCGTGGGCCTGTGGCAGGATGACGTGTCGGATGAATGAACATTGAAAGTATGCGTGGCCAGCCTTGCCTTGGTACCTACGCTTTCAATGTTGAATGTCCACCAGGCCGGCACGGCCGGCAGCGCTGGTTGGCCCAGCCTCCTTGTCCGGTCACCGCACGTTGGACCGCTTTCTGCCGCGCGGTCTCCTAAGCCGTCACCACCTCGCCCGCCGGCTCTTCCTCGCTCATCGCCCGCTTCCGGCGAAACCACTCCTGCACGTCGTCGAACAGCGAGTACAGCACCGGGGTTGCCAGCAGCGTCAGGAGCAGCACGAGCGTCTGGCCGCCGATGATCGTCGAGCCGATGGCGCGGTTCGTCGCGGCGCCGACGCCGCTGGAGACGACCAGCGGGAGCATGCCGGCCACGAACGCGACCGTCGTCATCAGGATCGGCCGCAAGCGGTCGCGGTTCGCCTCGCGAATCGCCTCGGGGCGCGCCAGGCCGCGCTCGCGCAGCTGGTTCGTGTGATCGATCTGCAGGATGGCGTTCTTCTTCACGATGCCGAAAAGCACCACGATGCCGAGCATCGAGAAGATGTTCATCGACTCGTTCAACAGCACCATCGAGAGCAGTGCGAACGGCACCGTCATCGGCAGCGACAGCAGAATCGTGATCGGGTGGACCCAGCTCTCGAACTGCGCCGCGAGGATCAGGTACATGAAGACGATCGACAGCACGAACGCGAGCATGAAGTTGATGAACGCCTTCTCCTGCTCGCGCGAGCGGCCGGTGAAGCCCGCCGAATACGACGCCGGCATCTTCATCGCCTCCGCTTTTTTCTGCAGCAGATCCATGACCGTCTGCGACGAATAGCCCGGCTGCATGTTCGCGAGCACCATGACCATGCGCCGGCGGTTGAAGCGGTTGATGACCGACGGTCCCGTCCCTTCCTGCAGCGTGACCAGATCGCTCAGCTTCACCGTCCCGCCGCGCGAGGACGGCACTTCGATCTGGGAGATCCCGGCGACGTTCTTCCGCCAGTCCTCCCCCGCGCGCACGTGGAGCTCGTACTCCTCGCCGCCCTCGTAGTAGCTCGTCGCCTTCTGCCCGCCGACGAGCACGTTCAGGGTCGCCGCGAGATCCTGCACGCTCACGCCGAGGTCCGCGGCTTTGTCGCGGTCGATCCGAACGCCGAGCTCCGGCTTGCCGACGATGAAGTTCGTGTCGACGTCGGTCGTGCCGAGCTTCGGATCGCGGATCACGTTCGTCAGCTCGTGCGCGTACTTGTCGAGCTGCACCAGATCGGGTCCGCCGATCCAGAACATGACTTCCGCATCCGTGCCGCCGCCGAACTCGTTCACTGGCGCGACGGACGTGCGGAGGTTCAGGCGCTGGTACTGCGGCAGGATCTCCTTGCGCACGACGTCCTGGATCTCGTACTGCCCCCGCTCGCGCTTGTCGGCGGGCACGAGCTTCACGTAGATCGTGCCGAGGTTCAGCGTCTGCTGCGGATCGTCGCCGACGGTGGCCACCGTGCTTTGCACGCCGTCGAGCTTGCGCACGCGCATCGCGATCGACTCCAGAATCGTCTGCGTCGACTGCACGCTCGCCCCTTCCGGCGCACGCACGGTGATCGCGAACTGCGACTCGTCGTCGTACGGAAGGAAAGTCTTGTCCACGATGATGCCCAGCGGCACGGTCGACAGGAATACGAGAACCATCAGCAGCACCACGGCCCAGCGATGCCGCATCGACCAGTCCAGCATCATCAGATACGTCTTCTCGATCGCCGCGTACACGCCGTGCTCGCGCGAGCTCTTCCCGTGATCGAGGTCCTCGCGCTTCAGCCAGCGCGAGGCCATCATCGGCGTGAGCGTGAACGAGACGAGCAGCGAGACCGCGATCGCGAACGCCATCGTCACGCCGAACGAGTACATGAACCGTCCGACGATGCCGCCCATGAATGCGACCGGGAGGAAGACGACGATGAGCGACATCGACGTGGCCATGACCGCGAGGCCGACTTCCTTCGTGCCCGCGACGGCCGCCTCCGTCGGCGACATGTTCTTCTCTTCCATGTGCCGGAAGATGTTCTCGAGCACGACCACGGCGTCGTCGATGACGATGCCGACGGCGAGCGTCAGCGCGAGCAGGGTGATGATGTTGAGGGTGAAGCCCATGTACGCCATCGCGCCGAAGGTCGCGATGAGCGAGCTCGGAATCGCGACCGCGGAAATGATCGTCGGCCGCGACTTTCGGAAGAAGTACGCGAGCATGAACGCGCCGATCGCGCCGCCGAGGACGAGGAAGATCCAGGTCGGGATCCCTCCCCAGCCGGCGTGCGGCGCTTTGTAGAGCAGCGCGTACATCGTCAGCGTCGCGATGACCATCCCCACCGCCTCGAACAGCTTCGGCGAGGAAAGGAAGAACCACACGATCAGCGCCGCGAAGATCGAGCCGAGGATCAGATGCTCTTTCACCGCGTCGACCGCAGCGATGACGAAGTCCGACTGGTCGCGCGTGACGTCGAGCTTCCATCCCTTCGGCAACTGCGCGCGCAGCTCCTCGGTGCGCTCCTTGATCCGCTCGACGACCGCGATCGCGTTCGTGCCCGACTGCTTGCGGATGATGAGCACGACCGCGGACTTGCCGCTGACGGTCGCCGCCGATTCGACGTCCGCCATGCTGTCCTCGACGCGTCCGATGTCGCGGATGCGCACCGGCGTGCCGCCGACGTTCGCGACCGGGATGTCGCCGAACTCCTGCACCGTTCCGACGCGCCCGTACGTGCGCAGCGTGAGGTCGCGCTGTCCCTGTTCGACTTTGCCGCCCGGAATCTGAATGTTCTGCGACTGCAGGGCCGCCACCACGTGCGCGGCAGTGAGTCCCTGCGCGGAGAGCTTGGCGTTGTCGACGACGACGTTGATCTGACGCGGGCGCGCGCCGACGACGAGGACCTGGCCGACGCCGCTCACGGTCTCCAAACGACGGCGGATGACTTTGTCCGTGAACTCGGAGACTTCGCGCACCGAGGCGGGGGCGGAGACGGCGAGCACCGCGACGGGGATCGAGCCGGGATCGAAGATCTGCACGATCGGCGGCTCGGCGTCTTTCGGCAGATCGGCGAGGACGAGGTTGATCTTGTCGCGCACCTCCTGCGCGGCGACGTCGCGGTCTTTCTCGATCTCGAATCCGATCATGACCACGGAGACGTTCTCCGAGGAGATGGAGTTCAGCTCGTCGATGCCGCTGATGGTGTTGACCGACTCCTCGAGCTTGTCCGTGACCTCGGTCTCGATCTCCTCCGGCGCCGCGCCCGGCAGCACGGTCGTGATGATCACGAATGGGAACTCGACGTTCGGAAAGCGATCGACGCCGAGGCGGAAGTACGAGAACGCGCCGATGACCACCAGCGCGAGCACGAGCACGGTCGCGAAGACGGGGCGGCGGACACAGATTTCAGCGAGTTTTTGCATGGTTTTGGCTCCGGGTGCTGCGTGCTGCGTGCTGGGTGCTGCGTAGTTCGCAGCACGCTGCACGCAGCACGCAGCACCTCGTCCTCAGTCCAGTTTCGCCTCCACTCTCGCAAACAACCCCGGCCGCAACCGCCCGTCCTTGTTCGCGAACTCCGCTTCCGCGAACATCGTCCGCGTCCGCGGATCGATCACGCCGCCGATGGTCTTGATCGTGCCGGTGAAGGTCTCGTTCGGATAGGGATCGACGCGCGCGGTGACGGCGTCGCCGCGATCGATGCGGCCGAGGTAGCGCTCGGGGACCTGGAAGCGGAGCTTGAGGGGCGAGAGCTGCACGACCACGAAGGCCACGCCGCCTTCGCCGAGGCGCGCGCCGACGTCGGTGCGCTTCTCGGCGATGATGCCGGTGACCGGCGAGCGCAGCGTCGCATCGGCGAGATGCTGGCGAAGCAGCGACGCCTGCGCGATGGCCGCGTTGTACGCCGCATGCGCCTGATCGTACGCGGCCTGCGAGCGGTCGTAGGTCGCGCGCGGAATCGAGTCCTTCGCGATGAGCTCTTTCTTGCGCGCGAGATCGCGCGCCGCCTCATCCATCATCGCCTTCGCCCGCGCGGTCTCCGCTTCCGCGGCCTGCAGGTTGAGGCGCACGTAGTCGCTCTCGAGCTCGAGCACCGGCTGCCCGCGCGTGACGCGCGAGCCTTCGTCGACATGCAGCTTCGCCACGCGGCCGGGCATCTTCGGCGAGAGCTCGGAACGCACCGGCGCGACGAACTCGCCTGTCGCGGAGAGCGTGTTCGCGGCGGTGGTCGCGCCGGTATCCGTGGGGACGAGCGTGGCGGTCGCCACGTCGTCGGGCAGCGGCGGCGCTTCCTGCGTCGTCGCGGCGCTCGTTGCGGTTGCGGGCTCTTCGCTCGAGCATCCGAAGAGCGCGAGCGCGAGAGTCAGAAAAATCAAGATGCGTTTCATTCAGTCACCCCTGGCCGGCACGGCCGGCCGCGTTGGTTGCCCAAGGCCAATGCACGGTTGTCGCATCAGCGATTTTTCATCGTTCAACTATGAGTGCTTCCTTGATCGCGCCGGCGGCGTACCAGACGCGCAGCTCGGCGAGATCGCGATTGAGAGTCTCTTCCGCGACGGCGCGGCGGGCGTCGGCGAGCGAGGCCTCCGACGCCGCGACGTCGAGCGACGTCGCTTCCTGCGCGCGATACAGCTCGAAGGCCTGCTCGTACTCCGCCTGCGCGGCGGCGAGCTGCTCCTTCGCGAGGCCGAGGCCCGTCGCGGCGGCACGCAGATCGGCGAGCGCGCGGCGGACGTCCTCGCGCGCCTCGAGCATCGCCTCGCCGAGCGCGAGCTCGGCCTGCTTCTCGCGATGCTTCGCGCCGGCCACGCGCGCGAGCACTTCACCGGCCTGAAACAGCGGGACGTTGAAGCGCAACGCGCCGTACGAATAGCGATCGGCGGGAAACGGCGTCTTCTGATGAATGAATCCGCCGTCGAGGGTGACGGTCGGAAGCCAGAAGCCGCGCTGCTTGCTGATCTCGAGCTTCGCGATGCGCAGGTTGTTCTCGGCGATGTCGACGTCGGGCCGCGACTCGGTCGCGCGCGCGATCAGCGTCTCCTCCACCGGCAGCGGCGGAAGCGCGCGCTGCGGCTGTTCCACTTCGATCGCGCCGTCGAGATCGAGATCGGTGCGCAGCTGCGCGACGGCATGCTCGCGCGTCTGCGCCGCAACGGCGAGCAGGCGCTGCGCGGCCTTCATCGCCGTCTCGGCGCGGAACACATCGACCTTCGTCACTTCGCCCGCGTCGTAGAACGCCTTCGCCTGCGCGAGGCGGCGCTCGGCGAGCTCGATGTTGCGGCGCTCCACGTCGACGCGGCGGTCGGCGTTGAGCACGGCGAGATAACTCGACGCGACGCGCAGCAGCGCGGCGTCTTCCGTCGCGGCTCGCCCCTCGCGCGCATTCTCGATGCCGATGTTCGCCTGCGCGTACGCGCGCAGCTCACGGCGTCCGGCGAAGATGGGCTGCGAGAGCACGACGCGATACGCCCAGTCGTTGCGCGGGAGGATCGTCACGGAGTCGCTCCCCTCGCCGAAGCTCTGCTCGATGCTGTTGCGCGTCAGATCGCCGCTCAGGGTGATGCGCGGCAGCACCGCGGAGAGCAGATAGTTGCGGCTCTCCTGGGCCACGCCGACTTCTTCCCGCGCTCGCTCGACGCTGTTGTTCACCTCGAGCGCGCGCCGCAGCGCGCCGTCGAAGGTGAGCTTCGTCTGCGCGGCGATGGGGAGGGCGCAGAGCGCGATGGTCATTGCGATGAACGATCGTTTCAACGTTTTCGGACTCCTTCGAGAATCAGCCCCGCGATCAGATCGACGTCCGCCTCCTCGGCCGGCGACGACTCTTCCGTCAGCCGCTCGAGGATGACCGCGGTGCTTCCCTCGATGATGAACAGCGCCAGGCGGTACGGATCGAAGCGGCGGATCTCGCCACGCTCCATCGATGTATTCAACACGGCCGCGAATTTCTCGACGCTCGCGGTGTACTGCGGCTGGCAGGTCCGCTTCTGGCGGCGCTGCTGTTGCGGCGTGCCTTCCGGCATGCGCAGCGAGAGGTAGAGGCGGAAGAACTCGCGGTTCTCGCGGAAGAAGGCGAATTTCGCGGCCATGACCTCCCGGATCTTCCGGTCGAACGACAAGTCGGCGTCGAGCGCCGTGTCGATGCGCACCATCAACTGGGCCATGGCGCTCTCGAACGTCTTCTCGACGAGCTCGTCGCGGTCGCGGAAGTAGAGGTAGATCGTGCCCTTCGCGACGCGGGCCTCGTCGGCGATCTCCTGCATCGTCGCCGCGGCCATCCCCTTCCGGGCGATGACCCGCATGGTCGCTTCCTGGATCGACTGGATGCGGAATTCCTGGACGACTTCTTCTTTGGACTTCATGTTCACGCCGCTGAACGAGCGGTCAGTGAATCAGAATTCTCGGTCAGAAGGCAAGTTTCAAATCCGTCAACGTTGTTTCAGGCGCGTTTCGATCTCCGGCATGAGGATTCCCTTGACGTATTTCCAGTCCGGCTGCTGCTCGAGCGGCGTAAGCGTCCGCGAACTGATCGTTTTTGCGAATCGACGACTCGAAATCCGCCGCCGCGCGCTCGAGATACGACTGATTCCGGCCTCCCGGAAATTTCGCGCTCGCGCCGTTGATGGCGATGCGCCAGCTCGCATAGCCGCGCCAGTAGTCCGCGAGGTATCCGAGCTCGGGATCCTCGGTCCAGCGCTCGGCGCGCTTGCGCAGGTCTTCGAGTTGCGCGAGATCGCCGCGGTAGTCGGCGGACATCAGGGCGGCCTTGAGCTCGACGAGATTGTCCTGAGCGACTGCGGTGGTCGTGGAGGAGAGAACGACGAGGGCGAGGATCGGGAGCCAGCGTTTCATGATGCGCAGTGTAGCGCCGGCACGGAGCACAAATTGTCATTCCGAGCGTGAGCGAGGAACCCGGGTGGCTGGGCGGCGCGAGAAACGAGCATTCCTGCTGCCTCCCAGGCCCCCAGGCCCCTCGCTCACGCTCGGGATGACAAGCGATGTTGTGTTTCCTGCGAAGTGCAGCGCGCAACGTTAGAATCGGGCTCTTGCTTCAACCCGGTTCCCGGCACGGCCGCTACGAGATTCGCTCGCTCATCGGCGCGGGTGGCATGGGCGAGGTCTACCTCGCGCACGACTCGCAGCTGCAGCGGCCGGTGGCGCTCAAAGTCCTCTCGGGCGAGCTGAAGAACGACGACGAGTTGCGGCGCCGGCTCCAGCAGGAGGCGCGTGCGGCGTCCGCGCTCAATCATCCGAACATCATCACCGTCTACGACGTCGGCCAGCTCGGCGACGAGCACTTCATCGCCACGGAGTACGTCGACGGAGTCACGCTGCGCCAGCGGATGTCGCGCGGGGAGCCGTCGCTCGCGGACATTCTGCACATCGGAACGCAGATCGCGTCGGCGCTCGCGGCCGCGGAGGCCGCGGGACTCGTGCATCGCGACATCAAGCCCGACAACATCATGCTGCGCAGCGACGGCTACGTGAAGCTGCTCGACTTCGGCCTGGCGCGCACGATGGATTCGGCCGAGCCCGCCCAGCGTACGGAGCCGTTCGTGATCCGCGGCACGGTGTTCTACATGTCGCCCGAGCAGCTGCGCGGCTCGGTGCTCGACTCGCGCAGCGACATCTGGAGCACGGGCGTCGTGCTGTACGAGTTGATCAGCGGGCGCCTGCCGTTCGAAGGGATCAACGCCGCGGTCATCGCCGCGCACATCCTGCGCGACGATCCGCCGCCGCTCACGCGCCGCAACGGCCAGCCCGTTCCCGAGCGGCTCGCGGCGACGGTGCGGCTGACGATGATGAAGGATCGCGAGCAGCGCTACGCGAGCGTGCAGGAGCTGCTCGACGATCTGCAGCGGATGCGCAGCGATCTCGAGCGCGACAGCATGGGCATCGACGGCGGCGAAGCGGCGCAGATCACGACGACGGAAGACCTGACGCTCAACATCGCGCCGCCGACGAATCTCCCGCTGCTGCTCACTCCCCTGGTGGGCCGCGACGCGGAGCGCGACGACGTGGTGAGTCTGATGCGCCGCGACGAAGTGCGTCTGGTCACGCTCACCGGTCCCGGCGGCACCGGCAAGACGCGCCTCGGACTCGCAGCCGCGAACACGCTGCTCCACGAGTACGACGACGGCGTGTGGTGGATCTCGCTCGCGCCGATTCTCGACGCGCGCCTCGTCGCCTCCGAGATCGCGGCGACGCTCGACGTGCACGAAGGGAGCGCGTCGCTCACCGAGGCGATCAGGAACGCGCTGCAGGACCGCACGGTGCTCCTCGTGCTCGACAACTTCGAGCAGGTGCTCGAGGCCGCGCCGCTGATCGGAAAGATCCTCGTCGCCGCGCCGCGCGTGAAGGCGCTGGTGACGAGCCGCTCGCCGCTGCACATCCACGGCGAGCGCGAATATGCGGTGCCGCCGCTGAACACGCTCGCCGCGGTCGAGCTGTTCGTCGAGCGCGCGTCGGCGGTCAAGAGCGACTTCACGCTCACGCCCGAGAACGAGACCGCGATCACCGAGATCTGCGCGCGACTCGACGGTCTCCCGCTGGCGATCGAGCTCGCCGCCGCGCGCGTGAAGCTGCTGCCACCGCAGGCGATGCTCTCCCGCGTCGAGCATCGCCTCAAGCTCCTCGCCGGCGGCGCACGCGATTTGCCCGAACGGCAGCAGACGATGCGCGCCGCCATCTCGTGGGGCTACAACCTGCTCGAGGATTGGGAGAAGCAGCTCTTCGCCACGCTCTCCGTGTTTCGCGGCGGATTCTCGATCGAGGACGCGGAACGGCTTGAAGGAGGGCGGACGACCCGTCCGCCATCGGCAGGCGGACGGGACGTCCGCCCTCCTTACGACGACGTCCTCGACGGCATCTCCTCGCTCGTCGACAAGGCGTTCCTGCGCCGCGATGTCACATCACCCGACGACGCGCCGCGCTTCGCGATGCTGGAGACGATCCGCGAGTACGGGCTCGAGTGTCTCGTCGAGCAGACGCGCCACGCGGAGATCCACACGGAGCACGCGCGGCTCTTCGCGAGCATCGCCGAGGAGTGCGAGCTGGAGGTGGAGCGGCTCGCGGTGGACGAGGACAATTTCCGCACCGCGCTCGACTGGGCGACGTCGAGCGGCGACGCCGAGCTCGCGCTGCGTCTCGGCGCGGCGCTCTGGTGGTACTGGTACGTGCGCGGGATGTACGGCGAGGGCCGCCGCTGGCTCGACGCGGTCCTCGGCATGCCCAGCGGCGGGGAGATTCCGGTGCGGGCGAAGGCGCTGACCGGCGCGGGCGCGCTCGCGTTCCTGCAATGCGACTACGACCGGGCGATCGATCTGCTGGATGCGAGCATCGACCTCGCGCGGCTCAACGGCGATCCGGTGAGCCTCGCGCGCTCGCTGCAGTTCCGCGGCAGCATCGCCCGCGAGCGCGGCGAATACGACCACGCGATCGACCTGCATCTGCTTTCCCGCACGATCTGGCTCGAGCTCGAGGACCGCGCGAACGTCGGGCGCTCGCTCAACTACGTCGGCTTCGCGTCGTGGCTGAACAACGATCCGATGCGCACGTTCGAGCTCTGCGACGGCACGCTGCAGCTCTTCCAGGATCGCCGCGACACGGAAGGCGTGGCGTGGTCGCTGCTCAATCTCGCCGCGGCATCGCTTTACTCGGACCGCCTCGACAATGCGGAGAAGCACCTCGAGGAGTGTCTCGCCTGGTCGCGCTCCGGCGGATTCAAGGAAGGCATCGCCTGGTCGCTCAATCTCCTCGGCTGCGTCTTCCGCGCCCGCGGCCGCGAGGAAGTCGCGACGTCGATGCTGCGCAACAGCCTGCGCCTGCATTGGGAGCTCGGCGACCGCTGGCGCACCGCGAGCGTCCTCGAAGCCCTCGGCGGCGTGCTCCGCAACCCGCGCCTCTTCGGCGCAGCAAGCGCGCTGCGCGAACAACTGCGCGCACCCGTCTCGCCTGCAGAGCGGACGCAGTACGACGCGGATGTGGCGGCGGTGGGAATCGAAGAGTGCGACGTAGCGGAGGCGATCAGGAGCGTGCTGTAACCACTAATGCTCGACAAATGCTTTCTTGACAACTTCAGCATCTGCGGGTAGGCTGCGCGCCGTTTTTCCTTAGCTCTGTCTTCACTCGACGCGTCGACTGCAACGAATCGTGGCCGCCGTCGATCATTATTAGTTCGTGCGCCCCACGCTGATGCTGACATCGTTGTGTTGGCGAAACGGAGCGGGCGTCGTTGAACGAAGACACCGAAAGGTCGCGCATGAAAAGAGTCAGCCTCTCGTTACTCCGGTTTGCCATCGGGTTCATCGTTGCCTTGGCTGCAGTTCCACGATTACACGCCGCAATGAGTTGCGTGCAGGTCATCGAAAACGTGCAAGTCACCACACTCTACGGTTACTACGACATCTGGGACCCGCAAAGCGGCGAAAACGGCGAGTGGGTGAGAATCTACGTCGCGCTCGGTACAGATACGACAATCTATTACGGGATGCAATGCACGGACGACATCGACGTTTCTGATAGCGGCGGCGGCCAGCTCATCCCGGCGCGCCCGCAAGCACAAATTCTCCACGTCGACACGTCTGATCCCAACAGGCCGATTCTTAGCGTCTCTGTGCAGTCCGGCGATTGGTCGTACCCGATAACCGACATCGAGTTGTTCTGGGCGGATCGCCGCATAGGCTCAGTTCCCTCGACGGGCGACGGGAATTACGACCTCCTACTCCCAGAGGTCACAAACATCGGTGATGGTGGTTGGGACATTCGCGTCAGCGCCTGCAACAACTACGGATCATGTGGCTACGCGTACGGAAAAGGGTTCAAGTTCACGCAATCGCCAGCCGAGGCTGTGGAAGATATTCAGGCGTACTACGTCCAGAACAAATACTGGAAGTTGGCCAATTACACTCACAAATTTGCCCAGATTTATTCGACCATGACATGGTCGATGACTGAGTACGGACAGAACTCGCGTGTGCATCTCAAAGAAAATGCCGTTTCGATCCACCTGGAGCCGGCGACACCGAAGCCGTATCTCTTCGCCGATGTTCGCTCCGAAGGGACGCTCCGTGACACGTCCAGCGGTACATCCGAGTGTGGCGGTCAGCCGGTCTGCTACATCGAATGTGTCTATAAGTGTGGCTATCTCGGTGGACTGGGCGCGTTTCCCGCCGGAGTGGATGAGATCAACGGCCTGTACAATCCTGACGTGCCTGCATGGATGCAGTTCACGGGTGGATCGTTGCGCGTGGAAATTCCATGACGGCTGTGCATCTTTCGCTCGTCGCGGCGTTTGTTTTCGTACTCGGCACTGCGCGCGCCGGAGATGACCCAACTGAGCTTATTCTCATCTCGGATGTCGGCGTCGTGACGTACGACGAGATACGTTGTCCTGCCGCCCAGCGGGAGAATGCAGGGAAGTGTGTGGCGTCGGAGCAGCGAGCGCTTGCCGCGCGAATGTACGAATTCGCGGTCGATGCCGCCTCTGCAATGTGGAACGTGCAGCTGACAGCCGCGGAGGCGAGCGACGTCGAACAACGAGTCGATGGGACGCGTGCGCTGGCGACCCGCGCGACCGAAGAATACGTGAAGATCGTGGGAGGTGTTCTCCGCATCCGCCGAGGGGAGCACGCCGATGCCGTCATCGCCGAACTTGTACGGGCTGGCTCACAACGCCCGATGATCGAAATGATTCTCGATGAGATGACGACGGCCGAGGACGCCGTACGTGTCCTTGCGCGCAATCACGCGGCGGAGGCCGAGGCCGCGGCACGGGCGTACCATACGCGCCGACTGATCCGGCGCAAGTTGGCGGCGCGCATTCGTGAATGCTCCGCGACTGACCGGACGACGGCATCTCGAGAAGCCGCAACCCTCTGGCAGAGCGTTCTCGCAAAATACCACTTTCAGATCCTGAATCAGACTTATCACATGCCCGACTTCAAAGGAGTTCTCGATGAGCATCTGTAAGACAATGTCCGTGCTTCTCTCGCTCTGCCTTACCACGATCGTCGCTTTCGGTCAGGGTCCCAAAGTGGGCGATCGGCTCCCGGTGACTATTGAAGTGGCGGAGTCGCCGGCACAGCAGCTTTTGCACTGTGAGAAGCTCATCCAGCGGCTCGCGGCCGTACCTGAAAACCGCCGGGTGGTCGCCGGACTCGAGATCCTGGCGAACCTCGACGTAGTTCAGAAGGTGTGGCCCACGAACGCAGAGGCAGTCCTTCAGAGCTATCTCCTGAAGGATGAGGTTTCCCGGCAGTGCGGCATGACCGGCAACGCGAGAGAGGCGCTTCTAAAGGCCGTGCCACTCAGCAAACGCACATCCTACGAACCGATCGTCGACATGCGGCTCGGCCAAGTGTACGACCGGTTGGGGGACCGCGCCGCGGCCGAGCAGCACTTCAAATCGGCGGAACAGAGTGTCCACCGCGTTGACGTGTCGCCGCAGACGGCCGCATCCGTGCTTAGCGCCTCGGCATTTTTCTACCACAATCAGGATCGACCACGCGACGCCATGCGTGCTTACCGTGCGGCCGCGAACTGGAAGAAGCAATCCGATGTCCTCGCGGCAAACTACCTGCTCGCGAGCCTGAAGGAAGCCGTGACGATCAAAGAGAGTGATGCACGCGCCGAGGCCAAACGTGATGTCGACGCGATCGGCGCCGCGATCACTGCGGGACGCAAGACTGCAAAACGTGCGGAAGACCAAGCGGCCCTGACGCGGATCGAGTTGGAGGCTAATCGCATCCGGACGCGCCATAACGTCCATTGACCAGGTCTGTGATCCTCATCACTGCTGTCCAAATTAGCCATCTTCACATCGGCGGCTAGCGGAGACTGAGGGACGATTTGAGCAGCTTCGAGAATCAGACCCCCTCTCGATCACGTAAAGCTGCTGTCCAAGATTGTCGGAGAGCGAATGAGGTCATA
>DATLFB010000053.1:0-16905 GCA_035525285.1 Thermoanaerobaculia bacterium
CCCGGCGCGGCGCTCCCGGGGGGGCGGGTCTTACGCCCGGCCCTTCCCCACCTGCGGCGCGGGGGGGCGCCGCACTCCACATCACGCGATCTTCGCGACCACCACCGTCACGTCATCCGCCTGCAGCGCGCTGCCGCGGAAGCGCTCGACGTCGGCGATGATCGCGTCCCGCAGGGACTCCGCGCCGTCGTTGCCGCGCAGGCGGACGACGTCGAAGAGGCGATCGAGGCCGTAGACCTCATCTTCCGCGTTGCGCGTCTCGTAGATGCCGTCGCTGTGGAGCACGAAGACGTCGCCGGACTCGATGTCGAGCTGCCGCTGCGGGATGTCGACCGGAAGGCGCACGCCCAGGGGCGGGGCGAAGAGCTCGATCGACTCGACGCGGCCGTCGGCGTGGCGCAGCACGACCGGCGGATGCCCGGCACTGGCGATCGTCGCGCGCTTCGCGACGCGGTCGAGCAGCACGACCGTGACCGTGACGAGCATGCGCCGGCGGCTCGTCAGCGCGACGAGATCGTGCAGGCGCTTGAGCACCGCGGCAGGATCGCCGAGCGAGTCGCGGAGGAGCGTGAAGCCGCTGCGCAGTGCGGAAAGCATGATGCCGCTGGCCATGCCGTGTCCCGCCACGTCGCCGCAGACGAGCGCGATGCGATCGCGATCGACGAAGTAGTCGTAGTAATCGCCTCCCACCTCCGTCGCGGGCAGCGAGATCGCGCAGAGGTCCGCCCAGTCCGTCGACGGCGCGCACTCGGGGAGCATGCTGAGCTGCAGCTCGCGCGCGTAACGGAGCTCGTCGCGCATCCGGATCTGCTCGCGCGCCGAGGCGCGGCGCTCGCTCCACTCGCGTGTGATCTTCCTGCGCAGGCGGTGCGACGCGATGAGCACGATCGCGAGCGCGATGACGTTGTTGATGCTGGAGCCGAGGAGGATCTCGGGCGGCGAGTCCTTGCCGGTGCTGGCGAAGATCGTCAGGAGCAGCGCGCCCGTCCCGAACATCGCGTGCAGCAGGACGTGCTCGGCGACGGCCATCCGGACTCCGATGACGAGGTACGGAACGATCATCACCCACGGAATCCAGTCGTCCGTATTGCTGGTGATGGTGAGGATGAGCGCATACGACGCGACGATGAACGTGATCGTGGTCGCGGTTACGTGTTTCGAGACCCAGGTGCCCGCGCGCCACGAGCCGCGCGTCGTGCCGCGCTCGATGCGCCATGCGTCGCGCATGAGCAGAAACGTCGTGGCGGCGAGGGCGAACCCGAGCGCGCCGAACACGGGATTCCACGGCGCGCCGCGATGCGCACTGGAGGCCGTCAGGATCAGAAAGATCATCGCGAAGAAGATCAGCAGCCCGAACGACCAGGCGAGGTTCCGGCGATCGAACCTCCGCCGCACGGCGGACTCGTCGGTGGTTCGCGCGACGTCGTCCAGGGTGTAGGTCGGATCCATCGGGCCGATGGTAGTTCGAAAAAGCGGCGCCCGGGTTCAGGATTCGGCGATGATCACCGGCGCGCACGCGATCCTCTACAGCACCGACGCCGATGCCGACCGCGCCTTTTTCCGCGCCTACGAGAAATTCAACTCCACGAAGTCACCGGGACGAAGTGCGTTGACGGCCTTCACGATCTTCGGTAGATGGCGTTGAAGGATTGGCCAACTCGTTGTCCACAGCGTCAGAATCGCCAGCCTGTGTCCGGTCAGGTTCTGCTGGTGGCGCAAGCTGCGATCGGTGGTGATCAAAGCATCGAACGACGCCTCCGCGGCGATGAGCAGATCGCCGTTTCGGAGTTGCGCCCAACCCAAAATCATAGGCAGTGGAGATCGTGTGTCCGGTGAGGACGTGCCGCAGCGGAACTGGAGTTCCCTGGTCGAACAGAATTCGCATGACCTGGTCAATATGAATGCTCAGGCCACGGCCAGGCTCTTCTCGGCGTGCTTGAGAACGGCCTCGACCTGTTCGCGGGTCACGCCCGGGAACCACTCGAGAAAATCATCCACTCGTGCGCCATCTTCGAGGTTGGCGAAGAGCGCATGGACTGGAACTCGAGTCCCACTGAAGACCCAGGCGCCGCTCACTTTTCCAGGATCGCGCTCGACGCCAGGGCATTGGCTCCAGTCAAGCATTCGGAAAGGCTACATCATCGATCGAACAGCAGGCAAGATTTTGGGTCAATGTGATTCATGACGGATCCCCCCTCAACCTCCCGTCATCGGCATTTCACATTCCGTCACGTCGCCGGGGTCCCACCTTCGTTTTTCGCATCTCTGGCATCGTGAAGACGCATCATCGAAACGATCGGCCACTCGGAGGAAGTTTCGTAGCGATTGCGTCTACGGATCGGAGATTCCCTGCCATCGCCGGCGCCGACGCGTTCATTGCCGCGATGAAGGCGAAAACGTCGAGTGCGTCCGATCCACGACCAGCCGTGGGGCCGCCTGATCCAGGTGACGCCGCTTCACGGCGGCGGAAACCTCGGCTGCCGCCCGCGGAGGTGGCCGTGCATCCGGACGAGGAGAACGCGTGCACGAGATCTATCTCATGTGCGACGACCTCGACGCGTTCATGGCGGAGATGAAGACGCGTGAGGTGGAGTGCGGAGCGGTGCACGATCAGCCGTGGGGCCGGCTCACGCACGTGACGCTGCCGGGCGGCGGGAAGCTCGGCGTGTACCAGCCGCGGCACGCGCGGCCCGTGTGAGGTCCGTTAGTGCCGTCTTCGCGGCTCGGGCGGACATCTCCGTACGGATATACTTCCTTCATGAAAATGCTGATCTGGGTCGTCTGGCTGTTCAGCAGGCCTGACATGACCAGGTTTGCGTACTCATTTCTCGTCGGCCTCGGAGGCATGGCGGTCGGAAACATCCTCGGATTCCTGGCCTCGCCATACAACCGCGGCGAAAAGACTGCGTTCTCAGAGTACGCCAAAGCCATCGCGACGTTCGTGACCGGTTTCCTGCTGAGCAAGCTGGATACGCTCCTGGGAATGTTGGCCGATCCCGCGACCCTGGAAAAGAATCCGATTTATGGCGCAAGAGCACTCGTCTTCGCAGTCGCAGCGGTGACGGCGCTGATCAGCACTTACGTGTTTCGGATGTACTGGGAAGGCGGCGAGAATTTTCGCGGCGAGGTGCCGGGAAGCGCGGACAGTTGAGGTCTGACTGGTCGCCCAACGTCACGCGCTCACCGCCGCGAGCTCGCACGCGGAATGGTATCGCACTGGGGACCAGCAGGTTGCGCGTTGGCGCCTGAAGGTAGCGGCGAGTTATGCGCCCACCACCAGATACTCAGCGACTGACTGAGACTCGGGAATCGGAAGTCCGTCCTCGCGAAGGCCCTCGAGGTGCATCTGGATCGCCTCGTACATGTTCTTTTCGGTTTCTTCGCGAGTTTTTCCGGTCGCAACACAGCCGGGAAGATCGGAGGAATAGGCCGAATAGTTTTCGCCAGCGTTCTCGATGACGATCAGAAATCGATGCATGTTCATTTCTTTAGTCCTGCCTGCTCGAGAATGCTGTCGAATGTCCCAGGCGCCAGATCGTCGCTTGCCTTCCCGGAAATTGTGACGCGCCCCGGTTTCTCGGGTGCTTGAACTGCCGGTGACCACCCTGGCGGCTCTCATCATCCCCGGCCGCATAACGGCCCGCCGCTCACCGGCGCCAGCCGCACGCGAAAAGAGTATCGCACTTGGGACAACCGCGGCGCGCTCGGAGTCCGGTCGGCGTGAGTTAGCCGCCGGAGTGCTTCACCATTTGGCCGGCTTCGAGATGACTTTGCCGCTCTTGAGAATGACAGGATCTGCGAACTGATGGCTCGCGTAAGCTTCCTTCGAGATTCTAAAGGACGTAGATACGAGCTTTGCCAGCTCCTTGTTCTTTCGTCCGAACGGAAACGCGAAGCAAACTCGCTTGAGAGGAAATAGAGCAGAAGCAGTGCGAACGGCTGGTGCGATGTCGGTGTCCCCGGTGATCAACACGGCTGTGTCGCATTCGTCTCTGTGCAGGATCTCGAGCAGCGTGACGGCGAGAGCCACGTCCGTTTCTTTTTCCTCAGCTCGCTGAAACTTGTAACCGCACTGCCGACAAACGATGTCCTTCATCTTGAACCGACTGAGCTCCACGACAACGCCCGTATCTTCAAGGCACTCGAGATACGTCCGGTGACGGAGGGTCAAGTCCGGCTTGGCGGACTCCAGATGAGTCGCAAGTGCCGAGAAGTAGTAGATTCGCTCGGGCTGCGCCGGACCTCCTATCAAGGCCAGATAGGATTCGCATGACTTGCGCAAATTCAACCATTTGACTCCCGTGCCAGCCAGTCCGAGCGCACGACTGGCGTCACAAACGGAGTGATACAGATTGAAGCCATCGACGATGAACGTCGTTCGATTCACGGGAAAAAAAACCTCCGGACCGCAGCCCGAAGGTGGCCAGCCGCCCCGCAGGACGGGCTGGGGATGATGGCGGATTATCTACTTTCCACTTGAGTTGTCAAACAGATCTGAAGGGACGGTTCTTCCGACCGGCTAACGTTCAACGCTCAGCCGCGTTGACCCGCACGCGAGATCGTAGCACTCGACGAGGAGTAGCCGCGGGGCAACGTCGGCTGCAGCGCGAAGTTCGGCGGCGGTTCAGCGCGATTCTTTCTGGTAGTTGTCTGGACTCTTGCCCACTCCCGCCGGGAACGTTCGGAGCGCGGTCTGGCAACAAGGTACCTAGCATGAGATACGGCGACAACGATTCTCGCTAGGCAAGCATCAAGGGAGCCTTCGATTTGATGTTCCCATACCCGGATGACGTGCCAGCCTAACCGTCGCAGCCTTCGAAAATTCGAGACGTCCCGCTGCCGATTTCGCGTAATCTTCGAACGCCAATACGGGGCGAGCTTATGCGACCAAAGCGGGAATCGCCATCCGTGCCAAAAATCCCCGTCGATGAACACGGCCACGCGTGCACGAGGAAACACGAGATCTGGACGACCTGGCAAAGCTCGATCGTGCAACCGGAATCGCAATCCGCGCGCGAATAGCGCGCGACGAACAATGAGTTCAGGTTTCGTGTGCTTGCTACGCACGCGAGACATCATGTAGCTGCGTTGCTCGGGAGTAAGGTTGTCAGACATGGCTCACTCGGAGGCAGAATTCGTTGAGGTGACGGACCAAATACTCGTCGCGACTCGGTCGACGCGAAACACGCGGGAGGGTACTTCGCTCGCGAGCCGACCATACACAATCCTGACGGTCTCGCCCTCTCCGAGCGGCCCAATTCCATCTGCTTCTATCCAAAGGTCGGGCATTTGCTCCACGTGCGCGTCGTCTCCGGCGGCGACCGTGCCTCTCGTCACAGCGACGCATATCGTGGTGAGCGCCACTCCCTGAATCGACGCTCTCTCGATCGCGCGAATCACGCCCTCGAGATGCACGCCGCATTGGTCGGCCCACGCCGGCGTTGCCGAACGCCAGAACGGCTCGCAAAACGGGATGCAGGGACAGAACCGGCAGCCCTGCGGTGAAGGTTGCGCAGCCGTGTCAAAAGATTCTCCCGCGTGAGCGTTGTAGTCGCTCAATGATTCTCGCGCTCGGCGGCCCTCCCTCGCTGCGTCCTCCGGTGGAATGTCGATGCTGCTGCGAACACCATCTGCTCGTGTGATCACGCCTCGCGTAACCGATATCCCATTCTCCTGCGCAAGGTGCGCGTAGAGCTTGAGTTGACGTACCTCGGCTGCCGAAATCTCGGCAACACCGCCTTCCGGCGTGGGGCCGGTCTTATAGTCAACGACTTCTTCTTCGGCAAGATTGATGAGATCCGGCCGACCTGCAATGAGTCCATCGGCTGAGACCAGTCGCTGTTCGGCAGCGGAATAGCCAGCCGTGTGTGCAGATCGATGACGTTCTGCGGACTGCGTTTCGGGCCCGGCGTACTGCAGGGCCTCCACAGCCGCACGCTCGCGATAGAGGTTGTAGTACGGCAAGCGTTCAGCTGCGCTGAACTTTGCCCGCAGCAGTGGATGTGCCCGAGCATGGATGCGATCGACGCACTCGTCGAAAGTGCGACGTGCCTCGACGAGTTGCGCTTCCGCATCAAGGCCCGCGAGCCTGCCTTTGTTCGCCGCTTCGACGGTCGCGTGGAAGGCAGTACCCAGCAACGCATGCGGGAGTAGCGGGATCGCCGTCCGGTCCCCGTGCGCCGCCCACGCTCCGCGCGCGCGGCATTGCAGCAGCACCTCGTATACGCTTGGCGAGAGTTGCGTAATCGGTTGCGTTGCTGCGGGCGTGGGTAGCTTCATCTCGTCACCTCATGCCGTCTTGTATTCATAGGGAAATCGTGCAGCACGGAAGACCGAATGCGGCAGCGGCGTAAGACCTCTCCGTTCAAGGTGAGCGACGGCGGAGGCGAGCTCCGGCCGGAAGTTCGTTGGATCGCGGTCCCAGAGCGGATGAATCAGGATGACGGCTTCGCTCGTCGCGCCGTTGATCCCGACCTCTAATCCGCTGACGCTATGAGGGACAAGGTTCAGGCCCTGAAAGAACGGTGCCGCGATGCGACGGACGAGGGATGCCCACCAGCTGTGTGTCAGATCAATCGGAGCATTCGCGTTCAGGGCGAGTCGGATCATGTCGAGTGCGAGGCGCCAGTCAAGGAGCGGGTGATGCGCCATGTTCCCGAATTCGCGAAGGCATCGATGACAGGACGTTGCGCACTCACGCTCGTGCGGATCAGTAACGAGCGGAGTAAAAAACGCTTGGGAACGCATTGCGTGAAATCCGGTCGAGTGACCTAACATGAACTGGAGCAGGGACGTGAATTCGTGCAGGTCGCCGAGCTTGGCGCTGTACCCGGCACCGTTCTCCAGGCTATCGGAGATGAACACTCGCGCTGACGGCGGTGCGAACGGACTGCTGAAATCGATGATAGGTTGGATTCCGACCTCGAGCTCGCTGTCAGCGATATCCAAACGCACAGCAGCCGCGCGTCGGATGAAAAATCCGAAGGAATACCACGCCGCGCGCGCTTCGGGCACCGCGGGGTTGAGACAGATTCCAATAGGAAATGTGTTGATGCCGGCCGTCATGACGTCCGTCGCACACGTCGCCGCAAGCGCGCGGCGCAATGGCGCGGCCGCTGAATCGTACTGCGGTGGCCGGATCGACCGCTGATCGTTGTCAGAGAGATCCAGAAGCGCCTGTCCAAAGGCGTCTTGGGTGATCCACACCTCCTGGCCAGCGACCTTCTCGAACACAAAATCGCGACCGTCGTTGTCGTTGATCCGGTACACGAGTTGGCCGGGAACGGCGTCAACGGTGAAATTGCTCGCCGTCGAAGGTGTGCCGCGATTTGCTCCGATGCGTGCACGCAACGCTCGGGGCGTGAATTCGAAGCCGCCGGTGAATTCCGCCTTCTCACTGACCGCGAACCATGTCGAAAAGCCGGGCGGTTCGCTGAACGTGACAACGCGGTAGCCTCCGTCGGTTCGAGCGGCGGAGCAGTACGGGCACCCGCCCGTCATTGCGGGTTGTTCCACGAGTGCTTGGCACTGTCGACACACACCCACCTCGGTACCTATGCCGAGCGGGTTAGGCATTTGCCTCGGCGTGCCGCCGACCGGCCAGTAGTCCACGACGCCTACGGCCGTGTGCAGCTTGTCATCCTTCACGGTTTGAGCGCCCGGCGCGAATTGACCGATGGCTATCTCGAGATCGCGATCGATGATGCCGCGCGCGGGGGGCCACCCGCCGCGTCGCGACGGTGGCTCGTGAAAGAGGTACCGGATGCGTGTCGGCAGGCCGAACATCGGGAGCACGCCACGTGACGCGAGTCGCTCACTGAGCGCGACGTGCGGTGGAGCCGGTGTGGCAATCGCATCGATGCGCGGGATGAGCGCAGAGCGGACGTAATCCGCCATCGCCTGTAAGCCGGCCGACGATTCCATCGCCGTCCGACGAAGAACAACCTTGCAGACGTCATCTATCTCCGTCGCATGCGATGCGATCCACTGAGTAACAACCGTCTGGTGAGCAACGGTCCAATCGCCGGCTGCGCCGAATTCACCATGAACGTTGTCGCCGGAGTACGGCACAAGAATCTGATCGAATGCTAGCCGCAGCACTTCCTTTGCGACGACGCGTTGTGCAATCTCGGCGCGCCGCACGTCGACGTACGGGCGCGGCGGAGGATCAGCAGTAATGAGTTGCGGCCGTTCGAAGTAGTAGTCATCGTGACTTCGTCCGCGACACAGCGTGAGAGCGGCTGACATGCCGAGCCCACGTCGTCCAGCACGTCCGACACGTTGCTGATAGTTGAATCGCATCGGAGGCATGTTCGCCAGGCCGATTCCCTGCAGCGCGCCGATGTCGACGCCGGCCTCCATCGTCGTCGTGACGCTCAGGAGGTCCACGCCCTCGGCATCCGCGATTTCATCCTGCATGAACACGTCTTGGAATCGACGTTGACGAATGAGGCGATCGATGGGGTTCGTCTGGCCGGTGAGCTCTTCCGAGTTCAGACGAAACGGAGGGTCTTCCGTTCGCGCGAGGTAATCGTAGTAGTCTTCCGGATCTTGGGACATCGGCCGCTGAGCGGCTGGAGGCAACGACCTGCGGATGTTGTGCAGACGCCCGCAGATCCGTGCAGGTGCGCCCGTCCACAGCGAGGGCAGGCAAATTCGTTCACGGTTCCGGCGCTCGTCGTACGTGGCGAAACGAGGAAAAGATTGTTGGGATCAACCATCCACCACGCATCGACAGCGGAACCGAGAACTGTTCGAGCGCTCGTTGTGAGTGCCGCAGGATCAGCGGCGGTCGTCGCCGCGACAGCAGTGATGAAGGCATCGATGTACCCGGGAGGCTGCGGCTGACCGTCAACATCGGATCCCGCCCACATGCGCCGTTGACACAGCATGCGAATGACGGATGCCGCTACCTCCTCTAGCGGCGACGACGGCCCGTCCGGACGAATCCAGAGATAGCCGAGCCCTAGTGATTCAAAGTCTCTGCTGCCGTCCGCAAACAGCACATCCTGGATTACCGCATGCCGCAGCGACGCCTCAATGTCTGCCATCAGCATTCGTTCGCCCGACTGAAGGCTCTGTCGGTACACACGTGGGCTTGCGTTCCAATCAAAAAGGCTTGTCCACCAGATAATCAAATCCTGACGGCGCGGTTGGTACTTTGCGACCGATGGGAGCGGCCCGCCCGGGTTCATTCCGATTGCGAGGAGTTGTTCGCGCACAACGTCCAGCAGTCGGCGGAATGCGAGACTCATGAATGGCGGCGGGGGGGACGGCGGAGTCAAAACAGCAGGCGGCGGCCCCCCCGTCGCAACATGGGTTACGATTGCGCCACACGTTGCGGCGGGAAGGATCGAAAGGAGTTCCTGACGGCGAGTCCGTTCATCGTCGCTCAGCGCACTCCGATCCCGCTTCTCCTCCAAGGCCAGCAACTCCATCGTGGCGGCGTGCTCTGCCTGCGCGTCGTTATATGCGACCAGTACTTGCCTGCCTTGATTGTGGAGTTCGCGGAACGCGAGTTGCCGGACCGTATCAAAGTAATGAAATCGTTTGATGCCGGTCGACAGCTTCGCTGCATCTTGCCGGCTGTCTGAGAACAAGACGAGCTTCCGGCTGCGGCCTAATGGCATTTCGCGCATGAGAGCGTCGCAGAGCAACTGGACGATGCGTTGAAAGCCCGAACCCAAATCGCGAATCGGTGACCCCACGCGGCGACGCTTCCAGTCCGCGCCACAATGCGGGCACTTCGAGGGAAACGCGTTCACGTCTTCGTTCGCGCCACCGAAGACGTAGCCTGCGGTCATGCCCTGCTGTGATCGCGCGATCGGGCTTTTCGCGGCTCTACCATCAATGTAGTCGAGGGAGGCGGGCGACCATTCAAGAGAGCTCGTAACGGACCGAGTATTCTCTGAAGTCTCTTGCCACACCCATCGGTTCCGATGCGTCGTCTTCACGAGTTGTCGGCCGTCTGCAGGCCAGAAGACGAGGTATTCGCTCAGCGATCGCTTCAGGGACGCGGCCTTGTCCGGCACATGGTCAAGCTCGGGATAGTCCGGTGACAGGTACCACGCATTGCTGGTATTCGGATCGACCTTCTTGAATCCGCCTATGAAGACGTCGCCGCAAGGCTGGCAGTAGAGAATCTCTAAGACCCGCGCCCCGCACGAGTCGCATCGCGGCCGCGGTTCGGAATACATGCGCCCGACCGGAGGAGGAAGTGATCCGACAGTACCGGTCGGACGTGCGGAACATGCTCCATTGATACATGCCCAGAGACGGCCGGCATTGTGAAAGAAGTAGTGAACTCGGAAAGGGAGTGGCGCGACGGGTCGGCCTTCATCGTCTAAACGGCGTGCGAGAACCAGGCCGCGCACCAGCCCCTTCGCCGCAAGGACGTCATCTGGAGCATTCCCTCCGAAAAGGAGTTCCGGGAGTTCGCCGAACGTAAACGGCTTAATCGCAGCAGCAGCGCGGACGGGTTCAAACGCGCCGATCTCCTCGAGTGCGGAAGCAAGAGTCTGTGAATCATCGGGCATGCGCTGGGCGTTCGCCACTTGCGCGAGATTCTCAACCGCGGCCGCGACATCGCCTTGGTCAAGGTCAGTGCAGAACCGTTCGAGCGCAGATTTCCACGATACGAGACCGCCGGGCGATCCGGCCAGTGGCGCCGGGTAGCCGGGCACGATCACGAAACTTCTCGGGTCGCGTCCAAAGAATTGCTCAAGGTACGCTTGGCTTCCAGAGTCATTCGCGTCTATCGACGCGCTTGTCGAGAGGATTCGCAGCTGCGGTGAATCAGGCGTAAGACCGAGCCGATCGAGCAGTATGCGAAGGAGGTAGCCGACCTCCGTCCCCGGCGTGCCACGGTAGCTGTGCAACTCGTCGACGACGAGATAAAAGACATTGCGGTCGTCACTATCCAGCCAGCGACGCGTCGCATCGAAAACGTTTCGCTCAATGCTGCGCATCAGCATGATGTTCAACATGCTGTAGTTCGTGATCAGGATGTCCGGCGGATGTGACTGCATATCCCATCGCGACCACATCTCCGAACCGTGCGGGTTTTGAAAATAGTTGAGGATGCGCGGATCGTTGAGCGCTGTTGCTGAAACCTGCGCTCGATTCCAGTCCTGGTCCATGAGCCGCATCCGTCGACGCAGTTCTGTGCGTTTACGCGGAGCGCTGTCCGGTCCCGATACGGGAGTTGCGCTCGTGTATCGGCCGAACCAGAACCGATGCCCGTCACGATGTACATCGAGCCAACTGTGTGCGCGAGGGCCATCGCAGGCCTCGCGAATGCGCGCGAGTTGGTCTTCTACGAGCGCGTTCAGCGGGTAGAGGAGCAACGCACGTACGGCAGCCGGACGTTCCACCGGCTCGTGCGCACGTTGTGCGATGCGTTGTTGGCGCGGACGGTTCCA
Organism: Thermoanaerobaculia bacterium; assembly: GCA_035525285.1. Lineage (GTDB taxonomy): Bacteria > Acidobacteriota > Thermoanaerobaculia > Gp7-AA8 > Gp7-AA8 > QHVT01. The sequence goes on from DATLFB010000053.1 coordinate 11,421, forward strand.
CCAGAGGCGGTTCGGGTCGACCGCCTGCATTTGGCCCCATCCGTGCGCCGATTCTTCAATGAGAGCTGCAAATACCGGTATCAAGAAACACTCTGTTTTCCCTGAACCCGTACCCGATGTCACGACGACAGCCTTGCCGGACCGACTCTCCTGCCACGCCTCAAGTTGGTGCCGATGCAATTTGCGGCGCGACGGGAACAGCCCGCAGGCGGCGAAGTCGCCGAAGTCGGGAACGACGCTCAGGAGTGCGCAGGCTTGAGCAATCGTCAGGCCCGATGTTTCGTAGGGTGACACCGGCTCGAAGAGCGGGTGGCGATAGAGCTGTCGGTCGGAATCGAGGAGCTGGCGTCGCTCGTCCATCAAAACGTCGTATCGAAGACGGAATGGACTGTCGAGATATCGAACGTACGCTCGGCGAATCTCATCGAAGAGTTCAAAAGGGTTATCCATCTCACTGTCCCGTGACACGCCCCGCGCTCGTCACGGGCTGCGGCAGCGGTTGACCTGCGGCGACACAAAGGAGCGAGCCGATCTGCTGCGGCACGTCGTCAAAAACCACACGGTCACGTTCGACTCTTGGTCGACGACCGGAGCATAGACATGCGACGCGAACCATCGTCTCTGGCGGCAGTGTGACCTTCGGTACGACGATGCGCTCGCGACCTGCGTCGTACGTGAGCAACGGGATTCCTCGCAGCGCTGCGGCAGCGTAGATCGCCTCTCGCTTCGAAAGAATCGCGAGTCGCTGCTGCTTCGTGTGAAGATACCAGCGCGGTAGGCCATGACGCGGCGCGAACTCACATGCAGAATTGCGGTGAAGGCCGTCAACCATCGACATTGACTTGAAGTCGAACGATCGGACTGACCAGTTCGTCGGTGGTGATTCAAGCGGCAGGCGATCGAGATTCCGCGGCACTGGACGTAAGTCGCTGCACAAAGCGTAGGCGTGATCCGCCGAAAACGGGATGCCGACTTCGCCGGCGATCTGACGCATCTGAAATCGATCGCCGACGACGCGAATAATCGACGGGCGTCCATCAACAGGTTCAATCACGGTCGTGCAACCGAATAGATCGGCGGCGGAGGCTAGCGCTTCCTCCAACGCCGGCGTGCGGCCGCCAATCAGCACGGCGCTCTCGGCGTGTGCGAGACCCGCGAGCATAGGCGGCAGAACACGCCAGCGACGAGATCCATCGACGAAAAAATCAACGTGCCCGAAGCCCGAAAGGTGATAGCGAATCTGCGTCGCTTCGGCCGAGGTGTCGTTAGACATCAGCGCTACTGCGTCCTTGAATGCTTGCCACGAACCTTCGGCGAGGTGCGTCATCCAATGAAGTATGGTGTCGCCGTTCATCTTCGGGCTTTCAGTGCACGCTTCACATTCTTGGCGATACCTGCATAGATCATCCATGCGGACGGCGTCGGCTCAAGTGCGCCGATCTCGGAATGGAAATCGGGGTGTCGCACGTGCGCGGCATAAATTGCATTGGCCCACGGCCACATCGTGGGCGCTGCTGTTCGTCGATGTACGGGTGCCGGGTCAGGCACGGGAGACGCGAGACGCCAGACGAGCGCTCCATTTGCGCCGACGGAAATCGCCCAAACCGGCATAAAAGTGCACACGGTAAGGATGCTTCTCTGAGACCGGCCGCTCGCTGCGTGCGCGATCTCGTCCTGCCGCGCTCCGACGATCGTCCAGTACCCCGCACGTAACGCGACGGCATACTGCGGCCGCTGGGCGACGCCGGTCGCACGATCAGCCAACGCGAGCGGAACCTCGGGTTGCACGATTTCGAACCGATAACGAAGTTCACAAACTTGGACGACATGACTGCCTGGACGCGTGAGTCGACCGTCCGCCTGGATTACGCCGTCCGCATCGACCATCACCGCCTCGTCGTCCAGTCGAAGCTCCTCGCTGGATTCAACACCCGTGGCAATCAGACGCGGCGGAGCGCCAGCAATCCACGCACGACGACTTCCTAATCGCAGACCGCCGTTCGCAATGATTTCGGCATTGCTCTCGACCGCGAGCCCGTCGAGTCCGTCCGGCGGTGTGTCGCGGCGAATGGTCCGGATATCGGTGATCAGCTTCCATCCCGACCGAATGCCGGGCGCAGCTTGCGGCAGGCAGCGCTTCCCGGTGATGCGTTCGAGATACACGCACACGTGGTTGACGACGGAATCGGCACAGATGACGGCGCAGGGAGCTCCCATTACGAGCGCTCCATGAGAAACGGGACCCTCGAACTCTGAGGGGGCCAGCGCTATTGCGTCACTGCCATTTCTGCGCAACGCGAACGTAAGCCCCTGTGCAGAGACCTCCCACGTGAAACCGTTCAGCAGGTCGCTTCCGTCGTCCGCGACGATCTCCGCCGGTTCGTACCAGCCGTCTTGACCGGCGTCGAGCACATGCTCGCCGTCGTCGAAGGTCGCCGGGAACACAGCGGGCCGACGCGGAAGATACGAAAGGACCGGAACTCGGCGGCGCCAATGGAGGAAGATCTCAACGGCGGCAGTGCGCCTGCCTTGAGCGTCTGTCGATGAACCGTCCCAACTTGTGAGCTCTTGCGCGACTTGCGAGAGGACTGCCGCTTTCCGATCGTCAGCGAAGGCGTCATTCCCGGCAACGGTGAAGCCCCCGTAGCCCCGCGTCCACTGCGCCAATGCCGTGGCAAGTACATTGGTTGCGATATGTTCGCCGGGTGTGTATCCCGCCCATTGAAAAAAGGTTGGCAGGCGCGCGATATCGACTTCTCGAAGCGGAACATGGGTCAGCGGGAGCGCTATGAATCGATGAGGGCCCGCGTTGTTGCCGGGCATTGCCAGCGAGCGGCCGTGCTCGCGACGTAACCACGCCTCGAAAAATACCCAGAGACCGCGAAAGTCGTCTCCGTCGAAGCCTAGCGGCAATCCTGCGTAGATTCCGCAGTGCAGAAGCTCGTCCAGGCGCTTGTAGTAGGCGGTGGCCGCAGCGCCCTCGTCGGAATGCATTCGATACGCTGCGAGAACTGATAGCGCGAGGAATGCTCCGCACTCCGGAAGCCCGTCGGCACCGCAGCGACGCAGCGTCTCCAATCGTCTCGAGTTCGGGAGAACGCGCGTCTTGTACATCTCGCCGACCGCGTCGGCAAACTGCCGAACAGCCTCATCCGCGCCCACGAATGTTGCCTCGCACGTATTAAGGATCGCAGCGACGATGGCTGGTGTGATGCTCAGGTAGACAACCTCGCCTGGCGCAGAGTTCTGCAGGGAGTGGTGAATGACAGATGTGTTCCAAACCGTGTACGCATTTGTCAACGGCACTACGACACCCACAAATGGTTCGCCGGAGTCTAGCGTCGCTCGTGGTGCACGTTGCGCGGAAGTCCGCTGAACATCAGAAGGCGCGTTACGACTCTTTACCGAGAACTGACCGCCTTCAGGCTGAGATGGAAGAGAATCCGTCGCGACACCCGCGGCGCTGCCAATAATGCCCGAAGACGGAATCCGTGCGTCACTGTCGACAACGACGGATCGCGTATCATTACCGTCTTTGGTTGTCGTCGTGTGCTGACCACTCGTGTTGGATGCAGTCGGGCTTGCTACAGTCTCAGTCGACGTTGGAGCTATCGCTGGCGCTACTCCTCCAAGGCTCCCTTCCGCTTCGCCTCCGTCATGTTTGTCGTCACTCCACTCGATCGGTCGAATGGCGGACGACATATTCGGTTCAGGCAACTCGCTGACGATGTCGAGCGATGCGGACGCGTGGGCGTCGCGATCTGACTCCCTCGAGCCAGAATCGCGCCCCCGGAATGCGGGTCGAGATGCGAGTGCTTCGTCCGTTCCACATGTCTCGCATAACACTTGGTCCGTTAGCGAACGGAGATCGACGTCCAGGTCCTCGAATGCGGTGCTCTCGGTTTCGTGGCGGACCGCACTGGACGTCGATGCCCCCACTGTCGATCGTGCAGTGGAGACTTCCGATGTGTCGCGTGTCACCTCCACAATTTCCGCAACGGCTGTGTCAGCGCTTCGCGCGCTCGCCTCGATTCCTGGCAGCGAAGTTGTTCCGACCGGCGCGTCTCGTGCATTCCCGGGTGCTTGGTCGCGACCTGCCGGTGGTTGCGCTCCTCCAGCATCTGTCGCGTCGAGCGGCGCCCTCGAAGGGCTCGGCGTGTTTCTCCGGCGAGATTCTGATCGTGCGGTGCTTCTAGGCGCGAACACCATCTGCAGCACGCGAAGAACGAACAGGAGGAGGGCGCGAACCATGTCAAAGCTCCGCGAGCAAGTCCGCGATCGCCTTTGTCACGAGCGGACAGACCGCGTTCGCCAGTTGCTGTTGCTTGTACATGAGCCCCGCGCCGTTGGGACCGTCTTCGCTCCCTGCGAACCGGAACCAGTCGGGGAAGCTTTGAAGACGCGCTGCTTCGCGCAGCGATAAACCGCGGTGCTGCGACGGGTGCACAAGCATGCTCTTCCGGTAGTGACCGATTGTGACTGCCGGTTCACTCCACGCGAGCCTGCGGTAAATGTTGCTGTGAGTCCGATCGACGTCCGCATAGTTTGTGAGCGCGTCGCGAATGTTGGCCCAGTTTCCGCCCTCCGGAACGCGGCGGTAACGCTCGATCACATACTCTGCGTGACGCGAGGTGACGTGATCGGTCAGCGCATCTCGCACCGCCCAACGTCGCATTGCGTCGAGAAATAAGTTTGTCTTCCGCGGGGACCGATACGCCATCTCGCAATCCTGCTGTCCATTTACGATCTGCGGCAGGTCATGGATCGCATCGTGGACTGTCACATACGGCACATCTGTTACTGGGCCGTGAGTCGGATACGGAAAAGGACCCCACTCGTCGAAATCATCCGCGCGGTATCCAAGATCGCGATGAATGCCAAGAAGAAAGAAACGACTGCGAAATTGCGGGACACCGTACCACACAGCATCGAGAAGCTTTGGGAAAATGCGATATCCATCACCGGTAGCGCGGCGAGCGAGCTTTTCAATTGCACTCTCTTCCGTTCGTGATCTGCGTGTCCACAGGACACCTTGAACATTCTCCATTACAAACGCGGCCGGATTCAAACGCCGTACATAGCGGAAGAAGACATCGAGGAGTTCGTTGTGAGGATTCCTGCTCGCCCATGAGTTGCGATTTGCATTTGAAAAACCTTGGCATGGCGGGCCGCCTATAACGAGATCAACGCCTCCGGCTGAGCGACCGATCTCACACAGCCTCTTCAGCGATTGAGCGTCGCGTAAATCAATTGGCCTGATGTCATCAGGGACGCGATCTGCGCACGGCCGGTGGTGCGTCGCCAGCCACTCGTAATTGTGGGCGAGCGTGGCAGCATATATAGGATCACTGCTGTCCAAATTAGCCATCTTCACATCGGCGGCTAGCGGAGACTGAGGGACGATTTGAGCAGCTTCGAGAATCAGACCCCCTCTCGATCACGTAAAGCTGCTGTCCAAGATTGTCGGAGAGCGAATGAGGTCATA
>DATLFB010000054.1:0-163576 GCA_035525285.1 Thermoanaerobaculia bacterium
ACCGCGCCCGGTACGGTCATCGTGATCTCCAGCATCGGAATGCCGCCGTCGCGGATCGCTTCCACCACCGCGAGAGCCTCGTCCGCGGAGCTCGCGCGCACGACCGGGATGATCCCGATCTCTCGAATCCGGGTCATCACATCGATCGTCATCGGCTGACCCGCGCCGTTCCGCCCTTCATCACGCGTTCGACGTCCGCCAGCGTGGCCATGCTCGTGTCTCCGGGCGTCGTCATCGCGAGTGCGCCGTGCGCGGCGCCGCAGTTCACCGCATAGCCGGCACCACGGCCGGTCAGATAGCCGTAGATGAGCCCCGAGGCGAACGAGTCGCCGCCGCCGACTCGGTCCATGATCTCGAGATCGGGCCGGGGAGAGGCCTCGTGGAACTCGCCGTCGCTCCAGGCGATCGCTCCCCAGTCGTTGCGTGTCGCGGTGCGAGCGACGCGCAGCGTCGTTGCGATCACCGACAGCTGAGGAAAGTCGCTGCGCACGGCACCGATCATCGCCTGGAACGGCTCCTTCGGCAGCTCGCCGAGATGTTCGTCCACGCCCTCGACATGGAAGCCGAGGGCGACGCTGAAGTCTTCTTCGTTGCCGAAGAGGACGTCGACCAGTCCCACGAGCTCACGATTCACCGCGCGCGCCTTGTCAGGGCCGCCGATGTCCTTCCACAGCGACGGGCGATAGTTGAGGTCATAGGAGACGGCGACGCCGTGCCGTTTCGCGGCCTGCATGGCCTCCCGCGCAACGTCGGGAGTCTTTTCGCCGAGCGCGGCGAAGATGCCGCCGGTGTGGAACCAGCGCGCGCCGCCATTGCCGAACACCGCCTCCCAGTCGATGTCGCCGGGCTCGAGCTGCGAGACCGCCGTGTGTCCGCGATCGGAACATCCCAGCGCGGCTCGAACACCGAAACCACGTTCGGTGAAGTTGAGACCATTGCGTGCGCGACGGCCGACTCCATCGTCGGCAACCCAGCGAACGAACGAGAGGTCGGTGCCGCCCTGCAGCATCAGATCCTCGACGAGCCGTCCCACCGGATTGTCGACGAGCGCGGTCACGATGGCGGTGCGGAGACCGAAGCAGCGACGCAGCCCCCGCGCCACGTTGTACTCGCCGCCACCCTCCCAGACCTGGAACGTGCGGGTCGTCGCGACGCGGCCCTCGCCGGGATCGAGCCGCAGCATCACTTCGCCGAGGCTGACGAGATCGAAACGGCAGCTGCCGGCGTCCTTGACCGTCAGCGCCATGTTTACTTCCGCGACGCTTCGAGTCCCGAGCCGCCCTGCGCGTACTCACGCTGGACGTTGACGACGCCGAACTGCCGGTCGTCCTTCTCGCGGTTCGCGGCCATCATCCAGAGGAAGTTGATCGTGCCGCCCGGAGCCGACACATTCGGGTGATAGCCCTGCGGCATGATCACCACGTCGCCCTCTTTGACGACGGCGACGAGCTCGGGATTGCGCGGATCGTTGTAGACCAGCTGGATACCCCAGCCCGGCTCCGGCATATCGATGTAGAGATACGCTTCCTCGGCCAGCTGCGCATGTTCGTGCGGCGGCCACGAAGTCCAGTTCCCCGGTTTGCTGAAGGTGACGCCGGCGAGAATCCGTCCCGCTTCGACGTTCTTGCCGATCAGGATGTTCAGGTCACGCTCGGCGGACGGACCGCCGGCGTGGAAGTGCAGCGCCGGGTCGGACTGTACATCCTCGAACCTGACGAACCGGATCGGGTACCTGTTGTCGACCGGCGCAGCGACCTCGGCGATGTCGCAGCCATCCGTCGCCGGCGTGACGACGACGTCGGTGTCGCGCGGCACGTAAAGCGCGTCGTAGCGTCCGAGCTCATAGCGCGAGCCCGCGGCATCGATCGCGGCGGATCCCTTCAGGCAGATGAACGCCGTTTCGCGGCCGTCCGTCGAGAAGTGCAGCGGCGCATCACCGCCGGCGAGGACGACCCGTCCGTAGTGAAGGTGACGGGCGGCGGTTTTGCCTGGAACCACGGAGAGGTGCCGGCCGCGACGGCTGGCAGTGTCGCGAACGACGCACGTCGCCGCGTCAATCGGCGCTACGTCTGCTGTTGCAGTTGTCATGATGTTCCTTCCTTTTTCGGCGCTGCGGCCTCGACGATGACGCCGTCAAGCGTGAGCTCCACCGCCCCTTCGATCACCTGGCCGTGTGTGACACCGCGGAATGCGGAGTCGCGGACGACGACGTTCCGGATCGGGGCATTCTCCAGCCCTTTGATGTAAAAGCCGTGCCGGCTGCTTCGCGAGCGCATCCGCTCGACCAGGATACCGCGCACCTGGGGGATATACGGACCGGAGTCGCGAGGCTCGTAGCGGAGGTCGATCTCGATCGGCGCGAGCTTGACGGTGCCGATCTCGATGTCACGCAGGAACACGTTCTCGATGACTCCGCCGCGGAGCGTGTTCGTCTTGAGGCGCAAGGCCCGCTCCAGCTCCGGGCTGTCGAGGCGGCACTTTTCTGCGAAGATGTTCCGCGCGCCGCCGGTGATCTCGCTTCCCATCGTGATTCCGCCGTGCCCTTCCTTCATCTCGCAGTTGCGGATGAGCACGTTCTCCACCGGCGTGTTGACGCGGCGGCCGTCGTTGTTCCGGCCGGACTTCAGAGCGATGCAGTCATCACCGGTGTCGAACAGGCAGTTCTCGATGAGAACGTCGCGACACGACTCGGGATTACACCCATCGTTGTTCGGGCCATGGGAGACGACGCTGATGCCGCGCACGGTGACGTTCGTCGAGAGTGTCGGATGCGTCACCCAGAAGGGGGCGTTGCGCAGCGTGACGCCTTCGATGAGCACGTTCCGGCACCGGTACGCCTCGATGAAGGTCGGCCGCAGAAAGTGTCCCTGTCCGTAGACGCGCTGCGCGACCGGCACGTTGTCTTCGCCCTGGCGGAAGAGGCGATCGCGGTCGGCGTTCTGCGATGCCGGGCCCTCGAAGTTCCTGGTGACGTCCTGCCGCTGGCCCGAGCTGACGCCTTTCCACGGCCACCAGTGGGTCTCGTCGGCCTGACCGTCGAGGGTTCCCTCACCAGTGACGGCGACATCGGTGCACTCGAACGCATAGATGAGAGGCGAGTAGTTCATCAGCTCGACGCCTTCCCATCGCGTGTAGACGAGCGGGTACTTTGCGGGGTCCTGCGAGAAGCGGAGCGTGGCCCCGGCAGCTACGTGCAGATTCACCCGGCTCCTGAGGTGAATCGCGCCGGTGAAGAACTCGCCGGCGGGGATGACGACCCGCCCTCCACCCGCCCTGCTGCACGCATCGATTGCCGCTCGGATGGCTTTGCTCGCATCGCCACCTGCGCGTGCGCCGTACCGCGTGACGACGAAGTCGCGGTTCGCGAACGTCGGGGCCTTGATGCGGGCGAGGAGCTGCGGTACCGACGCCCAGGGATCCTTCGGATCAACCTGCAGCGCGGGCAATCCTGGCTGTTCCTGTGACTGCGCCGGCGGGTCGCCGGCGCCCCACAGAGGCCGCGTCGCCGTATACGCGGCCGCGGCCGCGATGCCACTGATCAGCTGTCTGCGATTCATCGCATCACCTCACCTCGATGCGCAACGGCGACTGTACACGTTGCGCCCACTCTTCGACAGCGTGGTCGAAATCGGCAACGGTGCGAAAGTCACCGCGGTCCCACCCCGATCCGACCCAGTAGCGAGCGGGTTGGCGGGCGACGACGAGCTGATTTCCTTCCACTTCGACAGCGTCGGCGATCGTGGCGGGGTCGAGAACGACCGCACATCCGAACTGCCCGTTATCCTTCGCCACCGGTCCCCAGGTCCGCGCCCATCCGGCGGTCCGCTCCACGCGTATGTTCGCGGCAGGCTCCTTCTTCAAGCCGGCAGCGTACGCCGTTTCTCCGTCGGCGTCATACCGGCTCTCGAAGCGATTGAAGTTCTGCCCCGCATCGAGCGTGATCCGCTTGGTTTCCGAGCGGACGAACGTCGCATCCCAGACGGGATATTCGAGCTCGAAGACGAGCCGGATCGGACCGTTCGCGAGCACGCGCGACTGCCGGAAATTCTTCGACACGACGAGCTTTCCATCGCGCCACAGTCCGCTCCCGCCGCAGCCGCGGCTCTTGCCGGCCGAGTAGAAGTCGGCCCCTTCGCCGTTGTCGCGGTGATAATCGTCGACCATGTACCAGTCGTTGATGACGAGCCGGCGCGTCCGCTTGAGCCAGACGTCGACGGTGCTCGATGTGAGCGGTTCTCTCTGCCATGTCTCCAGTGCCGCGCCGTACATCCGGTGAGCGACGCGGTCGTTCTCCCACGCGAAGTCGTCGAAGCGCTCGCGGTTGAAGCGGCCGTAGACGCGAAAGTCTTCTTTTCGATAGACGCGGCGCTCGCCCAGCCGGACGTCGAACGACCTGCTGCTCTTCGGGCCGATGTCGGTCTGAAAGATCAGGCTCTCGTGTGTGCCGTCGGCATCGAGATCGAGGGCCTGCGCGAGGATCTCGCGGCCGCTGTCGTAGACGCGCATGCGCGTCAGATCCGAGCCGAGCGGCGCGAGCTGCGCCGCGGTCAACTCGACCGTCTCCGAGAGCCGTGCGATCGAAAGGTCGTTCGTGATCGTGACCTTCACCGACGTGGGAGCGCCGGTGAGGACACCGGCGCTCCACAAGATTGCGATGAGAAGGGGCAGGAACCTAGAACGAGAGCTTGCCACCGATTTGGATGTCACGAGGGTTGTTCCGGTCCTGATTGACGCGGCCGAAGTTTGCGTTGGTCGGGTCGAGGTTCGGATTCCACAGAACGGTGTAGTTGAGGGCGTTGATGGCCTCGATGCGCAGCTGGAACTGCATCGATGCGGGCAGAGCGAAATTCTTGTAGATACCGACGTCCATCAGGTGGAGGTCGTCGGTCCGCATTCCGTCGATCGTGGACGGGAAACGACGCACGGTGTTGCCCATGACGATCCGCGAGTCGGTGCGACCTGTGCCGCCCGCGATGTAGAAGCCGGACGTGTCCCAGGCGGGGCAGTCCAGGCCGGCGATGCCGCCGCCGGGACACTTCCCGCCGATGTTCGAGCGAAGGTCGCGAGGGTCACGTTCGGGGTCGTAGTAGATGTTGTTGTTGAACAGCAGCGGGAAGCCGATCTGGTACTGATAAGTCATGCTCGTGGTCCAGCCGCCGAGCAGTGCCTGCCTGAGCGGTCCCCATTCGGAGCCCCAGCGGCGTCCCTGGCCGAACGGCAGCGCGACCGTCGCGCCGAGAGTGAAGCGGTCCGGACGGTCGTTCGGCGAGATCCGCTCCTCCAGCACCGGATTCGAGGCATTGAGGAAGTTCAGCTTGTCGCGCGATCGCGAGCGGGTATACGTCGTCAGGAGGGAGTTTCCGCCGCGGAAGCGCTTCTCCAGGCGGATGGCTCCCGCCTGATACTCGTCGGAACCGACGTACTCCTCCGTGACGATGCTGAGAAACTGCGGGAAGGGCCGAAGCAGCTGGGAGCGCGCCACAGTGTTGCCGTTGATGCCCGTGCCGGGCAGCAGCGTGCGGAACGGATTCGACACGCTCTGGCTGAGGAAGGCCTCGTTCGTCGTGTCGCGTTGCGTTGCCGTGGACAGATACTGGTAGGGAATGGTGTTGATGTCGCGCCGCACCGGAAGGTTCCGGCCCCTGGAGTTCAGGTAGTACACGTCCACGAGCCAGCCCTGCGCGATCTCACGCTGCGCGCCGATCTGCCAGCGCGTGTAATAGGGAACGTCGCGCTCGGAAGGAACGACGGTGCCGAGGTTCAGTCCCATTCCGGTGGCGGCGCCGCGCGAAGATCCGGAGGGCGGGGTGAGCTGCCCCGAGGGAATGGGGTTGCTCAGATCGGTGAGGAAGGTCGCGCCGTTGTTGGTGGTGGTGATGATTCCGGTCGGCTGCGAGAAGCCGAGCTGGTTGCCGGCGTCGAAGTAGTACTGGTAGCTGTAGAGACCGGCACCGCCGCGAAGGACGGTTCGATCGTTCAGCAGATACGAGAACGCGAGCCGCGGCATGAGCTTGCTCATGTCGTTGTAGATGGCGCCGTCGGCGAACTGCAGTCCGCCTCGGACCGCGAACGCGTTCACGGGGATCTCGGGGATCGGATTCGCGGCGTAATTCGCCAGGACGGCCGCCTCGATCGGACTGCTGATGGTGGGGTCGAATCCGCCGAGGTTGCGATTCTGGGACTCGGTGAGCGCCCGTTGGTGCTCGAAGCGCAGCCCCATGTTCAGCGTGAGCCGCGGGTTCACGCGCCAGTCGTCCTGGAGGAAGAGGGCATGACTGTCCTGCCGGTACTCGGCATCCGCGGCGATCTCGAACTGGCTGGACGTGCTGCCGGGGTTCGCCACCGTGTTCGTCGCCGTGGTCGGGATTCCGAGCAGGAACTGGGCCCACGACCGCGCCAGGACGTTCTGGGCGGCGGAGTTGTTCTGGCGGGTGTACGTGCCTGCGAAGTGATAGCGGCCAGCGCCGTACGGTGACGCTTCGATGTTCCACTGCTGGCGCCGCAGCTCGTAGCCGCCCTTGAGCGAGTGGGCGTTGAGGAGCCAGCTCGCCGTCGGCACGAGCGAGAGATTCTGGAACGGCCGGTCGAAGCCGAGACCGAAGTCGGAGCGCTGTGCGCCGAGCGATGCGATGCGCGAGTTCGAGTTCGTGGTGCTGAAGCCGCCGAATGTGATGAACGGCAGGTACTTGTACCCGTTCATCAGAGCGACGGTCTCCGGCGAGAAGCCGAGCGTGGCGGGATCGAACTCCTGCGCGGCCTCGCGCCACTCGTCGAATCTCGACCACGACGAGATCAGGTCGAGCACCAGGTTGCCGGTGAACACCGACGTATAGCCGAGCGTCGCGCCGGTGTTGCTGCGGTAGTCATAGCCATGAGTGACCTCGAAGCCGTTGATCGCGCCCTCCCCGGTTGCGTTCGCGGCTCCCTTAGCCCAGTTGTACCGATCTTCCTCACGCTTGTTCCAGTAGGCGTTCGCGAACAGCCGGTTGCTGCCGTTGAAGTTGTGGTCGATGCGGCCGAGCAGCGCGTTGTAGTCGTAGGGACGCGGCTGATTCGTGAAGTAGTTGTCTTCGAGACCGGGACGGTTCGGCTCCGGATAGTAGGAGGCGTAGGCCCTGGCGATCGGGTGAATGCGGTCCGCCGGAATGATGTTGCCGGTGAACGGCTGGCGGGCGTTGTTCGAGCCGCTCGCCGTCAGGGGGTCATAAATGATCACTCCGGGCAGCCACTCGGAGAGATCGCCTGCGCGCATCTTCGCCGTCGGGACTGTGTAGCTCGCCGGCTCGGGCTGGATGTCCCGCAGCCGCTCGAACGAAACCATGAAGAACGTGCGGTCGCGGATGATCGGACCGGAGACCATGCCGGTGTAGCGGTTGTAGTCGCGTGTCGGCTTCTCGCTGCCCGCTCGCTCGCTGAGCAGCGGAGTCTCGGCGCGGCTGTCGCTGCGGTTGAACGCCGCCAGTGATCCCCGCAAGTCGTTCGTCCCGCTCTTGAGCGCCAGGTTGACCGTCGCACCGGCCGTATGACCCGACTGGGCATCGAACGAGTTCGTCTGCACCTTGAACTCGGCGATCGCTACGGACGGCGGAGAAAAGCCGACCACGCCGGAGTTGTTCGTGGGGGTGGTGTTGTTCGGCGAGACTCGATTCGGAGCGCCGTCGAGCGTGAAGTCGTTTCCGCCCAGCGCTCCGTTGGCGACGATTCCGGACAGGCCGGCGTTGTCCATCGGACGGGAGAAGTGCAGGTCGGACGAGTCGGAGACCCCCGGCGCGAGACGAGCCAGCATGTAGGCAGTACCGTCGCCGAGCGGAAGTTGCTCGATCTGGTTGCTGTCGATGACCTGGCCGGTCGTCACGGAAGTCGTCTCCAGCAGCGGAGCGGCCGCGGTCACCGAGATGACTTCGGACACGCCCCCGGGCTCCATGACGAAGTCGGCGATGAGGTTGGAGCCGACCCGGACGATGATGTCGCGGCGAACGGACGTCTTCAGCCCTTCCAGCTGAGCCTCAGCGGTGTAGGTGCCGGAGATCAGGTACGGCACCCGGAACACGCCCCTGGCGTCCGTGACCGTGGCGGTGGCCACGTTCGTGGCCTGGTTCGTGACCGTGACCGTCACTCCGGGCAGCACGGCGCCGGTGGAGTCGGTGACGGTTCCGCCGATCGTGCCGCGGAAGTCCTGGGCAGCGAGTGGGACGTCAGGCAACAGGACAATCGCGCTGAGCACCAAAACGAGCACGCTGAGTCGAGAAATCATCGCTTCTCCTCCGGTTGAGAGTTGAGGCTTCTAGGTGGAGCTGTTATATGACCACCCATACTGGATAGTCAAGTCTTGTCTTACCAATTTGGCTGTGCCTGCCGTTGGATACAGTGCCTACGACCGATATCGAGTTATTGGTAAGACCACTCAGGGAACTGGGTGTCATTCTGAGCGCCGCAGAGCGCGAAGAACCCCCCGCCGACGGCGGGGTGGGGATTCTTCGCCGTCTGTGCGGCTCAGAATGACACCATGGTTACCGGGCGAGCCATCCACCGTCGACGGCGATCACAGTGCCGTGGACGTATGCCGACGCCGGGGAGGCCAGGAACACGGTGGCCCCTTTGATGTCGTCCGGTGTGCCCCAGCGGCCGGCAGGGATGCGCGCGAGGATGTCTCTGCTGCGCTCCGGGTCGTTGCGCAGAGCGGCGGTGTTCTCCGTCTCCATGTAGCCGGGCGCGATGGCGTTGACGTTGATGCCCTTCGGCGCGAGCTCGTTTGCCAGCGCGCGCGTCAGGCCGAGGAGTCCGCTTTTGGCAGCGGTATACGCCGGCACCCGGATGCCGCCCTGAAACGAAAGGAGTGACGCCACGTTGATGATGCGGCCCGGACTACCGCGGGCCACGAGCGCCTGCGCAAAATCGCGGCTGAGCACGAACACGGATCGAAGATTCACTTCGATCACGGCATCCCAGTCGTCGTCGCTGTACTCGAGAGCATTGCTGCGGCGGATGATGCCGGCGTTGTTCACCAGAATGTCGGCCTGCCCGGCCGCCTCCAGGATGGCTGCCGGCGCAACGCGGTCGGCGAGATCCGCGCAGATCGGAATCGCGCGGCGACCGAGCTTCTCGACCGCCGCACTCGTCGCTCCCAGATCGCCGCGCGCCACCAGCGCCACGTCCGCTCCCGCCTCGGCCAGTGCGATCGCCATCGACGCGCCAAGACCGCGTGATGCCCCGGTGACGATCGCCGTCTTGCCGTCGAGGCGGAACGGATCGGCAGTCATGCAGCCCGTTCGACGCTCTGCCCGAGACGGCCGAGGTCGAGGCCGAGGTAGTCGCGGGCGTTGAAGAACGAGACGTCCTGCGCGACGCGTCCGAGGAGAGCGCGATCATCGGGCAGAAGTCCCTGACGGACATCGTTGCCGAGCATGTTGCAGACGATCCGCCGGAAGTACTCGTGCCGCGAGTACGAGAGGAAGCTGCGGGAGTCGGTGATCATGCCGACGAAACGCGAGAACAGGCCGATGTTGGACAGCGCGCGCATCTGCGCCTCCATCCCTTCCTTCTGATCGAGAAACCACCAGGCCGACCCGTACTGCATCTTGCCGGCGACGGAGCCGTCCTGAAAGTTGCCGATCATCGTGGCGAAGAGCTCGTTGTCGCGCGGGTTGAGGTTGTAGAGGATCGTCCTGGCGAGCTGGCTGCTGTCGTCGAGGCGGTCGAGGAACCGGGCCAGCGGCCGCGCCATCTCGAAGTCGCCGATCGAGTCGAGACCGGTATCGGCGCCGAGCTTCCGACGCAGTCGCGAGCTCGTGTTCCGAAGCGCGCCGAGGTGGTACTGCTGGACCCACCCTCGGGCATGATCCATGACGCCAAAGCGGTGCAGCAATGCGGATTTGTACCGGCGGGCAGGCTGGCCGTCGACCGTGTGACCCGCGCGGAGACGATCGAACGTGGACGACACTTCGCTGTCGCTCCACGGCTCCGCGTACATCTCCTCGAGCCCGTGGTCGGATGCGCGGCATCCGGCTTCATGGAATTCAGAATGCCGCCGGTCGAGCGCCTCCAGCAGATCGGCGAAGCGGGTGATCGAAACACCTGACGCACCCTCCAGGCGCTCGAGCCAGGCATTGAACGGACTCGCGTCTTCGATCGCCAGAGCGGCATCGGGGCGCCACGTCGGCACGACGCGCGTGTCGGGATCGTGGCGCGCGGCGAGCTTCCTGTGGTGGTCGAGTGTGTCGGCCGGATCGTCGGTCGTGCAGACCACCGCCACGTGGAACTGGCGGAGGAGACCCTGCGTCGAGAACTCGGGCCGCGACAGGAGCTCGTTGCAGCGTTCGAAGATGGGAGCCGCGGTCCGCTCAGACAGGAGGTCGTTGATGCCGAACGGATTCTTCAGCTCGAGATGCGTCCAGTGGTAGAGCGGGTTGCGCAGCGTTGCGGGGACGGTCCGGGACCACGCCTCGAACTTCTCCCAGTCCGAAGCATCCCCAGTGCAGAAGCGCTCGTCGACGCCGTTGGCGCGCATCGCCCGCCACTTGTAGTGGTCTCCCTCCAGCCAGATCTCCGTCATCGAGCGGAACTGGTGATCTTCGGCAATCTGGGCGACGGGGAGGTGGCAGTGATAGTCGATGATCGGCAGACCGGCGACGAGGCGGTGATAGAGATCGCGGGCAACGTCGGTCTCGAGAAGGAAGTCTTCGTGGATGAAGGGAGTGGACATCCTCGAGCTCACCGCACGGCCATCTTGTCTGCGAGATTCCGCCACACGCGCCCTGCGGGGTACTCGTACGCGTCGAGCGAGTCGTCTTTCATGGTGATGCTGTAACCGGGTCGTGTGGGGGTGACGTAGCGCGCGTTCTTCGCGATGCAGGGATCGACGAAATGCTCGTGCAGATGGTCGACGTACTCGCAGACGCGGTCCTCGAGGCTGGCGCTCACCGAGACGTAGTCGAAGATCGAGATGTGCTGCACGTATTCGCAGAGGCCGACCCCGCCGGCATGCGGGCAGACGGGGACGCCGAACTTCTCAGCCATCAACAGCACGGAGAGCACTTCGTTCACGCCGCCGATGCGGCAACTGTCGATCTGCAGGAAGCTGATGGCTTTCGCCTGCAGGAGCTGCTTGAAGATGACACGGTTCTGCACGACTTCGCCGGTCGCGACCCTGATCGGCGCGATCTCCCGCGCGATGCGGGCGTGCCCGAGCACGTCGTCGGAGCTCGTCGGCTCCTCGATCCACCAGGGGTCGAAGCGCGCCAGCTCTTTCACCTGGCGGATGGCCTCATCGACGTCCCACACCTGATTCGCATCCATCATCAGAATGCGGTCGTCGCCGATCTCTTCGCGCATCAATGCCGCGCGGCGGATGTTGTCGTCGAGGCTCGCGCCGACCTTCATCTTGAACGCGGTCCACCCTTCGGCCATGGCCTCGCGGCAGAGCCGCCGCACCTTCTCGTCGGCATAGCCGAGCCAGCCGGTGGAAGTGGTGTAGGCAGGGTAGCCGTCGCGGAGCATCTCCCTCTCTCGCTCCGCCTTTCCGGTCTGGCGGCGGCGGAGGATGTCGAGTGCATCTTCGGGAGAGAGGGCATCATTGATATAGGTGAAGTCGATCGCGCCGACGATCTGCTCGGGCGAAAGGTCGGTGAGATGCTTCCACATCGGCTTCTGCTCGCGTTTCGCCCAGAGATCCCACACGGCGTTGATGAGCGCGCCGGTGGCCATGTGCAGGATCCCCTTCTCCGGGCCGAGCCAGCGGAGCTGCTTGTCGACGGCCAGATCGCGGTAGAAGCCGCGCAGATCAGCGAGGATGTCGTCGAGCCGGCGGCCCACGACGTGATGCTTGAGCGCGTGAACCGCGGCGACGCAGATCTCGTTGCCGCGGCCGTTGGTGAACGTCAGGCCGTCCCCCGTCAGGCCGGCGTCAGTCTCGACGGTCACGTACGTCGCGGAATAGTCGCCGAGGTTCAGGGCATCCGAGCCGTCCATGTCGAGCGAGGTCGGAAAGCGGATGTCTCGGACGCGAACTGCTGTGATCTTCGGACTCACCGTCATACCTTTCGAAATCGATCTACTGATTGACACCGCTGGCGAGAAAGCCTCCATCCACCGCGAGCACCTCGCCGTTCACGAAGCTGGCCGACTCGGACGCGAGGAACACGCATGCGCCGACGAGCTCCTCGAGCTTGCCGAAGCGGTGGAGTGGCGTGCGAAGGAGGAACTCGCGCCCTCGCTCGGTGCCGTCGAGGAGTGCGGAATTGAGCGGCGTGCGGAACACCCCCGGCGCGATGGCGTTGACGTTGATGCCGCGGCCGCCCCACTCGACTGCCAGAGCGCGCGTAAGACCTGCGACGCCGGCCTTGCTCGCCGTGTACGCAGCCACTTCGAACAGACCGATGAATGAGGCGAGCGAGCCGATGTTGATGATGCGCCCGTAGCCCCGCTCCAGCATGTGGGGCGCGAACACCTGACACGCACGCCACGTCCCGGTCAGATTCGTGTCGATGATCGACGCCCACTCCTCCTCGGCGACATCCACCGTCGGTGTGCGCTTCGTGATGCCGGCGCAGTTGACGAGGATGTCGGCATGGCCGAAAGCCGAGAGCGTCGCCGCCAGCGCGGACTGGAGAGACGCGCGGTCACCGACGTTGGCGGTGATGCGCAGGGAGCGCCGGCCGAGCGACTCGATCTCGGACGCGGCGGCGTCCACCTGCTTCGCGCGCCGCGAGAGCGGGACGACATCGGCTCCAGCTCTGGCCAGACCGCGCGCCAGCGTGAGACCGATCCCGGACGTGCCTCCGGTCACCACCGCGACGCGGCCGGAGAGCGTCTGTGTTTCATCGGTCATGCGCTCCCCACGCCGTGCGACGGAAGCACGCCGGCCTGCGACTCTTCGGATGCCTGAGCCATGCGCGCGAGATCGAGGTGACGCGACATCTCCTCGCGAGCGCGCTCGGGATTCCGGTCGCGGATGGCCTGATAGATGCGTCGATGCATCTCCGCCGACTCTTTCAGATCGAGCGCACGCTCGACGGTGCGGCGGCGACGTTCGTAGACGAGAGAGGAAACCATTTCCACCAGCGCGAGCAGCACCGGATTGCCGGCGGCCGCTGCGACCGCGCGGTGGAAGCGGACGTCGTGCAGCAGAAACGTCTGCGGCTCGGTCATGCTCGCGAACATGCCCGCTACTTCTTCGGCCATCGGGGCGAGGCGATCGGTGAGGCCACGTTCCGCGGCCATGCCGGCCGCGCCGACCTCGAGCACCCGTCGCGCCTCGAACACTTCGTCGCGCGTGAAGCCGTGGAGCGCGGCGAGGAAGCTGAGCGGGCCCGAGCCAAGGCGCGGCGGACCATGAGGGATGAACGTGCCGGCGCCCTGGCGCGACTCGGTCACACCCATGGCCGCGAGAGCGTGGAGCCCCGCGCGGATCGTCGGCCGGCTCACGCGCAGCTCCTGCGCGAGCTCGCGCTCCGGCGGCAGGCGGTCGCCCGGTTTGAGACGCCCCTGCTCAATGAGAAGCGCGACGTGGCGGATCACCTGCTCCGCACCCTGGATCTCGCCGGTGGATCCAGCGTCTTCTGATTTCTTTTCGCTCACGAGTCTCCCGAATGGTTAGACCAATTCTCTACAAGACGTGTAAGTTGTCAATATGAGCATTGACCTCGTTTCCGCCGCAAGGGTAGGATTCGCGGAATTCAGAAGGTGGATAGTCCGGTGCGCAGGAATTGGTCTGACCTTAGCCGCTTCTTCTCAGGCGTTGCTCTCCTCGCCTCGGCCGGATGCGCCGCCGTTTCAGCAACGCCGCCTCCCGCTCCCGCCTCCGTACGAATTGCTCTCGCCGGCGACTCGACGATGACCGACACCGCCGGATGGGGTCGAGGATTCAAAGGATACGTCGGGCCGGACGCGGCGGTCCTGAATTTCGCGCGCGGCGGCCGAAGCTCGAAGAGCTTCCGCAACGAAGGCCTGTGGGATGAGCTCCTCCGGAGCCGTCCCTCTCACGTGCTCATCCAGTTCGGTCACAACGACATGCCGGGGAAAGGTCACGACCGCGAGACTGATCTGCCGGCGTATCGGGCCAATCTCGCCCGCTACGTCGACGAAGCGCGCGCAGCGGGGGCGGAGCCGATCCTGATCACGCCGCTCACACGCCGCTACTTCGACGGCGAAGAGCGGATCCGTTCCGACCTGGAGGCCCATGCGGAAGCGACTCGGCAGGTGGCAGCGCAGAAGAGGGTGCCGCTCGTCGACCTCCATGCCCGCAGCATCAGGCTGCTCGAGTCCCTCGGCTCCGGCATCAGTCCGGCTCTCGGCCCGCTCGAGGATGACGGTATCCTCGACAAGACTCATCTCACGGATCGCGGCAGCGCGTTGTTCGGGGCGTTGATGGCGCAGGAGATCCGTCGCGTGGTGCCATCCCTCGCCGCGTACGTCAGGGAGGCGACTCTGCCGGAAGTCAGCGCACCGTGGTCGGTTCGCATGGCGGAGTCGGTGATGAAGCGCAATCCCGATCCGATGTGGCTCGATACGACCACGGTTCCGCGATGGGAATACACGCAGGGTCTGGTCATGAAGTCGATTCTGGACATCTACCGGCGAACGGGAGACGAGCGACTGCTGCGATACGTGAAGACGTACTACGACGGCATGATCGATGAGCAGGGTGAGATCGGCGGCCTCTACAAAATGGAGGACTACAACATCGATCGCATCAATCCCGGCAAGCCGCTCTTCTTCCTGTATGAGAAGACCAGGGACGAGAAGTACCGGAAGGCGATCGAGACACTGCGCGAGCAGATGCGCGGACATCCGCGGACGCACCAGGGCGGCTTCTGGCACAAGAAGCGTTATCCGTGGCAGATGTGGCTCGACGGGTTGTACATGGGGGCGCCGTTTCTCGCGCAGTACGCGGTCACGTTCGACGAGCCGGCCCTGCTCGACGACGTCATCACACAGTTCATCCTGATGGAGAAGAACGCGCGCGATGCGAACAGCGGTCTGCTGTACCACGGCTGGGACGAGAGCCGGCAGCAGAAGTGGGCCGATCCGCAGACCGGACGCTCGCCGGAATTCTGGGGCCGGGCCATGGGATGGTTTGCCATGGGCCTCGTCGAGACGCTCGACTTCGTACCGGTCAGTCACCCGCGCCGCGGAGAGCTCGTCGCGATCCTGGTGCGTCTCGCCGAAGCGGTCGTGAAGGTGCAGGACCCGCAGAGCGGCGTCTGGTGGCAGGTGCTCGACGACGGCGGACGCGAAGGCAACTACCTCGAGTCATCCGTCTCGTCGATGCTCAGCTTCGCTCTCATGAGAGCGGCGCGTACCGGAGTCCTCGATGCAAAGTACGGCGAGGCAGGACGGCGCGCGTACGACGGCATCCTCGACGAGTTCATCGAAGTCGACGACGGTCTCGTGAACATCCACCGCGTGGTCCAGGTCGCGGGTCTCGGTGGCGATCCCGAGAAGGGAGAACGTGACCGGAGCGGAACGTTCGAGTACTACATCAGCGAGCCGGTCCGCAGCAACGATCCGAAGGCCGTAGGCCCCTTCATCTTCGCCAGTCTGGAGTACGAGCGATGCAGCTTCGCCATCCTCGCCGGGTGCAGCCTCGTCGCCGCGGACAAGCCGATCCGCTGGGGCAACGACGTCCTTCGGCAGGATCCGCAATGGTATGCGTCGCCCGCGGCGCGCGCGATCGCCGGCAGCGTCATCCAGTATCAGTCGCCGCAGGGTGGATGGCCGAAGAGCACCAATCTCGCCGTGCCGCCGCGCACGGCCGGCGATGTCCCGGCGCCAGGCAGCAGCAACGCGAACACCCTGGACAACGACGCGACCACTCTGCCGATGCAGTTCCTCGCGCGGGTGGCGCATGCAACAGGTGAGGAGAAGTACCGCGAGGCATTCCTGCGCGGCGTCGACTACCTGCTGGCCGCGCAGTATCCGAACGGCGGATTTCCCCAGTTCTTCCCGCTGCGCAAAGGCTACCCCTCGCGAATCACTTTCAATGACGACGCGATGATCCGCGCGATGACGGTTCTCCGGGACGTCGCGGCCGGCCGGCCGCCGTATGACTTCGTCGACGGCGAGCGCCGGGCGAAAGCAGCCGCCGCAGTGGCCCGCGGCATCGACCTGATCCTGCGGACGCAGGTCCGACAGAACGGAAAACTCACCGCGTGGAGCGCGCAGCACGACGAGACGACGCTCGAGCCGGCGTGGGGCCGCAGCTTCGAGCCTCCGTCACTATCCGGCAGCGAGAGCGTCGGAATCGTCCGCTTCCTCATGCAGATCGAGAAGCCGGATCCCGCGGTGATCGCTGCCGTCGAAGGCGCCGTCGAGTGGTTTCGCTCCGTGCCCATTCGAGGCATGCGGCTCGAAGAGGTCGCCGGCAACGACAAGCGTCTGGTCGCCGACCCGGCTGCTCCACCGCTCTGGGCGCGCTTCTACGAGCTCGGCACGAACCGTCCCATTTTTCTGGGCCGTGACTCGGTCGTCCGCTATGACTTCAACGAGATCGAGCAGGAGCGGCGCACTGGCTACGCCTACCACGGCACCTGGCCGGCCACTCTTCTCTCGCACGAGTATCCGCAGTGGCGCGCAAGGGTGCCCGACGCGATCGTCGCGGCCGACGGCTCCGGCCACTACACCTCGCTCCAGGAAGCCATCAGTCGAGCGCCGATGAACACGGCCGAAAGTGCCCGGCGCTGGATCATCGTGGTGAAGCCGGGCATCTACCGCGAACGTGTCTACGTGCAGCGTGAGCGCGGCAACATCGCCGTGATCGGGGAGAACGCGGAAACGACGATCATCACGAGCGATCTTCACGCGAACGTTCCCGGCGCTGACGGGAAGCCCATTGGAACGTTTCGGACGCCCACCGTCCACATCGACGGCGACGGCATGCTCTGGGAAAACGTCACCATTGCCAACGGCGCCGGCCGGCCGGGGCCGCGCCCCGGCGGACCTCCTGTCGCGCAGGCGGTGGCGCTTCGAGTCGATGCGGATCGCGTCATCTTCCGCCGATGCCGCTTCGTGGGATGGCAGGATACTCTCCTCGTGAACCGCGGCCGCCACTACTTCGCCGACTGCTACATCGAGGGGAGCGTCGACTTCATCTTCGGCGGCGCTACAGCCGTGTTCGACCGCTGCCACATCCACGCGGTCGAGGATGGGTACATCACCGCCGCCTCCACTCCGCACGGGACAGAGCACGGACTCGTATTCATCGACTGCCGCATCACCGGCTCCGAAGGCACAAAGACGTACCTCGGTCGTCCCTGGCGGATCCATGCGAAGACCGTTTTCCTGCGGACGCACATGTCGGCTGTGGTGCGTCCTGAAGGCTGGCACAACTGGAACAAGCCGGAAGCCGAGGCCACTGTTTTCTACGCTGAATCCGGCAGCACCGGGGCGGGCGCGAGCCCGGCGACACGCGTCGCGTGGGCTCGGTCGCTCACCGAAGAAGAGGTTGCGGCGCTGACCCCGCAGAGAATTCTCGGCGGGACGGATGGCTGGAACCCGCATGTCATCCCGAGCGTAGCGAGGGATCTGGGCGGGCGGCGGCTGGAATCTCCCGCCTCGCGCCCCCAGCCGGCCCAGATCCCTCGCTACGCTCGGGATGACAACTGACGCCATGGACCGCAAATCGCTCTCATTTCTCGCGCTCGGCCTGCTCATCGGCGTGCTGCTGACGTCGGCCGCTCTCATCCCGGCAATTCGCGCCCGCGACAGCGGTGATGGCCGCGAGCGCAGGACCGTTCTCAAGCTCGGTCACGTTCTCGATCAGCAGCACCCCGTGCACCTCGGCATGGAGTTCATGGCGAAGCGCCTCGACGCGCTCTCCGGCGGCACGGTCGAGCTCCAGATCTTTCCGGGTGGCCAGCTCGGTACCGAGCCCGAGACGATCGAGCAGCTCCAGCGCGGCGCGCTGGCGATGGTCAAGACATCCACCGCTGCGATGGAAGGTTTCGTTCCGGAGATGGCGGTCTTCAGCCTGCCTTACCTGTTCCGTGACGAAGAGCATTACTGGCGCGTGCTCAACGGCCCGCTCGGCCGCGAACTGCTGGCAGCGGGTGAACGTCACGGCATCCACGGACTCTGCTACTACGACTCCGGCAGCCGCAGTTTCTATACGTTGAAGAAGCCGATCCTGAAACCGGCCGACGTGAAGGAAATGAAGTTGCGGGTGCTGCCGAGCAGGACCGCGCGTGACTTCATCATCATGCTCGGCGGCGGGCCGACTCCCGTGCCCTGGGGTGAGCTCTACACGGCGCTGCAGCAGGGGATGGTCGACGGCGCGGAGAACAACCCTCCCAGTTTCCTCAGCAGCCGGCACTACGAGATCGCGAAGCACTTCTCGCTCGACGAGCACACGCGCATCCCCGACATGGTGATTTTCAGCAAACCGATCTGGGAAAGTTTGAGCCCCGAAGTGCGCAACTGGGTCAACGAGGCGGCCACCGAGTCGGTCGACTTTCAGCGGAAGCTGTGGCGCGAGAAGACCGAGGAAGCGCTGAAGCTCGTGTCGGAAGCCGGCGTGACGGTGTACCGGCCGGACAAGGCTGCGTTCGTCGCGGCCACCGCGCCGATGTACGCGGCGCTCGACGACCGCCGCATCACCGAGCTCGTCCGCCGGATCCGCGACGTGCCATGACCGCTTCCGTGATGCAACGCGCCTGGCGCAACGTGGTCAGCGTCCTCGAATGGCTCACGGTGGGGCTCTTCGCCGCCCTCGTGCTCGACGTGCTCTGGGGCGTGATTTCCCGTTATGTGCCCGGCATCCGGCCGAGCGACTGGACCGAGGAGCTGGCCGTCTACCTGCTCGTGTGGGTGTCACTGCTCGGCGGCGCGCTGACGTACCGGGACCGCGGCCATCTCGGTGTCGACTACCTGGTGGCGAAATTTGATCCGGCCGGTCGGCGTCTCGCCGGCGTCGTGGTGGAGTTGTCGGTGATCGTCTTCTCCGTACTCGTGCTGTGCTGGGGCGGCTGGCTGCTCGTCAGCGAGGCGCTCGCTTCCGGGCAGCTCACTCCGGTCCTGCAATGGAGGATGGGCTTCGTCTACAGCGTGGTGCCGCTGAGCGGCATCTTCTTCGTCGCCTTCAGCATCGAGCACCTGCTGACTCGACAAGTCGTGGAAGCGCCCGTTCCGGAAACCTGAATATGGCCGCCGAGGTCCTGGTGCTCCTGTTCGTCTTTCTGGCGTTGCTCGCGCTGAACGTGCCAGTGGCCTTCTGCATCGGCCTGGCTTCGCTGGCGACCATCGCCTGCCTCGAGGACGTTCCGGCGGCGGCGATGACGGCACAACGCCTGGCAAAAGGCATCGAGAGCTTTCCGCTGCTGGCGATCCCATTCTTCATCCTTGCCGGCGTCCTGATGGGCGAAGGCGGCATGGCTCGTCGCCTCATGGATCTGGCAGCGGCGATGGTCGGACGGCTGCCGGGCGGTCTCGCCTATGTGAATACGGTCACCTGCATGCTGTTCGGATCTGTGTCCGGCTCGGCCGCCGCCGCGGTGTCTTCCATCGGCGGTTTCATGATTCCGCAGATGGAAGCAAAGGGTTACAAGCGCGAGTTCGCGGTCGCGCTCACCGCGACGTCGGCCACGACCGGGCTCCTGATTCCTCCCAGCAACATCATGATCGTCTACGCCGTCGTGGCGGGGAACGTGTCGGTGGCCGCGCTCTTCATGGCCGGTGTCATCCCGGGGGTGATCGTCGGCCTGGCCATCATGGTCACAGCGCTGCTCATGAACCTGCGCAGGAGCGGAGAGGCCAGGATCGAGCCGCCGGCCTTCATTCCAGCTCTGATCGGAGCACTGCCCAGCATGCTCCTCATCGTGATCGTCCTGGGCGGCATCCTCGGCGGCATCTTTTCCGCGACCGAGGCCTCGGCGATTGCGGTGGCGTACGCGCTGCTGCTCGGCGTCGGCGTCTATCGTGAAGTGAAAGTTCGTGCCCTGCCGGCGATCCTGTTGCGGTCGGCCAAAACGACGTCCGTCGTGATGCTGCTCGTCGGCGCGAGCCAGGCCATGAGCTGGGTGCTGGCCTACGAGCAGATTCCGCAGACCGTGAGCTCGGCGATGATCGCGCTGTCGGACAACCCGCTCGTCCTGCTGCTGCTGATCAACGTACTGCTCCTGATCGTCGGTACGTTCATGGACATGACGCCCGCCGTGCTGATCTTCACGCCGATCTTCCTGCCTGTCGTGATCAACCTCGGCATGGATCCGGTGCACTTCGGGATCGTCATGATCGCCAACCTCTGCATCGGCCTCTGCACTCCTCCGGTCGGCACATGCCTCTTCGTCGCCTGCAGCGTGGGTAAGACGACCATCGCCCGCGTCGTGGCACCAGCAATCCCGTTCTTCATCGCCATGACGCTCGCGCTGCTGTTGATCACGTATGTGCCATGGCTGTCGATGTGGCTGCCGCGCCTGCTGGATCTGCTGTGACATGTCATTCCGAGCGTAGCGAGGAATCCGGGCGGGCGGTGGCGCGAAGATTGTGCCTCGCGTCCCCCACCGACCCAGATCCCTCGCTCACGCTCGGGATGACATGCGACTACCAGCTGTGAACTGTGCCGTCGGTCAATCGATTGACGGGTAAATACGCGCGCTCGTACGGGTACTCCGCGGCCAGCTTCTCATCGATGTCGACGCCCAGCCCGGCCGCGTCGCCTGGATGCATGAATCCGTAGTCGAAGACGTAATGGTGCGGAAAAACGCGATCGGTCGCCTCGGTGTGACGCATGAACTCCTGGATTCCGAAGTTGTGCACGCTCAGGTCGAAGTGAAGCGCGGCCGCCATGCATACCGGACTCAGATCCGTTGCGCCATGCGACCCGGTTCGCACCTGGTACAGCTCCGCGAGTGCCGCAATCTTCCGCAGATGACTGATGCCGCCCGCACGAACGACCGTCGTCCGGATGAAGTCGATGAGCTGCTCGTGGATGAGCTGGTGACAGTCGAAGATCGAGTTGAAAATCTCGCCGACGGCGAGCGGCGTCGTGGTGTGCCGCCGGATCAGTCGAAAGGCTTCCTGCGCCTCGGCCGGCGTCGGATCTTCCAGCCAGAACAGGTGGTACGGCTCGAGGCTCTTTCCGAGCCGCGCAGCCTCGACCGGAGTGAGGCGGTGGTGCGCGTCATGGAGCAGATGCGGCTCCGGTCCGAATTCTTTCCGGAGCCGGTCGAAAAGCTGAGGAACGATCTCGAGGTACTTCGACGTGTCCCACCGCGTCTCGAGCGGCGCATTCTTCTCTGCCGGCTCGTAGTACATCGCGCCGCGGCCGACGCCGTAAGCGTTCGGGACAGACGGGATGCCGCACTGCGCTCGGATCGCCTTGTACCCGAGCGAGATGTAGCGGCTGACGGCTTCCACCGTTTCCTCGATGCCGTCGCCGCTCGCATGCCCGTAGACCATCACCGCATCGCGTGATGCTCCGCCCAGCAACTGATACACAGGAGTATCGAGCGCCTTCCCGCGGATGTCCCACAGCGCCGTGTCGACCGCGGCGATCGCAGTCATCGTGACCGGCCCGCGGCGCCAGTACGCGCCCTTGTAGAGATACTGCCACGTGTCTTCGATGCGTCGCGCATCCCGGCCGATCAGCAGCGGGACGACGTGATCCGTCAGGTAGGAGGCGACGGCGAGCTCGCGGCCATTGAGCGTGGCATCACCGAGGCCGTGAATGCCGTCTTCCGTGATGATCTTGAGGGTGACGAAGTTTCGTCCGGGCGAGCAGACAATGACCTTCGCGTCCACGATCCTCATGCGAGCGTGATTCTGACACCAATTTGAAACACCCAGGAAACGGCAGCGGTCATGCCGCGATGCGGCAGAGTGTGCCGCGAACGGAGATCAGGTGTCTCTGTGTCTCCGTGGTGAATCCACCACAGAGACACAGAGAGCACAGAGGCAGGAGGAGGTACGCACAGGTCATCGGCCCGAACCCGGGACGCGAGCGAGCATCGAGTCGTGCCGGACCTTCCACAACCAATAGAACATCGCGCCGAACAGCAGCAGGATAGGCAGCGCGCGCATCGGCCCGGTCGTGAACGGCTCCGGAAGGATCTTCGCCACGCGCTCACGGATCGAGAAGAAGGATCCGGCGGCGATGAACAGCGCGAAGCACATCCGCCAGAGATGACGCGCCAGGCGCGGCCCGCCGCGGGGCATCCCGAACCGCAGGATGCGCACGTCGCCGGCCGCCGCCAGCAGCATGACCGTGGCGATGAAGAAGTGCACGATGACGACGCCGTTGAGGAGACCCCGAGGGCTGTTGGAGGCGTTGACGCCTTCGCGGATGCAGAGGAACACAAGGCCGACCGCGACCGCCAGCGCTACAACATTGATACGACGCGTCCATGACGACACGGGGCGGACGGTCGTCAGAGCCGTGCCGACGAAGTACGCCACCATGAAGCCGGCGAACACGTTGCCGTCGGCGGGACCGTGCTTCATGAACCCCAGCATCGCGCCCGTGGTGCCCATGACGAGCATGGCGTAGACGAACAGCAGCCCGCTGCGGCGGTGGATGGCACTGCCCTTCCGTGTGGCGAGGTAAGGTACGATCGGGCAGAGTCGAACGCCGCAAAAGTGTGTCCCCTTTTTCAATTTTCAATTTTCAATTTTCAATTTCGTGAGAGTCCTGATCGTCGAAGATGAGTCGCTGCTGGCGAACCGGCTCGCCGCCACGTTGGGAGAATCGGGCCATGCGGTCGACATTGCCAACGATGGAGAGCAGGCCGACTTTCTCGTCAGCACCGAGCAATACGACGCGGTCATTCTCGACCTCGGGTTGCCGAAGATCGACGGGTTGACGCTGCTCGAGCGCTGGCGCGCCGGCGGAATCGCGGTGCCGGTGCTGGTTCTCACCGCCCGCGGAAGCTGGAGCGAGAAAGTGCGCGGCATCGACGGCGGCGCGGACGACTACCTCACCAAGCCCTTCGAAATGGCCGAGCTGCTGGCGCGGCTCCGCGCGCTGATCCGGCGATCGAGCGGACAGCTCACGCCCGAGCTGCGGTGCGGCGCAGTGGTGCTGGACCCGCGAACGTCGCAGGTCACTCTCGATGGGCAGCCGGTGAAGCTGACCAGCCATGAGCTTCGCGTGCTCTCGTACCTCATGCACCATCGCGGGCGCGTCGTTTCGCAGAGCGAGCTGACGGAGCACATCTACGCGCAGACGTTCGACCGCGACTCGAACACCGTGGAGGTGTTCATCGCGCGTCTGCGACGGAAACTCGGTGCCTCGACGATCGAGACCGTCCGCGGACTCGGATATCGCATCGGGACGGAATCGTGAAGGGCTCGCTCCGTACCCGGCTGTTCGTCGGAGCACTCGTCTGGATGACGGCGGTGCTTGTCGCGGTCATTGCTCTGGTGCTCAGGTTGACCCGGAACCATCCCGAGCTCGCGATGCGCCACATGACGCACATCGCGATGGGAATCCTCGCCGGAGCTTTCGTCGTGGGCGGCTTGTTCCTCGTTCAAAAAGCGGTGGCGCCGTTCTGGAGACTTCGCGCCGGTCTCTCTCTGGTGCGAGAGGGACGCAGCCAGAGAATCGATGGCGACTACCCAACCGAGGTGCAGCCGCTCGTGAACGATCTGAATGCGCTGCTCGAGGATCGCGAGCGTGCTGTCGCTCGCGCCCTCACCACGGCCGGAGATCTCGCGCACGGATTGAAGACGCCGCTGGCGGTGCTCGCGCAGGAGGCGGAGCAGGCTCACGCCGCGGGCCATCACGATCTCGCGACGATGCTCCGTTAGCTGGTCGAGCGGATGCAGCGGCAGATCGACTATCACCTGGCTCGCGCACGTGCCACCGCATCGATGGGTGCAGCCCCGGGACTCCGATGCCCTGTCCTTCCGTCCGTCGAAGGTCTGGTGCGCACGATGCGGCGCCTCTACGCGGGACGCGAGCTCACGATCGACGTCGATGTTTTGCCCGCGCACGAGATTCGAGGCCGCAGGGAAGACCTCGACGAGATGCTGGGGAATCTGCTCGACAACGCGTGCAAGTGGGCACGCTCCCGAGTCGCCATTTCGTCAGCGATCGAAAACGACCGACTCGCCATCTCAGTGGATGACGATGGGCCGGGCCTCGATCCGTCCATGCGCGCTCAGGTACTGCAGCGAGGAGTGCGGGCCGATCAGCAGGTCCGAGGATCGGGGCTCGGTCTCGCGATCGTCAGCGATCTCGCCGAGTTGTACGGTGGTTCCGTCACGCTGGAGACCTCGCCCCTCGGCGGGACGCGCGCCCGACTCCAGCTTCCACGGTTCTATAGCTTCTTCGGCAGTGCGCCTGCGAAAGATGTCAATCGCTTGCGCGAAGAAGGTCTGGGGACGACAGACGGTCGCTGATCACTTCGGCGCGAACGAAGCTGAGAGATGACGGCAGAGAGATTCGAATTGATATCGTGATATCCTCTCGCCCATGGCCCAGATTGTCGTTCGACGGCTCGATGATGACGTGAAGGCGAAGCTTCAACGCCGCGCGCACCGGCATCGGCGGAGCACGGAGGAAGAGGTTCGGGAGATCCTCCGCAATGCGGTCAAGGGCGAAGGAGTCTCCCGCGGGGCGCTGGGGTCGCGGCTCGCGGCACGTTTCGCTCGCATCGGGTTACGGCAGGAGATTCCCGAGCTTCGTGGTCAGGCTGCGCGCCCTGCGGAGCTCGAGGAGTGATTCTTCTGGACACGAATGTCGTATCGGCGTTCATGCAGCATGAAGTCGAACCGGTCGTCGTGGCGTGGCTCGACTCTCAACCTGCGGAGTCCATCTGGACGACATCCATCACGCTGTTCGAAGTTCGCATGGGCCTGGAGTTGCTTGCAACCGGGCGTCGGCGTCGCGCGCTGGAGGATGCGTTTGCGAAGATGATCGAGGAGGACTTCGAGGAGCGCGTGATCCCTTTCGATTCGGCGGCCGCGCATGCAGCCGGCCGGATTGCCGCGGAGCGCCGCCGGTCGGGGCGCTCCGTCGAGATTCGTGACGTCCAGATTGCCGGCATCGCGTTGGCGCGCAAAGCGTCGATCGCCACGCGCAATGTGCGTCACTTCAAGGGACTTCACCTCACGGTCATCAATCCATGGCAGGAGTGATGACGTGCCTCGCAGCAATGTCACCAAGCATCACAGACAGATCGAATGGCGCCAACGCGACCGGTTCCTCGATTCACGTCAGCGCTGATGAATCAGCAGCGGTACGCCAGACAGCCCGAGATGGCGATCCGTCGACCAGCAGCTCCGGATGCGACGATCCTTCATGATCGACAGTCCCGCCGCATCGGTCAGTGTCAATGGTTGATCGGAGTACTTGCGCAACACGATGATTGCATCTTCGATCTCGAGAGGGCGCACTCCAGAATGAAACGTCGGCAATCACGCCGACGCTATGGAGGGATCATGAAAAAACGTCTCAGCGTCACTGTCGTTGCTCTCTGCATCCTCGTCGCCCCGATGTCATCGTTTGCATCTCTGAAAGACCGAAGCGATGTGCCGGCGATGTCGACACGAATGACGTTGATGCCTTGGTTTCTGTCTGCCGGCGGGCCGTAGTTGGCACTGATACTCATGCACCCGTGTCCCAGCGCCGACACTTCCAGCGTGCCGAGTTTTCGTCTTCCGAGTTGTCGTGTTTCCATGCTGGCTCCTGTCCCCGAGGCTGCTCTCGACCTCCTCACTCGGGTTCGTGCGCTCGCGGTTTCTCGAGGCTTCTCCGAATGGTAGGCCGCCGGAAGTCGAGCGGAAATTGACGCTTAACGGCACATACCTGTCGAGGATCGCAGTTGGAATCCGGTTCATTTCTGCGACATGTCGCGCCACAAATCCACGCCCGCTTGCGCTGCCGCCCGTTTCATCCGCGCATCGTTCGACGCGAGAGGCAATTGTCTGCGCGACGCCAGTTCGATGTACGTCGCATCGTAGACGGTCAGTTCATGTTCCGAGGCCAGATCGGCGAGCCGCGTGAGCGCGATCGCTGCGGCCTCATGATCGATGGCCACCGGCAGCTCGCGAATCATCTCGATGGCCAATCGCGCTTCATCGGACGTGAGCTTTCGCCGGCGGCGCAGAACCGTGATCGCATTCGCCACTTCGAGCGGCCAGAGTGCGGGAACGACAAGGGAGTCACCCGCGGCGATAGCGTCGAGCATGCCGTCGGTTTCGGGAGTGGCCTGAGCCGGATGAATCCACGCGATCGCGACCGAGGCATCGGCGACGAAGGATCGTTTCACTTCCGGCCGTGTCCGATTGCCGCGCGGACCTCGGCCGCCGAGAGTGCGGAGCGGCCGCGGTTGCGTTTGCGAATGCGCTGCCGCAACTGACGCAGCCCGTCAACCGTCCGTCTCACGGAATCGAGGTTCGGCGCGCCTTCGCGCACCACGCGCGCGATGGGACGGTCGTGCCGGGTGATGACGATCTCCTCCCCACGCTCGACGCGCTGCAGCAGCTCGCCAAAACGGGTCTTTGCTTCGAAGGCGGTCATCTTCGGCATCGGACGATATTAACCAGTCGTTGGCTGGTTTAGCAAGACAGGTCGCCGTGCCATTGCGAGCCATGCACCGCGACGCGCGCGGCGACTGAGAAAAGAAACGAAGAGCGGCGCGCCGCATCCGACCTGTTCTCAGGGTTTGACGGAGCCACTGGCACGAGCAGAACTCTCAAAGCTCGCTCGTCACCCACCACGATTCGGATGCGAGGCCAGGGATCCTGCGAAAGTGTTTCAGATTTCGTGTGACGACCGTGAGGCGGTGCTCGAGGGCCGTGGCACCGATCCAGATGTCTTCGACCCCGATCGGCTCGCCCTGGGCTTCGAGTGTGGCGAGGAGATCACCGGCACGAACAGCTTCTGCCTCACCCAGAGGAAGAATGTCGACGCGGCTCAGAATCTCACGGGCAATTCGCTCCCACAGGCGTGCACCGTGGGCAACGCTGGCCGCTCCATGGCGAAGCTCCGCGACGCAGACTGCCGACGTCACGACGTCTCGGGCCGCAACTTCGCGCAACCGTTGCAGCAGCCCGCGGTTTGGTTGTTTCCGGATGACCTCGGAAAGGACGTTGGTATCGAGCAGGTACCTCACCGCTTACGACTCACAGATCGTCCGCGCAACGCACGCGGCCGGTGCCTGACCCGCGCGGTGACGATTTCCTCGACCGCCGCCAGAAAAGGATCATCGTCGGAGAGCCAGCCTCGCACGGTTCCCAGACCCTGCGGGACCGGTTCATCGTCGGGAGGAATGAGTCTGGCCATCGGGCGGCCTCGCCTCATGATCAGAATCGTCTCCTTGCCGAAAGCGACGCGCCCCAGCAAGGTCGAAAGCCTCTTTTTTGCCTCGGCGACGTTGATCGTCTCTTCGCGTGCCCGGACCATCCGACACCTCGGCGCCATTATTGGTCAAGATAGTCATGAAGGTCAAGACGGCCAACTGCTGGGCGTCAGAGCATCGGTTGCCGGTCGAGTCGTAGCGCGCCGAACGCGTCGATCTCTACCCCTTTTGTAGGTCGACCGGCCGTCGGGCGAAGCGGTTTCGCCGCGGTTCCGCGGGTGAAATGCAGGGCGTAGAGTGATTTGAGAGTGGGAAGATCGACGACCCTCACACTCCAATCTAAAGGAGAACTCGAACGAAACGAGGGGTCTGCTGGCGGGATGTACATAGAGACTTGATATCATGTACACATGATCAAGCGGACCACGATCGAAATCGATCAGGACCTCCTGGAAAGGGCACGAGAGGCCCTTGGGGAAACGACCACTCGCGGCACCGTGGAACGGGCACTCCGTCTCGTGGCTGACAGCACCGAGACGGAGCGCGCCCGAAGAGCAGTGAACCAGCGTCGCTACTTGAAACTGCTCTCAAAGCGCGTGGACATTTCAGTTCTGGTGTCGGAGGAAATGTGGCGGTAAAAGGGTGGCTCCTGGACAAGAGCGCCGCCGCCCGGGGCGCGCAGGAGCGAATCGCGGAACAGCTCTCCGAACTCGCGGGATTGCTATTCCTCTGTCCCGTCGGCGAGCTCGAACAACTGTACTCGGCACGTTCGGCCCGGGACTACGATGCCCTGGAGGCCGAACTACGCATGAGCTTTGAGATCGTCCCCGTTCCGCCGGACGTATTCGAAAAGGCGCTCGATCTGCAGCGAGACCTCGCTCACCATCACGGGATGTGGCATCGAACGCCAATCCCCGATCTCCTGATCGCATGCACGGCCATGCACCACGACCTCGGCGTGGTTCACGTCGACCGCGATTTCGAGAGGATCGCAGAAATTCGTCCGCTCGTCGTACGCCGATTGTCGTAAGAAAGCGAAGAGCATCCAGCCGGGCGAGCCCGATTCCTCGCTGAAGCACAGGCCACGATCGCGGCCGCGATTACTTCGCGATGGAACTGGTCGAGGGTGCGTCACTGCGTGTGCTCATCACGAAAGGAGCACTCCCGTGCGAACGCGCGGTCTCCATCGCTGCCAATGTCGCGAGTGCGCTCACAGCAGCGCATCAACGTCACCGGAGCAGGCTTCCGGGGAGTCGAGCAGTAGACACGTGCTGAGTGCGCGTTCGTTATACTGCTCGCCAATCGCATCCAATCGGATCCAATCAGAGCCGACACGCCATGAGTCCGATGACCCTCACTCCCGGCCAACGCCTCGGGCCGTACGAGATCGCCTCGCGCATCGGCGCGGGCGGCATGGGCGAGGTGTGGAAGGCGCGCGACACGCGCCTCGACCGCAGCGTCGCGATCAAGATCCTTCCCCCGGAGTTTGCGCAGAATGCGCATCTGAAGGCGCGATTCGAACGCGAGGCGAAGACGATCTCGCAACTGAATCATCCTCACATCTGCACGCTGTACGACGTCGGCGACGACTATCTGGTGATGGAGTTGATCGAAGGCGAGTCGCTCGCCGAACGGCTCGAGCACGGTGCGCTGCCGTTGCCGGACGTTCTCAAATACGGCGCGCAGATCGCTGACGCCCTCGATCGCGCGCATTGCGCGGGAGTCGTCCATCGCGATCTGAAGCCGGGCAACGTCATGATCACCCGCGCCGGCGCGAAGCTGCTCGACTTCGGGCTCGCGAAGACGGCCTTCGATCTCGTCGACGACGGCGCGACCGTGCACAAGCCTCTGACGCAGGAAGGCACGCTCCTCGGCACCTTTCAATACATGGCGCCGGAGCAGCTCGAGACCGCGAATGTCGACGCACGGTCGGACATCTTCGCCCTCGGCGCGTTGCTCTACGAGATGGCCACCGGCCGCCCCGCGTTCGAAGGAAAATCGAAAGCGTCGCTGATCGCGGCCATCGTCAAGGAGCAGCCCCCTCCCATGTCGGAGGTGCAGCCGCTCACGCCGCTTTCATTCGAACACGTCGTTGCCAAGTGCCTGGCGAAGGATCCGGAGGATCGTTGGCAGAGCGCACGCGATGTCGCTCAGGAGCTTCGCTGGATCGGCGAATCGGGATCGCAGGTGAACGTGGCGGCGCCGCTCGCCGCGCGACGAACGAGGCGGGATCGGCTGGCGTGGAGCGTCGCCGCCATCGCCGGCATCGCGGCACTCGCGGCCGGAGCGCTTGCGTGGCGGGCGATGACGCGCGTCGAGTCCTCACCGGTCATGCGCTTCTCCGCGCCAAACACGATCGCCGCGCGTCCTGGCGATACGTACGGGATCATCGCGGTCTCCCCCGACGGCTGGGAGATCATCTACGCGGCCACGGTCGGTA
The DNA here is from genome assembly GCA_035525285.1 of Thermoanaerobaculia bacterium. GTDB lineage: Bacteria > Acidobacteriota > Thermoanaerobaculia > Gp7-AA8 > Gp7-AA8 > QHVT01. The sequence continues at coordinate 29,674 of DATLFB010000054.1, forward strand.
CGACGAAGATGCTCTTCCGCAGAGCGATCGATCAGTTCGAAGCGAAGCCGATTCCCGGCACCGAAGGCGCCGTGCAACCGTTTTTCTCACCGGACGGGAAGTGGGTCGGTTTCTTCGCGCGGCACAAGTTGATGAAGATCGCGCTCTCGGGCGGACAGCCGACCGAGCTCGCGCATGCTGCGCTTCCCCGAGGTGCCGAGTGGCTCGCGGATGACACGATCGTCTTCTGCCCTTACTTTTACGGCGGAATCGAGCGCGTCCCGGCGTCCGGCGGCACAGCCACTCCCGTCTCCAAAGTCGATCGCGCGGCGGGAGAGCGAAGCCATCGCTGGCCGCATGCGCTTCCCGGCGGGAGAGTGGTGCTGTACTCGCTCGGACTCGGGTCGTCGTGGGACAACGCGAAAGTGGTTGCGCAGCGACTCGATACGGGCGAACGGAAGGTCGTCCTCAATGGAGGATGCGACGCGCGCTACGTCCCGACGGGTCATCTGGTGTACGTGCGGGGGAACTCGCTGTATGCGGTTCCCTTCGACGCCGAGGCGCTCGAGGTGCGCGGCCAGCCGGTCGAAGTGCTGACCGGCGTCGCCAACCACACCGCCGGCGGTGCGGAGTTCGCGTTTTCCCGCAACGGCATGCTCGTCTACTTCTCGCCGGGCGTCGGCGGAGATGAAGGAGGACAGCTCATCATCGTGAACCGTCAGGGCGAGCAGCAACCGGCCCGGCTGCCGGCCGGCGCGTTCACGAATCCCGGCTTTTCGCCGGACGGTTCCGCAATCGTGGCCGTCCGCGACTGGAACATCTGGTCGATCGACACGATCCGCGGGACGAGCACCCGCGTGGCGTCGGGTGCACGCGTGGCGTGGCCGGTGTGGTCCAGCGATGGCTCTCGCATCTATTACTCATCGGAGCGCTTCGGATGGTGGCAGATCTTTACGCGAGCCGCCGACGGCAGCGACGAGGAGCGGCAGATCTCGAAGACGGACGCGCCCGTCGTTGCGTTGGCCATGTCGCCTGACGGGCGCGAGATGCTCGTTCGCAGCGATCGCAAAGAAACGGCCGGCGATGTCGACCTCATGGATCTCGAAGGGCGAATCCGCCCCTTCGCTCGGTCCGAAGCGGACGAGCTTCCCGGAGCCTTCTCGCCGGATGGTCGCTGGATCGCCTATTCGTCGGACGAGTCGGGACGCGCGGAAATCTACGTTCGCCCCGCCAGCGGAGCGGCCGGCCGCTGGCAGATCTCAATCGAGGGAGGCATCGACCCACGCTGGGCGTTGCCGGACGAGATCGCATACCTGCAGGGCAGCAGAATCATGGCCGTCAGCGTGAAGACGACGCCCGCGTTTTCGGCGGGAACGCCGAGGCTTCTCGTCGATCGCAATGCATCGGACTTCGATCTCACACGCGACGGACGCATCCTCATCGCCGAAGCACCCGATGCCGCGTCGCCCGGGCGCTTGAATGTCGTGGTGAACTGGTTCGAAGAGTTGCGGCTGCGATAGCGGTTTGAGGGCGGGAGTTGGTAGCGCATACGGGATTCGAACCCGTGTTACCGCCGTGAGAGGGCCTGCCGTCAGTGGCTATATCTCTCGGATTCCACGTACTTTGCGCGATGTGGTTCTTTCACGTGTCCACGGAAATATGCGGGTTTCAGGCGTCTCCGTGGCCAAGTATGCGAGTGATTTTGCGAGTGGCCCGCGCGGGCCATTCGCCAGCGCGCGCCGACCAAGAAGGAAGTGACGAAGGTACGGGTTGAAGGTCAGTGCGGCGAAGTAGGTCGCTCGCGGCGCGGGGAAAGCTGGTAGCGCATATGTTCGTGGTTGCTCGCCTATGACGCATGTGCGCTGCGCAGCGGCGGCACGCATGGTCGGTATCGCGGAGGGCGAGGGACTCCTCGCGGATAGTGAACGTCAGGGGGATACTCCGTCCTCCTAACGATTGGCTCGTGCGGTGAGGGCAGCGCGCGACGTCACATCTCCGTGGCGATCCGGGTAGGGAACGCCTGCTCCGACGACCCTCCTAATCGACGATGGCTGCGCGCATCACGAAGGCACCGGCCTGTGAAGCTACACGCGAGAACAGGCCCACACGCCAACCGGCGAGATCCGATTCTGCGTCGATCGAGCACGCTGTCGCGGCAGCAGCAGCGGTCCGTTTCACTTTTGGCGATCTCCGTATTCAAGCGAAGCCGCAGGTGAATGCGCCGGGCGACGCGGCCGAACGCGAGGCCGACGAAGTCGCTGACGCCGCGACGGGCGCGGAGGAAGTGATCACGCTCGTCGATTCACGCGATGAAGGAGCGCCGCGCGCCGCTCCTGGCAATGCGGCGCAAGCGGGCGACGGCGAGATCCAGCGCAAGGCAGTTGACGGCGCGGGCGCGGGCGAAGTGGGCGCAACGCAAATCGCGCTCGACACGCGCGCGGGTCGTGGCCAGCCTCTCCCGTCGCACACGCGCGCTGCGATGCAGGCAGCGCTTGGCGCGAACTTCGGAGACGTGCGCATTCACGCTGATGCCGAGGCGGCGGAGTGGAGCCGGTCGCTGCGGGCTCAGGCGTTCACGTACGGCAGTGACATCTACTTCGGGACCGGCAGGTTCGATCCCGATCGTACCGAAGGGCGGCGGCTTCTCGCGCACGAGCTCGCGCACGTCGTCCAGCAACGCCGCGGGCGATTCGGTGCGGTGCAACGGAAAGGCGACGAGCCGAAGCAGTCCATCACGTTTTACGTCACCGTCGACGCGCCGGTGACGGGAGCCGAATTCTTCATCCGCGCCGTCATGACGTACGCCGGTCTCTCACATGACGAGGCTGAGGCGAAGATCAAGGCGAAGAGGTACGCCGCTTCGGGCGCGGTATTCGAGGCCGGCGTAGGGCCGGATCAGGTCGGGAAACCGATTCCGCTCGAGATCGAAGTCGGCGGTATGTCGAAAGGCGAGAAAGCGTCGATGGCGAAGCGGACAGCGGAGATCAACACGCTGCCCGCGCCGGAACGCAAGGCCATCAACAGTGAAGCCGACCGGCGGTTCTGGAAGACGACGCAGCACAAAGTCGGTCAGCCCCTCGGCACGGGTCCGGAAGAGGCTCGCCTGCGCGAGATCTGGCTGCGCATGCGTGAAGGGGTGATGCGCGACCATGCGGCGATCGGTGCGCTTCCACCGAAGATCAAGGATTTCGTCGCGCCGAACGCCGCAACGATTGATCCGAAGAACTACACCATCGTCCTGCGGATCGCGAAGCGGCTCGAGACGTTCACCGATGGAGACTGGGCGCTCTACAAACGCCGCATCAATGCGTCGACGGACGACTACGAGAAACTCGAGCGCGCGTTGGCTACATTCGCCGCGCGGCAGGAAGCGGAGAAGGCGATGATCGACCGGATCGCCGGCCTGCAGAGCCTGTACGACCAGGCCAAGGCGTACCGGAAGCTGCACCGCGAGATGCTGACGCCGCCGCTGAAGTCGGATCGTCTTCCGATTGACTACCCCGGCAACAGCGAAAAACTGGAGGCGGAGAAAGCATCGCTGGACGCCGCGCTCGCGGCCGCGAACTTCAGCAATATCGAACAGTTCGACACGGCGGTCTCGGCGTACGCCGAGCTTTTTCGCACGCGCGCCGTCGAGCTCACGCTCCTGGCGCTGCGCGAGAGCGAGAAGACCGTCCTCGTCGAGAAGCAGCGATACACGAATCCGAACGAGAACCAGAAGCTGTTCGACGCGCTCGCGCCGATGCGCAAAGCGCAGGAGGAGTCGAGGCAAGCGGCGTCCGCGGCCGCTTTGAATCCGGAGATGCCGACGAACGCGGAATTTGAGGCCGCGGTGACATCGTCGGAGAAAACAGCGGAAGCGGAGAGCGTGCGACAGAAGCTTGACGGCGCTTATCCCATCCTTATGGACCCGGAGCTCAACAGCCGGAAGCTCGACGTCGACGACGCCGCGGAGCTCGGCAAGAACCTGCGCAGCAACGCCGACGACCGTCTCGGCTCGATCGCTACGACGCGAGCGAAAGTCCTCGAGGACAACGACCGCGTGTTCAAGCTGAAGCCGATCCTTGATCTCACGCGGCGCGAGCTCGGTGTCACCAGCGGCTCGATCTACGACAGCATCGTCAACGACTACCAGAAGCATCTGGCAGAGCGCGAGTTCGCGGTCAACATCGCTCTCGCCGCGCTGGCGATCGGCCTCGGCGTCCTGACCTTCGGCGGCGGAACTGTGGCGGTTCTCGCGACCGGTGGCGCTGTCGCGCTCAGCACGTACCAGTTGGGAAAAGAGATCGAGAAGTACGCCGAGGAGAAGGCGGCGGCGCATACGGACTTCGACAAGGCGCGCAGCGTCAGCAGTGAAGAACCGAGCCTGCTGTGGGTCGCGCTGTCGCTCATCGCGGTCGGCCTCGACGGCGCCGCACTGGCCGCTGCGTTCAAAGCGGCGGCACCGGCCGCAAAGGCGCTCGAGACCGGCGGCGGACTGGCAAAACTCGACCAGGGACTCGCCGAGGCGAAAGGCCTGACCAAGGAACTGCGCGAGACCATCTTCGCGGCGGGAAAGGCGCAGGAGGAGTACCGCCTCGCAGTCGAAGAGCTGAAGGCTGCGATGCGGCGAACCATGGGCCGCGTCTACATGGGCGGCATCGATCCCGACGTCATCGCGGCGTTGACGAAGCTGGCCTACCGCGCGGTGAAAAAGGGCATTCGCGACGTGCAGTCCTTTCTGGCCGAGCTGAAGCTCCAGTCGTACGCGAAAGAGATCGATCTGGAGAGTCCCGAAAAGCTGAAGGCGGTAACCGAAGCCTTCGAGCAGGCCAGCCACTCGGTCCCCGTGCGATATGCGGGCGGCGTGCGCCCCGCCACGTTCGACGAATCGGGAAAACTCGTCATGGAAGGAAAGGTCGCAGGGCCGGCCAAGCGCGAGGAGATTTACAAGAAACTGGGAGTTCTCCATGCCGCGCAAGGGCACGTCCTGAAGACGCCGCGGAAGGTCGCCGAGGCGGCGAAGAGTGGCAACAAGACGGAAAGCCTCATGGCTTCGGACTACCTGTTCCTGAAGTTTCTGGACAAGGCGCGGGCGGATTTCAAGGCCGGGAAGGTCGTGCGTGATAAGGGGCCGAATGTGGCCGAAGTGTTCATGGAGGCGACGGCGGACATGGGCCGCGTCTTCACCGTCCCCGGCAAGGTGCCGGCCGGACTCACAGGCATCCCCTTCGAAGAGCTGGAAGGTGTGGTAGAGATTCCGGTGAAGCGAGTCGTCGCGGCATTCAACGACGACGGATCGCTCAGGAGTCTCTATCCCATCGCCTATTGAGCCGACGCATGGACTTTCGGATCGAATATGCAGCGCCGTCCAAGCCGATCGGCGAGCCCGAACGATACGAGGGCTACGACGCCGATTCGGCGCTTTACGCCTTCGTCCGCGCCGGCGCCGAGGCGACGATGGTGGTCGGACCGACGCGGCTCCCGATGCGGGACGTCAACTTCGTCGATCTGGTTCACTCCTCGCTGGAGATCGGCGAGCAACTGGCCGCCTGCGCGCCGTCGACGTTCGAGGAAGTGCGCGCGCGGATGCCGGAACTGCCTCCCGACACGAGGATCTACGCGTGGTACGTCGTCGATTACGTCGACGAGATTCCGTTGATCATCTTCGCGACCGACGCCGAGACGGTCCGGATCTATACGCGCACGTATATGGGCGCGAACCGCGACGTGCTCAGCGTCGGTGAGCGCGACCGCGTGGAGCCCGTGACCGAGCCGCGCGATGCCGTCGTCGCCGAGATCCACTCGTTCCTGTCGCGCGTCTTCGACGATCTCGCAGCGGCGTTCCCGTTTCTCGCGGACGACGAACTGTATCTTCGCCGCCGGCAGCGGATCGCCGCTCTGGCGCCGAGATGATGCGCGAGCATCACGGCTTGTTCGCGTCGAGGTCGAATCCGGGCGCGTTGTACGCGTTGCCGCCCGCGGGAGTGCCGACGACGAGGTTCGACGAAAGACGCCATTGCTTCAGGTCCGTCGGCACGGCGGCGGTGGAGACGATGCCGTTGACGAATTGTGTGACGTGGTTATCGCGGATGATGGCGTGGCGGCGCAGCGGGCCGGCGGCGCGGATGCCATCGCTTCCGTTGCGCGGAAAATTCGCGGTGACGAGATTCGCGAAGATCTCCAACGAGTCGGTGTCCCGTACGAGGATCCCGAACGGCGATTGTTCCTCGGGACCGGTGGAGATGCGGATGTCATTCTCGGAGATGACGATGCGCTCGTAGCGTTCCGCGCCGGTCAACACGCGTGCGTCCAGTCGCACGCCGATCCAGAAATGCCGCACGCCGTTGCCGGTGATGAGCACCGTCCCCTCATTCGACAGACCGTAGATTCCGATGTTGCCACGGCCGGCGATGGGCGCCAGTTGCTGAATCATTTCGGCGATCAATCCGAACTGGCTGCGGAAACCGTTGTCCCGCACCAGCCGCTCGGCCGTATCGTTGGCGAACTGCAACGCGGCCCGCGGTGTGGTTACGGGCGTTTGCGGCATCGCGCCGATGGCTCTTCTCATCTGGTCGCCGATGTTTGGATTCGCCACCGCGAAGATCACTTCCTGATTCCCGATCTTGACCGCAATCTCATTCGTATCGACGACCGGCGGTGGACCGACGCGGAGGTTTTTCAGCAGACTCGCTTTTGCCAGGGCGACGTGATGGACGACGATGTCCTGCTCCTCGGCCGCGATCCGGTTCTCGGTCACGACCAGCCGCTTAAAGTCCGTGAAGTGCATCCCGAACGCATCGGGCCCCGCGATGACGGTGCAGCCGGAAACGCGGACTTGCGGGCAATCGCGCGCGACGAGGCCCGCGTAGCGCGCGCCCTGTGTTCCCGCGGCGCATTGGAGGCGGAGCTGCTCGGCCGTCACGTCGACAGTGCATTCCTCGAAAAGGATTGCGCCCTGCTGCGAGCTGTTCGCCGTGATGCCGCCGCCCTGCGTTCCTTCGATGAAGAGGTCGCGCACGAGCACCGAGTCGCATCCGACGAAGTGGACGGCGGTGGGATGCTTCCGATTGATGATGTGCGAGCCGAAACCGCCGCCGGTCATCTTCACGCTCCGGCGCTTCTCGATCTTGATCGGCAGGTTGGTCTCGAACTCGCCCGTCTTGAAACAGAGCTCGAGATCCAGCACGGCCTTCGCTTCCGCGGCGAGCCGCGCATTGATGTTGTCGCCCGGAGAAAACACCAGCGTGCAGGTACCGCCGCCGGACGGCCGCTTGCACAGCTCGTCCAACGCGTCCTGCACCGTGGTGACGCCGCTGAGAAACGCGCAGTTGCCGGGGTGGTAGGTGACGTTGCGCGCCGTGCTGAGGATGGCGCTGTAGATGATCGACGGCACGCCGGGGACGTAGCCCGGCTGCTCGATGTCGACGAGACGCGCCTGCACACGCTGCGTGAGATCCGTGGAGTTGACCGCCCATTTGCATGCGGCGATGCCTTCGTCGTTCGTCAGGACCTGGATCTTCCGCGCCGGGGCGATGGTGGACGTGGAGAGCTCGCCCGGCCCCGGATTCAGAAGCGTGAACTCCACGATCGCGCCCTTGACCGCGCGGCCGTTCGAGACGCCCGCGCGCAATTCGAACGGCAGCGAGACGAGCTGTGCGCCGTTCGTCGCATGAGGCATCACTTCCTGACCATCTCCGCCGGCGTAAAAGAGGTCCGGCGTGCTGAGAGGACTGAAGATCGGACGGCAGTCCTCGACGCCCGTGGCGCGGACCTCGGCCAGCGCGGCGAAGTGCCGCTCGATTCCGTGCGCCGGCAGGCTGACCGGATTGCCGCCGCTGACCGGCCATTCGATCGAGCCCGTTTCCTGGCTGACGGCGGTCCGCGCGGGGATCAGCCAGTGCTCGCCGGTGATGTACGTACCGGTGGTCGAGAACTTCACCTCGATCCCGTCTTCGAGCGCGACGTAGCCGGCGGCATTCGCGCCTTCGCCGAGCGCCGCATCGGAACGCATCCACACACGCAGCCGCGGGTTGCGCGGGAAGTCGGCCGGATTGACGTTCGCGCTCAGCGTGACCACCGGATCGGCGGACTGAGGCGGCGTCGTTACTTGCCGCATCTGTCCCGGCGTGAGCTTCACCTCCGCGTTGTCGTCGATGATCTCGACCCAATCGTTGACGTGCAGCGAGAGCCGGTCGTCGAGTCCGTACGAACGGATGCGGACCTGATTGTGCGGAAGGGCCGGGTTGGTCGGATTCGGGAGGAACGCGTCGATCGGAAAGACCACCGAGCCGTTGTCGCGCGACCACTTGAATCTCGCCGCAGCGAACGCGCCGCCCGTGTGGATCTCGACACGATAGAGCTGGTTCTCGAGCCTCCGGTATCCGGCCGACCGCGGGATCTCGCATGGATTGCTCGCGGTCTGCGGGGGGACGGTGCGCGCGGCCATCAGGCCCGGCGTCGCGAGCGACGGAAACGTTTTGCACTCCTGCACCGGGCTGCTGAGCGCGACCTGCCACGCCGCCTTGTCGCGCGTGGTGGTGTCGGGGATGCCGAGGGCGGTCTCGCGGATCAGCGGGTCCTCGATGGTCGTGATGTGGCGATTCCAGACGTGCAGATAGGCGAGGTAGTCGCCGGCCGGGATGGCCGGCACCGGCACCGGTGCGTCGGGTTGTTGCGAGTAGCGGATCGTCGAGCGGACGAAGTGCACCGCGGACATCTGCGCCAGCGGCGCGACGGTGAGCTGCCGCGCACCGGCATTGACGCCGGTGAGCTGCACGAACTCGGTGCGCGGCGATCCGTTGGTATGCAGGCCATCGAGCTGAACCCACGCGCCGTTGACGAAGTCCGTGCCCACCCATGGCGCCTTGAGCACGATGGTCGTGATCGGCGTGCCGGCGGTGCTCGCCACCGCGCCCCAGGTCCCCTCGCACTCGCACAGGATGCCGTCGACGTAGAAGCGCCCAGCGGAGATCAGCAGGTCACCGGGGATGACACCGATGCGGAATCCCGCGTCGTCGCGCGGCGCGCCGGTGCGGCCGATGACGTCGCGCGACACCGTCTCGCGAAGATAGTTCCCGATATCGGCCTGCTCGTTCGCCTCGGCATCGAGCATGACCCGTCCCTGCTGCATGCGGACGCTCGTGTAGTGCCTGCTGCGGTTGAACGTCGATCGGCTGAAATCCCCTTTGCCTGGCATGGTCACTCCTCACGATGCGTAGAAGATCCCGGCTTCGAGACCGAAGCGGAGGTACTCGTCGAGAGCCGCGGTGAGATTGGCTTCGCGCCGCGCCGACTCGACGCTCCGGTACACGCCGATCTCGGAGCCATCCTCGGCGCCCGTGCGGATCGCGCGATGAATGGCGGGTGAGAGCTGCGCGTACGCAGGGTCGCCGTAGCGACGGGACACGAATTCCGGACGAACGACGCTGAACATCCGCGTGCGGATGGCGGTTACTTCCGCCGCGGGGACGGCATTCGGAGCGAGCTCGCGCGCGCGCACTTCGATCGCATCCTGCGCCGCCTGCTCCGGCTGGCAGCGATAGCGCCGCGGCGTTTTCGACGCAGGCAGCACGAAGAACGTGAAGCGCGCGCATCCGCTCTGCTTCCGCTCCACGGTCACGACGTCGGTGAAGATCGACTCCGACGCCAGCGTCAGCTCCTTCACTTTCACGAGGCCGAAGATCGTCGAGCGCTCGATGGTCGTGGCCGGTCCGAAGTCGATTGCGGTGTTGGGTCCTATCGTGCCCGCGACATTCGTGCTTTGGAGGATGGAGTCGCGAATGGCGATCGTGCCGGCTGTCGATTCTGCGCCGATGCGTCCGGTGATGCTGTGGTCGATCTCGAGCGACAACAGCGATGCCTTCGATGACACCGTGATGCTGGGCGCGTCGGGCAGCAGCGCCGAGCCGTCGCGCTTCAACTCCAGACCCGGGACGAGCGTGCAGTGACGGATGCGCAGCGCGCGCAACTGACTCGCTGGCGCGACGAGTCCGCTCTTCGCGATCAGCAATCCGTTGATGGAGAGCTCGGAGTCCTTCTGTCCGCTGATCTGCAGCGGCGCGTCGAGGATCAGCGTTGGCCGCGCGCCGTTCTTCGCGCGCAACTCGACCTGCTGCCCGGCCGCGAGATTGATCGCGAACGCGGCCGTCTCGGTGTAGCGGCCGCTCTCGGTGATCTCGACGATGCCGTCTTTGGTGCCGAGATCGGCGATGGCAGCCTTGATGGTCGGCTTGTCGTCCGGCACTCGGACGCGCTTCGTTCCCGGCGAGAGGAAGGAGCTCTCGCGCTCGTACTCGCCGCCGCCGACGTCGCCCGGCATACCGTAGTGGAACGTCACCCGCGGCTGCTCCGGATCGGCGGGGAAGAGCAGTACGCCGAGAGTGGCGTCGACGCGGAGGACGTCGGTTTTCGTCAGCGTCTGATCCGTCAGCTCGATGCGATTCGGATCGACCGCCACGCCGCCGACGCGAACGATGAACGGAGCGTTTCCCGGTGCGTTGCAGGTGTAGCGATTGGCGTTCACGCGAACGGCGTTGAAGGTGTTTCCGCCGAACGTGATGGTGACGCTCTTCGGATCGGCAGGGAGCGCGAGCCGGCCGAGCGCGGGATCGATCGATGCGAAGTCGATCGCCGGAGGAACGTGGTCCCACGTCGTCGCGGTGACGTCCGAGAGGTCGCAACTATCGATGCTCGCCGCGGCGACCGGCACGCCGCCGAGGCGGAGGAGAATGCTGCCGGGATCGCCGTACCAGCGTGTGACGTCGCGAGCGAGTGCGCGTCGCGTAATCGGCATCGGCACGTTGTCACGCGCCGCGAGATGTTCGATCTCCGTTTCGGTGCGCGGCAACGAGAACAGCGGCGTGTCGTTGCCGAGAGGGCTGAACATCCAGCGCTGCGCATCGACGATGACGGCGGGAGAGGCGGTGAGCGAGTACGCCTCGACCTGCCAGAGAAAGATCCCGATGTTCGGGATGTTGTGCTTCCCGCGGCCGCTGCGGATACGGCGCACGTCGACGCTGCGCATGGCCCGCTCGAACGGCGTATGCAACTGTTCGAGTGCCTCGGCATTGCGCAGATCGATCCATACCGGCGCGTCACGCCGCACATGATTGAGGTGTTGCGTCCACGCGAGGCGAAGGAAAAACTCGACCACCGCCGCGTTCCAGCCGGTGACGTCGCGGGCGAGCTGCTCGAGCATCGCCGGCGTTCCCTTGCGGCGGCGGTACGCGATGGTGTTGCCGACGAATGCGCGCGCGCTGAAGCCGGTGACGCCGACGTCGCGCACACCGCGCGCGCCGACGAGATCGCCGATGTACGGCACGACCCATTCCGCGCAGGTCTCGATGAACTGATCGTCGTAGAGCTGATCGAGGTTCTCCTGCAGGACCTCGATCTGCTCGGCGATGACGGACAGCAGCCGCACCATCGGCTCGCCGTGTTCGCGATCGCGGATGCGGTAGATCGCCGGCAGCAACTCGATGAGCGCTTTGCGGTCGAGGATCATGTCGTCACCACCAGCTCGATCGGTCTCGGATCGAGCAGGAGCAGCTCCGCGCCGTTTTCGGTGGTCCGGAGATCGCCCTCAGGAATCGCGGCCGTGAGCGGCGCCTTCGGCTGCAGATCGGTCGCGAGCTTCGTGAGGTTCACGGACAACACACCGGGCACGCTCTGGATCAGCGCGACCACCTCACTGGCGTGCACGGGCTGCCCGAATGCGCGGCACTCGAACGCGTACGTTTCGCGAAGCGTCGATTCGATCGCCGCTGCCACGACATCGGGCAGGCGATCGGGTGCGACCTTCACCGTCGCGGCGAGACGGAAGAACACCTTGCGGAACGTGCGAACCTTGGCCGGCACAAAGCGGTCGCCTGATGTACGGAGCGACGTTTCGATCGCAGCGGTATTCGCGACGGGATTCCCGCCTGGTCCGGCGACCGTGACGAACACGCCGCGACGCTCGGAGCCAAGCATCCATGAGGCCAGCGCCTTGGCGACCCCGACGCGCGCGCGAACGAAGTCTTCGAAGTCGCGCAACGAAACCACGCGGTCGAGTGTGAGCACGGTGAGCGGCGCGTTCGCGCGCGCTTCATCGCGCGGCTCTGGATCGTCGGCGTCGCTGGCAGCGACTGGGTTCGTCGCGGCCTTCAATCCGAGGGGACGTGACAGCAGGAGCGTCAGTTTGTCGGGACCGACCAGCCCCTCGAGGCCGATGCCTTTGCGGTACTTCGCGCGAACGTTGGCCTGTCCGGTCGGAAGGCGTGCGCCGTTGATGCCGTCGCCTAACTGCACGGTCACTTTGCCGTCGTCGCCGCGCCGCGTGACGTAGACGCGCTCGCGCGGTCCGCGTCCGAAGAGCGTTGCGACTTCGTTCCAGATCACGTCATTGACGGTGATGCGCAGCGTCGATGACACGCCGCCGGCGGCCGCGGACGCGACGTAAGTCAGCGGCACCTGTCGGAGCGTGAACGTCTGATAGGCAACGCTGCCGTCGCCGTTGCCGAGGACTTCCTCGACGGTTTCGCCGTGCGTTGCGGCGGCGACGTTCGCGGTGATGGTGACGGTCCTGCGCACGTACGACCAGGTGAGGTTCTTCTCGAGCGTGACCAGCGTCGACGCACCTCTGATCGAGACTTCCTTCACCACGCCGACTTCGCTGACGAAGACGCCGCGCGCGTCGTTGCGCTCGCCGCGGATGATCAGCTTCTGTCCGACTTCAATGCGCACGAACGCGCCTTCGAGCTCGAGCTGATTCCCGGAAAGCGGCACGGTGACCGGCGCGAAGAAGGCGTCGAAGCGTTTGCTGCCGGCGAGGATCGCCGTGCCGCGGACGTAGAAGTCGGTGAGATCGTGATTCGGCTCGACGTCGATCGCCGTTACTTTGGCGTTGATCGATCGGGACGCGCGGGACGCTTCGCCGACGCGCGTGACGCTGTACGCCCGGCGAAGCTCCGGCAGCGTCCTGGTCACGTTCTTCGGATCGATCCCCGGCGAGCGCCAGAACACGGCGACGCTCGAGCCGGCGATGTCCTGATACGAGCCGTCGAGATAAACGCGGCCGGGTTGACCGCCACCCTGCGTCGCGAGGTCCATCCCGTTGAACTCGGAGTCTTCGATGATGAAAGGAGTCGCGGGGTTCGGCCCCTTCACGCTGTCGAATGCGGGCGCGTTGTGGCCGAACGGCGCGGCCTTCGTCACGAACGTGAAGAACGCGAGCCTCGACTGCGCGTACGCCGCGCCATAACGCCGAATGACCTCGGCCAGTTCATCGAGTGCCCAACCCTGCACGCGCGCGATGTGACGGAGATCGGATGCAGGCCACGCACGCGACTCGAACGATTCCCTGACCACCGTATCGCCGAGACCGCGCTTCGCGGCCGTGAGTTGCGCGAGCGTCAGACCGGGTTTCTGCACCGGCGGGTCGGGAGTGATCGCGGCGAACGTCGGGACGTTCTGATTCGCCCATGCCCAGGCCGAGCCGCTCCACCAATTCACCCACAAATTGCCATCGCCACCTTCGACGAAGACATATGGCCGGCCTCCGTCGACGACGATCGCGCCGACTGGATTGGCGATGCCGGCGGCGCCGGGCTTGCCTTGATTCGCCCAAGCCCAGGCCGAGCCGCTCCACCAGTTCACCCAGAGGTTCGCGTCGCTGCCGGTGACGAATGCATAAGGCCGCGTTCCATCGACCGAGATGGCGCCGGCCGCGCCGATGATGTTCAAGCCCGGCGGCCTGCTCTGATTCGCCCAGCCCCAGGCCGAGCCGCTCCACCAGTTGACCCAGAGATTGCCGTCGCTGCCTTTGACGAACGCAAACGGACGATTTCCGTCGGCGGTCACGGCGCCGACAGAGGTGGAGATGTCGACGCTCGCCGCCGGCTTGCCTTGATTCGCCCAGCCCCAGGCCGAGCCGCTCCACCAGTGGACCCAGAGATTACCGTCGCTTCCTTTGACGAATGCATACGGACGGGTTCCGTCCGCGATCGTCACGCCGACGGCTCCGGTGATGCCAACGCCCGTCGGCCTGCCCTGATTCGTCCAGCTCCATGTCGTCCCGCTCCACGAGAGGAGCCACAGATTGCCGTCGCCGCCTTTGACGAAGAGATGCGGCCGGTTGCCCGACACGTTCACGGAGCCGATGACACTGCCGATGCTGATGCTGGGCGGCGTGCCCTGATTCGTCCAGCTCCCCGTGGTTCCGTTGAATGAGTGGAGCCAGAGATTGCCATCGCTGGCCTTTACGAACGTAAACGCCCGTCCTGCATCGACGGCGACCGTGCCGAGAGTGGCCGCGATCTCCAGACCGGCCGGTGTTCCCTGGTTCGACCATGCCCACGCCGAGCCGCTCCACCAGTTGACCCAGAGATTGCCTTCGCCGCCTTTGACGAACGCGTATGGACGCGTCCCGTCGACGGAGGCTGCGCCAACCGCGCCGGTGATGGCGGCGGTGCGGAACACGACCTTCGTCAGATCGGCGTCCGCGTCGTATGCCACATCGACGATCGTCGCCACGACGTCGTTCTTCGCGTGCACGACGATCGTCTCGCCATTCTTCACGTCTGCCTTTCCCTGCACCCAGAGCACGTTGTTCGCCGGCGCGTAGACCGGTTGCAGAAGACGAGGCCGGATCTCGTTCCACTCCGGATAGGCGACGATGTCCTCGATGGTCTCGAATGTTTGCGGCTTCTCGCCCGGACCGGGAACGCTCTGCACTCTGGTGCCTGTGTCGATCGGAACCTCGCGCAGTTGCGGCGCGAGCGCCGTAGCCCCTGGTGCGACTTTCGGCGGCTCTTCGGTGATGAGCTGCAGCGTCGTTGCGGCCGCGACTCCCGGTTTCAGTTCGTAGCCGATCTCGCGCGCGAGCTCGAGGATCGAACGGCGCTCGGTCGCGGTGAGGAGATACGACTCATTCGCGATCCGTTCCTGATAGAACGTCACCACATCGGCGGCGACGGCAAACGCATCGATGAGTGCGGCCTGGAAATCGCCGCCGCTGCGGAGTTGCGGTGCGGGAGCGGGCGACGCGACGGCGCCGAGAAGCGAATCGGGCGCGAGCTCCGCGGTGGCGAGTCGCGCGAGCATGCTCGACTTGAACGTCTCGTGCGTGCCGACGCGATAACGGATCGCCGGAAGTCCCGGAGAGTTCGTGATCTCCTGCGGCGTATCGATGCTCACTCCGTCGCAGCAGCCGCACGGATCGAGAGGGACGTCTTTGGTCGGATCGCTCACCGTCCGCCTCCCATGGTCAGCCGGACCACGCCGCGCTCCGGAAAGCTCGGATCGTTGTCGAGGCGCGCGATCTCGATGCGATCGATGGCGATCGCGCCGCTCGTGAGTGCCTCGTTGCTCGTCACGCCCTGACGCTGGAACTTGCGGATCTGCACCGACTCCACGCCGGTCACGCCGTGCACCGCGGCGTAGATGGAGCTGACGTACACCGGCTGGCCGAACGTGAAGCGATCGGGATGGAAGAGCGCCTGCGTTCCATTGGCCAGCGTGCGGCTGCCGAGGACTTCGAGGACTGCGCGTTGAACGTCTCCGCGGAAGTAGTCAGCGCGGACGCAGACGAGCAGCTCGATCTCGAGCGGCACGAAGCGCGGCCCGTCGACTTCGACGTCGACTCCGGCCATGCGATAACGGTCGAGCAGCGAGCGCAGCTCCGTTTCGAACGGTGTTCCCTTCACCGGTGCGCCGCCGGCGCGGTCGACGGTGACGTACACCGTGTGCCAGCTGCCGGTCCAGCGGATTGTTGCGGCGGCACGCTGCACTTCCGCGTGGCGCTGCACGACCTCCTCGTAATCGCGCTCGGTGACCGCGCGCTCGATCGTTCGGAATGCGACCGGCGCCTTCTGCCGTACGTCTTCGATCGGCTCCGGATCGACTCCGCCGCGCGCGGGCATCGGGTTCGTCACCTCGATGATTGCGGTGCGGATGTCGGTCGCGACGCCGGCCGGCTGCACCATGGCGATGTGCGCGATCGCTTCCGCGCCGATGTTGCCTTCGCGTCCATTGCCGAACCGGTAGAACGCGACGAGCTGCATTCCGGCATCGGGACGCCGGCCGTGGCGGTCATCGCCGAAGCGCAGACGCGTCGCGTCTTCGTCCGGCTCGACGACGAACTCGCGCGCCAGGTTATCGCTGGCAAGCAGATCGCGGCGCGGCAGCCAGCGTCCGCCGTCATCGTCGAAGATCTCGATGTGCGGCATGACGCTGCGCATCGTCCACTTCACTGCCGCCGCCGCGGTGTTCATGTCGGCAGGTGCTGCGTTCGTGATAGGGAGCTTCTCCAGCACGGGTGCGTATCGCAGCGGCGACGGCTTCCGTTCGGCGGGCGCGCATCGACGCGACTCCGCGACGACAGCCAGCGCAGGATTCGGCTCGGGCACAGCGGGAAGCAGCTCGCCGCCGCGCAACGAGCGGCCGTGATCGGAGAGCACGATGTTGCCGAGGACCACGCTCACGTTGCGGTCGCCGGCTTCGAAGTGTGCCGAGATGCAGAGCGGGAACGGCAGCGCGTCCGCGGCGTCCCACTCCAGCTCCGTGATCTGCACCGGCGGCGCCGGAACGGGATCGGTGAGCTTCCCGCCGAGCGTTTTGAACGCGTTCGCGCGCGTGAGCCGAACCGCGTGGACGTGCGTCGGATCGGCGTCCACAGGCTCGCCCGTTTCCGCGCCGAGAATTTCCTTGAAGACGACGAAGTGGCCGGCCTTCAGATCGGGGAAGTGGCCGGCGAGCGTCGCGCGCGTCGTCCCTTTCGGCAGGCAGCACTCGGTTGCGCTCCAAGTGTAGAGCGGCATGGTGTTGTGCAGTGCGTAGAGCTCGTCGAGCGCATGCATCGACTCGAACACTTCGCCGTCGAGATGCGACGGAAGATCGGCAGGGTGGATGACGCGCGGAAGCTCCGGCGTCCGTGTGATGAACTGCGTTGACGCAGGCAGGATCGGGGTGGTGCGGAGAGGCGGCTTGCGCAGATCGTTCTCCACCCGCACCTGCACCCACGTGCGTGCGTTGCAGCCGTCGTGCATCGGGTAATCGACCAGCCGCGCATGACGCCGCACCGACATGCGGCGCCGCGCCGTCCCTAGATACGCCTCGGTCGCAATGGCGTCCTGCTGATAGCTGAGTTGATCGGCCGCGTAGGCGAGCGTCTCCACGAGTGTGATGCCGATGTCCGCCGGATTGCGCTCGCGCCAGCCGGGGACGAGCAGCGTCAGCCGGTCGAGCATCAGCCGCCGGAACGTCGCGTAATCGCGGGCCAGATAGTCGATGTCGGGCGCTTCCGCGCGTTCCGGATGGCACGCACATCCCGGTTTGCAATCGAAGTCGCTCGGACACTCGACCTTGAAAGAGAACTCGACGGAGGAGAGCTGCGGATCGTAGAACGGCGGAGGGGAGTCGTCGCCTGGCCCGTTCACGAGACGCAGCGTGTACGTCGAGAAATCGCCGTTGGTGACTTCGAGATGCGCCCAGTCGTCGCTCAAGGCGCCAGGATCGTTGAGGATGCGGATCGGCCGGATCCGCTCGCCGCCTTCGATCACGAAGTTCGACTTGCCGAGTCCCGTCTGCGGTTTGACGAAATGGATGTCGATGACCGCCACCCGCACGGGATCGGCCGGCAGCGGCATGACTTCCAGCCACTCGATGCCATTGAACGCCACGCTGTTGCGCACCGCCTGCAGCCGCGCCTCGGAACCCTTGCAGCGATACTGTGCCTTCGTCACACGGCACTCCGCTGGAACGTGTCGGTGCGCGACTCCTGCGTCGCGCGAAGCACGTAGCTGATCTCGACGCGCAGCGTGGCGTCGTCGGCGGTGATGATCACGCCGCGCAGCTCGATCACATTGCCGAGCCACTGCTGCAGCGCGCCTTCGACGAGGAAATGCGTCGTCGCCGCCAGCTCGGGACTGTTCGGCGCGAAGACGAGCTGCATCACGCCGCTGCCGAACGTCGGCCGCATCACGCGCTCGCCCGGAGCAGTGAAGAGAAGCTGCTCGATCATGTCGCGGACGTGCGTGGCGTCGTCCGTCGTCGCGGTGCGGCGGTTCTGATCGATGCGAAGCGGAAACGCGATCTGCATCACATCCCCATCACACGCGTCTGCGTGGTCAGAATCTGCGGCGGTCCCTGCGGGATGCTCTCCGGGCTGAAACAAAGACCGGTGCTGGTCTGCAGCAACGCCGGCTGGCCGTTCACGAGGATGCGCGTCGCGGGCACGAGCCACTGCACGCGGATGCACGGCTGCGGCTTCGGCCCTGGAACGGTGAACGCGCAGCCGGCGACGAGCGTCGTGTCGCTCATGGTCGCCACCGGCAGGCCGCTGACGAGCACACGCGGCGCGGACGGGATCACCGTCACCTGGCCGCCATGCGGACAGATCGCCGCGGCGCTGGCGTGATAGAGCGGGCCGGGCATCAGGTCACCACCAGTGCGCCGGCGTTCACGGTCACCGACGGTCCGGCCATCACGATCGTCGCGCCCTTGCCATTCGAGATCGTGATCCCCGCTTCGTTGATCAGGATCATCGCGCCGGTCGCGTTCTTGAGCAGGATCTGATTGGCCGGCAGATCGCTGAGCACGATCGCATTCTGCAAAGCGGTCTGCAGCACGATGTTCGGACTGCCCGGAGGACCGGCCAGCGCGAGAGCAGGCACTTCGGCGACAATGCCCCAGAAGCCGCCCACCCAGATCGGATGGTCGGGATCGCCCTGCTCGAACTCGATCCAGACGCCCGCGCCGACCTGCGGCACGAAGAACGCTCCGCTCTGCTTTCCGGCAATCGGAACGCACGGCATCGCCCACGACGTCGGCAGCACCTGCGTGACGTCCGGCACCATCACCTGGATCCTCCCGATCTGCATCGGGTCGATGTTGTTGATGACCGTGCCGCGGTATTTACCGAAGTAGCGCGTCGTCATGCGGGCACCTGCGGAACCGTCGAGATCAGGCCGTTGCGGGCCAGCGTGAAGTTCTGCTTGTACTCGCCGCGCTTGAGCGAATGCGTGACGCTCTTGACGTAGTACAGACCGTCGAACGCCAGCCCGGCGCCGCGCACGCCGACGAGCTTGCGCGCCTTCAGGACGTCGCCATAACGCGCGACGTTCAGCGAGCCGGTGCAGGTCACGGCGTCGGAGCTGCGCGCCGCTTTCGCGAGCCCGATCGCGGCCGCGCGAATGACGCCGAGCGGCGAAGTGCCGCTGATGAATTCGAACCGCTTCGGAAACGGCGGGATCGCGCCGAGCGGAGGACTGAGCGGCGTGATGTCGGGGATCGGAATCGGGATCGGCGCCTTGGTCTCCTTCATCTGAAGCATCAGGATCGGCAGCACCTTCGACTCCGTGTCGAAGCTGAAGCTCATCGACTCGACGTTCGTATGCGCGTCCATGTTCGTGTTGAGCGCGCGTTGCGGAACGCCGATTTTGATCTCCGGCCCCCAGTACGCGACGCTCATCCCGGGCGCCGGCCCCGGCTCGAGGTAGAAGCGGTAGCCGACTTCCTCGGCGAGCGATTGCACGTACGCTAGGTCGGTTCCCTGATGCCGGGGAATGCGATCGGTCGGAATCGGGACGTCCATCAGGATGCTCGGGATGACCATCGGAACGATGCCGAGAAACGCGTACTTGGCAACGATCAACGCGACCCGCGCCTCGGCCGGCATGGCCGGATACGGGATGCCGCTGAAGTCGATGTGATTCATCACCGCGGTCAGGTCGTCGCCGCTGACGGTGAGCACCGAGTTGCCCGGCTCAGTGCCGGGCGAGACCTGCTGATGCGTGATCACGCCGTCGATCAGCACGTGCGGCGTGCCGCGGAACGTGACGATGAGAATCACGCGCACGATCGGCAGGATCGAGCCGCCGGACAGCAGGAAGATCGTGTGCAGCGGCGATCGCGTGCTGACATTGAAGGTGAGCTGAAAGACGCTCTTGTCTCCGGCGGTGGTCGTGACCTGAGCGCTCACGAGCGCGTCGAGCACCGAACGCGGCACCGGCACCGGCACCGCCGGCCCGATCATCAGCGTGAGATGGACGCCACTAAACATCCTTCGCCCCCGGAATCCCCTCGGGCAGCGTGATCCGGATGCGCCGTCCGACGGTTTCGGTCGCCTCGTCTGGGCGAATCACGACATTCGCATCACAGATGCGCCAGTACTGCTCCGGATCGCCGAGATAGTTCGCAGCGATGTTGTCGATCCGATCGCCCTGCACGATGGTGTGCTCGGTGAGCGTTTCGAATTGCGAAGGCTGCGCGATGAACCGGCGCCGGACATACCGGAGCGTCGTGCCGTCCGCGCGCTGGAGCTCGGCGATCTCGATCGGGTAGTAGCGGCTCGTGACGTCGAACGGCGGCGTCTTCGGCGAGTTGTTCGAGAACAGATTCCGCGGCGCGTCGCTCATCCGAGATTCACTCCCAGTTGGGGGCGCTGGCGATGAAGCGCGCGGCCAGGTTTTCCTTCTGCTGGTGATAGGCCATGAACAGCGCCGAGCCGCGATGGCCGGCGCCGAGGTCGTTCTCGTTGAGGACGCGGAAACCGAGACTGACTTTCGCGCGGATCGGATTCAGCGAAGGATCGAACGCTTCCTCGGTGATGCTGAAATCAGTGATGCGGACGGGCACCACGCGGTTCTTGCTCATGATGAAGAGCGTGAGCGGTGCTTCCATCGGCAGGATCTCCAGTGTGCCGGAGCGCGCGAGAGAGTCATTGGCCTGGAGCTGTGAGACGGTCGGATAGACGATCGTCTCCAGCGCGGCGAGATGCGGCGAGATTCCGTTCTGAACGGTGGTGCGATTGCGGTCCGGGAACTCGAGCTGATCGGCGGCGTCGATCTCCGCATCGAGCTTGATGGTCTCGACCGGCGGTCCTTTCAGACGGAGCGCCTCGCTGCGATCGCCTTCGCTGGCGGTCGTGCCCTGGACTTGGAGCGTTCGCGTGAGGGTGTCAGGGTTGTACTGGAAGACGATCGTTCGCAAAACGGTCCCGCGCGCGGGATCGATCAGAGCGATGCCGCCCTTGAGAGTTCGTGGCGAGCCCGGAAATGTAGTCACGTGGACGACCTGTAATGACGATCTAAGGAAGGAGTGCTCTGCGGAGAGATTTCCCTACCCGGAGATGGCTCCGGCTCCTCGCGCGCGACGAGAGCAGCCTGCGGGATCATGGTCGCGGCGACCAGCCGCGGCACGGTGCCGCCGCTGAGATGCTCCGCGATCCATTCGTCGTTCAGGACCATTGCATCGAAGTCCTTCCAGATTCGCGTGTCGCCGGCGCAGCTGTAGCGGCGGCAGATGACCGGACGGTTCGCATAGACGCCGCAGCCGCCGGCGGCCGTCTGGTGCGTGCAGGAGCTGCTCGCGTTCTGCCGGATGTGGTACGGCATGCCCAGGTCCCATTTCACGTGACCGCCTTCGACCTCGTCGCGCGTGAGGGCGAACGTGAGCCTGCAGCAAGATCCTTGCAGATCGGCATGCGCTCCGCGCAGTTGCACGTCTACGTCGATCATCACAGTCTACTTTTCAAAGCAGCGATGGCGGTGTTGCGCGCGCGGGGATCCTGGCTTGACGAAAACGGCACTCCGAGGATCTTCGCGAGGAACGATGCCGCGAGGTCGCGGATGCGGAAGCAGTATTCCGCGGCGACCATCGCCTCTTTGCTGCCCTCGTAGAGCACAGGCGTATCGTCGTCAAGGAGCGGCCGCAGGGCCGGGACGGCGGCCGGTCCGAGACTGATGAAGTGCTGGCCCGCGTGGCCAGGAAAGCCGTCGGGGAAACTCCATTCGTTCGCGGACAGCGTGAACTGTCCGCGCAGCGCGGCCGCATAGACCTCGGCGAGCTCCGCGTGGTCTTGCTCGCCGAACCGTTTCGGATCCATCGACAGTACGACCTCCGCTGCGAGAAACCGCGTCAGCGGATCGGCGCTGCGGTCGAGGGCGAGGCGGGCGAGGGCCTCGGGCGCGTCCGGCTCGTTCCAAAGCGAGGTGATCGCATGGTCGTCGAGACGCTGGAAGAGCTCGACGTAGCCGAGCTCGCGCAAACGTTGCTGCAGACTTCGCAGGGTCATGGGATGACTTTCGGCGAGAGGTCCGAGGAGAGTGTCCAACCGACCTTGCCGATGTCGACTCCCTCGACGACGGTCACTTTCCACCATGGCGTGGCCGCGCCCTTGTTGAAGGCCTCGCGCTGTCCGCGGTCGACGACCTCGACGCGCGTGTTCTTGTCGAGTTTTCCGATCTCGACGGCGGGAGCCGCTGCCGGATCCTGAACGACGGGCGTGTCGTTCGCGCGGACGTAGCTGCGCGTGACGACCGGCAGATCGATGGTCGACTGGCCGGTCGACGTCTTCGAGACGTTCCATTGCCGGGCAGCGGCGTTGAATGCACCGCTCGGCGCGTCCTTCGACACGCGTGTGAGGGGGTGCTTCGAGACGGCGCCGGTGGAGTCTCGTTCCCAACCCCAGCTCACCGAGCCGTAATACGTGCCGTACTGCGGCCCGTTTTCGTCGATCGCGAGAGCTGTGCTTTCGAAGTTCTGCGAGGCGACCGTGTTCGCCGTCGCCTCGTGAGGCTCGTCTGTCAACTGCGCCGGCTGCTTCTGCTCATTACCGGCAGCGTCGATATATCGATGACCGTGCTGGCCCCATTTTTTCTCTGGCTGAGTGGACGCGAGCTTATGTCCCTTCTTCGCCGCGCCGGTCGCATACAAAGGATTCGCGAATTCATGAGATTGATCGATCTGCCTCCCCTCGCCGTGCCCGCCCGCAGGGGCCGCGTGGCTCAGATAAGTTGCAGTCTCCGCGTCGGTCGTGCCGGGGACGACCAGCGCGCCACCGACTTTTGTGATCGCCGTTTGCACCATCCCGATCTTCTTCGAGTCGACCTTGTCGTTCGGTCGGAACTCGAGATCAATGGTGACACCGTCGACGTTCCCCCCAAAGATGGCCTTGTTCTGGTACTTGGTGTAGGTCGTCGTCGCGAACTCTCCTGCCCACGTCGTGATCGCGCGCTGGATCACCGGCGATGCCGGCGCCGACGCGCGGAGTTGCGCGCGCAGCGCTAGCGCAGGGGAGCCTTCCGCCATGGCCGCGTGCGCGGCGTCGTCGGCGACGCGCTCAGTGGCCTCCTCGGGATTACCGAGACGCGGCGTCGCACGTGGATCGTCGGGCAATCCCTCCTGTTGGATGACGTGCGCGAGCTCGTGCGCGAGAAGCAATGCGCCGCGCGGCGTGTCCGGCGTGTACGCGCCGGCGCCGAACACGACGTCGCGGCCGCGCGTCCATGCGAACGCACCGAGCGACGCGGCGGATCGCGCCGCGTCGCCGTCCGCGTGAATGCGGACGTTGCCGAAGTCGTGAGCAAAGCGCCGTTCCATGGCCGCGCGTGTCGACGGTGCGAGCGGCTCGCCGCGTCCGATTGTCGGGCGCGCTTCCGGCGTGCGAGCGACGTTCTTCTGTGGCTGCACGCGTCGCATCGTCATTTCACCTGACTCGCGCCGGTTTTGGGACGGGCATTCGCGCGGCGGCGCAGCGGAGCGGGGTCGCTGCGGGCCATGCGATCAGCGCGGGCCGTTCGCGTTCGCATGACTTCCCACCGTTGAGTGAATCGCGTCGCCGATTTCGCGTCCTGCCGCGTTCGTGCCGTGCGGCAGCGTCACCGTGCCCGCATCGAGACGATCGACGGCGACGCTCTCCGTTGTCGCGACTCCGTCGCGCGCCAGCCGCGCGGTCAGCTCGTCGCGCACCGCATCCACGATGGCGTGCCGCTGCGTTGCCGGGAAGCCGTGCAGGACGAGCTCCTCGATGTGCAGTTCGATGTTCGGTCTCATACCCATCCCGCAATCTCCGCATCCGTCAACGGACGATCCAGCTTCGCATACTCGCTTCGAGCCGCCGCGAGCATGTGCGTCATTCCCACGCTCTCTCCCGACTCCGCCGCGAGGAACGCGGCGTTGAGTGCGACGTTGCGGATCGTGCCTCCCGATGCATTCAGCCGCGCCAGCTTCGCCGGATCGAGCGCGCCGACGGGCGTCTTTTCCGGAAATGCGCGCTGCCAGATTTCGACGCGTTGCGCCGAATCGGGAAACGGAAACTCGACGATGAAACGCAGCCGCCGCAGGAACGCGGCGTCGAGCGCGTTCTTCAGATTGGTGGTCAGGATGGCGACGCCGCGATACGCCTCCATTCTCTGCAGCAGGTAACTGACCTCGATGTTCGCATAGCGATCGTGGCTGTCCCGCACCTCGGTCCGTTTCCCGAACAGCGCGTCGGCCTCGTCGAACAGCAGCATCGCGCCGCCTTCCTCGGCGGCGTCGAAGACGCGGCGCAGGTTCTCCTCCGTTTCGCCGATGTACTTGCTGACCACGGACGAGAGATCGATCTGAAAAAGATCGAGCCGCAGCTCGCTCGCCAGCACCTCGGCCGCCATCGTTTTGCCGGTGCCCGATGCGCCCGAGAACAACACGCTGATGCCGAGGCCGCGTGAAGACCGCACGCCGAATCCCCACGTTTCGTACACCTTCGCGCGTTGGCGGACGTGCATGACGATCTCGCGCAGCGTCGACATCTGCCGCGCCGGCAGGATCAGATCGTCCCAGCCCACCCGCGGCACGATGCGGCGCGCGAGGTCCTGCATCCGCGGGCGCGCGGCGGCGCGGCACTGATCCCACAACGCAGCGCCGTCCTCATCGTCGCCGTTCGTCACCGCAGCGGCGAGTCCGATGGCGCGCGCTCCGAGATCGAATTGCGCAGGCAGCCGGTCGAGCGCACCATCGAGCCGCTCGGCGCGCGGACCGAGCGCGAGGCACCACAGATCCCGCTGTTCCGCGAACGGCGGTTTGCTCACTTCGAACCGCAACGCACGCGCGCGCGGAAGCTGCAGCGGCTCGCGTGTACCGAGAATGACCAGTGTGTGCATGCGATCGAGAAACGCGGCGATGGCGCGGCGCGTGTCGGGCTGCAACTCCTCGGCATCGATGAAGAGCGCTGCGCCGGCGAGGATTGCTTCGCGTTCCCAGAGCCGGGCCAGCACGTCGCGATCCCCGGATGCGAGCGATGCGGCGTCGACGACGTAGAGCCTCGCACCCGCTGCGGCCGCGATCGTGGCGGCGACATCGCGCTTTCCCGTGGCATCGTTGCCGGTGAACTCGACGAGCAACGGCGCGCCCGCAGCATGAAGCGCGTGCAGTGCGCGATCGACGTCAGCGGCGATGGTTTCGTGCGATGGCGGCAGAGCCGCCGGCGCTCCGGCCGGCACGACCAGCGCGCACCAGCGCTCGTCCATCTGCGAGACGCCGGTGAGGTAGTGCAGTACACGCTCGGCGATGCGGATCGGCGACGACGTCAGCGGTCCGCGCTCCATCATCTCGAGCAACATCCAGCGCCGCAGCGGCGCATGCGGCGCAAGCGCGCTCCAGTGCGCATCGGGCAGCATCGATAACGCCAGACCGAATGTCGGCGCGGTCTGTTGCGCATCGCCCGCTGCCGCAGCGATCGCGTTTCCGAACGTTCCTTCCAACTCGACGGCGGCGCAGAGAAGCAGCACGTCGCGCTCGAACGGCGCGAGGCCGAAGGCATCGCCGAGCTGGCCGAGCGCGCTCGGAAACTCCATCGCTTCCGCGGTCTCGCGGAGTCGTTCTTCCGCTGCAGCGACGTCGCCATTTGCGAGGATCGCCCGAAGCCGCGCAATCGCAGTCGTGAGCCAGCGCTGGTTCGCGCTGAGCCATCCCGTGTGGTCGCCCGCGGTCATGGAAGTGTCTTCTTCTGATTCGGATCGAACGACGGCGGATCGGTGTCGCGGCGCACGAGAATGCTGTCGACGCCGTCGATGCGCAGACGCATCCAGTGCACGCCGGGCGGAGGCGCGCTCGGCTTGTCGAAGATGAACGTCAGCGACGTGGCCGGTGCGGTACGAGGCTGCGCGATGGCTTGATGTCCGCCCGCGATCAGCTCCGCGCGTTGCAGCACGAGCACCTGCGGCTTCACGTTGTTGAGCACGATCGTGAGGATGCCGGTCGGCGGGCGCGTGGCCGTGCCGTCGATTTCTCCCGCGACGACCGTCATTTCCGGTGCGACCATGAGCGGCAACGCGTTGCTCGTGCGCGGAGGTTGTCCGCTCTTCGTCACCTGCAGCGAGACCATGTAATTGCCGGCGGGCCAGGCCGCGGGAAGGTTCGGGATGGCGAGCGTGACTTTCTCAGGCGTGCTGGTCGCCGCGTTGACAGTCAGCGAGTTGGTGAGCCGCGGATGATCGAAGCGCGCGACGACAGACGATCCGGCGAGATCGTGTCCCTCCAGCGTGAGCGTCTCGCCGAGGCGGATCGCGGGCTGCTCGTTCGGCGCGAGGGCGGCGGTGAGCGTCGGATAGGGCGGTGCAAGCGCCGGCAGCGCCTCGATGTTGCGGCGCAGCACCGGCAGCGGCCTGCGGCTGGGTCGGTCTGCCTCGATCAGAACGACCGAGATGTGGTACGCGATCGACGGACGGTAATTCGTCATCAGCGCCGACCACAGCTTCGACGTTTCCTCGCTCGACATCGCGTGCGGCGAGATCTTGATCTGTTCGACCTGATCGGCGAGACCCGAGGTTGCGAACTGCGTGATCGGCGCAGCGGCCGCGGACTCGAACGTCTTCCGAATCATTTCCCGTGAGAGCACCGGTACCTGATGCAGCAACTGTGCGGCATATCCGAGAAGGATCTCCGCTTCGTAGTCGGTCTCGCTATACGCGGTCAGGAGGTAAAAGAGGTCGAGCGCGAGCGGCTGGTTCGTCACGCGATTGCCGTTGCCGTCGCGCGAAGGCAGCGCCACGTTGCGCCACGCGGCGTTCGGCTCCACGTGGTAGAGGAACAGATTCAGCCGTGTCTTCTCCGTCGTCGCGGCCTTGACGAGATCGGGAGCGATGACGCTCACCTTCACCGGTGACGTGGACGTGGCCAGCGGCTCGTTCACGATGGCGTTGTCGAGTAGGTTCTTGAGCACCGCGCTGACGGCGCCGATGGCGAACGCGTTGCTCATGACCGGCGTCCTTCCTTGCGCAGCCGCACGTAGTCGTCGAGCGTGAATGCCGGCGCGCGCAGCGCCGCGGCGCGTGTCTGCGTCGACGGACCTACGGCGCGAACGTCGACGCGGCCGATCGTGACGCGGATCGTCGGCGCGGCATGTTTAGCTTCATCGCGCATGCCGTCGTGCGTTGTTCGTCTCCCGCCGTACGTCACGGATGGCGCGTGCGATGGAGCAGGGGACGGCAGCAGCAGCTCGCGCAACGGCGCTTCGCTTGATTCCGGCGCGTCGATTTCGTGATGAGAGGCATCGATGCGAGGACGCTCCGATGAGCGCAGAGCGATCGGCGAAATCAACGGCGCGATCGTCGTGAGGATCTTCTCTCGCGATTCGATGCGCTCGGTGTGGTGATGCTCGACGATCCGCTCCGTGTGCGTTGCAGGCGCGGGTAGCGGCATCGCGACCTGCGACTGCGCCGACTCGTGGCGCGCAGCGATCGGATGCGTGCTCAGTGGCGTTTCGTCGTG
The DNA here is from genome assembly GCA_035525285.1 of Thermoanaerobaculia bacterium. Lineage (GTDB taxonomy): Bacteria > Acidobacteriota > Thermoanaerobaculia > Gp7-AA8 > Gp7-AA8 > QHVT01. The sequence goes on from DATLFB010000054.1 coordinate 57,142, forward strand.
TCGTATCGACGGAAGCGGCGGTGTGTCGCGTGCAGATGCCGGCGGTGCCGGCGCGGCATGCGACACAGGCGGGGGCGCGACACGCTCGACCGAAATCTCCTCCGCCGCCTGCGAGCCGCTTTCGTAGCGCGAGGCGAGCCGCGGCTGCAGCACGGAAGCCGTGCCGTTCGCGCGTGCGACGATGGAGGCCAGGTAGCTCATTCGAGGCACTTTTCAATGTAGGTGCGCCGCCGCGCCACCGGCATCCCGAGAATGTCGCGCTCCGACCAGCCGTACGTGCGGGCGAGAATGTCCACTTCCTGCACGAGCCGTTTCGCGGCGGCATTCACTTCGATCCAGAAAAAACCCGCCACGTCGAAGGCCGCGCTCCACGGCCTTGCACACTGCGGACAGACGAGCGCGAGACGAATGTCGCCGCGCGGGTCGGCGCGCTCCATCTCCTCCTCCAGCGCATCGACCAGCTCGTCCGGCAATTCGCCATCGCCGGAGCGTTCCACGATGCAGCGCTCGAGAAGCAATCGCCGCGCAACCACCGCATCCTTCACCGCCGCCGCCTCGGCCACGTCATCTGTGTTCGGCAGACGCGCACGCACTCTCCAATCGCCATGCGTGACCTCCACCGTCTCGCGACCGCCGTCGTCATCGATGCGTAACGCCGCGGCGTCGACGATCGTCTCGCATGGCTCGCCGCACGCCGGACAGTCGATGACCCCGATCATTTCACGGCCGAACGTTGCGATGCGCAGCGCGAGCAGGCGATCGTCGCGTTCGCCGATCGGAAGGGCCATGGCCTCCCCGCGCGGCATGCCGGTGGCGAGGGCGAGGATCGCAGCCGCGCGCCGCGGCGGCGGCTCGGCGCGGAGCCGCTCCGCCGCGGTGAGCACGTCATCGGCGGTAAACGCGCGCATCGGCGGCCTACGTCAGCGGTTCGGTGAACGTCGGTTCGGACGGCTCCGCGATCTCGTAGTCGCGCTCCCAACCCTCGTTCTCGAGCTTGAGGGTGGAGATGGCGACCGCGTTCGCGTTGGCGTCGAGATCGGGCTGCGCCTGATACTCGGACGGCCAGCAGCGGAAGATCTTGTACGCGATCGCGAGCTGGCCGGCTTCGTTGTACATCTCGATGATCAGGTCCTTGCGGAAGTCCTTGAGCGAGACTTCCGAGCCGAGACCGGAGCCGAAGTTCCACACCTTGTTCGCCCACTTCTCGAACTCGGTGTCGTGCGTCACTCCGCGCTCGAGCGTGATGGCCTCGAACTCGGTGCGACCCGGCGATTTTCGCGTGGTGCTCGGATCTCCTCCGTCGCGATGCTTGACGACTTCGGTGGTGCGCTTGAGCGATCCCACCTTGCTGACGCCCGCCACATAGCGGCCGTCCCACTTCACGCGGAACTTGAAGTTCTTGTAGGGATCGAAGCGCTGAGCATTCGTCGTGAACTGAGCCATCGCACTCTCCTCTAAGTCTGGATCTGCCCGGCCAACTGCTGGATCCGGATGAAGACGAACTCCGCCGGCTTGAGCGGCGCAAAGCCGACCAGGACGTTCACTACGCCGAGGTTGATGTCGTTCTGCGTGGTGGTGTCTTTGTCGCACTTGACCAGGTAGGCCTCGCGCGGCGAGCGGCCCTGGAACGCGCCCTGCCGGAAGAGGTTCTGCATGAACGCGCCTACGTTGAGGCGGATCTGCGCCCACAGCGGCTCGTCATTCGGCTCGAAGACTACCCACTGCGTGCCACGATAAAGGCTCTCTTCAAGGAAGAGCGCCAGCCTGCGGACGGGGACGTACTTCCACTCCGACGCGAAGGCGTTGTCGCCCTGCAGCGTGCGCGCGCCCCAGGAAACTGCGCCGTAGACCGGAAAGACGCGGTTGCAGTTCACACCGCGCGGATTGAGGATGCCGTTCTCGCGATCGCTGAGCGCGTAGTCGGCCGCCTGCACACCGACCAGGTTCGCTTCCGTTCCGGCCGGAGCCTTCCAGACGCCGCGCGTGGCGTCGGTGCGCGCGAATACACCGGCAAGCGTGGCACTGGGCGCGACCGACCGCAGCGCGCCATTGTTCAGCGGATCGGCGATCTGCACCCAGGGATACGAGATCGAGGCGTAGCTCGTCTTCGGCAGAGCCGCGCTGGTGGCGAGCGACTCCATGGCATCGGGAGTGAGACCGCGCGGCGGATCGACGATCATGAACGCCCGCCGTTCCTGGCAGTACGCCGCAGCCTCGGCCAGTGTCGGGCCGTCGCTCACGCCCGGAATGCACAGCATGTTGAAGAGATCGACGCTGTCCAGCGCGAAGATGCCGGTGCGCAGCGCGCGGCTGGCGATGACGGCGCTGAACGGCGAAGCGGGATTGAAGTCCACTTCGTTGCCGCCCTGCAGCGTGACGTCGGCGCCGGGCGTGGAGGTTGTGCCGGAGAGAAGGCCGGCTTGCGCGGCCAGGTCCTCCGTCGCGCCGGCGGTGATCACGATCGAGGAGCCGGTGCCTTTCGTTCCCGAGGTGAAGCGAAGCTTCGGTCCCGCGATCGCGGCGACCGTAAGTTTTTTATAACCCTCGGATGAGGTGTCCGCCGCGCGCACGGCATCCTGGATCGCTTTCGCGAGTTGATCGGCTGTATACGGCGCGCCTGGCACCGCGAGGGTGATCGACCGCGCGATGCCGCCATCGACGCTGATGCGGAAGTTCGTCTTCCCGGCCACCGGCAGGGGCAGCGTGGCCGTGTCGCCGTCGAGCGTGCCCGCGAGCGGAACAATATCGGGACGGATCGTTGCCGCGGCATCGGTTTCTTCGCCGCCGTTCGCGGAGCCGAGCTTCAGCTTCACGCTGGCGTCGTTGATGAGACCCGGCAGGATGCGCACCGTCGACTTCTCGCCAGTGGTCGAGGAGGTGAAGATCAGTCGATCGGCCGGTGCCGTCACTGCAGCGCCGGCGGCTGTGACCAGTCCGTTCAGCGTGGTGGCGAACGCGTTGAGCGCGACCGCGCCCGGCGGCGTGAAGGTGATCGTGACCGGATCGCCGCCGTTCACGGAGATGCGGAACTGGTTGTGCGTCGCGTCGAGCGTCTGCCAGTCGCTGTTCACCAGCTGTCCGCTGCGGCTGATGCCCGCGGTGGAAACGGTCGACTCCACATTCGGCACGCGCTTGACGGTGGCGAGCTGCGAGGTAGGGTTGACGAGCGACTCGACGTAACGCGCGTCGGCGCTGTTCATCGAGAGGTTCTCGAACTTCTCGGTGATCGCGCCGCTGGGATTGTCGGGCGGGTTGTAGACGAACGTGAGATTGAACGTGCTGAGGGGATTTGCGGTCGCAGTATCGACGAGCACGCGGATGTCGTTGCCCGACGATCCGGCGTCTTTCGCCGTGACGATCAGGACGTCGGTCGTCCCTTTCTTGAGCGTCCGCGTCCCCGCCGCCGCCGACTGCGCAACGCGCACCACCCAAGCCTCAGTGCCGCCGTTGTTGAAGAACTGGCGGACGCCGTAGCTCATCTCGGCGCCGCGCGACAAGCCGCCGAAACGCCGCTCGAAGTCGGCGAATCCGAGGATGCGCACGGCTTTGTTGACCGGCCCTCGCTTTGCCCCTCCGATGAACGCGGTGACCGAGGTCGACACGCCGGTGATCGTCCTGACGCCGCTCGGCACTTCTTCGATATACACACCAGGATAGGTGGGAGTGATCGGCATACGTCCTCCTCGAGGTCGAAACGCAATTGGAGCCTTAACGAAGGAGTGTCGGAGAAGATGCTTTCCCTACCCTCGGGTGTGGATTGGGGCGGCTGGCGACACTCCTTCAGCGATGAGGATGCGCCGAACGATCCCGGCCGCGAAGTCGACACAGAGCGCGGAGGAGACGCAGCCCGCGCTCCTCCGTCGCCATGCGTCACCCTCGTCTCACCATTTCGGCCGCATCACCGTTGCCGATCCGGGCCAGCGCATGCCGTTCCTCGATCGCATCCAAACTTCATTCGGCCGCCATGACGTCTCGCACGTTCGCGCGCATCTCCGCGGCGAAGCGGCCGAAGGCGCGGCGGCCATCGATGCGGCAGCGTTCACGATCGGTCATCACATCGTGTTCGCGCGGAGCCCGAGCGTGGTTCTCGCCGCTCACGAGGCAGCGCATGTGGTGCAGCAGCGCAGTGGTCGCGTTCTCGCGGCCGGCGACGAGCACGAGCGCCACGCCGACGCCGTTGCACGGCGTGTGACCGCGGGGCAATCGAGCGAGTCGCTGCTGGACGCCTATGCGGCGCGCAATGACTCTCCGTCGCAGGCGTTCCCGATTCAGCGGCAGCACGAGCCGTCCGATGAGAAAAAGCCCCGGTCGGACTATTCGCTCGGGGATATCACGAACAGACGTTCAATCTCAATGAAGTCGTCGTGACGGCCGAGAGGCCCGCCAATGATCCCCGAAGGATTACGGGTTTCCTGAAGGCGCCGTTCGACATCGCCATGATCATGAGCGGCATCATCGCCGTCGCGGCTGCGACCGTCGTGCTCGCGCCGTTGGCTGCCGCCGCTCTGGTCGTTGCGGGGACGTTCGCCATCGCCGCCGGCACCGCGAAACTGATCGCGGATCTCGGCGGACGACCGGACATTGCCGACCAGGTTCCGAGCAGCTATTCGGGAACGTACGCAAAAGTCATCGACCAAGTCGCGGGCAACAAACAACCGGTCGCGGAGAAGTTCCTCGATGTGGTGGAAGGTCTTCTGCTGCCGTCCGGCGGCGGAAAGCCCACCTTCGGGAAAATGACGGACGAACTGGTGGAGCGAATCGACTTCTCGAACGACGTCGCGGAGCTCGCCGTCACCATCGACCAATCCGCCGAGAACGCGGCCGCCGAGAACCGGCCGAAATCGCAGAGCTCACAGCCGGCGTCGTCAAACGTCATGCAGGAAGTGAACACCATCCGCTCGGACACGCTGGCCCATCCGGCCGGCGATACAACGACCGTCGCACCGGAGCCGGAGAAGGAGCAGAAGCCCGTCAAATCCTCGACCGCGCCCCAAAGCAAGGGTCCGATGAAAGTGCACCCGAATGTGAAAGGCCTCAACCGCCTGGGAGCGCATTTGAAGAGGATGTTCAAGAAGTGACCTCCTGATATTTAGTCGCTCAACGGGCAGCTCGGATTGCGGCGCGTATGCTCGAACTCACCGGCGTCACGCAGAGCGAGTGCGCTTTCGATGTCGATGAGAGCAGACGTCGCTTTGGCCATGATGACCAGTGTAAGGTTGAGGAGCCGTTTTGGATTTGCGAAGGGTCGCCCTTCAGGCGCGGGCAACGCCTCGGCAACGCATGCCTCAGTTTGCGGATGCGTAAGTCGTCGTAAGTTGTTGGTTCTAAGTGGTAGCGCATACGGGATTCGAACCCGTGTTACCGCCGTGAGAGAGCCAGTCTGGAATAGCTATATCTCTCTGATTCCATGCACTTAGCGCGAAGCGGTCGTTTTCGCGTGTCCACGGAAACATGCGGGTTTGGGCGTCTCCGTGGCCAAGTATGCGAGTGGTTTTGCGAGTGGCAAAACCGCCATCTGGAATCAGAAGGAGGTAGGCCGTGATCCGGCTCCTGTTTGCAGCTGCAGTCGTGCTCTTCGTCTTGAGTTTCCCCATACGCGCGACGGGGATCGGCACCGCGATGCGGCGCTGGGCGGCCTTCTGCTTCCTCGCAGCACTCCTGCCGTCGCTCGTCGTGAATCTCTTCCTCCCTGGCATCCAGCTGTCGTTCGCTGAGCACCCGTTCGCGATGACGATCGGGCTCGTGCTCGTGATCGCGGTCGCGTACGGCGCGTACGCGATCCGCAAGTGGCTGTCCGACGATCCCGCGAAAAAGCAGATGCGGCTGCCCGAGAAGACGCCGATCGAGCGCTCGCGTCGGCAGCAGGATCTCTTCGCGTTCTTCGAAGACAACCAGCCGCCGAAGGGGCCGTAGCCATGACCTCACAGCGTGCTCGATCTGAGGCTGCGCGAGGCATGAGTGCCCCCGGCGTTCCCGATGTTGCTCCTTCGCCCCCGAATGAGACCGATCACCGGTCTCCTGCGTCGCTCCTAACTCCGCCCCGCTATGGCACTGCCGTCTTCAAAGCGGATCTCACAGACACGAGTGCTGTTGTTGACCAAGGTCCGAGATGCGGCCGTCAACATGGCAGCGACTTCCGACGACATGTGCGAGGACACCGTCGTCGAAACGAAACCGTTTCTGCGTTTGCTGCGAGCAATCAATCGGCTCATGGATTTCGAAGACATACACGATCCGTAGCACTCGGTACTTTCATACGACGCATGGGACTACGTGGGGGCACTCGCGGGGGTGACGACGAGTGGCGGCCGGCGTCGCGAGAAGCGACCGAGGACATACGGCTTGTTGCGCAATCGACCTGCCTGCCTCGCGAAGATGCGGAGAGCGGCCCGGCCTCCACTCGCCTGTCAGAGGGAAGCCGATGAAGCTCGTCACCTGGTTCCTGAAAACCAACGAACGCCACATGCGCGAAGCCGCCCTGGCGTACGAGCGTTCGCGCGCGAACGGTGCCGCGGTGTCCGTTCAGGATGCGCACCAGCAGGCGCTCACCGCGCTTGCGGCGACGGACGCGCTCCTGCTCGGGTTTCTGATGGATGGTAGTGATGAGCTGGAGGTCGGCCTGGAGACGGCGGACCGCCACAGCGTCATCGCTGGCGCCACCGGCAGCGGAAAGACGCGAGCGATCATTGATCGGCTCATGCGCCGCGCGGCGCTCGGATTGCGGACGGGGTTCGAGTTCGAGCTGTTCGACCCGAAGACCGAGACGTTCACGGAGGTGAAGAAGCACGTCGCGGCGTGGTGGCTGCGCGCTGATGCGGCGACGCGCCACGAGATCGCGCGCGCGGTGCACGTCATCGACTGGACGCGCGATCGGATCACGCCGACCGCGCCCTACGACAACAGCGACGGCGCGATGACGGATGCGTACGCGGCGGAGCTCCACACACGCGTCACGATCGAAGCGTCCGACGTCAGCTACAGCGACTCGCTCCGGCAGCTCCTCTTCATGTGGAGCTACCTGCTCATCGACCTGCGGTATCCACCGAACTTCAACTTCGCGCTGCGGTTCTTCCGCGACGCCGCGTACCGGGCGCGCGTCCTGGCGCGCGTCAAGAGCCCGGACGTCCGGCAGTACTTCTCCGCGCTCGCGCAGATCACGGCGCAGCAGACGCAGGACGCGTTCCTGCGTCGGCTGTGGGGCGAGCAGGCGTTCCCGGAGTACCGCTACGCGACGAGCGTGCCCCCGGCGCAACTCGACCGCTTGCAGCTCCCGAAGGCGCCCCGCTGGACGCTCGCGAACTTCGGCACCACGAACGCGCAGCCGCAGTCGCTCGGGCACGCGCGTTTCCGCTGGCACGTCGTGCGGCGCCTCCTGTCCGCGCCGCGTCGCGCCGCGCGCCGGCCGCTCTGGATGGTCTTCGAGGAGCTGCCCGTGCTCATCGGCGGTTCGGTCGAAGTCACCGAGATCCTGATGACGGGGCTTCGTACGCTCCGCAGCGTCAACGTCGCGCTGATGCTCTGCGCGCAGAGCTTGAGCGGGACGCTGCCCAAGCCCGTCGTCGAGAACATCCTGTTGAACACGCACACCTGGTCGGTGTTCCAGACGCGACCCGACGAAGCGGAGCTGCTCTACCCGCACGTCGTGCAGGACGTCCGCGATGGCCGTACGGAGGCGGATCGCCGCCGCGAGTTCCAGCGGCAGATGCAGTCGCTGCCGCGCCAGCACTTCTACTTCCTCGCGAAAGGGCAGCCGGCGCTCCCGTGCCGCACGCCGGACGTTCCCGACCCGGCAGCCGCGGCAAATATGACGAACGAGCAGCTGCTCGAGATCTTCGACCGCGAAATCGCGCCGCACTCGATGATCGGGATGGATCTCGCAGCGCGGCTGATCGCGGAGTGGGAGAACGACGTGGTTGTTCAGCAGCAGGTCGCGACGAACACGGCCCCTCCCAGCGCTGCCGCAGCCCCAGTGGTTGCGCCGCAGCAGTCCCCGGTCGGGCTCGAGCAGCTGAGGACCATCCTCGGCGGCGGGAAACCCGGAAAGGGGCGACCGTAGTGCGCACGTCGTCCCCGCACGCATTGGACGCAAACGAGGTCCGCGCTCACCATCTTGGTAGTCGGCCTTCTCACTTCCTCACCCTTAGGCCCATGCTCATGGAGATTCCAGGCGTCATCTCGAAGCTCACTGAATTCGGCGACACCGTTGAAATCCACGACGACAGCGACGGCTGGCGCGAGCTGCAGATGCGTGCCGGAGAGTCTTTCGCAGCGTCCATGCGCCTGGAGGATCATCCTCCGGGCCCGTGCAGCTGCCCTCCGCGGCTCGCTTCCATCCTCGCGCCCAGCAACGGCCATTACGCGATCATCGGGACAATGTCGGTGACGGCGACGGAGGCTGATGCTGTCGCGAGCGCGTATGCCACGTTTATCACGCGGCGACTCGCGATTCTCGAGATCCAGTCCAGCCGACCGACGGAGCGGGGGAGCTAGCTGGTGAACGACGGCCTTTCGTCTGCGTCTCTGCTGCCCGTGATGTCCGCGGTGCAGCGTACCGTCCGAACAGGCCGAGTGGTGCCCGAACGTCCCTGCACGTCGGCCACAATTGGGACCCAGGGAGGACGGGCGCGACATCGCGATCACGGTGCAGCGGCGAAACGAGAACCCGGAGGTGCTCGTGACGTTCGCACATACAACGTTCTACCAACAAGCTTGAGCGAAAGGAGGGTGGCGCCACACGAGAGAACCGTCTCGCTGCACGTGCTGCTGTGCTCTGTTTCTATTATCCCAATCTGTATGCCTGACACCCTTTCATGCGCAATCCCGAAAGTCTGTGACGACGGCGTGCTGGAGATTCCACGCTCGGCATGGGCCGAAATCAAGCAGATCGCGGATGAGGAGTTCGGCGTGACCGTCACCATCCACGACCACGACAAACCTGGCGCGTATGGCGGCCGGTCATTCGTGCCGTTCGCCCACTATCTCTTCGAGGCAGAAGTCGAAGGCTTCGTACTCGGACGCTTCATCAGCCGCATGTTTCCTCTGATCGACGCCCTCGCTGAGCGTCATACACAGCAGCCGACCGGACGGTAATTTGATGCTGCCACTCTTCCAGTTGTTCAAGCTGCACGCGGTCCCGCCGGAAGGACTCGGCGCGCGGACGTCCGCAGCTGTCCGTGCTGTTCGCCGACGGCGCAGCACCACAGCGCGAGATGACGCGAGCGCACCGACGCGGACGGCGGGACCGCGGCGCAGTTTTTTTCAGGATTCCTGTCTTGCTTGGAAAGGAGACGAGGCCAGACGCACCGCCGCTCCGCGCAGGTTCCTAACCCTCGCGCCTATGCGTCCCACGATGCACGTCGACATCCTCGTCCCACTCGCGGACAACGATGGCGACGCCTTCCCACCATCCGCGTTCGACACGCTCGAGCACTTCCTTACGACCCTCTGCGGCGGGTTCACGCGCCGCGGCGACGTCGAGGGGGCATGGCGCTCACCCGACACGGGTGTCGTCATGCGCGATCGGTCTCGGTCCTACGTCGTGACGCTCCCTGCAGAGGAAGCAGACGAGCAGATCGCCCGGATCGAGTCGTTCATTCGCCGGTACTTCCGCCAGGAGGCGGCGTTTCTCGAACTGATCCCCACGCGAGCGACGGTGTTCTGATGGCTGATGTCTTCCTCCAAGCGGGCGATCGCGCCGCACCACGCCGTTCGAACGGCGCTCGGATTCTGAGCAGCACACCGGAGCTGCTCCATTCGGGCGAGACACCGGAAAGGGCGGTCTGGTGCGGTGCATCGTCGCTACGCAGGCGCGACGAACCATGACCTCGCCTGCAAAGCAATTCCTCAAGATGCTCGGGCTCGCGTTGATGTACGTGTTCGCCGCACCTGCGCTGCTCCTCACGTGGATCCTACGACTTCGAAAGGAGCTGCTCGCGATTGAGCGGATTCGCACTGGTTTCATGGAGTGCCCGTACTGCCATTGGCAGAACCCCCTCAACCGCATGGCGACTTGCGCGAAGTGCCGCGCAACGGAACCGAGCTCCGTCTTGCGGTGCTCGTTCTGTAAAGCGACCTTCAAGACGATCACGTGCGATCAGTGCGCAGCGACGCTGCGCGTGGTGTGAGGGGATACTCACGTATGACGGTAGACGGCGTCACGGTACCGGCATCCCTCGTCGCGCCGCCGCGGGATCCACGCAGCGATACGGCGCTCCCGGAGCGCGACTACGCGGCGTTGCAATTCACCGCTGCGTGGTATCAGGTCGCGCAGTACCAGTTAGAGGACGCGGTGTTTCCGAATCGGTCGCCGACAGTCGCTTCGCGCTGCGTGCGGCGGCTCCGCATGGCGGGCTACATCGCCGTGGAACGGTGGAACCGCGTGGGGCTCAACCTCATCCGCGTGACCGCGCGCGGCCGTGCCGCGCTCGTCGACCGCGGCGTCAGCGACGATGCGATCTTCGTCCCGGAGAAGCCCGTCGCGGTCAAGGACCTCGTGCACCATCTCTGGATCGTCGACGCGGGGCTCATGCTGCGGCGTCTCCCGGTCCGGATTGACGCCACGCCGTGCTGGGGGCTGCGGCGACGGCTCGCGGCCCTGCGGCCAGCAGCGATACCGGACTTGCTCGCGCTACGTCTGGGCGCGGAGGAGGCGACGGAAGCTGCGATCGCGATCGAGATCGATCTCGGTGGCGAGCGACTCAAGAACGTCTTCGTTCCGAAGCTCGCCGTCCTTCGAGAAACGCTCGCCGGATGGGCGAGCGGCCAACCTGCGGCCGTCGTCATCTTGACGATTGGTCCGCGGAGGATTGCCGCCCTGCGGGCTGCCATCGAGGCCCAGGTGCATCACGTGCCTGCGTTCGTCTTCGCGCTCCCGGCGCAGCCAGGCCGGCCGGGGCTCGCGTTACTACGCGCGACGCTGTCAGCTGTGGTGCAGGCTGACGCGTGAAGACGCACGAGGAGCGATGGGCTACCGGGTGACGTGCTCGGTCGACTCACGGCGCGTGCCGCGCTGAAGAGGCGTACGCGGCGATCCGCGCACCAATGCTGCGGAAGTACGCGTTCGAGACGCCTGGTGCCACGGGGTGCTGCACAGCGAGGAACATGATGCCGTCGCGCACGACTGTCGCGTACTTCTCGTTCCGTACCTCCGAGAGTGGCGCACCGGCAAGCTCTTGCCAGTATCCATCGTACGTTCTGCCGACGCAGACCACTGCACGCGGCCGATGCACCCGCAGGTGCTCGCGAATCGCACGGATGCGGTCCGCAACGACGTGCGCGCGGTACAGGTCGCGGTTCGCAAGGTACGCCAGTGTGGTGGCACTGCCATACAGCCAAGCACTGATTCCCGGCGACGGCAGTGGGAGCAGCTCGATGAGACAGGTGGTCCCTCCGTGACGACCGAGGACATCCGTCTGGTACCGTCGTACGGTGTCGGTGGTCGCCGGATCGCCCGTCATCCCGAGGAGGACGTGAATGAGCTTGGCCCATGTGGGCTGTAGCGCCGCATGTTCGCCGATGTGCCGGGTGATTCCGATCGCTTCGTGGTACTCGTGGAGATCCTCGAGCGTGTGCCGACCGCGCGCAGTCCACGCGCCGATCCGTCGGCGGATCTCGTCGATGCTCGATCCGCCGCCCTCCTCCATGCCAACGAACCAGACGGGGGCCGCCCAGCTCCCGTAGCCGTAGAACTGCTTTATGAAGGCTTCGACCGCCGCGTCGTCTAACTTCTCCATCCGGCTCAGAATAGCCGCTCGCGCGCGCGTGTCCATGACAGCTGGCTATTGATGGTTAGCACGTCATCTACCATGAGAAAAACGCGGGGCCGAATCGGCCCCGCGTCTATTCACATCGCGCCTCGCTGCTTCAGCGAGACGAAGCGATTCGAACCGAGAATGAGGTGATCGAGAATCTCGACGCCGAGTACCTTCCCCGCTTCGACGAGCTTCCCCGTGAAGAGGAGATCGTCTCTGGATGTGGCTCGGGACACCCCGAGGGGTGGTTATGGAAGACGATGAGGCTTGCCGCGTGATCGTCGAGCGCGAAGCGCAGGACATCACGCGTGGACACCATCGCGCTGGTGAGCGTGCCGATGTAGATCTCCCGCTCGCGGAGCACGCGATTCCTCGAATCGAGGTAGATGGCTCCGACCCGCTCCTGCACATGATGGCCGTACCGTGCGACGAGTCTGCGCCCGATCACGTCCGGGTCGCGGAGCGGTTCTCGGTCGTCGGTGATCGAAGCGAGCCGGCGACCGAGTTCCAGGCTGACGACGACGCGCGCAGCCTGCCGACGCGTGACCGCCTGCTGCGCGCCCGTCCAGGCCACGCGGGCGAACGCGGGGAGGCCGTCGCGCACGAGCATCCTTGATCGCGAGACGGTTCGGTCCATGAGCAGCGAGACGAGTTCCGCGTCCGAGAGCGCTTCGACGCCCGCGCGGTAGAGCCGATCGAGCGGCGTTTCCCCTGAGGCATCCGCGTTCATGCGGCCCTCTGCCGGAATCGGCGAGCGCGCCGTGGAGGACGCGCGGCGCGTGTGCCGTCAAGGTAGTCGGCCAGGATGGTGGTGATGAAGCGTGCGAGCGGTTGCCGCGAGCCGCGCCGCAGGCGATCGAGTCGCCGGACGGTCTCGTGCGGGAGAGAGAGAGATGCGTGCGGACAGTGCGGTGCATCGATACTCCTTTCTTAGTCGTGATACGCGTCGTGGCAGGACCGGGAGCAAAACGCTCCTCGGTGCCACGCAACGCGCGGATGGACCGCGTCAGGCTCGGTGCCGAAGCGGAAGAGGCATGGAGCGTTGCGGCGTCGACTGGTCCCGCCGCCGCAGAAATCACAGGTGCGGTTGTCGGCAAGCGGCCGGATGGCCTCGCGCACGAGTGTCGTCCGTGCGAAGGGGTCGCGAGCGATGGCGCGCATCCCGTCTCACCTCCTCACGCGACTGCGTGGAGCCGGGACGGAGCGATGGGACGCGCGACGGGAGGGACGGGCGTGTTCCTCGGCTGCTGGGACGCCGCAGCGAGTTGCGCGGCCTGCAGCATCAGCTCGAAACGTTCGAGCAGGGCGTTTCGCATCGCTGGGGGAAGTTCACCGAGGCCAGTGAGGAGGGTGTCTTCGCGCGTTTGCTGGAGGAGCGATTCAGGATCGAAGAGCTCGTCCATCTTGCGACTGAAGAAGTCCTCCTCGGTCACGGCGTAGACACGCAGGAGTTTTCGCAGCTGCGAGAGCTTCATGGCGTCGATGCGATCGCCTGTTTCAAACGAACTGACGGTCTTTTCGCCGACGCCCGAGAGGCGTCCGACGTCTTTCTGACTGAGGCCGCGCAGGCGGCGTAGTTCTCGGAGTTTGAGGACGAGGTCCACGGTGACGTCTCCTTTCGTGTCGCGGGTTTGGTGTCTGTGGAGTGGCGGGCCACCGCAGCTCACGCGGCGGTGCGCTTCAGCGCTTCAGCCACCGTGCGGGTCGCAATCGGGAAGTGGAGGTCGCGCTCCATCGTGAGGCCGCGGACGCGCGTGGTCCGGAGCTCGTTGAGCGAGGCGTAGCCCCACTCGTCGCAGTCCTGGCCGAACGGCGAGAGGCAGTAGCCGAAGAGCCGGACGTCGTCGCCGCACATCTCGGCTTCGGTCACATAGAGCGTGTAGCGGCCGGCGGGGAAGAAGTACTTCACGACGACCACGGCATCCATGCCGCGACCATCCTGCGAGCCGAGGGGAAAGCGTGCGAGTGCGGTGCACACGTGGGGCGGGAGCAAGTCCATACGAGAGTCCTTTCGTGTGGTAGGTCTGTGGGCGCGCAGGAGGGCCGGAGAGGCCCTTCCTGCGCGGTAGGCGGGAAACGGGGGATTGATCCAAACCGCGCGGGCTGCTCGGGCCGTTTACGAACTCAGGGAGAACAGCGTGAGCTGCGGGTCCATAACCGACGTGCGGCCCGCTTCGGCGTCCGCATGCGCTGCGGCGAGGGCGTCGAGCTCCGCTTGCGAATCGTCCGCTTCGCCAAGCCAGTAGATCGCCGCACCGGGCGTCCGCTGCGGTCGCAGCGTCCGGATGTGCGCGTCGTCGACCTTGAGCCGACAGGAACGGCACCAGCCGTACAGCGCCGCGCCGAGGAGGCGCTCGTCGCGGCGCGCCTCGCCGGGGACGGTGACTTGCAGGTGGGCGCAGTGGTCACGGCACACGCACGCGCACGTGAGGAGCGTGCAGTAGCCGTCGTACGACGTTTCGACGCTGTGCCCGCAGCAGGGGCGAATGGCGTGCGAGAACTTCACGAGTGAGCGCACCTCCTTTCGGGTGGAAGGGAACTGGGTTGAACGCTCCCGGACCTAGCTAGAGCATCGACCCGAAGAGCGCCAGCTGCACGGGCTTCACGCGCGGGAGCTGCGCGAGCGCGACGAGCGGGTCCTGCGGACTGCCGCCGAGCGGCGACGACAGGGGAAACGGCAGCACGTTCTCAAGGGAATCGGGAAGCGCTCCGAGATCGATGACGGGCTGCGGCACCGGCAGCAGCGTGATGCGCTCCAGGCGACGCGCGATCTCGAGCTGCACGTCGCCGGTCGCCCTCTGGAGGATCTCCGCGACGTCGAGGAAGCGCGCCTTGCCGTCGATCGCGTGGCGGATCGCCTCGGCCTTCTGCGTCACCACCTCCCACATGATCTGGTCGATCGTGTCGCGCGAGAGGAGCATCTGCACGTACACCGGCTTCGTCTGGCCGGGCCGGTGCACACGGTCGCCCGCTTGGTCGGTGGCTTCGGGGCTGTACTCCAGGTCGACGAGGAGGACGTGGTTCGCGGCCGTGATGGTGTAGCCGCGGTTGAGGCAGTTGAGCGAGGCCACGATGCAGGCGAGCGCCGGGTCACGCGAGAACTCCTGAATGAGCCCGAAGCGCTTCTTCGTCGGCACCTCGGCCGTGATGGGGAGCACGCCGATGCCGTGGGATTTCAGGTGCCGCACCATCGCGCCGACCATGACGCGGAGGCCCGAGAACACGATCGTCTTCTCGCCGCGCTCGGCCGCGCGCCGCACGTACGTGAGCACGTAGTCGAGCTTGTTCCAGGTCGCGACGTCGAGCGTCGGATCGAGGTAGTCGATCGCGACCGGGCACGTCGCGGCGTAGCGGAGCTTCCAGAGCGCGTTCGAGATCACGCCCATGTTCGGCGTGCCGTCGCCCTCGCGGAGTGCCTTCGCGATCGCCTTCTGCGCCCAATCGGCGTACGCGGCGTAGAACGGACGGTGCTCCCCGTCGAGGTTGAGCACGACGAGCTGCTGGTGCTTCGTCGGGAGGTTGTAGATGTCGTCCTTGCGGCGGCGGATGGCGAAGCTCGCCATGAGCCGCCAGAAGCGGTTGAGGTTACTGACTTCGGGGAGGAGCTTCGCGCGGCCCTCGTGGAGCGAATCCTCGAACTGCCGGTCCACGAACTCGTAGGTGCCGAACTCGTTGAGGAAGCGCTTCGAGCCACCGCGGTAGGCGTACGGGAACAGTGGGTTGTCGAAGCCGAGGAGCCAGGCGACGTTCCAGAAGATGTCCGTCGCGTAGCCCTTCATGAGCGTGCCGGTGAGGATGAGGCGGCCCTTCGGCCGCATCGCCCGGACGGCTCGCCCGCGGAGCGTGTTCTTCGACTTCGCGATCTGCGCTTCGTCGACGAGCACGGCCCCGAACAGCTTCTTGATGCGCTTGTAGGCCGGCCACTGGCGCGCGTCGCGCGTCGCGGACCACGCCTGGTGTGTGCACGCGCGGCAGTGACTCCCGCTCCACTCGGCAACCTCGCCGCACGCGGGACATGCTTCGACGACGGACTCGTACGATCGCTTGCAGACGGGGCACGCAGCGCGCGTGATGCCCGTCTCCTCGTGGTCGACCGCGCCGTCCTTCGTGAAACGCTTGCAGGTCCACGGGTCGAAGCGGCCGGCGCCGGCGAGCGAGAGGAACTCGAACGACGTGATGTAGAACGTGGTGTCGTCCGGGAGAAACCTCCTTCGTTTCTCCTCCTGCAGTACGGTGATCCCGGCATGCGTCGTCAGACGCTGCGCGCGGAACCCGAACTGCTGGAGCTCGCTCATCCAGTTCTCGATGAGGCCCGAGGGGCAGACGACGAGAACGCGCTTGAAGCCACGCGCGCGCGCCCACGATGCTGCGGTGACGGTCTTGCCGCCGCCCTGCTCGTAGCCGAGGTAGCCGAAGGGCTTCACGGCCATGCGGGCGACGTCTTCGGATTGGAAGGGAAAGAGGAACGGGGACCGGCGCGCGACGCTCGCGCGGTGCTGCGCGACGCGTGCGGGCACGGACGCGTCGAGATCGGCGACGTCGGGGAGCTCGAACGCGGCGGTGAGGAGCTCCACGTCCGCGGCGTCGATCTCGCGGAACGTCCGCGGGCCGGAGTCTGTCAGCACCTCGAACGCGAGGTAGCCTCGATCCACCTTCGTGATGAGCGTGACCTCCTTGTCGTCCTGCGTGACCGTCTCGACCTTCGCGGTCTCGCGGTGCCGGACCCACGACGGCCGCAGGTGGTAGCTGCGCCCGGCGGTGA
Organism: Thermoanaerobaculia bacterium; assembly: GCA_035525285.1. Lineage (GTDB taxonomy): Bacteria > Acidobacteriota > Thermoanaerobaculia > Gp7-AA8 > Gp7-AA8 > QHVT01. The sequence continues at coordinate 73,654 of DATLFB010000054.1, forward strand.
AGCAGGGATCGCCCTCGGCGGTGCAGACGGTCGCCTTCGCGACGTAGCTGCGGTCGTCGAGGTACGCGAGGCGCTGGTGCGGTTCCGGCGGGTAGAGCGGTGTGCGCAGGAGCCGGAACTTCTCCTGCAGGCGTGCGATCTTCGCGTGGTCCGCGTCGCTGATGGCGGGCTCGAAGCCGAGCCAGGCGAGCGTCTCCACGCCGGCGCGCGGGCCGAGTGTCAGGATCGACGCCGGCGAGAGCGTCGCCGCGACGATGCCGTGCTCGATGCCGCGCACGGGATCGAAGGCGGTCACGACTTCATCGAGGAACGCGAGCATGCCCTCCGCGTCGGGCGCGCTCTTCAGGCCCTTCGGCGTCACACGAACGGTGTGCGACGGCGTGACGTTGAAGAGGCGCGAGAGCACGGGAACGGGCGAGAGGTCTGCGGTCGGGAGCAGGGAGTTCCGTTCCGCGTCGAACGCGCGACGGAAGGCGTAGCGGAGATCGTCCGCTGCCTCTTCCGCGCGGATCGGCATTGTGTAGGGTCGCCACTCCGACGCGTGGAGACGGCGGGCGACGACGAGATCGACCGAGACGCCGATGCCGTACTCCTCGCTGAAGAGGTCCGGCAGCGTGACGTGGAGGAGGCCGCTGTAGTTCGCGTAGAGCGTGTCGCGGAGCGCGCGGTGCCGGCCCTTGTCGAACGTGGAGGTGGGGATGATCGCGACGAGGACCCCGTTGTAGGCGAGCGCGCGGGTCGCGATCTCGAGCGTCGCGCCCTGCGATTCGATCTTTCCGCCCGACGTCTCACACTCCCACAACTCGCCGGGATCCGGTGGCGTCCACCAAATGCCGTACGGCGGGTTCGTGAGAACGAGCGAGAACCCTTTCAGCAGGTGGCGGTAGTCGAGGATGTCGCCCGTGCGCACGTTCGTGGTGCCGAGGGCGAACCGCGCGTGATCGGCCGCCAGGTCGTCGAGCTCGATGCCGAGCACCGTCGCGCCGATCCGCTTCCACGGCGCAAGGAGCCGGCCCGACCCGCAGGTCGGATCCAGGACGGCGAGATCGCTTGGACCGCGAGGCGGAACGAGGGGCTGGAGGACGTCGCAGAGCAGCTCCGCGAGCCAGTTCGGGGTGAAGTACTGCGCGTGCTTCGATGCGTTGAACTGCCGGAAGCCGAATGCATGGTTTGCGTCGCGGCCGGCGTACGCCGTGCCGGAAGACACGTCGACTGATGTCACGCGTGTGACCTCCTTTCGGGATGTTGGATGGGTTGATGAGGTGCGGCGCTTCGCCAGCGGCGGCGCGTGAAGAGCGGAGCGAGAAGCGCGACTGCTGCCGGGGATTCGAATGAGCGGCGTGCACCTCACGTGAAGGGCGTTGCGATGAGCACGTAGCGCTTGTCGTTGATCTCCGTCGTTTCGAATTGCCCTTCGCTACCGTAGCGGCAGAGGAGGTCGAAGTCGTCGCCGACACGCCTGCTCACTGCCTCCTGCGTGTGATCACGCCCGACGTAGTGGACCTGCATCGCTTCGAGGTGCAGGAGCGTGCAGTTGACGCTGATGACGCACTTGAGGCGGGTCGCATCGCCATCCACATCGAGCCACGCAGAGGGTGGGATCCGGATCGCGATGATTTCGGGTTGCACAGAGTTCTCCTTCGATGGACTGCGAGGGGTTGCGGGACAGCGGGGACAGGAGTAGTTCTTGGTGAGCAGTTCGCCGATCGACGGGATCGGCACCTACCCCCTAACCAGACGCCGAAATGGACAAGCAGGATGTGAAGGTGCACGTGACCTTCGAGAACGGCAGCGGGGAGTGTTTGTGGGCTCGTCAGACGGACGGGGATCTCTACGCGATCCAGAACGTGCCGTTCAGGGCGTTCGGCCTGAACCACGGGGACATCGTGCGTGCGACGACGGACGGTGCGGAACTCGAGGTCGAGCGCGTGGTGCAGCCGAGCGGGCACATGACGATGCGACTCATCTTCTCAGAGCACATCAGGGGAGATGCGCAGCAACCGTATCTCGACGCGATCAAGAAGCACGGCGGGCAACTCGAGCGAGCGGACGGCTCGCTCGTGGCGGTGGATGTGCCGGACGTATCGCTGTGGAACGCCATCGTCGCCTTGCTGGAGTCGTTCGAGGCCGCAAACGTCCTGCACTTCGAGACGTGCCAAGAGCGCCAACCGGGGAGATTCGATGCTGGCGACGCCCCGGCAGTGGCCATGTAGCGGTTCCTGAACGGCGTCAGGACGCGAGGAACCGTTGCGCATCGTCCTGGTCCCAATACGACGGCACGTCGAGCGTCACGAGTTGCGCCCCGGAGAGCGCGAGATCACCGGCGCGGTCGATCACGTGTGGGTACGGGAGATCCACGCGCGTCATGAACTCCGCGCTCTTCGTCGCGAGTTCCATCTCCGTACAGGTGAAGCCAAAACGACGGGCGAGGTACCTGAACGCGAGGAAGAACGATCCTTCGGTCGAGGCGCCGAGGAATGCGAGCTTGCGTGTCGCGTCGAGCCGGTAGTCGAACCACGGTTTGCGCCACGCGGTTGCGAGTCGGTGGCCGCGGTCGCGGCCGGGAATGACGACCCAGTCCTCGGTCGGCAGGTCCTCGCGCGTGAGCGCGGTGCGACCGGCGACTTGGAGGAAGAGCGGCCCGTGCTGTCCGGGCGCGAACCAGCGGTAGACCGCGAAGTCTTTCCCGTTGATGACGGTGTAGGGCTGCGAGTTCACCTTGATGATGCGCATGCGTGCGTTGAATCTCCTTTCGAGTGCCGCTTCTTCGGCGCCCCCGCGCGAACGACGCAGACGTCCGAGCGCACGCCGGCGCGGTCGATCGTGGTGGCACTGGCCACACGAGGGATCGACGGCCGGTCGCGACTGGGTCCGCATCGCCCGCGGGGGGACGCCGAAGGACGGTGCGCGGTGAGGGGGAACTGCCTTGTGAAGGAGCGACGATCGGTGCCGACGCGCGTATTGAACCGCAGCGCACGCGCATGGCCGAGATCGAAGCGCAGCATCGTGGCAGCGCGCCACAGCGGAAACGGCATACGCGTCGTGTGCGGCAGCGCGACCCGGCGTGGCACGCTGCCACAGGCACTCGGTCACGGAGCGATGAGGTTCGCGTGCTCGAGGCGATGCAGCGACGCGTGCGCTGGCGCGTGCTCGACGTCGAACCAGATCGCGCCGGTCGGTGCGTCGAGTGCCCAAGGGAACACCGTGAACCGCAGCATCGACGCACCGTACGTCCGCTGCGTCGCAGCGTGGAGCGCGGTCAGCCGCTCGACCGGCTGCTGCGCGTTGTCGACCACCACCCATACCTCGAAGGAGCGAAAGCCCGTGAGTTGCTCCAGAACAGCGGGCGACGCCGCGAGGCCGGCGTAGCGCTCGGACTTCACGCGTGCGAACGTCGCGAGCGGCTCGTGCCCGCGGTCCACTTCGCCGAAGACGAGCGCGCTGGCCGTGCCCTGCTGTCGCACGAGGACGAAATCCGGTTGCGGCAGCGGCAGGCCGTCGATCGCGTTCGGGAGCGGCCGGTGCCAGGCCGACGCCCATGTGACGCCAAGCGGCGCAGCGAGCGTGAACCGCGTCACGAGCTCGTTCGTCGCGCGCTGGTGGGGAAACCACGTCGGTGCGGTGAACGGCGCGAGCTGGAGCGGGCTCCTGCTGGCGCCCCCGAGCATGTGCCGGACGAGCGCCGCGTGCGGTGTCCGAGCGGCGCGTGCGACGAGTTCGGCGTGCGCCCACGCGATCCCCCCGGCGGTGGGAACGACGTACCGCGGGTGGCCGCCTTGCGGGAGCCGGTCCTCCCACACCGTGGCGAATCCCAGCTTCTGGAGCACGGCTGCCCGACGGCCGACGCCGGAGAAGTGCTGGCCCGGGAGGACCAGTGCGTGGAGCTGGCGGAACGACGCGACGCGGAGCGTCGTCGCGCGCAGGAGCAGCTCGCGATCGATCGGGCGGTCCGGACCGCGGGCCGCGGGGTGGAGCTCGCCTGCGAGGACCTGTTGCAGCGGGGGTTGCAGGGGTTCTTGCAACGGCACATCGGTGCAAGAACCACCGGCCGAATCTGCAAGCCTACGTTCGCAGGGTGCAGGAGGAGAAAGGGCTTCCTCGTGCGATGCGTGCTCCGGTATCCTCTCGCGCGTAATACTGTCGTCCGGCGGCCCCGCGGCGGCTGCAAGAACCGCGTCGATGGCCGCGCGCACGTCGAGGACGTTGGCGAACGGTCCGGGCGGCGGGTAGACAGCATCGACCGGACACGCACCGGCGGGTGCAGGCGCGGGGCGGCATGCATCCATGAGGGTTGGGGGAAGGACGCGGGCGATGGTAGCGCCCACGTGCGGCACAGCCGTCTGCTGGGCGATGGCCTCGTGGCCGGGCGCCACGGCCCGTTCGCATCGAGCCGTAGGCGGCGGGCCGCCCGCGCGTGGCACAGCGCCACGCTACGGCCAGTTGTAAAGAGTGTCGACAGGTGGTCTGCGCGAGTGTGGCTTCTGGAAGCTGCGCAGAACGCGGTGCGTCGCTGCGCGGTGCGCTCTCAACGACCGCCGTACTGCCGGCCGGTAGAATCAGGAAGGAACAGACACCCATGCCGATCTCCGCCTTGCCGTGCCTCCGGTGTCGCGTGGCGTCCTGCCACACTGCGCTGCCTTCGTGCGAGGCATGAGGACGCGAACGAGGTGTGGCAGCGTGCCACGAACGAACGCACGGCTCTCACCTCCAACCGACTGCGCAGCGACAATGGCCGTGCCACTTAGCCGCTGACTGTGCAGCCGAAGCCTCGCATCATCGCGCTCCTCCTCGATCGCGCCCACGGGTGGGGCTGGTCGACGGAGCAGCTCGCGCAGGAACTCGGGATCGACCGGACGACGCTCGTCCAGTACGCGTCCGGCCGCCGCCGGCTCACCATGCGGAGCTTCGCTGCGATTCTCCGGAAGTTCGGCGACGACCGCATGGTGCGCCACCTCGCGCTCCACTACGCGGCGGTCGAGTTCGAGCGCAAGGAGCGCGTCGCGCCGGCCGCGCCCCTCGGCGGGAACGCCGCTGCGACGGAGGCCGTCGTCCGGTACGTCGACCGCTTCGCCGACGAGACCATCCACGGCGGACGCGGACTCTTCCTCGTGGGACCCGCTGCGGTGCTCTCCGAGTCCGTCCGCTTCATCGAGCAGGCGTTCGGCCGCGCGGCGGTGCGTGTCTGCCGCCTGCGCGCGGACCGCACGCCGGCGCCGCCCGACGCGCAGGCGGCGCTCGCGGCATCGCTCCTCATCGTGGAGCGCGTGGATTTCGCCGGTGCCGCGGTCGTGGACCTGCTCGCGCACCGCGCGAGTCTCGTGCGGCCGATCGTCGCAACGAGCATGCAGCCTCCCGACGCGCTCCCAGCGCTGACGCTCCGGCGCATCTTCGCGTCGATGGCGCACCTCGTCGACCTCGGCCCTTCATCCGCTCCCTCGCATGCTGGAGTCCTTCCTGCCGCAGCCTAGCGGCGGCCCGCATCCTCGGCCGGACCACCCGCTCCAGGATTCGACGCGCCTCCGGTTCCTGACGCCTCGGCCCGAGCCACCGGAAGGCATCTCGACGGTGCGCGCCGACCTCTCCGCGTTCTTCGTGGTCGTCGACCGCGTGGGCCGGAACGAGGCCCTGCTGCTGCTCCTCGCGAAGGCGCTCCGGCAGCGGACCGGGCTCCTCGCCCTTCGCGTGAACGACCTCGCGTGGATGCTCCGCGTGTCGAACCGCCGCGTCATCCACTGGCTCGACCGGCTCACGCGCTCGGGTCACGTGATCTACCACGTCGAGGACCTCTGGGGCATCGACACCGTGCTCGTGGAGATCGTCGCGGGCGTCCAGTCCCATCGCTACGAGCGCACCGTCCAGCAGGACCTCCCGACGCACTGGTTCGTGCAGGTGCTGCCGCTCGTCGGGCGGACGACCTTCACCGTCTACCTCTACCTGCTTTGGTGCGAGCCGCACCGGACGGAATCGCACGTCGATCACTTGGTCGGCATGGTGAAGCTCGCGGGGCGCATCCACGCACGGTGGCACCTCCAGAAGCTCGAACGTCGCGCCCTCCTCGCCACGCACCCGGAGCACGGCGGCATCGTCGTCTCGGACCCTGCCCCACCGACACGGTTCGAGCGCCTGCTCCTCCGCTACCTCGCGATCCCGTTCCTCCGCCGCTCGCTCGTGCATGTGGCGCTCCTCGCGGCGGCGGTCCTCGTGCTCGTGCTGCTGCTCGCCCTCCTCGGACGCATCACCCCCTAACGGACGAACCGATGACGCCCCTCGGCCTCGCTATCATCACGGGCTCCGCCGTCCTCCTCGGCGCGTTCGCAGCGGTACGTCGCCGCATGGTGCGGCGATCGCCAGCATCCGATCGCGGTGTCCTCTCGCTGACCTTCGAGACGTCGACCGCGACGGCGCGGCAGGGCTGGGCGGCGTTCTGGGCGCGCGACCCCTTCGTGCAGGCCCACCGTGTGCGGAAGGGGATGGCCTTCGGGCTGTACGAGGTTCCCGGCGGCGAGGCCATCGCGACGCACCTCGCGCCAACCGACATCCTCCAGCACACGCTCGTGCTCGGTGCGACGGGGACCGGAAAGTCGAGCCTCCTCGAACTCCTCGCGCGCTACCACTTGCGGGAACGGCGTCCGTTCGCGCTCATCGACCTCCATGGGGACCTCTTCACCCGCGTCGCCGCGTGGGCGCTGGTCGAGCGCACGCCGCACCTCGTGCTCCTCGACTTCACGCGGCCGGAGCTGCTGCCGGGCTGGAATCCGCTCGCGCGGGTGGAGGGCGTCGATGTCGGCCGCCACGTCGACCTCCTCGTCGGCGTCCTGAAGCGCCTCTACGCCGGCGAGGACGCGGCGTCCTGGGCGTGGGGCGTCAAGGTCGAGGAGCTGATGCGCTACGCGCTCCGCGCGTGCATCGAGAGCGAGACGCCAGCGACGCTCGACACGCTGCGGTCGTTCCTCCTCATGCCCGCGCTCCGCGACCAGATCCTCGCGACCGCGTCCGCGGAGACGCGCGCGTACTTCACGACGCGCTTCGGCGCACGGGAGCAGATGTACGTCTCGGCGGTGCTGAACAAGCTCGAACCCTTCCTCGGCTCGATCTCCGTCCAGCACTTCCTCGGCCGGACGGAATCGACCGTCGACCTGTTCGGCGCGTTCGAGCGCGGCGACACCGTGCTCGTCAACCTCGCGAAGGGCTATCTCGGCCCGACCGCGGACGTGGTGGGTCGGCTCCTCGTGAACGCCTTCCAGTTGGCGGCGCTCCGGCGTGAGGCGATCCCGCCGGAGAAGCGCACACCCTACGCGCTCCTGCTCGATGAGGCGCACGTGCTCGCGGCCGCGGAGAGCGGGCTCGAAGACTTCCTCGTCGCCGCGCGCAAGTACCGCGTCTTCGTGACGCTCGCGGCGCAGGGACTGTCCCTCTTCCCGCCGAACTTCCGTCCGCACCTGCTCGGCAACACGGGACGCCAGTTCTTCTTCCGGCTCCCGCACAGCGAGGCGCGGAGCCTCGCGCACGACATCTTTGAGCCGCTCGGGAGCGTCTGGCGCCAGCAGACGCGCCCGAACGAGCGCATCGAGGAGCCGCTCCTCAGCGCGGCGGAGGAGCTCGCGTGGCGGACGCGCGAGCTCGCGAACCTGCCGGTCGGCGCCTGCTACTGGCTCCTCAAGGGTCGGCCGTACCGAGCGCGCCGGGTGCAGGTCCTGGAGCCGCTGCCGAGTCCCTACCGGGAGCGCGAACTGCGCGACCGGATCGGTGCCGCTATGGGGGCGTACAAAGAGGGCCGGCCCCTGTCCGAGGCAGAAGCGGCGACCACGCACCCGCTGCATGCGGCGATTGCCGCGCGGAGTGCGCGCCGCGCGCGAGTTGCGGGCATCGTGACGGAAGCGCCTTCGACGCCCCCTCGCGATGCTGCCTCCTGATCCCAACGCCATGCTGCCCGAACGATTGCACGAGATCCCGCTATCGCCTGCGTGGCCCACGCCTGCCGCCTCGGTGGTGCGGGCCTACGGCTTTCCACCCGGTGTCGCGTTGCCGGTACGGCCGTTCCAGTTCTCCTCCTTGCAGCATCTCGACGCCCGCGTCGAGGAACTGCTCGGGGACGTGCAGCGGCGTGAGGCGCTCCAGCCGTCCACGGTCCGCTGGCTGCGTGATGGCTACCGTGCGCTCCGGGTCTATCTCGTTGCCGCGCGCGCGGAAGCGGCGTTCCTGAGCGGCGACTTCGTGCGGCAGCGGGATGTCCTCACGTCCTGGACGGGCTGGCTCGTCGCGCGCGGCATCAGCCGCGTCACGGTGCGCACGCATTGGCGCGCGCTGGCGTCGCTCTGCCGTCGCCTCGAAGCGGCAGATGGCCTGTCGAACCCGTTTCGGTGGCTGCCGGCGCCGCGCGTGGGACGGCTCCTTCCGAAGAGCCTCACACGCGACGCCGCCCGCACCGTCCTCCTGTTCGTGCGGAACTACGGCTGGGAATCGCGTTTCGCCCGCGATCGCAACACCGCGATCGTCGGGTGCATGCTGTTGGCGGGCCTCCGTCGATCGGAAGTCACGAAGCTGCGCTGTGAGGACGTGGAAGAGGCGGCCGGGATCATCCACATTCGGCGCGGCAAAGGGCGCGATGGCGGGAAGGATCGGACGGCGTACGTCCCGCCGCAGCTCCGGGACATGCTCGCGCTGTACCGGCGCGAGCGCACGAGCCTGCGGCGGGGGACGCCGGCGTTCTTCAGCGCGATTCGACGTGACGCGCCGGTGGGCGGTGGAGCGATCCGGCGGCTGTTCGACGTGATCTCCGCGAGGACCGGCATTCACGTCAGCCCGCACATGCTGCGGCACACGTACGCCACCCTGCTCCGCCAGGCGGGCATCGCCGATCGCGTCAGCATGGACCTCCTCGGCCACGCGCACCTCGCGACGCTCCAGCGCTACTCGCACGTGTTCGAGCCCGAGTACCTTCACGAGGTCGGGAAGCTCTCCGTCGATCTGTCGTGACCGTCTGCGCCGCCGAAGCGGACCGCCTGGACGTGGCGGCGCATGTCTTCGTCGAAGACGCGCGCGTAGCCTTCCGTGGTCTTGATGTCGGCGTGCCCCGCGAGGTCGCGCGCCACGTGAATCGGCACGCCGGAGCGGAGGAGCATCGTCACGAACGAGTGCCGCAGGACGTGGAGCGAGAACCGGACGCCAGCAGCCTGGCGGACTTTGTCGACGATCCGCCGGAAGGTCACGTCGGACACGCCGCGGCGCGTCTTCGGCGACGCGAAGAACTCGGGGTTCGTGAACTGGTGCCGGCGGCGCTCGACGAGGTAGGCACGCAGGAGGTCCTGCAGCTGCGACGGCATGTAGGCGGTGCGATCCTTCCCGCCGTTCTTCCCCTTGCCACGCCGGACGCGGATGGTCGCCTCATCGAGGTCGACGTCGAGGACTTCGAGGCGCAGGATCTCGCGTTTCCGGAGGCCGGCGTAGAGGGCGGTGGCGAGCATCGCGACGGCGCGGGCACGCTCGTAGGTGTTCGGCCACGGGTAGTTCCGCGCCGCGGCGAGGATGCGCTCGCAGGCGGACGGCGGCAGCGCCTTGTAGACGTGCTCGGGGAGTCCCGGCGCCCGGACGTGCTGGAAGGGATTGCTCGTGCCGTCGCGCGTCGCGATCGCGCCCACGGTGCGCTTCACCGCGCCGAAGTACGTGCGCAAGGTGTGGGCCGCGATGCCGTTCGTGCGGTTCCAGGCCACCCACGCGTCGAGGAGGTCCGGGGTGAGCGTGACGGGCGCCGACGCGGCGTCGCCGCCGAGGAAGCGGCGCAGGTTCAGGTAGCCGTCGCGCAGCCAGCGAATCGTCGAGGCGCTGTGGCCGAGCACGAGCGCTGCGTGCTCGCGTTCGTGCCGGAAGCGGGTGTCGAACGCCTCGACCGTTGGGAATGCGGGCCACGCGTGCTGCGGCGCTGGTGCGACCGCGTAGGGCGCGAGAGGTGAGTGGAGCATGGGAGTGGGGTGAAGAGGGTGGCGCCCCTCCGGATTGATCCACCTGCACCGGCGCTCCGGTTGCTCAAGCCCTGCGATGTCGTGCGTGCGCAGCTGCACGCGCGCCTGCGCCACTCACGGCTTGCGCGAGCCGTTCGGTTCTTCTAGTCTGGACGTGGACGCGATCGGGAGTAGCTCAACGGTAGAGCAACCGGCTGTTAACCAGTCGCGCTCTCACATCCCTGTCTGTTTGGGCTTGCTCTTGCGGCAAGCCCGTCGCCCACGCCTTCTCTTGCGCAACAGGTCCCGGACAGGTGGATCGAGATCGGAAGGGGCGCATACAGCAAAGCACCTCCTTCACCACGCTGCAATGTATGACCTCAACGTGGTTCTACACGCGGCGCTCTCTACGCGCGGGTCAGGTGTGAGTCACTGACACGCGGTTTGCCACGAAGAAAGCGCGGGTGTAAGAAAAGGCTGCCTACACTCCCACACACATGCGACGCACAAGTCGCGACTCCAGGGCCGACCGTTCTCGCAACGACACCGCTGGCGCGTGGGCCCACTTCGAGGACCCCGCCGCTCTGCGTGCGGAGCTGGGGTGGCTCATCTTCGTGCAGGAGATAGAGGACGACCGCAAGTTCAACACCGCGGTTGACGAAGCGGTCGCGAGAGGCTGGGTGCGGAGGAAGGCGGGTGGAGCAATCAGCACCACCGACCTCGGCGCCGCCGCCTACGAAACCCACTTCGGCAAGGGCGCGGACCCGCTCGATCCAGCTACCGCAGCGGCCTTGCGCGCCCGCCTCGCCGGTGCTCGGTGCGCGTCGCTCCCGCGGCTGCTCACCACGACTGCGGCCTTCCTCGCACAGTCGCGCCCCTCGCGCGCCGTCCTGCTGCGCGAGGTGCGCGACGCCGTGCAGCGAGCGGGTGCGCGTTGGCCGTCGAAGCGCGTCGCGCTCAACGCGCTGCGCAGAGCGACGGCGTCCGGCTGGCTCGTCCACCTTGGTCGCGGCATGTACCAGGTCACGCCGGAAGGGATCGCCGCCGAGCGGCGCGGCTACGCCCGTTCCGCACTGCCCCGGAAGGTCCGGCGGACGCTCCCGCGGCTCGTGAAGCGAGCAGCGGCTACGACGCTCACGCAGCGCTTCACGGCGATCGGGTACCACGCTTCGCACGAGCGTGACCCGGGCGAGTTCACGTTGGACGACCTCCGCGAAGGCTACGACGCCTTAATGCAGCCGTGGCCGTATAGGACGACCGTCGCGAAGGCGCTTGCCAAAGCGATCAAGCGGAAGTGGATCGCGCGGCGCGCACGTGCGGTCTACACCGTCACCGCGCTCGGCGGAAAGATGGTGGAGCAGCGGTTCGGCGCGACGGCGTAGGGAAGCTCGGTTTGTACTTCTGCGCTCCTTGGGTACGTCGAGGAAATCCAAGCAGTCGCGTGCTGCGACTACTTCTGGTCCGCTTCTCTTCCATCGCCATGCATCCACATTTCGGTCGTTGGCACTCATCTGCCCTTACGAAAGACGCGAGACGGAAATCGACCTTCTAGTCCCAGAGCAGCAGAGGCCCCGAGTACTACCCCAGCGAGCTCAAGGGCGCTCTAGGGCGGCATGCGCCAGCGGGTGGCCCTGCAGCGCGATGCTCAGGCCCACGGCCTAGCATTGGCCTAGCATCGAGGGCTGTAGCGCAGGTATGGCACCGGCGCGCGAACCGTCTGGTCCGCGAGTCTCGATGCCTCCGGTAGCCAACGATCAGGATTGAACCGATGACCTCATCCATGCCATGGAACGGACCACCCAGTTTTTGCTCGGCTTGGCTTCAGCTAGCCCTTATCGCGCGAGTTCGGTCCCTGTTGGGTCCCATCTCTGCTGAGACGAAGACCTACAGGTTGCTGTCATCCGTGACTAACTCACGGTCTACCAGAGGATTCGGCCACGTGCAAATGTAAGCAGCTCCGCGCGACACGATCCCACTCAGCATTGCGATGAACGAGCACCGGAGATTGATGAGCGCGCCCTCACCGCAGACATTGCGGCGCGGAAGGTGCGGGAGCTCGCCGAACGAAAGTACGCGCGCGACGGCACGATCAGGTTCACCGTCTGCCGACTCGAACCAAGCGATTGATTTCATCCCGCTGCCACCTCCAGCGCGTTACCGATTCCCCCCTTTTCGACGCAGCGGTCACCACCTCATTAGTTTAGTCAGGTCGCTCTGCGATAGTCAGGAATGAGGATTTCGAGGCGGAACTGGTCTACAGCCTTGTCCACTGCTGTCCAAATTAGCGAGCTTCGGTTCGGGGGCTACCGGGGAGTGAGCGCGATTTGAGCGGTTTCGAGAATCAGCCCCCCTCGGTCACGATCAAGAGCTGCTGTCCAAGATGAGCTGAGAGGGGATGTGGTCATCGTGAGAGGGCTGCTGTCCAGATTACGCCAGGCTGAGCTGCACAGGGCTGGGCAGCGGTTCGGGCGGCGAGAAGGGGTGATCGAGCCATGTCCAGAGATCGCGATACGCGAACAGGTTGAAGCGCAGCATGGCCAGCAGATTCGAGAGCGACCAGCCGAACTGGGACTTGAGTTGGAGATAGCGAAGGATCAGCATGGCGATGAGGGCGGTCCAGATCTGGATGTGGAGGGCGTTGGAGGAGGTTCCGACGAAGGTCTTGATGCGCAGGTTCTGCTTGAGCGCTTTGAAGAGCAGCTCGACCTGCCAGCGTTCCTTGTAGATCGCGGCGATCGTGCTGGCCGCAAACTCGAGGTGATTGGTCAGAAACACCATCGGCTCGTCGCGATCGGGCACGCGGACTTCAACCCTGCGGAAGAGAACCGGGGAGTCGAGCTCGATATCATAAGGCTTGAGGTTCACATCCAGCTCGATCACTTCGTCGCGAAGGACAGCGCCGTTGCTGGGGACTTCGCGACGCTCCACGACCCGGTAGCGAGTGCCGTCCTTCATGCGTGTCACGAACCAGACGCCCTGCAAGGCCAGGGTCACGAACCACAGGAAGTCGTTGTAGCCACGATCGAACACGACGATGGTCCCCGGCGAGAAGGTCATCTCCCGAGCCGGCCTGATGTCGGACGTCTTGGCATCGGTGATCAGAGCATAGCTCGGCAACAGACCCTGGTTGTCGAGCAGCATGTGAACCTTGATCCCCCCTTTGGTGGTCCGGAACTTCGCCCAGTCGAAGACGCTGGCGCACAGATCGATCACCGTGGAGTCGAGCGAGAGGAGCGCGTTCTTGAACTTGAGGCGGCGCTTCGGAGTGAGTTTTCTGCACCGTTCGAGTAGCAGATAGAAGAGCGATTCGTACACCTGCCACGGGCGGTGGGCATTTGCGTACGCGAGCGTCGACCTGGCAGGCGCGCTATCGATTCCCAGGTGATTCAGCTTGCCTTCGGCCGAGGCCAGACCGCCACAGATCTCGCGCAACGACTGCGCTCTGCCGAGATGGCAGAACATCATCGCCACGAGCTGATCCCAGCAGGTAAAGCCCCGAGCGTGACGTTCAGCACCATGCTTTCGCGCCAGATGTTCGAACTCGGATCGGGAAAAGACGTTGAGAATTTGTCGGAAGACGCTGCATACTCGTTTCATCGCCGGGGAGCCTCCTGTACGTTCTTTTCGCAAGATCAACTGTACAGGCCCCGGCGATTCGCGTCAGGCCAGAGGCGTGAATCTCAAGAAGCTAATTTGGACAGGAGTGAGCCTTGTCAGGCTCGTGCTGCGTAGAGCTTTTGCGCGAGCGGAAGCAACGCACAGCGGTATGCAGTACCGGCTAGGATCACGAGGGTCGCGGCCCTGTTCACGATTCTTCCCACGCCAAACCAGCAACAGCCGCGTCATGAGCCACGAAGTTTGCGTTAGTCTTTTACAAACGCAAGCAGGACCTCGCGTCGCATGCGAGATGCCATAGCAAGGGACTTACCGCCTGATGATGGTGGCGGCAAGTAGCGTCTGTTTGCTGGCAACTTTCTAGTTCTACGCGTCTCCAACCGGAGGCCGTTGACTTCGGCGATTTTGATTATGACTTCCGCATTTCGGATAAACGTTCCCCTCACAGTGTTTTCACCGATGACGTAAACGGCGCTTCCGCCTCGTGTGAGCACCCGCGCAACCTCGCGCACGGACTGCTGCATATCACCCACATACCGGGAGAAAATCGCGGCGTCACGCTGCGAGAGCTTGGGCGTCATGTGGATCGCGCTAACAACGTCTCTAACGATCGCATCAACATCGACGTGACTTCCCGCCTCGCTGCCGATGCTTTCTGACCGCAAACGCCGAAGTTCCAATATAGTGTACCCCATCCACACTAGCGAAAACTTGCTACAACGCATGTAGTCGATGGCGTTGAGGTACGGCGGGGACGTCAACACGAGGTCGATAGAAGAATCATCAAGCGGCAAGGCGCGGGCGTCGCCCTCATAGAGCGTCGGCACGGGGCCGCGCCCGGCGCACGTGCGATTTATACAATTAGTGATGACGCGTTCCACTGCGGCTAAGAAGCGGTCGAACGGCTGAATGGGCCCTAGATCAAACGCTCGATGCGGGCGACTATGCGACAGATCCATCGCGCGCGATGCGCCCGACTGCTTTGTGATAATGAGCCGGGAGAACGCCACCCACAGGGCATCGCGGGTCGGTCGGCTGAGCACCTGACTGATGATTGCTGCGAGCGCCGCAAGTTGGCGGCGGTTACGACCATCAAACCAGTACCGTAGGAACGCACGGGTTTCATCGTCTGCACCCGCCGGATACGCCTGGGCGATCGTGAGCGATTCGGATAGCCGGCGCGCTTGGGATAGCACGTCTTTCGCGACTGCGCGCGTCTCCGTAACGTCGAGCGCCGTCGTCCACACCCGCGAGATCAAGACAGCGAGAGGATCGATATCAACGCCAATTGCCTTGTGACCTTTGGCGCGCGCCAAGGCGAGCACGGTGCCTGAGCCCATCATCGGGTCGAGCACGCGCAGTTTCGCGCTGGAGTTGGCAACGACATCAAGAGCGATACCTGGAGCCATCCGTGCCGGGAACGGATGAACAGGCTCCCGGCCGAGCGCTTCGTAGATTGTTTTCTTGTGCGAACGGCTCATCGTCACGTCATTCCTCAGATAATGCTACTGCTGCTCGTGGAGAGGGTACTCCTTCGTCGCGGCGTCTATAGCAGCGAGAACGTTCGCCGCGCTTTGGTCGAGCTCCACGGTCTCGGTGCTCGCAAAGAGCGCACCGGGAGCCATCTGCGCCATGCCCTTGCAGATCTCGCGCAGTTCCTCCTCCGTTTCGTATTCAATGGGCGGTGTGAGGTGCGACAGTTCCACCATGAGCGCCGCGTACTTCACTGCTGCCTTCTTGCGCTTCTTCTGGAGCGACTCGATCGTGTGCACGATCTTGGCGTACGGAGGTTTGGCCACTTTGGTTTGCGCCACGTCCTCAATCCACTTATGGCTCTCTTGGGGCAGCCGGCACTCAAACAATTCGCGCAGTTTCGTGAGGCGGAGCTGCTTGAGCGGTCGGAGACGCACGAGCTTCGCGAGGTCGTCGATCGTCACGAGGGTGATCGTCTTCCGCTGGCCGAGGGCTGCGGTCTTCTTCCGGTCATCGTCGATTTCTTTGGCGAGAGCCGAAAGATCGCCGCTCTTGACGGTCGGGAAATCACGCCCGACGACGATCGCGTGATCACACGTGTAGTCTTCCCGCTGCCGCACGACGGCGGAGATCTTCACCGTTCCCGCCGCCACTTTGCCGGCATCCGTCTTCTTGCTCTTCGCCTCAAGGCTCACCTTGTACTGCCGCGGATTCCCCGCGTCGTCGGCCGCGAGCAGCGCCGTCGCAACACCATCCGGTTTTCCAGACCCGCCGATGGGCGTGACCTCAAATCCGAGGCTAGCGAACGCGGCGCAAACCTTCTCCTCCAACGCGACGGCATTGTTGCGGGCATCCAACAGTTCGGCAGCGATTGCGAACGCGCTCTTGCGGCCAGACTCAGTGGCAAGATACCGGAGCAGCTGATCGCGCGCAGAGAGAAAGTCAGCTACCTGCTCGGGTCGCACACCGATCGCGTGGAGATGCGCTTCGGCGAGTACTTCAGCCATCGCGAGAAGTTCCAGTGCCTGGCCCGACCCCTTGCTCGCATAGTCGTCGTAGAACGTGGCGACGAACGGGTGCCATGCGTTGATGCGCAGTATCCCCGTCGCCGTGTCGTACCGCGCAATCCCATCGTCAGGGGACCCCTTGTAGTCAATCGTGACGCCAGTGAGGAACTCGGTGCCCGTGGCCGCACGATCCTGCAATGCGGACAGGAACGCCTCGCGTTCTGTCGGCTCGTCGTAGGTCGGCACGATCAGGTACCGCGAGCTGCCCTTCCCCTCCGCGACCGCGCGCGCGAGTTCCGCGATCGGCACGCGCGAGAGGCTCGCCGGCGACGCCGCGAGCTTCCGCGCGAGCTTCGCGCCCGGCTCCTCCTCTTCGTCGTGCTTCTCGATCGTGGGGCGCACGGCGTTGAAGATCGCCCGAAGCACCTCCTGCGCGGTTGAGAGGAGCGGCCCCTCGCTCACCGCTTCGCGGTTCGAACGAAGCTCGGCATCGAGCGCGTCCATGTGCACGACGACGCGCATGCGGCCGAAGGTACCGTGCCGCAGTTCGTCCGGGGGGATGCCGAAGTGCCCGTCGTTCACGTTGACGAGCCGGCCGAACACGTAGACGAAGAAGCCGTGGCTTCGGCCAAGTTCATCCGATTTTCCGGTGAGCAGATCCTTGTACGCCTCCGCGTAGCCGGTGACGCGGCCGAGGCCAGGCACATCGAGTCCGAAGCGGTGCTCGCTCGCGGGATCGGCGTTCGGATCCTCCGACGCGCCAACGTCCTTTGGCTTTGGCAAATCCGCGAGGTCTTTCCCAAGTACCCACCGCTTGAGGAGGCCCTTGCCCTGCTTGCTCGGCACGAGCTTCTTTCCGTTGAGCCAGATGGAGAAATCTGGGCGCAGAGGGAGCGCGGTGCTGAGAATCCAGGCGAGCGTCGCGGGCTTGATCTCGTGCACCTTCCGCTTCAGGGCCGACATGACAGTGACGGTCCACGTTTTCGGCGCGCCCTTCCCGAAGAGCGGCATCCCGGCGTTCTTGAAGGCAGCGGTGTCGAGCCACGGCTTCAACGCTTGCTTCGCCTGCGCCGCCGTTAGTTCGCGGAGCGGAATTGTGATCGGCACCTTCGGCTCGACTTCCTTCTCAACGCGCTTGTCGATCGCGGTGAAGTCCATCGAGGTCGAGTAGTACCGGCCGCCGCTCTTAGTGATGTGCGTCAAGCGCTCAGCGAGGACGTACGTTGCGAGCTTCCCGATGCCGAACTTCCCGATCTGCTGGCGGCCGCGCGGGAGTGCGGGGAGCTTCCGCTTGTTGCTGATGCCGATGAGCCAGTGCTGCCGCAGTCCCGCGGCGTCCATCCCCTCGCCGTCGTCGATGACCGCGATCGTGGCGGCCTGGTCGTGAAGGTTCGGGGACAGCAGCACCTGCACGCGCTGCGCGCCGGCGTCGAACGCGTTCGCGACGAGCTCTTCCAAGGCTTTGTTCGGGCTCGCGTAGAGTCCTTCCGAGAAGAGTTCGACGATTTTGTAGCTGAGCCGAACGTCGATCTTCGACTTCGACGCGCCGATCATCGCAAATGCGGGACTGCTCACCGTGCCATGATGGCATGTGCATGCACGGGCTGCCAAGGACTAGCAGCAGTAAGCATCCGTATCTCTGAGAGTTACAGTTCCACGCCGCGCCGAAAGAAGCACTTGCGTCTACCCCAGGTAGACGGGCTGTCGAGCTCGGCACGTGCGGTCAGTACTCGACCGCCGTGATACACTTATTCGCAGAAACGGTTCTGTCCGCTTCGGTCAGCACGAGATTATGTCGTGAGCCGGGGCACGGCCCGCCCCGAAAACTTGGCCTCACCGCCAAGCCGCGTGACCCGCCCCCTTGGCTCCTCCGCGTAGGTCTCCACACCTGCATCCGTCTGCGCGACAGGACCGCTACCCAGCGAGTGAAGAACGATCTATGGACTTTCAAGAGCTACTAAAGAAAAAGGCCGAACCGCATCGGTACCAGGCACGCCTCGACGCGCTCGCCGGGAAAATCGACACGGCGAGTATTCAAGCGACCGTCGAAGCTGCGGCGGGGAATCTCAATTCCGGCAAGCGGTCCTTCGTGATCTACGGCGAGCCGCAGAGTGGGAAGACAGAAATGATGGTCTGCCTGACCGCACGTCTCCTCGACGAGGGACGCGATGTAATTGTCGTTCTCGTGAACGATAGCGTCCGGCTCTTGCGGCAAAACCTGCGCCGGTTTCGCGAGTCGGGACTGAATCCCGCGCCGAAGAGCCACGACGAGGTGTTGGACGCGAGCATCGATGTCGGCAGCGGCAAGTGGGTAGTCTTCTGCAAAAAGAACAAGGACGATTTGCCGAAGCTGATCGAGAAGCTCGCGAAGGTCGCGCAGAAGGTCGTCATTGACGACGAAGCGGATTACGCGTCGCCGAATGCCAAGGTCAACGACGGCGAGCGAACCAAGATCAACGAACTCGTCGATGAACTCCTCGGCAGTGACGGCGCGTACATCGGCGTCACTGCGACACCCGCGCGCCTCAGCCTCAACAAGACGTTCGACAACGATGCGGCGAGCTGGGTGCTGTTCAAGCCACACTCCAGCTACCGCGGCCAAGACTACTTCTTCCCGGTGAGCGCGAAAGCGCCGTCGTTCCGCCTGAACGTCCTGCGCGACGACAAGCCCGAGAACCTGCGCGACGCCCTGTTGAGCTTTCTCGTCTCGACGGCAATTCTCAACCTCGAAGGCAGCACGGCAAACTACTCGATGCTCATCCACACGAGCGGGAAGCGCGTTGACCACTCGGAGGACTACAAGCAGGTCCTCGCCACGCTGGAGATCCTTCAGAAACCGGAGACGCACGCGGAAGCCGAGGCGTACTACCAACGCCTGGCGGAGATCGCCAACGAGCGCTACCCCGGCAGGAGCGACGCCGTGCAGGAGTACGTGCTTCAGAACATCGGGCAGGCGGCTGTCACGGTGATCAACAGTGATCCGGGGAAGAAGTTCGCCGCGAACGACGACAGCGCGTCGCCGTCCGCAAAGTTCACCTTCATCATCGGTGGCAATATCGTTTCGCGCGGCGTGACCTTCGACAACCTCCTCTCGATGTTCTTCACCCGCGGCGTGAAAGGGCGGATGCAGCAGGACACCTACATCCAACGCGCGCGAATGTTCGGCGCACGCGACGAGGCCCTGGTCGACAACTTCGAGCTGAGCATCCCCGAGAAGCTCTACCGCGATTGGCAGACGTGCTTCGTGCTCCACAAGCTTTCGCTCGAATCGATCAAGAGCGGGAATCCCTCGCCCGTCTGGGTCGAAAGCGACAGCGTGCGCGTCACATCCTCATCGAGCGTGAACTCCGATGTGTGGGCGAGCAGGGGCGAGATGAGCTTCGACCTCTTCGACTACAACGACGACGTGCAGGCGATCGTTGATTCATCCCTCGAGGGGCTCGCAAAGGTGGAGCGCCTCGCCGAACTGCTCGGCGAGAAGGCCTTCCCCGCCTACCTCGTCACGTTCATGAAGCGGTTCCGCCGGAGCGGTGACGGCTCGATTGCAGTCCACCGCAGCAAAGAAGTGCGCTTCAAGGATGCGGATATTGCCAACATCCGCCGTGCAAAGGGGTTCATCGGTCAGTCGGACTTGGAGCCGAATCGGTTCCGCAGCGCGATCCACCACATCAAGATCTACTTCAACCCCGCGGGTCGGGCGCGCGTCTTCTACAAGTACAACGGCACCGAAGGCATCAGGTTCCAGCTCGAACTTGCCGAGGAGAAAACCGCGCCGCCCTCTGGCCTGACAACTTCGGCGGTGGTGCCGCACGGAGACAGCAGCGGTAGTGCCGCCAACGCAGCCAGCGTGAACTGACAGCAACGCGACAACGTGTTCTCATTGGAGGTTCGGCGAGCCCGGTGTGTCGGCCGGTCGTACGTTGGCAGGCTGCCCGACGATCAGGCGATCGCGCGCATCGCGTTCTGCCGCTATCATCGGGCTTGGCGTCGGCGGTTCCGAGCCGCCCGCCCAATCGTTAGATTGCGCTCACGCTGTGAGCTGGATGGCAGCCGATCGAGACGAAATCCTTCCATTCAATGGGCCGGTCGAACTCGCTCGGAGGAAGCGAAGCATGAGAAGAGGGATAAGAGGGAGAATGTAAACCGGACGCGATATTTTCCGGTGCGCGGGAGGTGAACGCTTCCGCTCCCAGCTACGCTGCGGGGCATGACCAGCCTCATCCCCATGTCACCGAAGGAGGTGCAACAACTCGAGATCGTCCGGGACATTCGTGCCGGACGCCTTTCCCGGCGCGAGGCGGTGCCTGGAGCTGGTCGCGCTGCGACCGGGTGAGGTGCGGCCTACGGGGAGGGGGCAGAGACTGCCATCCCTTCGACCGTACTACCGCAGGAGCGCTGCGGGAAGCGGTCCAGATTATGCGTTTCACGTTTGAATTTCGGGTCGCACGGATTGACGTTTTTGCGAGAAAACGTGCGTTCGGTGGAATCCGGCTTATCAGTGCCCCGTCCGGGCGATGCCGTCTGACTGGCGCATAGCCTCATGCAGTAGTTCGGCGCGCTTGTCGGTGATGCGGAAGTAGACCATCGTGGACTTGATGTCGCGGTGGCCAAGCCAGTACTGCACGTCGGCCGGCGTCCAGCCGATCTCGGCCAAGTGCACCGCGATCGAGTGTCGCAGGCTGTGGACGTGCGCGCGATCTCGCGGAAGGCCCGCGGCGATGGCGTACTTGTGGAACAGCCGGTTGATCTCCGCGCCCGAGAGTGGCTGCGATGACCGGCGGCGGGATCGGAACAAGTACCGGGTGCCGTCATCCGGCCTGACCGCGAGGTAGCGCGCGTAGAGCAGGAGGGTTCGCTCATGCAGGCGGTATCCCTGTGATTTCCCGTGCTTGACCCGGAAGATCCAAATCCGCTCTTCGCGGAAGTCATCGAGGGTAAGAAGAGCCGCTTCTTTTCGCCTGAGTCCGTGCCGGTAGATGAGGTCGAAGAGGAGAAGATCGCGCGGATCATCGATCTGATCGAAGAGGCGTTCGACCTCCTCTTTCGTGAGGTATTTGACGGTCTCCTGATCCCACCGTCGAAGTCGCATCGCGCTCGTGTTCTCCGCACGAAAAGCGACTCTAACGTTTTCTCGCATAAGCGTTTGTCGGGAAGGGCTAGAGGGTTGGAGACCTACTCTGCCCCTGTCCACGGACCTCGTAAACGCCGCACGGACGCCGCTGCGCCTCAGCGCTCCTGCCGCGAGGTAGCTCACGCCATGCGTTCCACGAAGAGCAGTATCGTGCGCCCGAAGAAGACACCTATACGTAGCACGGACCGCGCCCTCATCCGCGAGCTGTTCATCGAGCGCGTGCCGCTCTACTCGTTCGCGGATGCGCTCCGGCTCACGCGCACGACGCAGGTGGAAGTCGAGGCGGCGTTAGCGGCAGGCGAGATCGCAACCGAGATCTTCGGCGGGCGACCCCTCGTTCCGTGGGACGACGTAGCGAAGCTCGCGCTCGATCGCTGGACGCCGAGGATGATCGACGGAGCACTCGGCGCGACCGATCGACTGGCCGTCACTCCACTCCTCAATCGCGTTCAACAGATCGAGGTCTTCCTGCCGGTGTACCAAATCCGGCTCCTCCACTACCTCGCGGAGATGGAGCGCGGGCAGTTTCGTGCGCGCCTGAACGCGAGCGACGTCCTTGAGCGGCACCTCCTCGACCTTGCCGGTGCCGTCAACGCCGACGAGCTGGAGCTCGCGATTCCTGGGTTTCGTGCCGCACTCCACTACCCGTACTTCATCCCGCGCGGAGACGACCGGTTCACCGCCTTCTGCTGGTACTGCGGCCGAGTGAGCGACGTACCGGGCCGGCAGGTCTGCACCGACTGCCATGGACGCCACGAACCACGGCCGCATCTCGGCGAAGACGGCATCCCGGAACTGGATCAGGAGGAGTGAGTTCTTTTTTTGGCCTCTGAAAGACACCCAAAGGAGTCGAGACCATGCACAACGGAGTGACACGACGTGGTGTTCTCCAGCTCTTCGCGGCGCTGACGGCTGCGGTGCCGGTCCTTACGCGCGGCGCATCTGCGCCCTTGCTGCCGTCCGGCGCACCGTCGCCGGAGAAACCGGCAGCGGAACTCGTCGGTGGCCCGTCGCGGCCGACGTTGTTGGAGTCGTACCTGCGGAGCCGGGGCGTCCGGCCAGCGCACCTCGCGCGGGAATGCGGGTACGAACGCGCACACCTGCTGCGCATCCGCATGGGACGGACCGAGCCGACGCCTGCCTGCGCGGTCGGGATCGTGTACGGGCTGCGGCGGCTCGTGGGTGAGCCCGTGGTGCTCACCGACGTGTTCCCGCGGGCCATTGCGGAGGCGGCGTGGCGCGAGCGGCGCGCGATCGTCCGCACGTTCCACCCGTTCGAGCACCGCGCGGTGCGCGCCGTGTTCCGGGAAGGCGGTCGCCGTGGCTGAGCAGGTGGGGTACGAGCGCATCGGGCCGCCGAGGAAGCTCCGCCGCCGGACGCGGCGTACGACGTGGCGATGCAGGATCTACCACGTCCCCGAAGAGCGCTTCCAACGCGCCGATGCGATCCACGTGGCGGCGCACGCCGTGGTGGCCGCGGACTCTGGCATCCCGATTAGGCGTGCGATTTTCGACGGGTGGCACCGCGTCTTCGAGGCGGAGTGGGCGTCGCTCGCGTACGCGCGAGATGACGCGAGCAGCGAGGCGCGCATCGCACTCGAGCGCGACTGCATCGCGGTGCAGTGCGGTGTCGTCGGGCGCGCGCTCGCGCTCGGGTGGTCGCACAAGGTGTGGGGCTGGGATGACCAGTCGCTCGTGTGCGACCTCATGGAGCGCTTCGAGTACGACAGCGGCGTGGTGACGGGCTGGTTCGACTACCAGCGCGAACGAGCGCGGGTGCGCCTCACGGACCCGGCGACGTGGACGCGGGTCGAGCTCCTCGCGCAGCGGCTGCGCGCCGTGCGAGCGATGGACGGCCCGGCGGTCACGGCGTTCCTCGACGGCCTCACCGCCGACGCGACGGTCGTGCCCTCGGGCGCCGCGTGGCGTACGCCGCCCACGCCCGGCGTGGAGTCGAACGCGGTGCTGGTCTGGCGCCGGCCGACGCTCACCGAGGCGCTCCAGGGGATAGATGGCTACCAAGCCGCGCAGCAGGAGGAGTGGTGATGACGATCGCGCGGCTGCAACGGGGCGTGACGCTCGCCGACGTACTGGTGCACGAGGCAGGGCACGCAGTCGCGGCGTGGGAACTCGGCGTCCGTATCGGCGCGATCCACGTGCACGTGCGGGTGCGTGAGGGGCGGATGACGTTCGCGAGCGATGTGGGGCTCGGGCGCTATCCGGAGGGATCGGAGGCGCTGCGGCTCGCGGTCGAGCGCGACATGGTGGTGCTGCACGCGGGGCTCGTCGCGCAGCGCCGCTTCCACTACGAGGGGGCGTGGGGGGTGGTGCCGCGCACCGACTACGAGGGCGTGCTCGCGACCGCGCTCCAGGTGGAGACCGACCTCCGCCTCATCGACGAGTGGTCGGACTACGCCGAGGAGCGCGCCCGCGCCTTGCTGGAACTGCCGCAGACGTGGCGGCGGGTCGAGGCGCTCGCGGTGGAACTCGCGCGGCGGCCGGTGCTTCATGGGGAGGAGGTTGACGCCTTCCTCGCGGGCGTGCGCGTCCCCCGCGCGCCGAACGCGCGGTTCGCGTACCGCAGGCGCGAGGCGAAGGAGCGGTACTGTCTGTCGCACGACCCGCGCGACCGCGCGCCGCTGGAGCGGGCGATCGCAGCCGCGTCGAGGCGGCGGCAGTGAACGATGGGTTCTTCGACGTCCGCCCGAGCTACATGTGCGCGTGCGGGCACAAGAAGAACCGGCACTGGAACACGGCGGCGACGCCGAACGGGCCCTGCCAGGACTGCGGGTGCCGCGCGTTCACGCCTGAGCCGCTCTGCGTCTGCGGCCACGGCATGAAGGCGCATGACACGCCGAACGGCCACTGCAAGGAGGCGTACAAGTGCGGGTGCAAGCAGTTCCGGCTGAAGCGGTAACGTTCCGCAGCGCGTCTCGAAAGAGGGCGTCCCGCCCCGCGAGAGGGGACAGCATCTCTCCTCATGGGAGAACGCTCTACACTCGCCCGCAAGCGGACCCGGATCGGTGTCTACCGGGTGAAGGGCTGCGCGACCCGCGAGGCGCTGTGCCGTACGCTGTGACCCGTGACGCGCGACGAGTACCGGCGTCGGATCGCCGCCTTCCACGGCTTTGCGAAGGTATTCCGTGGCGGGCGCCTCTCGGCCGGCGCGAGCGGCGGCGCGGGTGGGATGCTCTTCCTCCGGACGGCCGATGGCAAGGAGTGGTTCATCGGTGGCGCGGGCGATCCCGCCGTGGCGCGTGCCCTCGCAGACGCGGTGAACCTCGTGCTCGACCTCAGCGAACGCGCACCATAACCAACGGACGTACTCCGCGATGAGCGACTGGGACGCGGTCGACGCGATCGACGCGCACATCCGCGCGGCCATGAAACGATCGGGCCTTCCGAAGAAGGCGTACCGCGCGCGTGTACGCCGAATGGCACGCGCTGCGGAACTCCTCATTTCCGGACGATCCGTTGTCTCGATCCTCGATCCGGTGGCCGGCGTCACGCAGAGTGAGTTCTATGGGGGACTCTGGATGCTCGTCGTGGCCGATCTCTTCCGCGACGCGCCGGAGGGATCCGGCATCGTCGGTGCGTTCCTGAACTTCACCTCCGAGGACTGGCGACGTGTGGATGCCGTGCTGCGGCTTCTGCACGAGCGATACTTTGGAATCCCGGCGCTTCCTGTTGCGCAGCCATGGGACGAGAACAATGAGACGTAGAGGCTGTGCAACTCGACCATGCGCCTGCGATCGGACGCCAGATCATCGCGCGACGGCTCATCGGCTGGAAGTGAGGGTGCCGTCGCTCGCGCCGCAAAGACGACGTATTCACTCCTGCGGGTTCATGCTCCGATGGGTGTCCGCGGCGTCTGCATTCGGTTCCGACATGCCTCCGCCCTTCGACGCTCCGGCCGGCGGGCGAACCGTTGAAATTCGAGAGGCACTAGAGCGCGCCGGACATCAGCCGAGTTGGTGACGTCGAATTACAGCAGTCGACCTTCTTCACTGTGGCTTCGGAGTTTCGCGAACTCGAGCATCTCCTGCACCGTCGCCAGGCGCGTCTTCCAGTCGTAGAAGAAGTTCTCCGCGAGGAGGACGTAGCCCCACTGCGTATTGCCGCGCTGCTCAGCAGTCAGCGCATTGATCTGTTCCGTCCACCGCACCGCGGCACGACGTTTCCGTTGAACGTTTGCATTCGCTACCTGCTCATCGGCCTTGGTCTCCACGAGGTACGTCATTCCATTCCTGCAGCGCACCATGAAGTCGGGGTGGTACGAAGCGGTCGTTCCCTCTTCGCGGAGGTACCGGAAGCGCACGAACGCGTGCTGGTTCACGTCGAGCTTCACGAAGGCTTCAACAGACTGATCGCCGTCCGCATACTCGATGAACGCCCTTTCGAGCCCGCCCTTCACCGATGGGAACGGCGTCCGCGTGTAGATGGTTCGAGCTGTCTCGACCGTCAGGTGCTCCCGCGCACGAAGCGTGCTCACTTCCGATATGCGGCGATGCTCGACCTCCGCTTGCGTCGGGGCCGCCTGCTCTTGGAGCTTGGCGACGGCTGATACCAGCTCGCGGATGACGTGTTCTGCGACATCCTTCAAGAGCAGCACGCGCCAGGTGGTCCCTTCAAGTGGATCGAGTGGCGCACCGAACAACCGCGTACGAATGAACACGTCTGCGGCACGCGCGAGCTCTGGTAACTGCACTTGCAGTGCAGGGAACCGGACATCGATAGCTTTTCCTCGCGCTCGAACGGTGTCGTCGAGGTTCGTGACGACACGCTGTACGAGGCGTCCGAGGTACTCGTTATAGCTCGTGGCGGTCATGATGCCGCTCGACACAGCGTAGTCGCCGAAGCGCGTTCCCTTAGTGATCTCTTCCGAAATGAACACCTCATTCTCTGGAACCGCTTTCCGGAGTTGCTCAAGCGTGAATCCCGGCATCGGAGCGAGCGCACTCACGTCGATCGCCCCGGCCTGCAGCAGTTCCTCCGCTTCGCGGCGGATGATCGGAAATGAGAAGTCGTACTCCTCGAAGTTCGACCGCAAAGGGATGGTGACGAGATCTCCGAGCACCTTCTCGCGCTCGTCGCGCTCGTTCGCGTCTTCAACTGCAAGACCCTCCTTCGTGAGTTCGTCGTAGAACGCTTGGAAGGCGGGGTGCTCGACGATGCTCAGGATGTCGATCATGCTCGCTGGCTCTTTGCGTTCGTCCAGCATTCGACGCACGTTCTCGCGGCGACTCTCGTCGTACTCAGGCTCCCGCCACATCAAGCGCAGGCCACGCCCGATTACCTGCTCAAGGAGAATCGGCGCTTTCGATGACCTGAGCGGCACGATGACGCAGATATTCGAGACGTCGAAGCCTTCGCGGAGCATCAGTACCGACACGACGATCTTCGGTTTTGCGTGGTGGTCGACCGCGAACAGTCGTTTCTTCAGCGCCTGCCACTCTTGTACCCCCACCTCGCCCTTGCGGTTCGAGTCGATCCGCAGCACGTCATCCGGATCGAACCCCTCGGACACCAAGAACTCCTCAACGAGTGGGGCGACTTCGGTGTCCTCGCAGATGACGAGCATCTTCGGATGCTTCGTGGCGTCAATGCTCGTGAAATGCTCCTCAAGGTGGCGGAGCTTTGTGCAGCCGGCACGAAGCATGAGCCGCTGCCCTTCGGAGAGACTCATGAGCTGCCCGCGATCGTCGCGCTCGGCCTTGAAGTCGAGTGGAAGCGTCGCGAGCTCCTTCCGTTTGTCGAGCGCGATCATCTTCACGAGCCCAGCACGGATGGCCGCCTTCAAATCGAAGTCGACGACGATGTGCGGGGAGTAGAGCTTCTCCGGAAAGACGAACTCTTCGCCGCCGCCCTTCGTTTTCTTCGTGCGACCACTGCCCTTCTGGTTGTAGGGCGTCGCCGAGAAGTCGACCTGCATAAACTTGCCGTGCTTCGGCCTCGCAATCTCGGTGAGACTCTTCTGCCACTCCACCTCGTTCACCTCGCCGCGCTTGGAAACTTCGTGGATGTGGTGCGCTTCGTCGTTGAACGTGACGAGGTCGGGCAGGCACTTCAGATACTCAAGAGCGTCGCGTCCGCGCAGCGATCGGTCGAGCACCGCCAGGTCATTGCGCGCCGCGGCGCCGGGCCGCACAGGAAGCACCGCCCGCAGCACCGCGTCAGCGGTGAGATCGCCGGGCGATTCGATGGAGGTCTCCGCAAATTCGTCTTCTAATCCGGCAAGGAGGTGCCAGTTCGTAATAGCAACGATGCCATCACCCGTCACCTTGCGACCGATGTCGCTCTTCGTGACCACCGACGACTTCAGAAATCCGAAGACCTCTTGTCGGAACTCAGGCGGCACGAAGAGATCCTGCCGTGCGTAGAGATCGGACGTTTCGAACGCACGCCCGTCGCCGTCGTCGCGCTGCCGACCGAGAAAGGCGTCGAGGAGGCGGTCGTACACGATGAGGCCCGGTGCGACGAGCAGAAAGTTGCGGCTGTATCTCTCACCGTCTCGCCTTGAGTTGAGGTACTGCCAGACGAGGAGCGCGCTCAGCACGAAGGTCTTGCCCGTTCCTGTCGCCATCTTGATGGCGTACTTCGGATGGTCGTGCTTCTCGCGCCCGAGAGCTTCAAGCGTGCCGGACGCTTCGGCGAGGAGATCCGGAGCGACCTTCGCATATGCATCGGCGGGGCTGCCTACTTTGACGACCTCGTGCAGGTAGATGACGTTCAGAATCGCTTGCCGCTGGCCGACGTGGAAGTTCGTCTGCCGCTCACCTTCCTCTACGGGATCGAACCAGTATCGAAGGAGGCGCGCTGTCGTCGGCGTTACGGCGTCAACGATAGTGCCGTCTGCCCATGCCGCGTGTGCGTGATCCGTGACGATGGCGGCAAACCGGAGCGGCCAGTGGTGGTCCATTTCGGGGCGCAGTTAGTGGAGTACCGTACGAACCTCACTCTCGAAGCCGAACACGTCGACCGCCTTCACGCACACGGTCCGTGCGCCGGCTTTTGTCGGGACACGAATCTTCGCCGTGCGGACGACGCGCAGCGCGTCGTCATCATTCTCGGTGTTCCCGCGGTAGTCCTGCCAGATGCTGCGGAACACGCGGCCGTCGAAGTCCGGATCGATGCTCCAATACTCGACAAGGCTGAGTGGATCGGACGCGATGGTGCTGCGAAGCCTCTCCTTGTTCGGCTCATCCAGCGGCAGCGCCTCCGGCGAGAGCAGGACGTAGTTCGTGAGCGTGATTCCGATCTCCAGCTCATCGTCAGATAACGGCCGCGTCGTTGGGTCGGCAATCGTGAGGTACTGGAGGGACGAGAACCGGACAGTGCCCGATTGAACCAGGTTCTTGTAGCTCACTTTGCTCGCCAGCTTGTCGAGGAGGTCCGGAGGAATCACAAGCACTTCGAGTGCGGAATCATCCATCGCATTGATGATTTCACCGATGTTCGGAACGAAGTTCCAGGCCAGAACCACGACGCGCTTCCACCCGCCGCGGAACGTGCCGCGCTCCCGTTGAGCGCGCTCAAGCGTTGCCTTGCCGCACAGTTTAGTTGGCGAATCCACAAGGACGAGGGTGCCGCTCTCCAGGACATAGCCGAGGTTCCGATTCGGATTCTCCTCTGGCGGGAAAGGGATCGCGCCGAACAATCCCAAGACCACCTGCGCGAGGTCGCCAATGCGATAGCGGGCACCGAGCGTGGCTGCGAGCTGCTCCTTCTGGTAATCGCCGATCGATTGATAGAGAAACGGCGCAGCGCTCTGGTCGACGAGACGCTTGCGCGTGACCATGCACGCAGGCTTCCCGAGATCAACGGCAATCCAGCGACGACCGAGCTTCTCGGCGACCGCGGCTGACGTTCCTGAACCGCTGAAGAGATCCATTACGAGATGGTCTTCGTCAGTAGATGCTCGGATGATTCTCTCTATCAGCGCCGAAGGCTTCTGAGTCGCATAACCTGTGAGCTCGCCTGCCTGTCCTGCGACGACGTTTATGTCGGTCCAAATGTCCTGCAGCGGCCGGCCCGGCATCTCGTCCAGAAACACCTTCTTCTTCGGAAAGCCCGACTTTGTGTAATACAGCAGGCCAGCGTCGTGGAGCGCCTGCATATTCTCTCTGGTGTACCGCCAATAGCGCGTATGTCCATTCCACTCGTAGAGAACCCCTCGGTTCCCAGGTCCAAGCGTATTCTCTGTCTTATATTGACGGCTGCTGCCTTCGTCAACGTGGCCATACATTTTCAGATACTTGTCAGAGTACGGCGTGTACTGTGGGTGCCAGACACGCGCCTCGCTCTTCGAGTAATACAGGATGTAGTCTGAAATCGCCCCAAAACGAGCGGGATCGTTATGGGCGTACATCCGCTGCCATGTGATCGTGTTGATATATCGCTCTCTGCCGAAGATATCGTCGAGGATAACGCGAACATAAGGGCTCACCTGCGCACCAAGGTGGACGTAGAGCGCCCCGCGTTCGCTCAGTAGCTCGCGCATCAGCGCAAGACGTGGGTAAAGGTATGCGAGATAAGCGGCCGTTCCTTTCACCAACCCGATGTCGCCGCCGAAATCTCGTGCCCACGTATCGGCGTACGCGAACTGCTCGAGTGTAGCTGGGCGCTGTTCGATGTCACCGCTGGGTAGCGTGACCTTCGTGCGGTAGTCGGCTTTTGAATCGAACGGCGGGTCGATGTAGATCAGGTCAACGGCACCGCGGAGACCAGTAAGACCTGTTTCAGGGTCGCCAGCGAGCAGCGCCTGCATGGCGAGAAGGTTGTCGCCGTAGATCAGACGATTCCGCCACACTCCCGAAGCGAGATCGCTTCCGTACGCGACGTCCCGCTCGAAACTCGATAGCAGATCAAGGTAGTTGCTCTCCTTCGACGGGATGACCAGCTCGTTCGTCTGGAGCGAAATGCGCGTGCGCTCCGAGAGCCCTTCAAGAATGCGCGTCGCCTCGCGACGTCCTTCGGAGACGATTTTCGGAAGTAGGTCGATGAGGGAGGGAATACAGCGTGGGTGTGAGGGATCGAGGGTATTGTTCCAGCAACTCCCGCATGCCGCAACAGCAAGCCACGCGAAACTACTCAATGGAAGCGACTTGAGGACGCACGGCGCAAACACTCAATGACTCATGGGGCGCGCATGCCGCCACGATCGCCAGTACGCCCGAGTTGCGGGCACGCTACGGCGCTCTCGTCGATGCCTTGATGAAGAACGGGATCGCGCTCGCAGGCGTGCTCGCTGAGCGACTGCGGAACGCGTAGCAGGAGTTTGCGCAGAGCGGCTTCCACATGCTTGGATGTGGCCGTCCCATCCCGCCACGACGCTGCTCACGGCGACCGACATCGCGAACCTCGCCCGCTGCGCGCAGCGCATCTATCTCGACACGCACGGCGATCCCGCCATGAAGCTGCCGCCGACCACGGTTCGCCAGCTCCTGTGGGAGGAAGGACGCGAGCACGAGGAAGACGTGATCGCTGCACTCGACTACGCGACGGTTCCGCACGGGATGCCCGCGGAACGCATCGCCGCTACGCGGGAGCTGATGCGCGCCGGCGCGGCGCTGATCTACCACGGTTACCTCGAAGCGATCGCCCTCGCCGGCGAACCGGACCTACTGCAGCGCGTCGCGCAGCCGTCGCTGCTCGGCGAGCACGCCTACATCCCGGTCGAGATCAAGAACGGCAGCGCCTTCACGACCGCGAAGAAGACGCGTGCGAAGCTGCCGTACGCACTCCAGCTCTCCGCCTACGCTGAATTGCTCGCCTCCGAGCAGGGCTGGTGGCCGAACGAAGCAATCGTCATCGATCACCACAACGACTGGCAGACGATCGACCTCACGCCGTACCGCGGCGCGTACACGGAAGCAACGCGGCGCGTCGTCGGCATCCGCGAAGGCGACGAGATCCCCGGACCCGCGTGGAAGACGGAATGTGCCCATTGCGAGTGGCAGGAGCACTGCTGGAAGGAGCTCGTCGCCGCAGACGACCTGACGACCCTCGCGAACATCGGTGAACCGAAGCGCGAGGCGCTCATTCAGATCGGCATCCGGACCGTCGCCGACCTCGCGATCGCGACACCCGAACAGCTCCTGGCGGTGGACGGCGTTGGCGCCGTCTCGGCGCGGACGTGGCCGATGCGGGCGCGCGCGGTGAAGTCGGGCGTCCCGATCGTCCTCGAGCGCTGGTCGCCGTCTGCCGTGGATCTAGAAATCTCCTACGACATCGAGAACACGCCGGAGCCCTTCGTGTACCTCCATGGCCTCCTGACGCGCCGCACGGGCGGTGCCGCGTGGGGATCTCCGGGGTTCACAGAGACGGCCTTCGGCGTGTTTGAACCCGTCTGCGCGGCGCACCCGGAGGATGAGGCTAGCGTGTGGCACCGCTTCCTTGAGAAGCTGGAAGAGCTGACGACGCGCGGCACGTACGCTGTGTACATCTACTCCTCGCACGAGAAGACCACCCTCCGGCGTCTCGCAACGACGCACGGGAGCTCACGGGCGTTGGAAGACTTCATAGAGCACTTCATCGATCTGCGGAGCGAAGTGCGCCGCTGCCTCGTGCTCCCGACCGATGGCGAAAGCCTCAAGACGGTCGCGAAGCTCGCGAAGTTCGCGTGGCGTGACGACGATCCAGGCGGGGGACAGTCGATTGCGTGGTGGGCGGAGTATTGGGCGAATCCGGCCGTGATGGCTGCTGCTCGCGATCGGGTGCTGCGCTACAACGAAGACGATGTTCGAGCCTCCTTCGTCGTGAGAGATTGGCTTGTTGAAGCCACGAACGCATCGGACGACCCTGCGGCGCGGGCTGCCTGAACGTGGTTGGGCATCGGCGTAGAGCCATATTCTCGCGCCTGACAGCTCCTGGAATGGTTCCAACGCGGGTAGTCCGCGCTCGGGGCGGGAGCACCGGAGAACGCGCCATAGAGGCTCACGAGGAGCACTGCGAACGGGTCTCGGGGCACTACTGGCGGGGCTGCTGTAGGGTCGGCATACTGCGGATCGAATGAACAAGTACCTCGCCGCAGCACAGACGATTCTCTCGACCGAGCCAGCGGGACTCCACTACGAGGAGATCACGCGGCGCGCATTGGATGGGGGACTCGTCACAACCTCCGGGAAAACCCCCGAGGCGTCCATGAGCGCCCAGCTCGCGATGTCCATCAAGCGCGAGGGCCTTTCGAGCAAATTTCGGCGCGTAAAGGCCGGTATCTACGCGCTCACCGCCGGGGCGGCGGTGGCGCCCACGCGTAAGGAACCACCGCCCCGAGCTCCGCTGGTCGACGAGGACGCGATCGAGAGCGCCTACACCGGAAAAGGCGGCGAGCACGCCGCCACGGCCGAACTCCTCTTCCGCGGCTTCAACGCCTCGATCATGTCCGTGGATACGGGCATGGACATCGTCGCGACGAAGGGCGATCGGCTCTTCAACGTGCAGGTGAAGACCTCGAACCTGAACAAATTCGCGACCTACGTCTTCGACATCCGCGTGTCATCCTTCGAGCGCCATAACTCCAGCTCGACCTTCTACGTCTTCGTCCTGCGCGATGATGAACGTCGCGACTTCTTGGTCGTGCCGTTCTTCGAATTGGCCAAGAAGATCCACGAGCGCGCGGTGCGGACGGTGAATGACGGCACGCGCTACCGCGTGAACATCAAGGTGCGCGAGGGGCGGGTCACCATCGGCACGCGCGATCACGACGTGACGTACTACCTCAACAAGTGGAGCGTTCTGAACTAGCAGCGCCTTTACCCAAATCTATGACGCGCCGTGCGCGGATTGCGCTGTACCTCGTTCCCCTTGCTGTTTTCGCGCTACTGCCCGTACTTGTACAGGGGGCGATCCTGGCACCGTTTGGATGGCCAGTGGCGTCCGTGCTTCCAGACTACGTCTTTCTGCTCTCCGCCAGTGCGTTCGTCGCAGCACTCTCCTACAGCATTCTCTCGCTGCCGCTCCTCGCGTTCGCACGAACGAGAAAGCTGATCGGTGCCCTTCCGGTAATCGCGGTCATGACGCTCATTGGGACGGTTCTCGGATTCGTGAGCGAGAACGCCTACCGCACCTACGCTTTCCGGCGTCTGAGCGTGCGCAGTAAGCCGCTCATCGCCGCCGTCCAGCAGTTCGTGGCTGAACGGGGTGTGCCGCCGCCTGACCTTTCGAGCCTCGTTCCCGGCTATCTAGCTGCCGTGCCTCGAACAGGCATGGGTGCGTATCCCGAGTATCGGCTCGTCTCAGACGAAGGTGTGCAGAAGGATACGGGCAACCGGTGGATACTCATGGTCGACACGCCCTCCGGCGCGATCAATTGGGACGTCTTCGTGTACTACCCGAATCAGCGGTACCCCGAGACGGGATTTGACGGCGTACTCGAACGCATCGGAGATTGGGCTTACGTCCATGAGTGACATAGTCGGCACGCCATGAGGTGGCCGACCACGAGCGGCACTAAGCCTCAAGGGGTCACTCGCCGTTGCGTTGCGCACGCGCTACCACGTCCACCCGGGCGAGCGCGGACGCGAGCTCCTCGCGGAGCCAGGCGAGATCCACCTCGCCGTCCAGCACGTACCAGAACGTCGTCCGGCGTTCGCCTGGCGCGAGCGGCGTCGGATCAGGCGGCGCCACGGCGCGGGAGGTCACGTACTCGTCAGCGAGAAAGTACCACCGATCCTCGCCGCCTGCGACGGGCGTGGCGCGCGTCCGCACCGCGAGGAAGAGCGTGCCGTCCTCCTCGAGGTAGTACCGCGTCACTTCGCTCCGGTCGCCCAGCTCGCGCGTCGACGTGACGACGCGCGGCCGATCATCGCCGTCGAATACAACCTCGATCGCCGCTTCGGCGAGCCCGGCGAGCGGCGGCCGGTCGCTGAGGAAGCGCAGCTGGTTGTAGTTCTCACGGTCGTCCATCACCTCCGCCTCGTCCGTCTCTGCTGCACCGGCGGCGCGCTTCACGCGGTACGTGGCACGCTGCGCGTCAAGGTACGACGCGGCCGCGTCATGGTGGCGAATGACGTCGTTGCGGAGGTTGTCACGGTCGACGCTCGCGACGTCGCGGAGGTACCGTTGCTCGGCGAGCCGTTCCGTGAGCGCGCTGTGCGGTACGGTGCGGCCCGCAAGAAATCCGAGTGTGCCAGCGACTAGGACGAGCACCGTGGCGAGGGCAGCGAAAAGGGGCATGGTGGAATGAGGATCTGAAAGCGGTTTAGGCACTCACTGCAGGATCAAAATCCCTTCCTCCGCCGTCGCCTCGAGCGCGTGCTGCAGGAACCGGTCGAAGAGACCACGGAGCCCCGGGAGCTGGCGCTGGTCGTAGAACGCGACGTAGAGGCCCTCGCCCGTGAGCCAGCCGACGCCGACCTCGTTCGTCGCGGGATCGACGTACTCGAGCACGGTCACCATGAAAGCTTCGGGGCCGACGGCGATGCGGCGCTGCACCGGCTCCGGCCCACTGTCGTCGACCGGCAGGTCGTCCAGGCTGTCGCCGTCGATCCGTCCGATCGCGAAGATCACGTCGCTCTCCGCCTCGATCGCGCGCGGTCCGACGGCGATGGCGTCGATCGTCACGCCGTCCGCCTCCATCGAGTCGGCGTCCCAGTTCCAGCCCGCCGGCAGGTCGAACGGGATGACGCCGTCGCGCTGGGCGCTCCAGTCGGAAGCGTGCGCACTGGGAGCGGGCTGCGTCGGATCGAACACGCGCGCCGGCGAGGCGTTCGTGGCGACGATGGCGCGGTACGTCATGCGCGCCACCTCGCGCCGGGTCGCGGGGATGTTCGGGTTGAAGAGCGGCGGCGTGGGCTGGAACCAGTTGGCCGCGTGCAGCCGCTCGATGAAGGGCTTGAGCGTGGTCCCGTCGATGTCGCTGTACGGGCTCGGGGCCGCCGCTGGCGCCATGAGGATGTTCGCGACGATCTTCGCCGCCTCCGCCCTGCTCACCTGCGCGTCCGGCCGGAACGTCCCGTCGCCGTAGCCGGCGATGGAGCCGCGCGCGGACGCGAAGTACACGTAGGTCGCGAGCGTGTGCGACGCGGGCACGTCGGTGTAGACGGTCGTCGCGCTTTCGGCGGCGACGAGCGCGCTATGCCCCTCCCCTGCGGCCTCCAGCACGATCTTCAGGATCTCGCCGCGCGTGACGTTCGCATCGGGCCGGAAGGTGCCGTCCGGCGAGCCGTAGAGCACGTCGTGCGCGTTCAGGAACTCGATCGCGGCGCGGTCGGGGTCCGTGGTCGGCACGTCACGGAGGTTGAGGCTGACGGCGGCTGCCGGCGCGGCGGCGACGATGCTGCCGGTGGCCAGCGCAATCGCGCTGGCGACGAGGCGAAGTGTTGTCATGGGGGTGTGGAGAGAATCGCGAGCACCGTAGCCGACCGTTCGAGCGGCTGCAAGGTGCCGAACGTCGGAGCGAAGGACGGGTGAGGCTGGTGCGTGTTGTACGCTCCGACAACAGCGACACCACGTGCCGCTCGCAGCGTGCAGCAGGCCTCTTGTGTCTTCGGAACAGCGAAGAGCACCTGTCGCGCGTGAGCGCGTGCCGTCGGGCCGTGATCATCGCGTGGTACTCCGGCGTGCTCGGATGGTGGCTCACCGACGGTGCGACGCAGCACGCGCGCTGATTCTTAGCGCCCCATCTCTTTCAAGCACCGTATGCAGAAAAAGCGATCTGCGTCGATGGCGCGTCCGTGCTTCTTGCATGTCGGCTGTTTGCAACGCTCGCAGTCTGCGTAGGACGGCGCCTGCTCGCTGACGTTCTTCGGGTAGTTGTGCGCACAGATGTAGCAGAGTTGAATCGCCACCGACTCTCAACCTCCCTCGCGAACGAAAGGCGAACGATAGCAGACGGGTCGCCGGAGTCGCGACCGTGATGGACCCCAGGATCTGGCTCCTCGGCCAGTCAGCTACAATTCCTCCGTCGACCGGTTACCGTTAGGAGGTCCATGTGGCGCGTCCGAGGAAGCTCCCGAGTCTCTCTCCTGGTCAGGCGAGCTACGTCCTCGAACGCCTGCGTCGAGCGCGGCAAGTTACGGCGGCGCAGATCCGGGGCTACGTTGCCGACATGGCGCGCGAGATTCGAGACCTCGAGGAGCGGCTGCGGCGTCTTCGCGACGCAGCCGGCGCTGCGGTCGCGGAGCGCGGTATCACGAAAGTCGGCAGTGGTTCTCCTGCCGCGCTGCGACGCAGCAAGCGAGGACGGGCGACGTCTCGCCCGAAGCTCGGCCGATCGATCAGCACTAGGCCGCATGCTGCGCAGACGGCCGTTGCATCACCAGCCGCCGCGGCAGAACCCGCGCCGAAGCGGCGGAAGCGTAAGTTCACGGTCACGCCAGCGGTGCTCGCGTCCCGCGAGGTTCAGGGCCGCTA
This sequence comes from Thermoanaerobaculia bacterium, assembly GCA_035525285.1. Taxonomy (GTDB): domain Bacteria; phylum Acidobacteriota; class Thermoanaerobaculia; order Gp7-AA8; family Gp7-AA8; genus QHVT01. The sequence goes on from DATLFB010000054.1 coordinate 110,172, forward strand.
CCTCCCGCTCCTGAACAAGTTCACAGGGAAGAAAAGAGCGCAGTTCGCGAGGACGGCAAAGGAGAAGGGACGAGAGGCGGCCATCAAGGAGATGGAAGCCGCATTGAAGCGCTGAGCATCAGCGACTGCGCGCCGTTGGGCTCGGGCTGTGGAATACGGACACCACCTGGCCGGCGCGGAACCAACCCAGCTCCCCATTGGGAGACAAGTCTCCGATGCGCCCGAACGAGTCGCTGAGTGGGTCTACTATCACGAGTAGCGTCGTCCTGCACGCCGGAAGAACGTCATTCGAGCAACGGTGGAACTGGCCGATGCTTACCGGCTTCCGGACAGCGTCAGCGGTCCGCTCACCTTGAACCGACCATCCAGCGTCAGCTCACCGTAGCCAATGTCCAGCGTGTTGGATGACGGGAAGAGCGACTCGACGTATCCCGCATGCTGCCGGAAGCGCCGGCCATCCTCGAATAAGGCGTTCACCTTGTACTCGTCCTCACTGAACACGATGAACCAGACCATCCTGCTCTGTCCGGGTTCCAGGGTGTTCTGGAAGATGGTTCGTCCTTCGACAGTCACAGCGAGGTCGGTGATTCGTTGGTTTGAAACGTTCGAGAGCCGCACTCGGTTGATGCTCAGGACCATGGACACGCCGGCGAGAACGGTGATGCCCAGGCCGACGAAGAGGAAGGCGCGGACGACGGGCCGCATGATGCGTTTGAGGAGCGACCAGAATGCCGCGCTATCCATGGCGTCGTCGTTTCACGTCTCCAGGATCAGAATCCCTTCCTCCGCCGTCGCCTCGCCACGCCACGTCAATGGTGGCGCGGCGGATAACGTCACTGGAGGCATTGACGAGGGTCCCGTCTGCATACGTGTCACCGAACACGGAACATGAGTTAAGCGCGACAGTGGACGCAATTACCAAGGAGGTACTTCACCATGAACCTTCGTCACCGGTCTGGCGGAACAGGACGCGTCTCGCCATCGGCTGTGATGAGACCCGCACGGCGCATCTGCTCGCTGGGATCCCAACCTGTGGGTGGCGATTCGTCCTTATCCCACCACGGACAACCTGCTTTGACCCACTCACTGCGAAGTTGCTCATGTGATTTCGTCGCGTCATCGTACCCATATTCGACTCCACAAGACGGACAAATCGCAAACGTTCCCGCTCCAAAGGAGTCATGCGATGGTTGATCGAGCTTGTCATAGCCGCAGACTGGACAGGTAAAGTGATGGCGCCCCGGCGACTGATCCTGATTATGCATGCTCTTTCCAGTTGATTCGCAGTCTTGACGATCCCGATGCCTACTCCTTATCACGGTGTAAGGAGCGCGAACTCCCCACTCAGCCTCATTGGTGGGAGGTCGCGCCGGGCTACGGCCATTGCCTCAGAATATCCTCGCCGGCCTTGATCCGGCCGAGAAGCTCCTGCAGGTGGCCAGCGAGGTCCGAATCGGGTTGCTCGCTTCTTAGTCGTTCGGCCAAAAACCGAATGGCATCTTGCTCGCCGTCCAGTTGCAGCAGCATTTTGGCGCGCATACTGAGAGCGTCAGGGTTTCGAGGGTTGAGGTCGACATAACGTTCACTCCATTCCATGAGCTCCATGCGTGGCGCGTTCCGCGAGGGCGCCGCCCATAGCAGTATCCCGAGTGCTAGCGCATCGGAGTTGTCGGGATGCTGAGCGAGAACCCGCCGCACCAATGCCATAACGTGATCCCGCTTGTCCTCTGAATCGACATAGTGCGCCAGTGCTCGTGCTACCCGCACCCATGCCAGCGGATTACTTGAATTCAATGCCGTCAGGCGACGTTCAATTGCTTCGGCCACCGGCAGCTCCACTACGAAGTCCTGCAATACCTCCGCAAGAAGGTTGGCGTCGCTTATCTCTGCGAGGGCGGCATCCACAGCGCTCCGCACGCGACCGTCGTGCGGAGCGGCAAGGAGCTGAGCGAGGAGCGCCGTGAGTTGTTCGCGGGTAGCCATTCTAGTCGTTTAGGGAGCAATAGTGCTTATCCACCAAGTGCCGACTGACACCATACCATTGGAGTAGACAAAAGCGTTGAACGAGAGGGTGTACCCGTTGACAGCAACGTTGAAGGGATTTTCAGGACCATATTTGAGAACTGCCGCGTTGTTGAGCGTGGTTGCGACAAGGTTCTCAACCTGGGCTGCAGGTACTCCGTGGCCACGCTGTCCTTCTCCTGCTTCACCCGGTCGCCGTCGCCGTTGTAGGCGTTACGTCGTGCGCTGCGGAGTCAGCGGTATTCGCCTCCGGGGTAGAGCCGCGGCGGTGACGAGCCGCGCTTGGTTATACGGCCGTTCAACGTGAGAGTGTGGTCGCCGATCTCAAGGCGACCAGACGACCCACTAAACGGGTCAAGAGAGCCAATGGTTTGATGGAACATACTCCCGTCGGCATAGGTCACCTGCACGACGTACTCGGCGTCGAGGAGGACGCTGAACGACGTGGTGGCACTCTCAGTGGGCTGGAGTGCCCCCTGGTAGATGTCCTTCGTATTCGCACTCAGCGTGACATCCGTGATCGGCTGGTGTGACGTATTCACAACTTGAACTGTGTTGCGGTTCGCCGCCAGACACCCACCGATCACCGCGCTCGCGCAGAGCGCGACGAGCAGTACGCCACGCGCGAGTCGGATTGCGGCCTCCCTGGGACTGGGGATGAAAGCAGATTGTGGGCGAGTCATCAGTTGCACGTTACAGCACGCATGACGGGCGATGGAAGAGGGTCACGGGCGAAAGTCATATTTGCTGAACTCCTTGAATTCATCCGGGTACTGATGCTGGAACCGCTCATAGTCGTCCCTTGTCGGCGCGCGGAGTGTGCCGTCCTTGTCCATTACGAGAAGATCCCGCCAGTCAATCGGCGTTCGTGACGCAGCCGCACGTAGGCCGACCTCGTTGTTCCACACATCCATGAGCGTCGAGTTCATAAGGATCTTGTCGCCCGTCGTCAACGCGGCGTTGTATTTGAAGTACTCATTTAGGAGGCCGGCTTGGCGCGCTTTTGCGACTCCGAGATGCTCCGCGGCCCGTTTGCTCGAGATCGAATGTCGCAGTGCGTCACTGAGCTCAAATTCGCCGGGCAACGCTAGGTTCATGTGCGTCCGGAATTGCAGGAGCCATCCCCAATCGCTCGGCGTGAGGACCGCGAGTTGCCCGCTCGGATCCACGTAGTTCGTCGGGTTGTTCTTCACGTACACGTAGCGATTGATCGTCTGCGTGTCCTGCGCATCGGCCGGGTACGGGTCACGGCTGAGGAACCGGCCGGTGGCGGGGTCGTAGTACCGCGCCCGGAGGTACACGAACCCGGACGGGTCGTTCTCCTCCGCCGTGAAGGTGTAGGTGGTGCCGTTCGCACCCGTGCTGCTCCGAAGCCGGCCGAAGACGTCGTAGTCCATGGTCTGCTCCACGGTGCCGCTGCCGTCCGTCACCGCGATCGTGCTCCCGAGGCTGTCGGCGTGGTGGTAGTGCGGTCCGTCCGCCTTCACGGTGTACAGCAGGTCGTGGCCGTAGACGTAGTAGGTCGTACTGCTGCCGGTCGTCTCCAGGAGCACGGCCTCGAGCTTCGGCACCGAGTTCACGACGTAGCTCGTAGTCACTCCGTCCGCGGTCTGCGACATCCGGTCGCTGTCGCCGTCGTACGTGTAGCTCGTGACCGCGGGCGGCGCTTCGGTGAGGACGGTGATGACCACGTCATCCTGCGCGGTCTGGCTCGCCGAGTCGCTGACCGTATCGCGGAAGCGGTACGTGCCCGCCACGGTCGGCGTGAAGGTCGGCGACGCCGCGGTGGCGGAGCTGAGCGTGACCGCCGGTCCCGCGAGCTGCGTCCACGCGTGCGTCACCGACGCATCCTCGTAGTCGTAGGAGTCCTCACCGTGGAGCGTCACCTGCGCGCCTTTCACCGCCGTCTGATCGAGCCCTGCGCGCGCGACCGGCGCGTGGTCGTACTGCGCGGTCGCGCTGAAGGTGAGCGTGAGCTTCGGCCGGTTCGTCGCTGTCGTCGCGTTGCCGCCGTACCAGTTCACGTAGTCGATCGTGGGCGTGACGACGCCCTTCGTACGGATCGAGAGCTTGCCGGAACCCGCGAGCCTGCTCGTGAGCGCCGTGAGGTCGGCGCCGCCGAAGGTCCAGGAGTCGAGCGAGTTCGCGACGACTTGGTTGAGGCCCACGAGCGTCGGCGCGAGCGTGGTGTCCGGCGTGACGGTCCCGATGGTGTTCCAGGACGCGGTCGTGTTCCAGTTCGCGTCCACGCTCGTCGGGAGGAGGTCGACGCTCCACTCGTCGCTCGCGTTGTTGTTCGAGTTGCTCTTCCCCATGAGGTCGAGCGTGGCGGCGGAGAGGTACGTCTCGGCGGGCACCGCCGGGAGGAGGAACTGCGCGGCGCCGCGGTACTCGTTCAGGCCGTTCTTCCCGGCGCGGACGTCGTTGCTGAACGATCGACCGGTTGGGCTCGTGGAGGTAACGAACCCGGACGCGGCGGCGGCCGCGGTCGAGGAGAGGACCTGCGTGGGCGGCGCGCCCGCCTGGACGGTGACGGTCACCGCATCGACGGCGCTCGACGTCCGGCCGTCGGAGACCGTGAGCTGGAAGGTGTACGTGCCGGCGGTCGGCGTCGTGAAGCCCGGCCGCGGGCTGGCCGTGCCGTGCAGGATGCCGGTCGCCGGGTTCGTCCCGTCCTCAATCCAGGCGTAGGTCAGCGGCTCGCCCTCGGCGTCGCTCGAGGCGCTGCCGTCGAGGATGACGAGGCGATCGACGTACGCCGCTTGGTCCGGCCCCGCGTTCGCGACGGGCGCGGTGTTCGCGGGCGCGTTCGTGACCTGCGTGAGCTTGCCCCGGACGTCCCAGCTGAAGCCGCGGTGCGATCCGATCTTCGTGAGCTGCCCGTTGTGGTCGTAGGCCCGCAGGCCGTCGCCCGCGTTCAGGAGCTGGTCGGCGGGATCGTAGCTGTAGGTCGTCGCGAGGCCGTCGTACGTCTGCGAGCTGCGGTTCCCCGTCGCGTCGTACGTGAAGCTCTGCGCCGTGCCGTCGGCGTACGTGACGCCCGTAATGCGGTAGAGCTCATCGTAGACATACGTGTCCGAGGCTGCGCCGCGCGTGCTCGTGAGGCGGTTCCCGACGTCGTCGAGCGTGTAGCTCCGCGCCGCGACCGTGGCAGCGTCCTTCAGGTGGCTGACGCTCGTCGTCCGTGAGGCGTCGTCGTAGCCGTAGGTCGTGACCACGCCGTTCGGGAGCGTGAAGCTCCCGAGGCGCCCGGACGCATCGTAGGTGTAGGGCGTGACGCGGCTGTCCCAGTCCGTGACGCTCGCGATCCGGTTCGCATCGTCGAAGGCGTACGTGACGGTCTTCGAACCGGGGTAGGTGATCGTCGTGAGGTTCCCGACCGCGTCGTAGCCGTAGCCGATGACGTTCCCGGCGCCGTCGGTGGCGGAGGTGATGCGGTTCAGATCGTCGTAGACCCAGCTGTGCGTTCCGACCCAGTCCGTCATCGTCAGCCGGTTCCCCACGCCGTCGTAGGTGAAGGAGACCGAGAGGCTGTCCGAGTAGGCGATGGAGCTGAGGTCGCCGTTCGTGGCGTACGTGTACGTGGCCGTGCCGTTCAGGGCGTCCGTGGTCTTCGCGAGGTGCCCGCCGTACGTGTACTCCCACGTCGTGAGCTTGCTGTTCGGGTCTGTCTCCTGCGTCCGCCGGTTGAAGTCGTCGTAGAGGAAAGAGGTGACGCGGGTGAGCGCGTCCTTCACGCTCGCGAGGTTCGGCCCGAAGGCGTCGTAGGTGAATTCGACGACGCCGTTCTTCGCGTCGGTGGTCTTCCAGAGGAGGTTCTTGAGGTCGTTGTACGTGTAGGTCGTGACCTCGCCCTCGGCGTCGGTGACGGTGGCCTTCCGGCCCTTCGCGTCGTACGTGGTGGTCGTGACGTGGGTGAGCGGGTCCGTGACGGTCAGCACCTGGTCGCGCGCGTTGTACGTGTACGTTGTGCGCTCGCTCTGCGGCGTCTCCTCCCAGAGCTTCCAGCCTCCCGCGTCGTAGCTGAAGGTGAGCGTCTCGCTCTCGGCGTTCGTCACCGTGGCCGGGTAGCCGTACTGGTCGTACGTGAAGCTCGTGACCTTCCCGCGCGCGTCGGTGACGGTCTCCGGCAGGCCCGCCGTCGTGTAGGTCGTCGTGGTCTCGTGGTCGAGCGGGTCCGTGATCGTGACGAGGTGCTGCTCGCCGTCGTAGGCGAACTCCGTCACGCGGCTCAGGTTGTCCGTGGTGCTCGTCGGGTTGTTGAACGCGTCGTACGTGTGCGTCGTCTCGCGGTTCCCCGGCAGCACCTCCTCGAGCAGGTTGCCGCTCTCCCAGTCGAAGGCGGTCGTGGTGACCCTGTTCTCGATGTCGCGGTACGAGGTCGCGAGGTAGCCGACGTAGGTCCAGAGGTGCTCGGTGTACCAGTAGTAGGTCCCGCCGAGGATCTGCTTCTCGCGCCACTTCTCGAAGACCTTGTTGCCCTTCGTGTAGAAGAAGACGTTGGCGCGCCCGCGCTCGTCGAAGACGCCGGTGGACCCCGCCGCGAAGGTCAGCCCGCTCGGGGAGTCCGTGCCCGGCCCGTAGGTGAAGCGCACCGTGTTGCTCTCGTTCCAGCGCGAGGTCTTGACCCGCTTCGTGGTGTCGTAGGTCAGCACGAGCTTGTTGCCCTCGCAGTCGTTGACGGTGGTGAGCTGGTAGGCGTAGCTCGTGTACTGGTAGGAGCAGCTCGCGTACGTAGGTCCGGTCGTGGACTCCTTCCGCGTGACCGTCGCGAGCGTCGCGGGGCTGCCGGTGTAGGTGTAGTCGAAGGTGCGGCCGAGGGGATCCACGATCCGCGAGATCTGGCCGCCGGCGTTGTACGTGACCGTGAGCTGCCGGCCCGTGGGCTCGGTGACGGTCTGGATCTTCCCCGCGCCGTCGCGCGCGATGACGGTCGCGTTGCCGTCGGTGTCGATCTGCGTGGTGAGCTTCCCGGCGCTGTTGAAGACGAAGCGCGTCTGGTCCTTGTGCGTGAGCGTGTACTCGGATGCGCCCGCGTCGTAGGTGAGCCGGCTGTAAATGCCGTCCTCGGGCGTGAAGGAGTTGTCGGGGTTCTTCTTAAAGTAGTTCTTCGCGCCGTCCGCCTGCTCCCAGGTCACGCCGCCATAGGCGTCCGCGGCCACGTTCAGGCTCTGGCCGAAGGTCCACGCCCAGCCGGCACCGAAGTCGCCGCCCGCGACCGTGGCCGCTTGGTTGTTGTACGTGCGGCGGACCTCGAGCGGGAAGCCGATGGTCGGGATCGAGACGTCGGCGTCCGCGTAGAAGAAGTTCCCGCTCGCGACGTCCGCGCCCACGCCCGCCTTCGCGGTCCAGGGGAAGTTGCCGCGCTTGTGGTCCGGCTCGAAGGCTTTGCCGAGCCAGTTCGTGTACGTGACGCCGGTGGCGGAGATGGTGCTCCCGCCGCCCGTATCCGCCGCGAACTCGACGGCCGGACCCGTGGTGGAGCCCCACCAGTTGTACTGCGCGTCGACCGTGCTCCCGGAGGCGCTGACGCCGTAGGAACTGCCGTTCGACCGCCGGTTGGAGGCGATCGTGTTGTACCGGAGCACCATCGGGCTCGAGCTCGCGGTGATCGCCCAGCTCATGGTGCCGGTGCCGTTGTGATCGATGGCGTTGTTCGTGAGCCGCGCCGCGGTGCTCGACTGCGCGATGACGGCGGTCTCCTGCGATTCTCGGATGATGGAATCCTTGATGGTGGTGTTCGCGGGCACGGCGTAGAGCCAGACGTTCCAGCGGTTCCGCTGGAGGGTCAGCCGCTCGATCGCGTACGTGGTGTTCGCCGGCGCCTCGAGGTAGAGGCCCGCCGACGCCATGTCGGTCACCGTGAGGTCCGTGAGTGTGGGCTTCGAGTAGCGGACGTAGAGGTCGTCGCCGTAGCGGACGTCCGCGAACTGGAGGCTGCCGAGCGAGGGCGTGACGATGCTGCCGCTCTTCCAGCCGGGGTAGCTGAGATCGCCCCAGTCGCCGGCCGCCGGCGTGGTCGCGCTCCCGTCGCCGTTCGTGTCACCGCCCACGGTGTCGTCCTTCATCGAGGTGAAGACGATGCGATCGGACGCGGTCCCGACCGCGTTCAACGTCGCCCCCTCCTTCACGACGAGCGTCGCCGCGGCCTCGAACTTCACGACCACCGCCGGCTCGATCGTGAGCACCGCGGGCGCGACGACGTTCACCGTGCCGGAGACGACGATCGGCGAGTCGACGAGCGCCCAGGTGGTGTTCGCGGTGATATCGCCCGAAACGTCCAGCCGCAGGAGCTCGACCCCGCCGTCCTTCCTCCCGCCCGCGCGGCGCTCCGCCTTGTACGGATCGCCCATCGAGGCGGCGGGCGGCGTGCGGTCCGGGTTCTCCTTGTAGCCGGGCGGCAGCTCGAACGTGCCGTCCGCGCGCGGTGCGCCCGTCTGCTCGTCGGGTGCGAGCTCGCGGAACGGCTCCTCGTCGCGTGGTTCCGTGCCGTCGAGCCGCTCAGCCGCGGACGGGAGGTGCTTGCCGGTCTGCGTGACCGATGCGTCGGTCTTCGCGGCGGCGATCATCGGCACCGGCACCGCGGCGAGGAGCGTCTGGAGGACGAGGGCTACGGCCAGCAACGCGGCACGGCCGACCACGGGACGGTGAGACATGGAGGAGGGAGGTAGGGTAGGTCGGCGCGTGATGCGCCATCTACAACCACACTGAAACTCGGTTGACGATGTGTCAAGTATGGTTCATCAACCCATGGCCACTTCGTACGGCACGGAACGCGGCTCGCGGCGCTTCCCTTGGCGATCTCCATTCGGACACGATCCTGTTGTAAAGCTCCACAACAGCACTGCGCTGGGACGATGCCCCCCGACCTCAGCGTGCGCGAGGCCCTCGCGCCTGGAGCGTTGCTCTGGTCGGCAGCTCGCCCAGCGCGAACAGACGCCGCAGGCGGGCAGCGATCCGTTCCGTCTCGCGATACGACAGCTTCACGTCCTTGCCGTCGATGTGCGCGTGCACCATCGCGTAGTCCAGGACCACGAGCGCGCCGCCGATCGGCGCGAGGCACAGGTAGACGCCGGCGTTGGGATCACGCTCACCGTGCGGCGCAACGCGGTAGCACATTAGTTTGCTGATCGCCTCGACCTGGATGGGGGCACGGACGAGGCGAGCGAGGAGCTGGTGTTTCGTCATAGGTGAAGGGGGTACGTGAATTGACGATTTCCGGAGTAACCATTAGTTGAACCCTCCCGTTCGTGCAAGCCGCCCTGAGCGGAGCAGCATGCGGTACTTCGCCGCGACCCGCTCCGGCATGACCTGAAAGTAGATGGCTGTTGATTCGATGTCCCGGTGCCCGAGCCACCACTGCACGTCCGCGATGTCCCATCCGGCCGTCGCGAGGTGGACGCCGATTGAGTGCCGCAGCACGTGCGCATGCCGCAAGTCGTGAGGTAGCCCCGCCGCCGTCGCGTAGCGCTGGAACAGGTAGCTGATCGTTTCCTCCGAGAGCGGATACCTGCTGCGGCGACGCCCGCGGAAGAGATACGGACATCGATCGCCAGGACGTACCGCAAGGTACGCACGGAGAAGGCGTTTTGTGCGACGGTGGAGTGGGTGCCAATGCCCCTCGCCCCCTTTGAGCCGGGCGATCCAGATTTGGTCGCCTTGGACATCATCGAGTTCGATGAGCGCTGCTTCCCCGCGCCGCAGCCCGTGCCGGTACGTGAGATCAAAGAGGAGGAGATCGCGGACGTTCCCTTCGGGAATGAAGGCGAAGAGGCGCTCAACCTGAACGACGCTGAGATGCTTGACGGGACGCTGGTCGCGCACGCGATCACGACGCTTCCGATGGCGCCGCTCCGCACGGCTGCTTGGCTGCGTGCGCCGGCCCTTGTGCGGTTTCGCATGAACGGTGACATTACGGCTTTCTCCGGTTTTCATTAGTTCGTGGGGTAGGAGTGACCAGCGTGAACGTGCCAGAGAAGAACGGCCCGTCAAGGCTAAATCGCACGAGCATGAAGTGCGTTGTCGCCTCGTCGCTGCCGCCTCCGTCGTCGCTGCGCTCTTCGTCCCTGGCGCGCTCGCTGCGCAGACCGTAGACCCCTGCCGCCCACCCATCGCGGTCGAGGTGGTACGGACTGCCTGCAGTTTCGGCACGGCGGAGGCGCGCGTGCGCGCTGAAGCGGGCGCGCAGATCCGCTGGCAGCTCGACGGCGGCACGATCACCGCCGGCCAGGGCACGGCGACCGTGGCGCTCGGCTTCGGCGCGGCAGAGCGTGCGACGCTCTCCGCCACCGTGAGCGCACGCGGCTGCACCGCGACCGGGAGCGTCGAGATCACGCTGCGAGAACCCTTCGCGGTGGAGGTGCTCACCGTCGTTCCCGCGGTACCCGTCGTGAACGAACCCGCGCTGCTCGCGTGGAGCTACCGCGGCAGCGATCCCGCGCGCCGGCAGCTGCTCCGCATCGGGGACGCGGAGGTGCGCCTCGATCCGGACGTGCGCAGCTTCACGTTCACGCCGCACGCAGTCGGTGCGCTGACCGTGACCCTCGATGCGTCCACGCTCGCCGGCGGCCGGCGGCGCGCGGTGCGCAGCGGCGATCCGCTCCCGCCCGCGTCCGCGTGCGCGACGGCGACGCGCACGACGAGCGTCACCGTCGCGCCACCATGCACCCGCCCAACCGCCACGGTCAGCGGCGGAGGGACCGGCTGCGGGTCCGTCGCCGTCCACGCGACCTTCGCCGGGACGCCGCCGTTCAGCGGCCGGTGGAATGACGACGTGCCGTTCTCCACGACGCAGCACCTCCTCACGCGCGCGGTCGACCAGGACGGCACGTACGCCATCACAGCGTTCCGCGATGCGAACTGCGACGGCACGAGCACGGGCGCTGCCGCCGCCGAGGTCACGCCCGAGGCGCGGGCGACCGCGCTCACGGCGAGCCGGCCGGCGGTCCAGTTCGGCGGAGACGGGATGCCGCTTCACTTCACGTTCGAAGATGCCGTGGCGTGCACGGTGTCGGCCGCGCTCAACAACCTCTTCGACACCACGCATCCGGCGTGTACCGGCTCCGGGACCGGCACGGTCGACTACGTGCCCGCGAACGAGCCAGGCCGCGAGACGGTCACGCTCACGGTCGCCGGGGCGTGCGGCCCACCCGACACGCGGTCGGTGTCGTTCAACGTCTGCGCGTACCTCTCCGGCGTGACGGCCGAAGGGCCGACGACCGTCCCCGCCGGGAGCGCCGTCGTCCTCCGAGCGGTCGTTCCCGTCACGACCCCCGGTGGGGCTGCACCGATCACGGCCGGTGGCCCGTACACGTACCGGTTCCTCCGCTGCCCGGAGACCGGCCAGTGTCAGCCGCTCGTCGTGCAGAGCGGGCCGTCCGACACCTACGCGGCGACCGTCTCTGGCCAGTACTTCGTGCGCACGGCGGATCGGGAGAGCTGCGACAGCTTCGAGCACGGCAGCGTCACGGTCACGATCGTGCCGCCGACCACGAGCACGAACTCCACCGCCGCCGACGGAGCGAGCCGGCCGAAAAACTGATGGCCGGCCGTTCCCGCCGGGACGTCAAGAGAGACGCAAGCGCCAAGGCTTGAAGGGGTGAGTGACTACACCCCATACTCTCTCCACCACTTCCTGTACGCAGCACACCCATGGCCTTCGCCCGTGGCGTCGATCACCTCGACGGCGATGAACTCAGTCTCCCAGCGCTCGTCGTCCCGCGTCCGAACGTCTCGTTCGTGTACCGCGCGAGGGATGATCGCTTGGCCGCGGACGGGATCTACCGCGGGGACCTGCTCATCATCGAGCGCGGCCAGCAGGTCAAGGCAGGGCGGATCGCACTCATTACGACGGACTGTCATCACCTGCTTGTGCGGGTGCTACAGAAGGATGGCCGGTTCACGTTCGCCGAGATGCCGGACGACGGGTCGGACGTTGAGCTCTTCGGCATCGCATCCCGCGTCGTGCGGTTTCTCCTTCCGTAGAAGGGTTGAATCAGAAACGCTTCTCCTGGGGCTGCGTTGAGGTGCGCGACGAGGCACTCCGGTAGAATGCGGGTAGCAAAAATCTGCCCGCCTCGATGCTCCCGCACTACGATTGGAAACGCTACTGGTGTCCCCGCGAGGGCGAATTCAGCCTTGATCCCGAGGGGTACCTATACGATCCGGAGACGCTCTTCGGCGGCGCGCACAACTCCGCGCTGAAGACCCTCGCGAACATCGAGGATGTCGCATGCCTCGTCCTCCTCGGCGAGAGCGGCATGGGCAAGAGCGAGGCGATGAAAGCCGAGCGCGCCGCGCTCGAAGCGGAGCTCGTGGCGCGCGGCGACGTCGTCACATGGGTTGACCTCCTCGCCATTGGCTCCGCGGAGCAGTTCGACCGCGACGTGCTGCAGCCGCTTCGGACGACGCAGGTCAACGCCGGCCATCGCCACTACCTCTTCCTCGATGGGCTGGACGAGAGCCTGTTGCGTCTGTCGAGCATCAAGAAGATGTTGGTCGCCGCGCTCAAAGCGGTTTCGACTGACCAAGTTCGGCTCCGCATTGCGTGCAGGACAGCTGAGTGGCCGAACAGCCTCGAGACGGACCTGCGTAAAGTCTTCGGTGAGGAACAAGTCGCCGTCTACGAGTTGGTGCCACTCCGTAAGAAGGATGTGGCGGCAGCGACCAGGGCCGAAGCCCTGGATCCCGACGACGTGCTGCCGAAGATCGATGCCGCCGGCGCGGTTCCCTTCGCCATCAAGCCGATCACGTTGAAGTTCCTCCTGAATCGGCTCACGCGCGGCGGCGGGATTCCGACGTCGAGGACTGAGCTGTACGAGGAGGGCTGTCGCCAGCTCGCCGACGAGTCCGAACACCGGCAGGAGAGCGGGTTGGCCGGCACGCTCACGAGCGAACAGCGACTTGCACTCGCGCGACGGATCGCCGCGCTCACGATTCTCACGAATCGCCGGCAGATCTTCTTCGGCAAGGACGAAGGCGACACGACGGAGGCGGACATCCTGTCGCGCGACATGGCGGACGGAGAATCGGAGCGTGCAAAGAACCTCGAGTTTCCGGCGACGCCGGAGGCCCTGCAGGAGACGCTCATCCGGACCGCACTCTTCTCGTCGCGCGGGCCAAAGCGCCTCGGGTGGTCGCACCAGAGTTACCCGGAGTACCTCGCAGCAACCTACTTGAAAGGCCACAAGCTCTCGTGGGCGCAGGTCCGATCGCTCTTCCTCGATCCCGATGACGGCAACGTGTTCCCGCAGCTTCGCGGTGTCGCGGCGTGGTTCGCTGCGCTCGATCGCGAGGCCTTCGAGGCGCTCGTCGCCATCGATCCGCTGATCCTGCTCACGTCTGATGCGCTCACGCTCGACAAGGATGACCGCCAGACAATGACCCGCGAGCTGCTGCGCCTCGCAGCGACGGGCGGCATGGGGAGAATCGATCCGCTCCGCGCGCGCGTGCTCCAGCACCTCGCGTACGACGGCTTGGCGGCGCAACTCCGACCCGTCATCGAGGATCGCTCCCGGCCGGAGTTCGAGCGCGAGCTGGCGCTGGAGATCGCCTTCCACGCTCGCGTCACCGACCTTGCGCCCACGCTCGTCACGATCGCGCTCGATGACAACGAGTCGCTCTTGCTCCGTACGCAGGCGGCGTGCTTCGCGAGCAGGATTGGCGCAGATGCCAACGCCCTCGCGCCGCTCAAGCCGCTCCTGCAGGTGGATCGGACGGTCGATAAGATCGATCAGTTGCGCGGGTGCGCCCTCGAAGCGCTGTGGCCTGCGGGCGCGCTCACGCTGGATGAGCTCTTGGCCGCGCTCGCGCCTCCGCAGCGCACGAACACCCACGGGACCTACCAGGGTTTCCTGCAGTCGCACCCGTTCGCTTCGGTCGATCGGGCGGGGCTTGTCACTGCTCTTGAGTGGCTCCTTGTGCAGGAAACGACCGGGCAACTCCCCACCGGGTTCGAGGTTCTCGGAGACGACCTCGTAACGCGCGCGTGGGCGGAGACCGACGACTCCGAGGTTCGGCGCTTACTCGCCGACATCGCGCTCACCCGATTCCGACGGTTCGACTCCCTCGTAGATCGCGACGAAGCAAAGGAGTTCGCGACGGTGATCGCGCGCGAGCACGACCGCCGCCGGACCCTCGCCAGCGAGGTGCTCCTCCGAGCCACCCCCGACGACAAGAGCAAGCTGCTCTACGGCGACACGGTGCTCTTCAATCCCGCCGTGGATGTCGCCTGGTTCGCTGCGCAGGTCGATGCCGAGACGGACCCCGATCGCCGCGCAGCGCTCGAAGAGATGTTCGGCGTGTTCACGATGCGGATGGACGAAGCGATCGTGGAGCAGATGTGGGCCGTCCGCGATCACTCGCCCTTCGTCGCCGAGAAGTTTCGGTGGCTCTTCGACGGAGTGACACTCGGCTCACCCGAGGCGGAGGAGAGTAAAGCGCGCCTTGCGGCCCACGAACAGCGCATGGCGCAGATGCCGAAACCTGCGCAGCTCCCGAAGCCTATCGCCGAGATCATGGCGGACACGCTGGCGGAATGCGAGGCCGGCAATCATGGCGCCTTCATCGCGCTCCAGTACCAGATGCACCTCACCACGAGTCCCCACACGTTCGAGACCTTTGGTGGAAACCTGCAGGACACACCGGGGTGGAAGGATGCGCCACCCGATCGCCGCGCGCGAATTGTTCAAGCGGCAGTGAAGTTTGTACAGGACGCCGACCCGGACACCGCATCGTGGATTGGCACCGACAAGTACTCGCATGCCGCGCTCGCCGGTCTGCGCGCCTTCGCGCTCATCGCCCTCGCCGAACCGGCGCGACTCGCGGAGCTTCCTTCGAACGTGTGGAAGCGGTGGGCGGCACCGCTGCTCGCCGCGCCGTTGAACGATTCCATGCACGAGATCCGGCCGCCGCTCCTCCGTATCACGTACAGACACGCTCCCGAGGAACTGAGGGCGGCGATTCGTCCGCTTCTGCTGAAAGAGAACGACCGAGGGTACATATCCGTCCTTCGCGAGTTCAGAGAGACGTGGGACGCGGAGCTCACTGCGGCGGCCCTCGACCTCGTGCGGAGCGAGCCCCTGCAGGCATCGTCGCTCGCGTCGATCTTCGACTTCCTGCTAGAAGTCGATCCCGCGGGCAGCACGCCCGTTCTCGCTGAGCTGCTCGATGCCGCACGCACGCGCGGCGATAAGGAAGCGGTGGTCGCGTTGGGCGTCTGTGCCTTCGTCCACGCCACGCAGGCGCTGTGGCCGCAAGTGTGGGAGATCGTGAGCACCGATGCCGAAGTTGCGGATGAAATCCTCAAGGGCGGCGCGGATGGCGCGGAGTTCGGCACGAAGACGATCGCGAACCTCTCGGAAACGCAGCTCGCCGATCTGTACCTGCTGATGAGCAAGCGGTTTCCACCCGCGGACGATCCCGAGCCGGCCTCCGGGTTCGTTGCGCCGCACGTGCAGGCACGGTGGTTCCGAGACAGCGTGCTGCGCATCCTCGCGGCGCGAGGGACGCAGGGGGCGTGCAACGAGCTGCGCCGGCTGACCGCCGAGCTGCCCGCACAGCAGCGCTACCTCGTAGAGCTCCTGCGCGACACGGAGCAGCGGCGGCGCGCTGGGACGTGGAACCCCGCGATGCCGCAGCAGCTCCTCGACCTCGCACGGAAGAACGACGCCCAGTTCGTAGAGACAGAAGACGACCTGCTGGACGCCGTCCGAGAATCGCTCCGCCGGTTCGAGAAGAAGCTGCACGCAGAAGAAACTGCCGTGCTCGACCTCTGGAATGAGACGAAGCACGGGCACGCGAAGGTCTACACGCCGAAGGACGAAGACCGGTTCGCGAGCCTCGTCGCGCGGCACTTGAACGACGACCTGCAGGGTCGGGGAATCATCGTGAATCGCGAGGTTGAAGTGCGGAAGGGACAACGCACCGACATCTACGTGGACGCGATCGCGAGGGATGGCACTCGCGTCACAGTCGTCGTGGAAGCGAAAGGATGCTGGAACCCGGAGTTGAGGACGGCGATGAAAGAACAGCTCGCGGAGCGGTACCTGCTCGACGCCCGGACGACACGTGGCCTGTATCTCGTCGGCTGGTTCTACTGCGAGCATTGGGCAGACACCGACAAAGTGCGGAAGGTACTCTGCCCACCGGACCAGGTCGCGCTCACCAAGGAGCTTGAGAAGCAAGCGAGCGATCTCTCGGTGGCACCCCGGCGCATCGAGGCCGTTGTCATTGATGCCACCCTGCGGTTTTCGCCTCCGCAAGCTGCGAAGGCCAAGAAGTCACCACCGAAGCCGAAGAGCAAGAAATTAGTGGTGAAGCAGCATGTGAAGAAGGCAGCGCTGGAGCGGAAGCCGAGAACGAAGGAGTAGAGCGCTCCCATTTCACCTACCTACGCCGGTTCGGGCTGTGGATTGGGTCTGTGGAATCGATTCCACACGTCGGCACGCGTAAGCTGTGACCTGGCAGAAGCTTGCGACGGGGGACTACCCCCACCTTCTCAGTTCGAAGCAGCGTGACGAGCTGTGAAGCGGACCGGAAGACCGGAAGGGTTGATGAACCCGAAGCGGTGTCCATGCCTCCGAACCATCGGCAGCTCACCGCAGTTCCCCCCCTCCGGCGCTGGCACGCCTGCGGAGCGGTTCTCTCGCGGTCTCGCCTCGTACGCAAGGAAAGGCCGCGCGGCCGCACTTCGTGGTGAGACAACCATCAACAAGGGGCGGCGCAATGGCTAGGCTAGGCCGCCCTTCACGAAGTACGGCTGAATCGTAGTAGGCTTGAGCGAACAGGGTGTCCAATGTGGCGAGCCGACGGATCGGATTGCACGGGGCTCGTGCTTCATGGATCCTTCATGGATCGAAGAGAGGCGTTCTTCGTATGGCGTTCGTTGGCATCGACGGTTGCGCCGGGGGCTGGCGTTGGAGCGTCTCGGTGGCGTCGTCATCAACGTCAGTCCCAATGGATGTGTCTCGATGACCGTCGTCCGCGACAGTCAGGTCGGCACAGGGTCGCTTGTGCTGGGTCTCGGTCTTGTCGCGAACGCGTTCGGCACCGTCCAGATCGATCTCAATGTGGTGCACAAGATCACCGAGGGTCGCTTATCTGAGATTACCTTGTGCGACCACAACTGCACCATCCACGTGGACGGGATCGCCACCGGCGGCAACTACACTTGTCCCGCCGCGATGTCGCTCAACCGGGGTGCCCGCCGCACCAGTCTCGCCCCATCGACCAATTTGGTGGCCGGGCTCAAAGCGACTATCACCGGCATTCTGACGGCACAACAGAAGTTCCTCGCCGGCGACCTAGCGGAATACTTCGATCGCGAGGGTATTCCCGAGTCCCTGCGGTCCGAGTTCACAGTCGCGCTGTCTCAGCGGCGTGTAGTCGTCAATCTCTTCGGAGGCAGTCCAGAATCCCACCCTGACGTGCTCGACATCATCGCCGCGATCAAGGCTTTCGGTGCCGAGGTGCATCTGACCACCACCGGGCGGCGGATCCTTCGTGACGGCAGGTTCCGCGAGGACTTCCTTACTCGGCCTCCCGACGTCCTCGGCCTGGGCGCCGATGACTTTGACTCGCCGGACGATATCGACAGGCTGTTCTCACTCGACTATGACAAGCTTTCCGAACTATGGAAAGACACGCCGTGGCAGCATGGGCAGCGCCGCAAGGCAATCGAGGCGGTCCAGCTGTGTAAGCTCGCGCAGCGCCATGCCATGCCGCAGTTCCTGTTCAACATCGTGCTGCATCCCGGTAATTTGCGGCGTTCGTTTGAGGTCATGGATCGCCTCGCGCGGCATACGCCAAACGCAATCCTCAACCCTTACCCGGTACAGACGGCATTCCTAGGCAACTTAGGTGAGCTCGATGGAGAGCAGCAGAGCCACTTCAGCTATTTCGTTGACGCCGCCATCGCCGTACATCTGGATCGCCAAGCGGGCAAGCCGGTGCGGTGGAACTTGGCTCCGCGCCTCGGCTACTGGATCCTGATGCGTGCGCTGCTTGACCAGAGTGCCGACACCCGCGTGATCAGCGACCAGATTGGCGGGCAAGGCGTGTGGCGCTGCTACAGCAGGCGGGGCGCCGGTCGCTGTGTCCAGGTGGGCGTCGCCGCACCGCACACTGGCGCTACCGAGCACCCGGGAGGGCATCTAGGTTGCTTCTGGAACACAGAGACGATCACGGATTCCCGACAGTTCTGGACTCTGGGTGCTGACGAGGTGGCGAACTGGGTGCTTGAGGGACGGCAGGCCGCAGCAGCCGCCGCCCCGAAGCCCTGCGGCGGTTGTCTTTTCCCGCGGATGTCCATGGACGCGGTCAGCCTGGAACTTGGTCTGACACCTGCTGCAGCGAGCCTCTACCGCGCGGTCCGAGCCCGCCATCTCGGCTACTAGGGGCACGATGACGATGATGCGAGCGTTGGTTACTGGAGGTGCCGGACAGTTAGGCCGCGCTCTGGTGGCACACGTCGGGATTGCCGGCCCTAAACTCACGCTCTTCGACATTGCAGGCGGCACCAATGTCGTCCAGGGCGACGTCAACGACTTCGACGACGTGCGGGCTGCCGTCTCCGGGCATGACGCGGTGGTACACGCGGCCGCACTCCACGGCATTCACCTGCCAAATTACACTGAACGAGAGTTCCTGCGGATCAATAAGGAGGGCACCGAAAAAGTGCTGCACGCGTGTGCCGAGATGGGGGTCGGCCATGTCGTGCTGCTGAGCTCCATGTCGGTGTATGGCCTGTCCGGCTCAGCGCAGTTCAGCAGCACGGTTTGGGTAGACGAGAATACGGCCTGTAAACCCAATGACGCCAACGACCGGTCCAAGGTGCTCGCCGAGGCGGCTGCTGAGCACGCGGTGCGCAAGTACGGGATCGCTGTGACAGTGTTGCGGCCGGGCCGCTTCTTCGTCGACGATCCGATCGCCTTCAACATCGCCAAGCTCTCCGGTGCGGTCGACGTCGACGATGTCTCGCAGGCTGTCACATGTGCGTTGGCCGCTGGGGGCCACGGATATCAGGTTTTCTGCATTTCGTCTGGCACCCGTTTCGGGCCAGCGGATCTCAGCATCCTTTCCACCCGCGCCCATGAAGTGATCGAGGAGCGCTACCCCGGCGCGACCGCCGCGGTGGCCACCTTCGGCGGGCATCTGCCGTCGCGGGTGCATCGCATAGTGGACATCTCGCGGGCCCAAGAACGGCTGGGATTCAAGCCCACCCGTACTTTCGGCGATTTCGTCCGCAATACTGTCAGATCGATGTCGATGGGTGAATCACAGCTTGGTGGCGCCAAATGACGCGGGATATCATTGACGTTGGCGCCACCACTCTCGCTCCAGAGGCCCTCCTATTCCCGACAGCGGTCGGCTCGGCTCTGGCATTTTTCGTCGCCGCCGGACATGGGAGGGCGAACGAGCCGCAGCGATTGTCTCGATTCGCTGAGTCGCAACACACCCAGCAAAGTTTGAGGATTTCATGAGTCTAGCGTTGCTCGGCGGATCACCGGTGGTGAATCGACGGCCGGACATCTGGCCTCCCGACGATCCAGGAGTGGCGGCTGAGATCGCTCGCATGATGCGGGTAGCTGAGGTCTCTTACTATGGCGAGGAGGGTCACGTGAAGCAGCTCGAGGAGAAATTCGAGCGGTATCACGATGTCGCGTTCGCGCTCTCTACCAGCTCAGGTACGGCGGCGCTGCACTCGGCCTTCGTCGCGTGCGGACTAAGCGCCGGTGACGAAGTCATCGCTCCCACGCACACTTTCCTGGCCACGGTGATGCCGATCTTTGCGGCCGACGGAACGCCGGTGCTCGTGGACTGCGAGGAGGACACTGAGGGGATATCGCCGAAGCTAATCGAAGCGGCGATCACGCCCTCCACAAGGGCGATCGTGGTGACTCACCTGTGGGGTCACCCGGTGGACATGGATCCCATCATGGAACTCGCCCGAGCGCATCAGCTCAAAGTGATCGAGGACTGCTCGCATGCGCACGGCTCAACGTATCGCGGCCGTCTCGTCGGCACGATCGGCGACGTTGGGTGCTTCAGCCTGCAGGGCAAGAAGGTGGTCTCCGGCGGACAGGGCGGCATCCTGATCACCAACGACCAAGACATCTACGAACGAGCGCTACTTTTGGGTCACTTTCGAGTGCGAGCCGAGCACGCTGTCCGGACTCCGCAACTGCATGCCTTCGCCGGTACCGGATGGGGTCTCAACTATCGCATCCATCCCTTCTCCGCGGCGATGGCAAGTGCGATGTTTGACCGTCTCGACGACGTCATCGCTCGCCGGCGTGAGCGCCACGAACGGTTGCTGAGACAGCTAAGGGAGATTCCGGGTATCACCGCGCCCCGGATCCGGCCCGACGTCACCATGGGGGCTTGGTACGGCATCAAGCCTCGCTTCGAGGCGGCGCAACTGGACGGCGTGCCCATTGATCTCTACGTCAAGGCCCTTCAGGCCGAGGGGGTGGACGTCGATCGCCCCGGGTCGGCGCCGCTGCACCTCTCGCCGGTCTTCACGGGCGCCTCTGCCGAGCGGATGCCGTTTGCCTCGCTCGACCCCAGTAAGCGCCGGGTCTACCGCGCCGACGATCTGCCCATCAGCCGGCGCATTCATGACATCGCGCTGTCTCTGCCAACCTTCACCTATGAGCCGGTGAGCCTCGTCGACGACTACGCAAACGCTTTCGCTAAGGTTGCCGAGAACGCTGGCGAACTGCGTCGGCGAGCCCGGGAGTTCGCCGATGGATAAGGATCTGGTCCTGCTGACGCTGGGTAGCGGGCGGCAATCGCGCGAGTTTTGCCGGGTGGCGGAGCGGCTTGAATACGAGGTCGAGCATCAGCATGTACGCGAAGACGTGCAGGACTGGGAGGTGCGCGAAACCGACGAGATCCTGGCCGACGCAGTTGAGGCGCTAGCTCTGCTCTCGAGGCAGCCCGACGCAGTTATCAACTTCGGGCGGGCGTCGGTCCCGGACGGCATTCGGCGTATCGCCGTCAGCATGGAGTTGTTGCGTGCGGATGGACGGCTCGCCGCCGGTACGAAGCTGATCGGACCCTCCGCTCGGGCGGCACAGGTGTGGGGGGACAAGGCGCTCATCGCCGAGTCCTTGCGGTCGCTCGACCTGCCCATCCCTGCGACCGTTGATGTGGACTTGGGATCGGTGGCTGAGTTGGCCCGTAGGCTGGAGCGCGGCGAGTTCCCGGCACCCGTGGTGGTAAAGGTCGTCGATCTGACGGGCGGATCCGGCATGCGCTATGCCGCAGACGCCGAACAACTAGTGAAGGCGGTGGAGGAGCTTTCCCAGCCCGGACGCCGGTTGGTAGCCACTGAGTTTGTCACGGGTGACGAGGTGTCAGTGGATCTGCTCCGCCTGGGTACGCGGACGCTGCTCTACCCGCCAGGATTCAAGCGCGTGACGGACACAGACCTGACCCATGCCGATCATAAGATCAAGGTCAACGGGTTGGTCCGGGAGGTCCCGGTCTTTTCTAGAGACATGCTGCGAATCGCTGAAGCTTTTGACCTGCAAGGCTTCTTCTCACTCGAGGCCGTGATCACGTCGACCGATCCGATCCGCTGGCACATTCTCGAAGGCGCAACGCGGGTGACCAATAACATCCAGATGCAAGACGCGTCGCTGGGCTTTGATTCGTTCGCGGCGGTGCTGCGCTACATCAAGGGAGAAGACTGGCTCGACGGGCCAGAGCGACTGGGTTTGGCGCTGTCCATCCCGATGTACCGACATCACGGGCTGGAATCGGTTCAGGCGCTAAGCGGACTCGACTGGGTGCGCCAAGTCAAGCTGGAAGACTTGGCGCAGATGCCGGACAGCAAAGATGTCCGGCTTCGGCTGACTGCCAAAATGGCAGTGCACGATCTCGGTGCGCAGCTTGCTGTAATTGTCGCTGCTACCGGTGACACGGATCTTCCGCACCGCGTTCGAGTTGAGATCGAACGGGTGAGGGCAACCTATGTCCGGTAGTACGTTGGTTTTGACCTCGACTCACCTAGCTGAGTACGGTCTGCTGCCGACGGCCGGAGCCGCGGTGCAGATCGACATCACGGCGGTTTTGCGCCAGCACGGCGATGCCCTGGTGGAGACGTACTTGTGCGACCACAACTGCACCATCACTCATGAGGGCAAGCAGACGGGTGGTCACTACAACTGCCCGGCCGCGCTGACGCTGAACCGAGGGGCGGTGGCCTCGACTATCGCCAGCGCTGATCGCCTACTACACGGCATCGAGCAGACGCTCTCGGCGGCGCGACAGACACAAAGCACATTCGCCGAGACAGAATTCGACGATTACGCAGATGTCTTCCGGCTGCCGGCGGCGGTCCGTCGTGAGCTGCGGGCGGCCTTGCTCGCAGGACCGTCCGAAGTCACTCTTTTTGGTGGTAGCCCGGAGGCGCATTCGGAGATTGTTCCGCTGATCAACGGCCTCAAGAAGCGGGGGCATACCGTTCACTTGACGATGACCGGCCGCCGGATCATTAGAAATCCCGAGGTCCTCAATGAGCTGGTGGACAGCGGGGTCGACGTGCTCGCGCTCAGCGCCGACGACGTCTCGTCTGTGGTCGAACTGACGCGGATGCTTGAGGCAGACCCAGAGCAGCTGCGGGTCGAGTGGAGGAAGGTGCCCGTGCTGCACGGTCAGCGGCAGAAGGTCTTCGAGGCGATTCACGTGGCCCGACTGTGGCAGCGACTGCCCGCAGACGACCGCCCAGGAATTCTGTTTAACATCGCCGTGCATTCGGGGAACGTCCGCCAGATCGACGAGATGCTCACGACCCTGTCGGCGGCGTTTCCCGGTGCGCGGCTCAATCCCTTTCCGATGCAGTCGGCATTCGAGGATCGGGTCGAGAACGTCGGCCCGCAGCTGAACGATGTCCGAGTCTTCATCACCAGGGCACTCAGCGAACAGCATCTCCGCGCGGCGGGAGAGACTGGTGCCTGGAGCATGGTCCCACGCATGCACTACTGGCTGCTCCTAGCCGCGGCGATGGACGACGTCTCCGCTGGCGCGCGGATTGCCGGCTGGAACACCTGGAAGTGTTTCCGGTCTTCCGGGTCCGGACGATACGTGCAGGTAGCTGGGACGGGACGTCGAGTGTCGTCATTGCAGCCAGCGGGGGGACGGGTCGGCTGTTTCTGGAACGACAGCATCAACGACGAGCAGCTTCCGGCTATTTGGGATGCGTCGCAACAGGAACTTCGCACCTACCTCGAGCTGCGGCCAGTGCGGGCCGCTCAACTCACCAGCGCGTGCGCCGGATGTCTCTTTCCACGTCTGGTGGGGGACATGGTGTCGCTCGAGACGGGGCTTGATCCCGACTTGCGTGAGCAGTACCTAGAGCTTCGGCGGCAACACCTTGGATTCTGACAAGGCTGGGAGAAAAGCGCTGTGGAGAATCGTAAGTTCAAGAGTCTGCTAGCCATCCGAGAGTCCTCCATTAACGGCGCCAGGTCTTACTATCAGGCCAGTGGTCTGACGGAGGTAGCCGTTCCGGTACTGGTGGGCATCACCGGAGCTTGCGAGAATGTTTCGACGCTGTTCCGAGTCGCGGGTCGGGTACCTGTCCATCTGACGCAGACCGGGCAGCTAGCTCTTGAGCATGCGCTGTGCGTGTTGAAGGGCGTGTACTGTCTGACGCCGAGCTTCCGGACGGACAAGATCGACGAACGGCACCTGCACGAATTCACGTTGGTGGAAGAGGAGATTAGCTGCGATCACCCTAGCATTGGTATCTCGCGAGAGACCTACGACTCGGTTCAGATGTTTGAGGCGCTGCTCGCGCGGATCACAGGTGCCGTGAAGGCGATCATCCGATCGTGTGTGAACAACGTCCCGGAGGCCATTGTCGAGCTGGGCGGAAACACCGACTACCTCGCCGAGGTGCTCAACGGGAGCTTCTATCGCATCTCGTATACCGACGCGGTCGAATTGCTCAGAAAGAAGGAGGGCCGAGAAATCCCATGGGGAACGGACTTGGGAGCAGATGAGGAGCGCCGGTTGCTTGAGCTCATGGCGTGTGAGCACAACGGGGTCGCGCGGCCTTTGTTCGTTACCCACTACCCTGCCGACATCAAGTTTTTCAACATGAAGATAGACGACGACAATCCGGCCGTGGTTCAGAGCGCCGATCTTCTCCTGCCAAAGGCGGGCGAGGCTGTCGGGAGCGCGGTGCGGGAACACCGCTACGACTTGTTGGTCGAGCGACTGACCAACTCGACCATGTTCGCTCACATCTTGGAGCAGAAACTCGCAACACTTGAGGACTTCAGGCCCTACTTGGACGTCATCGAGCACCGACGCACCTCGCCGCATGCCGGCTACGGCATCGGGCTGGAGCGCGTGCTGCAGTTTCTCCTCGGGGAAGCCGACATCCGTGCGGCCTCAGTGCCGTTCGCCCTGACCACGATGATGGGCTTCAACAAAGTGCTCGCCAACGCCCAGTCGGGATCCAGGGCGCCTGGCTTCTAGGTCACAACCATGCGTCCTACGGTCGATCTTGTTGTTACGAACGGGACCTTGGTCGATGTGTTCGGCGAGTACCCGAACACATCGGTGGCGATCGACCGGGGCCGCTTCGTTGCTGTCGGGTCGGCGGATATCATGCCGCCGGCACAGCGAACCATCGACGCGACTGGTTGCTATCTTCTACCGGGTGTCATTGATGCCCATGTGCACTTCCGGGAGCCGGGCCTGGCCTACAAGGAGGGTTACCCAGCTGGGTCCGCCGCGGCGGCGCTGGGCGGGGTTACCTGCGTGTTCGACATGCCCAACACCGAGCCGCCCACTAACACTGCGCAGCGCGTGCGAGAAAAGATCGATCTGGTACAAGGTAGGTCGTGGGTCGACTACGCATTCTACGGTCTGCTGAGCCAGGGCGACTCCAGGCACTTGGCCGCAATGGCGGCGGCTGGAGTGATCGGGATCAAGACTTTTCTCGGCCAGAGTGAGACCGGTCTCGGTTGCCCGCTGCCACCGAACGATGGGGAACTCCTCGATGCCATGCAAATCCTGGCGGGTCTCGGTGTGCGCCTCGCGGTGCATGCGGAGAACCACCAGATCATGCAGCATCGGATCGCGGATCTTAAGCTGAACAATGTCGAGGGTCTTGCAGCGCATCGCGATAGCAGGCCGTCCTTGGTGGAGGCGGAGGCCATTGCCCGGATCGGCATCTTTGCCGAGCACACCCGATGCCCCGTGCACATCGTCCACGTCAGCTCACAGGCGGGTCTGGAGCAGGTTCGGCGGGCCCGGCAACACGGCGTGGACATCTCGGCGGAGACCTGCCCGCACTATCTCCTCTTCCCGAACGGTACCGACGCCAGTGAGCGGGTCAGGTTGCGGGTCAACCCGCCGATTCGTGGGGAGTCCGATCGCGACGCTCTGATTCAGGCGCTCAGGTCGGATGGCTTGCAGTTCGTGGCGTCTGATCACGCGCCGCACGCCGATACCGAGAAGTGTGGGGGAAGCATCTGGCAGGTCCGGGCCGGCTTGATCGGCGTGCAGCATCTGCTGCAACTGCTGTGGAGCCATAGGACGGAGTTGGGGCTCACCCTGTCTCAGATCGTCCGGCTTACCTCGTTCGGTCCGGCGCGGACATGGCGAGTGTGGCCGGGCAAGGGCTCGATAACGCCGGATGCCGATGGGGATCTGGTCATAGTCGATCCAGACCGAGAGTGGACGATCGCCGCCGCGAGCATCCAGTCGTTGCATCCCCAAAGTCCCTATCTCGGCTGGCAAGGCAAGGGCATGCCGATTTGGACGGTCGTCCGAGGGAATATTGTGGCCGAGGAGGGCAAGCTGGTAGGCTCGCCGTGCGGTCGGTGGTTGCCCGGGCCACACGCGTTGCAGCCTATCGATAACCAGTAGGAGGACAGTCATGTCACATGATGAAGTAGAGGCACCAGTCGCAGAGCGGGAACTGTGGCACGAGGGCACGGACGGTCGATTGTCGCCAAGGCTGCTCACCAGTGGCCGCCCATTCTGTGCCGGCATACTCATTGAGCAGGACGGCAATATTCTCGCCACGCTGAGTGCGGACAATGTCGCCGCTCGCGATGCCAGCGGTACCGACTGGTTCGTGGGCGGTGTCGGCGGTGGCCAAGAACCGGGCGAAGACCTGTGGGAATGTGCCCGCCGTGAGGCATTAGAGGAACTCGGCGTCGAGGTGGAACTCGTGTCAGCGTCAGTCAGCTATCTGCATGATATCGGTGACAATAGTCTGTACCAGACACGATCGGTGGATGGGCCGGCCCCGTTTGTCCTGCAACGGCTCAAGAACCGCGACCCGAACAAACCATTCAAACCTGGTAACCCAGCCGGCTACTACACATACCTCGGCCTGTTTCTGGGACGACTCACCCAAGCGGATGCCGTATTCCGGCCGGACGATGACGACATCGCCGCCTTGGTGTGGATTCCGCTGAAGCATTGGGGGGTTCTGGCAGATGGCCCGTCCTGGGAGCAACTCACGGCGCTCGGCGCCACCATCGCTGCCGGCGGCCCGATCGACGCGGGCGCGCGCATTCACGTGTCGACCAGCGAAACGCTCAACGTGGTGGCCCCCCTCCTAACCAAGCACGCGGATGTGCTGCGGGGCAAGTCATGACCGAAGCCGACGCTCGGTGGTCGAGGAGACCCAGGAGATCCCAACATACCGTATCTCCTGAAAGTAAACCGTGACGGACCGGACTAGCAACGGCGTATTGGCAACTCTTTGGATCGATGAACCGGTGCAGCTCGATACTGATTTGGATTTGGTGGCGTGCGCCAACGCTCGATTTCTTTGGTCTCATGAGCAGTTCAGGCTGCGAGATTGGTTGTCCCGTACATGAGCACAGGCTTTTGGGATGGTTTTCCCTCAAAGATGGCCGGACTGCGACAGCTTGTCGCATCTGGACTCAGCGTGCCGCAGACAGTGGAGGTGGCCGGGCCGGACAGTCTCAAGGCGCTGTCCGAGACCCTCGCCGCCGCCGATGACGCCGCCATAGCGGAATGGGTGGTGCGCGTCGACGCCCCACCGCACAAGCGCTTCTCAATCAGCGGCGGCATGGCGCCGGCAGCCGGTGTACCCGATCTGCTCCGGGTGCACTGGGCGCGATGGCAGGACAGCGGCTACGGGCTACTCGTCCAGCGCAAGCTGGTGCGCGCCTGTGATGGGATCGCCCTGAGGACGGCGACTGGGCATATCGTCATCGAAGTCCAGGATGACCGCCCAGGCAACTTCTTTCGGGACGGGTCTACTCCCCGGCGGTGGATCCTCCGAGATGGTGCCTGCCTTGGTGTCGAGGTGCTCTCACAGCACGCCCTGGGGCAACTGCTCGCCGCTCTGGCGGCGTTGCCAGTGGCGTCGTGCATCGAGTGGGTCCTCACGCCTGATGACCGACTGCACTTTGTGGACCTCAAGCCGTTACCGCAGGATTACCTTGCGGACGCTGATCCCTTCGCCGGGGCAGTCTGCCAACCGCTGCGCTGTGGTGAGGTTACCGGGACCGCCTACGCTAGCGCCCCTGCAGGGCAGGGGCAGCCCTGTATCCACATCGGACGGTCTACCCACGTCGACCTGCTCCCGGAGCTCGGCCCGTGCTCGCGGGCGGTAGTATTCACCGGCGGTGGTTTGCTCTCTCATGCGGCCGTTTACGCGGCTCTGTGCACAATCCCGGTGCTCATCTGCACTCCCGGCCACCTCCCACAGCTCTCGCCCGGAGCGGTGGGCACGCTCGTGATCGGGTCGGCTGGGCACCATTTCGAGGAGGCGCCATGAGGGCATAGATGGTGGCGTAGCGTTCTGGGGATGCGCTGCCGCGTTTCTGGACCTCGGTGCGTTTCCTGATGCGAGAAGGCGTTGATGTTTCATTCCTCGCCCGCTGGTCTAGGCTGTCGAGGAACTGACGGTGTCTGCTTGAGAGCACGGAGACGAGTTCATCAAACGAGGGGCCTAGTGAAGAACACTGTGAGTTCGGATATCGAATACATCGATTCAGTCGCCAGCGGTTACCGACTCAGCCAAGTGCTCTATGTCTTCGCTCAGCTCGGTATCGCGGACCTGCTCGCCGATGCGCCGGCTACCCACTGGGAGCTGGCGAAGCACACCGGCACCGCCGTGGACTCTCTGCGCCGGTTGCTGCGCGTCGCCTGCACCATGGGCCTGATCGAGGATGCGCCTGATGAGAGATTCCAGCTCACTATTCGCGGAGGCTTACTGCGGAGCGATCTTGATGGTTCGCTGCGGCCACGTGCCAGATCAAGTGGCGAGCCTTGGCAGTGGGCACCATGGGGGCGGCTGCTTGACGTGGTGAGGACCGGCCGGTCGGCATTCGGTCTCACGCACGGATCTAACTCTTTCGACTTCTTTGACCAGACTCCGGGTGCTGGTGACACGCTCATGAGCCGCATGACTGTTGAGTCAAAGCGCCGTGGTCAGGCGATTGCCGACGCCTTCGATTTCGGAATGGTGCAGCGTGTTGTTGACGTCGGGGGCGGCCAGGGAGGCGTGCTAGGGGAGATCCTCAGCCGCCATCCAAAGCTGACCGGAATACTCGTCGACCTGTCGTATGCCGTGAACGGATCGGCGCAGGTGCTTACACAGCTTGGGGTGGACGACCGGTGCCAGGTGGTGGCGATGGACTTCCGGAACGGCGTCCCAGCGGGTGGCGACGTATACCTGCTGTCGGCGGTCCTACATAGTTGGAATGACCTTGACTCGGCACGGCTGCTGGAGCGTTGCTTCGAGCACGCCGACCGAGTACTA
Organism: Thermoanaerobaculia bacterium; assembly: GCA_035525285.1. Lineage (GTDB taxonomy): Bacteria > Acidobacteriota > Thermoanaerobaculia > Gp7-AA8 > Gp7-AA8 > QHVT01. The sequence goes on from DATLFB010000054.1 coordinate 138,964, forward strand.
ATCGTCGACGAAGTGATCGAGACATCTGAGCTATCTACAGAGCTACTCCTCAAGGACCTCCAGTTGATGGTCTTCTCGGAGGGCCGCCAGCGACGATTGGAGGAGTACCGCAGCATCATTGAGCATGCCGGCGGCGCTCTGGCCCAATATGTCGGCGTCGGCAACCGCGAGCTGCTGATGTGCGCAATGCGAAGGGCCAGGGACTCAGTCTGAGCCGAGCACCCTTGCGTCGGCGAGACGCGCTGCTATTTGGTGGAGATGCCGGCACGCTGGGCGTGACATGAGACTAGGATGACGCGTGCAGAGGTGACGATATGGACCCGCGAGTTGAGTCGATCGGCCGGCACACTGGAACGATAGAGCGCATTCTCGATGAATGGGGATTTGCCGAGAGGAACTCGCCGAACCGCGCTGCAAAACAAGCAGACGTTCTCTTTTGGCTCGAAAACTTCCGGCCGTCCGAGATCGACGACGCGGTGCTGCTCCTTTCCAAGTTGCAGTACAAGAGCGAACATGTTGTACGACAATCGATTGATGCCCTCTCTCGAGAGCTGACGCGCGTACTCGGCGACCGCTTGGACGAAGCGCGCTTCTTCCAACTGGGTCTTTCACCGAGCGACAGCGGTGGCCTCTACCTGTACGACTACCGGAAGGCCCTCAGTCTCCAGGACGCCAATTTCCCGCAGGCGCCGTTTAGCGATTACGTCTCGACGGCCTCGGCAGTCATTTTCTTCGACGACATCATCGGCACGGGATCGCAAGCAAGCCGGTTCTTCCGCGAAAATCTGCGCGGCGTTCGTGTGCCGCTCTTCTATGTAGCGCTTTTCGGGTTCGACGACGGTGTGGCGCACGTACGAAGGGAGACGAGTTTCACGAATGTCATTGTCGGTGTGCAACTCTCGGACGAAGAGCGAGCGTTCACCCCAACCACGCGAGTATTTCCAGACGTGAATGAGCGCGAACGGATTCGTGCGCTCGCAAGCAGGTACGGTCAAGTGCTGTACCCGAGGCATCCGCTCGGCTACGACGACTCTCAGGCGCTCCTCGTCTTTCCTCACACGACTCCGAACAACACGCTTCCTCTCATCTGGGCGGGACCGGAGAACGAGAAGGAGCCGGGCGTCGTCTGGAACCCAGTGTGGAGACGACGCAAGCCCCGACGTACATCGAACACGCCGAACGATGCCGTGCGGAGGTACCTCGATGAGATAAAAAAGGAGTTTGCCGTCTGGCAGCACCGTTACGTACACCTCACCGGGAGGGAGCAAATAGTCGAGGTGCCGCTCTATGCGCTTGAGACCGTTTGGGAGGCAACAGATGCTCCGCGGCGACAGGGGCAGATCCGTGCTTTGCTCGCGGCGGTCTCGGACCGGCACGTCGTTCTCGCTGGCGACGCGGGAATGGGAAAGACCACAACGCTCCAGTTTCTAGCTCACGACCAAGCTGAAGATGCGATCACGGGCAGCAACACGCAAGTGCCAATCTATGTTCCGCTGCGTCGCGTAACGGGGGAGATATCACTTGAAAGGCTGCTCTTCGAGGAGACTGGGCTTCCGGCAGCCCTCGTCGAGGAGCGTTTGATAGGTGGAAGCGTCACGCTCTACTTGGATGGCGTCAACGAAATCCCAGCGGGCGCGAGGCAACGCGTGGTTCCTGAGATTGCGGCGCTGTTCCGAAAGTACCCGGCGACGCGCTTCATCATCGCGAGCCGAGCACCGCTGACGCGACGAGAACTCGGAAGCTCAACAACGTTCATCCTCGAAAAACTGACGCCGGAGCAGATACGCCACTTTCTCGACCGCAACGCCTCGACGCCCGCGACGGCTGACCTCGTGTGGAAGCGCGTCGAGGAGAATCTCGCACTGCGGCGTCTCGTCGCGACGCCCCTTCTTCTGCTTATGCTCCTCAACGTCGCCGAACGCACAGGCGCTGTGCCAGCAAGCGAAGCGGAAATTATTAAGCACTTCGTAGACGGACTTTTCGAGAGGGAGCAAGGTAACGATCATGAGTTCGACGCCGTGGAGACTCGGCTCTTAATGCGCCAGTTTGCTTTCGTCGTTCGAGAAGAGGCGGACGCGAACGTTGCTCTTCCAATCGAGCGCTCATTAGAGGTGCTGACTGGTATTACGACGCGATTCGGTCTCCGCTTGCACCCGCTCGGCTTTCTCCGAAAGGCTGCTGAACTAGGGTTGCTGGTCGAAGAGCACGGTCGATATGCATTTACGCATCAGATCTACCAGGACTACTTTGCCGCGGAAGCCATTGCTAACCAGACTGGAAACCGCGGATGAGCGATCTGTTGTTTCATGACACGTGGCAAGACGTCGCGCGCCTCGTCAGCGGGCTCGTCTCGGTGGAGGATCGTCGGAGCCTGGTTGCGCGACTGCTCGATACCAACGTCCTTGTCGCGGCTCGGTGCGCTACTGCTGCGGGTCCGGATCCCGTCCTGCAGGAGATGATCGAGCGACGAGCGAGCGCCCTGGTAGCATCGGAGCCGGAGCGTGCGTTAGCGGCCCTCATAGAGGTTGGTCGTGTCGATCTCGCCATACAGCATCTCCTGGCGCTGACTCGCTCCGCGGACGAAATGCCGGCGGTCATCAACCTTTTGCTTCGCTACGACCACGCATCCTTGGACCAGTACTTCACATCCGTGCACGTAACCGACAAGGCGCACCAAAAGCTTCTCCGCCCAACAGTCCAGGCGCTCGACCCCGCGTTGCTTGCAGATCCTTCAGTGCAGCGGCATCTCGCACGTTGGGCGAAGGAGCTCCTTGAGGCGCATCTCTACGTTGAACTCAAGACGCTTGCTCGCCGAATCGGAACGGCGATGCGGCATGTTATCGACGTGGACATCGCAGACATGATCGCACGTCTTATCGAGGCATCGGAGCACCTCGCGACGAAGCACAAGCGACTCGGCCTAGCGCAGGAGCTAATTCAGCAGTTCGATCTCGATGGCATGTTCCCACCGTCACGCATCGCCGAGGCGATTCTTCGCGATAATGCGGGGGCGAACTTGCCGAACCGCTCGCAGCTGCTCGGCATTCTCCGGAAGTCGCTCAGAGACGGGCGAGCCGCATCGACCGAAGACCTGAGTAGATATGTTCGCGTGTTGCTTTCGTCACCTGGCGCCGACAGCGTTGCCCTAGCGGCCGAGTGGGCTACACGGTATTCGCTCCCGTTGGATGTTCCCGCGGCCGTTGCGGAGTTTGTCGAGCGTCGCATGACGCGCGACGACGCGCGTGTTGTGCGCGACCTCATCCCGAGATATGGCTTAAGCGATCGGTACCGGAATTTCGAATGGCTCGGAAAACAAGTCGAGGGTGAGATCGTGAGCATCGGCCCTGCTTGGGTTTACGTTCGGGTTCCCGGAGTTACACCTGATTGCAGGCTTAGAAAAACGGATTTCGAGAAGCGCGGCAAAAACACGCGGCTTGCCATCGGAGTTGCGTTGACGGCCGACGTGATCCGCACGACGACCTCGGGCCTCGTGCTCGGTTTGCCTAGACGAAGGTGACCTCCTTAATTTCCGCCGGTCCGAAATGCAGCGTTGTGGTTCACGTCACGCGCAGCTAATCATGACTACGTGTTTACCGTACATACCGCGTGCAGAGCCGCCGGGAGCCGCGTGCCTCGGGGGAGCCTGCTGACGGCCTGCGGCGCGCCACCTTGGACGCAGGGATCCACGTGATAGCCTTCGGCGATCCGGCTCTTGAGCGTGTCGGTATTCGCTTTCTCTCACTCAGATGGACGTTGGCCTGGCGGACGAATGGCACGCTGATTGAGGGTATCGGAGTACAGCCTGATGTCAGCTACTCTGAAACAGTGGAGGATTTGCAGTGGGGCCACAAGGGTTACCGCCAGGCACTTCTGGCAACAATCAACGCCAGCGACGTTCATGGACCTTAACTGGTGACGACGGTAATCTCTGACACCCACCCGGCTGCCATCTCGTAAAGCGAACGATAGAGATCGGGACGGAGCAGCAGCTCGCATCCGCATAGCAGCGGTTCCTCTTTCTCGAGGTCATCTCCCAACGGTTCATGACGCCACTGGCGGTACACCATGGCGGTGCCGTGGCGATCACGGGCCACAAAGGGTGCGGTCCACGCGCCCGGCTGGAGTGAAAACCGCTCCATGACCTCCACGGCCGGTAAGAGAAGGTGCACCGGCCCAAGAGGTCCATGGTGGACGTGCATCGCGGCAAGGAAGAGCGACGTGCCGCGCTGTCGCACGTGCCCATTAAGGAGACAAGCCTCGCGATCGGCGCTCCCGCCAGGATGCAACTGCATGCCGCTCATCACGATCTGCTCGCCGGTGATGTTCCGAAAGATCTCCGTCGAGCGCAGGAACTCGCGTTCGTAGTACCCGATTCGGTACCACCCCGGATACGCCGGATCGTCAATCGGTGCGGGCGCCGTACGTCCCGCCACGCGAGCTGTCGGGCGCTCAAGGTTCGCCGGCCGCGCCGTGCGGCTGAACCAATGGACGACGTAGCGCTCGATCCGCGGTGATAGGAACGCCGCAACATCGTCGGCCCCGGCGTTCGTGCGATCCGGCAAGCACACGCCGCCCGTCCGATGCAGCAGCTCTTCTTTGATTTCCTGGTGGTCGTACAGGATGTGTTTCGGGAAGCGCTCAAGCACGCGGTCATAGAAGAGCTGTGATCGTTCGCGGCTGCGCGCCTTGCGGTCTTCATCGTGAGATGCTTCCTCCGCGAAACTGGCGAACGTAACGGCGAAGCCGGGCACGAGCTGCTCGAGCGTGTCGACCCGGTGATCAATCGACGCGAGCGCCTCGACTTCATCAGGTGGAAGCGGCTGCGCACGCGCGACAGCGGGAGGTGAGAGACGATCAGCAGTATCGCCGATACGGTCCAGGAGTTCCTGCGCTCCGTCGCGGACGCCGAGGAACGCACTCGCCGTCAGCTCGCGGAGGGCCGGCGCGAGTGCGCGAACGCACCACAGGCCCTCGTCGTCCGGCGACGCGAGAATGTTCAGAATCGAAAGCTGCATCGTGAGCGGTGCGGATGAAAGCGCCGTGGCCAAGGGCGAAACAAGGGTTTCCGTGTGCTTCTCCACCGCCGCCGCAATGCCTGCCAGCGCCGAAATTTTGCGCTGATGCTCTGGATGCAGGGCACGGGCGACGAGGAGCGACGCCGCGGCGGCGTCTAACGCAGGAGCTGGTTGCGCTGGATCGTACCGGACAAAGGGGCGATACCCTTCGGCGGGAAGCGGCAGTCGCCGCCGAATCACGTCGACCGAGGCGTCCCAGATTGCAAGCGCGCGGTCGATGTCGCCGAGGGCCACGAACAGCTCAATCGGGTGCTGCGTGAGGCCAGCGTTACCGCCGTACTTCGCAAAGAACCACATCGCCTCGGCGCGCAGCACGCCATGGGCTATGCCTTCGTCGATTGCGACCGCGGCAGCGAAGCGGGACCTCGCTGCGCGAGAGCCGAAGACGCTCCAATCGCCACGTGCGTAGGCGTACGCCAACGCGTGCGCCGTGGCGGCGAGCTCTGGCTGCCCATGCCGCGCAAACCCCTCGCCGAGAATCGAGAGGACGGCATCGCCGCCGCTGTAGAAGGACGCGCGGGCAAAGACCCGCAGCACGCGGATCGCCGTGATGTCATCGTCGAGGCCGAGCAGGCGATAGCCCAGCTGCTGGGCATAGCTCTCTACCGCGTCGGGATCATCCCGGAACGAAGACGGCCCCTTGTGCACAGCGAGGACGAGCTCGCGCGCCGTAAGCGGCAGGGGATTGGAAATCTGCGGCGTACGCGGTCGCGTTGGCGTGCTCGTAGGCGGTGAGTACTTGGGGTTTCGTCGCGCCGAAATGGGGGGCAGCGCGACTCGGTGCTGCTGCCCGAAGGTTGTGAGGGCATCGACCGCTCCTGCCTCGATCGCAGGCGCATCGCCGGTGACGGCGCCAGCGAGGATTGTCACGTACGGCGCCGCGTCAGAGCCCACCGCGCTGAGGCGTTCCAAGACCGGCCCGCGCGCGCTGACGCTCTTCGTCTCACCGTCGGCGCGCGCCGCCGCTTGAATGTGCGCGGCGAGCAGTGGATCGACATTCGCCGTTTCCATGGAGTTGGCCACTTCCTCGAAGGCGTGTTCGATTCGCCAATCAACACCGCCCTCGCTTGCCCAGATTGAGCGTGCGAGAAGGTCGAGTGCGCGAGCGGGATCGGCAGCCAGAAGCGAGTCGAACCAGCGATTGAGGATGTGACGGGTGTCCTTGCCGTCCGTGTGCTCGATGACGTTCTCCGCGAGGACTTGCGCCTCAGCCAGACGCGCTCGCGCGGCATCGGGTGCGACGCCAGCGATGACTTCGAGGCTCTCGATCGGTTCGTAGGCGGTGATGTCGCGACGCCAGCCGTACGCGGTCAGATGCGTTGCCGCCCGATTCCACCTCGCTTCGGCGTCAGCGCGGCGTCCAATCCTCGCGTAGATGTTCGCCATCTGGAGGTCGTGTTCGGCGTGCGTCTCATAGAACTCGCCGTACGCTTCCGTGGCGTCAATGCGCGCGAGCATCGCGGGAAGAATGATCTCGGCCCTTTCCGGGTCGGAGATATAGGGTGTGAGCACGTCGATGAAGTCCTCGGTAACGAGCGCCCCCATGCTGCCACCTCGAAAGTGCGATTGCGTTGCGCGGGAGAGCTCTGCGAGGATCTCAACGGCGGAACCGAATGCGGTGAGTGACGGGACGAGCTGGAGCGCTTTCTGGAGCGTTCGATGGATCGCGGGAGCGACATCGCTCAGCGCGAAGGGATCGGGATGTGACTCTGCATCCCGCAGCTCGGCGAGAGCGCGAAGGGTCGCGTCGTCGCGCAGCTCGGGATCGGTGACGACCTCGGCCTGCGCGATCGCAAGCGCGAACCGGAGCCACGCATGCCCCCATCCGCCTCCTGCGAGTGCCTCTCCGACAGGCACAAGCTTGTCCGGAGCTACGCGCGCCGCGAGACGAATCGACGCGAGCCATGCGGCTGTTTCGGCGGCTCCGAATCGCCGACCATCCGGAACGACTCGCGCGACTTCAATTACATCGAACGCCGCATCAAGCGCTTCGGCATCGCGGCCTGTCAGATCCGCAAAGAGGTCCAGCAGGCTTTGAGGGCAATCTCCGGCCGGGATGTCGACGAGGATATCGGTTGCTCGTGCCGCGTCGCTGTCGACGAGCGCTTGCGCGACGCCAAGGGCCAGCAGCGCACGGCGCCTCTCTGTTAGCTCCGCCCCGGCGGCGAGAACGGTGTTCGCGTCTGTGAGCTGCACGGCGCGTGCGATGACCGCAAAGGCGTGACGGAACCGTCCCGGCTGCAGGTCGTGTTCGAGCCAGGCGACAAGCGCCTTGACCGCGCCCGTGGGATCGCCGCGCACGTAGCCGTGGAACGCCGCCTCACTTGCGACGTCGTCGCCGTCGCGGGTCTCCTCGTCGTCCGCACCGCGTCGTAAGTATTCGCGCCACGGTGGCGCTGCGCCGGCGTCATCGCACAGCGCACAAAGGACGAGGCCGCGCTCGCGGTCGAGCGTGCGCTTCCCGTCGAACATGAGCCGCTCCGCGAGGGCGTCGGCGCCGAAGAGGGCGATGTAGGCGGTGCCGTAGCGCTGGAGGAGCGAGCTATGCTCCATGCGATCGGCGAAGGTGCGACGCGCACGTTCAAGCTCCACGGCCCGGATCACGCTCGACCAATCGCCGCTTTCGGCCGACGTGTTCAGCGCCAGCGCGAGGTTCGCGTGAATGGCAGCGGGGGCGTGGCCGCTCGCGACGCTGCGCTCAACGAAATCCGCTTGTACGCGTGCGGAAATGTCTGACGTGCGTCCTGCGCGCGCGAAGAGAGGAAGGAGAAAGCGGTACGCGCGGCTGTTCGCGAAGAGGCCAGCGTTCTCAAGCCAGGTGATGATCGGCGGCAGGATGCGCGCCGCAGCCGCTTGCGGGCCGTCCGCTGCTTGCGAGATGACGTAGCGGCGCAGACTTTCGTGGTAGAGGCGAATGCCGCCTTGCGCCGTCACCTGCCGTAGCACGGGCTGGAGGCGCTTCAGCGCTGCCGTGACGTAGGGCGCGTGTGCCGGGTAGATGGTTTGCAGTTCGTCCGGCGTGAGGCCGAACTCCACGAACGCCAGGACGTCCGCGAGGGCACGGGCGACGTGCTCCTCCGACGGCAAGAGGAAGGCGTAGTACTTCGAGATGTCGCCGTCGATCGCGGGTGCCGCATTCAGCACCTCGAGCGGAGGGGTGCCGTCCTGCTGCAGGCGCGCAACGATCGTGCGGCAGAGGAACGTCGCGTACAGCGGATTCCCATCAGCGCGGGCGGCGAGTGCCAACAGGGTGTCGCGCAGATCGTCATCGTCATCGAGTCCTGCATCGCGCATCGCGGTGGGCACCGAAAGCCGCTCAGCAAGCAGCCCGATCTCACCTTCCGTCCACGGCGGCATCGAGAAGACGGTCACCCGCTCGCGAATCGGATCGAGGTGCATTCCCGGTTGCGACGCGACGACCAGACGCACATTCGGTGGCAGAGACAAGAGAGCCAGCTCGTCAACGATCGCTGTGTCGTCGCGGGCAATGGAGGACGCCGTCTCGACGACGCGGGAGATGTGATCCAAGCCGTCGATTATGAGGATCACCTGACGGTCGGGATCCGCCTCCGTGGCCGCAGCCAAGAGCATCTCCAGCTCGCGCGGCCCGGAGCCGAACCGCGGACGCACGGCCTCGGCGAGATGCGGCGCTTGGTCAGTGATCTCTGCGATCATGTTTGCGAACAGCGCGTCCGTCGTCACGCGCCGCTGGACCTCCTCGTCTCCCGGCTCGAGATAACAGTAGTGCCGCGCCACCAGTGCGCCGTTCTGCGCGAGGACATCGGCCGATTCCGTGAGAAGCCATGATTTCCCGGCGCCCGGAGGGCCAATCAGCGCTGTCGCGGGTTGTGTACGAACGGCGTGCGTGAAGCGCCCGATAAGCGCGGTCCTCTCCACAAGGGCCGTTTTGATGATCGGGAAGCGCTGCGCCACGCGGCCGTAGTCCGTACGAAGGCCGAGGCGCCGAAGCACCTCTGTGCCCGAGATCTCTCCCGTGCCGGTCCGCGTCTGATAGGCAATGTCGATCAGCGCTGCGGCGACATCTTCGACGCGGCGCTCGCGGTTCGGGTACGTGCCGACCCCAATTTCATCGACGAGGATGGTGAAGAGCGTGTGCTCGAGCGGTCCCGGCGTGTGCAGGTCGAGGCTTGCGGCCGGAAGCTGCGACTCGATGAGGAAGCGCTCCGCGAACGCCACGAACTCCGCTCGCTCAATCCCGCGCAGAACGTCCCAGACGGGTTCGCCGTCCGCAGGCCAGAGTGCCTCGATGTTGAGGCGCCACGTCAGCGTCGAGGCGGCGATGGCCGGCGAAAGCTGCGGCGACGGAACGAGGAAGGGCCGGAGGCCCGTGCTGATTGCGAACGGAGCGGAGGCGGCGTAGCGCGTCGTAAGAAAGGCGAGATCTTGCATCGCGCCTTTCGCGAGAAGATCCAGGCGAAGGCTGCGGCCGTCGGTGGTGAAATCAGCGAGCGTCCACTCGGTATCTGCGGCGACGCTCGACTTGATTTGCCGCCGCACGATGATGCCCGCGAGCGTCAGTGTCACATCGTCAAAGCGGTCGGCGCTGTGCAGCTTCCGGTCGAGGCGAGCAGTCACGCTCGCGTCGACGACGATTCCGCGCGCGAGGAGCACGGCGGCGGCGATGTCTTGGTACCGATAGCCGCGATGTGCGGGTACGAGAGACGGCATGGCTAATCGTAGAGTGACTCTTCCCTACTCTCCTCCTGGTAGAGACGCGCTGTCGAGTTGCCGCGGTGCTCAGCGCCTTCCACGATGGCGATTCACGCGCTGAGGTGCGAGACTACCTCCGAAGTTATCCTCGGCTCGCCCGAGCGCCGCGCGGTCGAGAAGATGGCCGCACAGCCTCAGCGCTACATTGTCCAGATCGTCGTCTCGCCGCGGAGAATGCGTGGCACCTCGCATCCCTTCGTCTCCGGCCAATAGGCGAGGATAAGCCGGAGCGTGGTGAGCGCGTGATAGATGCGGATGACGAGCTCGCGCTGTCTGTCGAAGATCGTCTCGTCGTAGACGTTCGCGCACAGCGCATGCGAGGGATGCGAGCGCAGCTTCCGCACCTCCTTCAACGTCTCGAAGAGGGCAGGCACCGCTGGGTCCTTCGAACGGAAGTGCCGGCCGACCCACTCCTGCAGCATTGTGATCGTGCCCTTCGGCTTCACGACCACCTCGCCATTCTTCCGTGTTTCGTGCGTTTCGCGCTCCACGTCTCCTCGGAAGAATGCCGGATCGATGTTCTCGCTCAGCATCTTGTCGAGCGTCTGCACGAAGGTGTCGAAGTCCTTCTGCGTCGGTCGCAGGAGGAACGCGAACTCGGTTGGGCGCGCATCGCCGAAGTCCCGCTTGAAGAGCTGTCCTCGACCCATTGCCGCCGCCATGCGGTTGATGAATGCCATCTCCGCGAGAGTTGCCTCGAAGACGGACGCGCCCTCCGGCCAGTGGCCCATTGAAGAAGCCCAATAGTCGGGGTGCATCTTGTAATCACCCGTGAGCATCCGCGCGTGCCAAATCTTCTGGTGCTCGGGGCTGAGATCCGACAAGTACCTCAGGAAGACGCCTACGGCCCGGCGCTTCGTTGGTCCGTAGCAGAAGCCGAATGTCTGCAAGAGCACTTGGTCGCGTTCCGGCATGCCTGCGGATTCGTAGTACTCGTCCGTGACCGAGATCATGCCACCTGCGTCGCCCGCTTCGAAGACGTAGCGCGGATCGTTGCGGTACGACTCCAAGATCGCGAGATCGAAGGCCGCGTACGAGAGCTGCGGTTCACCGAGCGCGAGGCGGCGCGTGAACGGCCGATCGGCATGGAGATTCGAGGGGATGACCTTCGCGAGCGTGGTTTCTGTCGGATACAAGCACGCGTTCGAGTCCGGTCTGAGCTTCGTGAGTTGGGAGGGGATCGGTTCGTCCGGGAGGGCGCGGATATGCGCGTTCGGGTGGATGTCGCCGAAGATTGCTGAGAGCTCGCCGCGTCGGACGAGTGCGCGGACGGCATGAAGCGCAGACGGCTTCGGGGCGCGAAGACGATGCGCGAGGTCAGCGAACGGCATGCCGTTGAAGTCGTGCGAGTCCTGGTAGAACGCGGTCACCGCGTCACGAGCGCGTGCTGTGAGGGATTGAGGTCGCGGCATACTCGAATTCTAGGCGGTGATCGACTACTGGATCGAGAACCCCATCGGCCGCGCGCTGGGCCAACCCAAGAAGCCGCCGCTCGACGCTCATCGAGGTGGTCGCTTTCGTCTTCCAGCACTCCGTGCGGTCGGGGCGGTCATCGCTCCATCAATGAGCCGCTTCGCCGCCGCGCCCCGCAGCTCGCGCGCATCCATCAACGTGGCGGCAAGCACATGCACCGCGTTCCAGTGTGGCGGCAAGAACAGCTCGGTCCGTGCGCGCGCGAGCAAGTACCGATGATAGGCGCGCGCCTCGGCGAGCCGTGAGCACACGCGCTGCAGCATCTCTTCGGCGAGCAGCGCATCGTCTTCGTATTCGAACAGCTCGGCGCGACGGCCGGTGAATCGCTCCTGCGCGAGGCTGCCGGCGTAGCAGGTCATGTACTCCCGCTCGAACGCATCGCGCAGGCGCACCGTGGTCGCTGCGATGTCCGGCCGCATCCGACGAAAGGAGGACCGCATCCAGACACATCCACCGTGCTCCAGATCAATCGAGACGGCGGTGAAGTGGCAGCGCTGCAGGCGCGCCATGACCGCGTGCCCGGCCTCGTGATAGGCCGTCGTCCAGTCCGTTCCGTCCTGCATCACTATTCGTATCCGTTTCTGAGGCCGCGCAGGTCGCTAATCACAGCGTCATCTCTTTCCAGTCAATCCACGTCATAGACGCAGCGATCATTTGGTCGCCTAAAGCACGGGCCACGCTTTCCGCACGCCCACGGTAATACCGTGGTTCGTCGCACGCGACCTGTACGTCGGTTACGGTGGTAGCTCTTTAATGGGTTCGTAGGCCGCCGGATCTGTTGTCGTCGGCGGGACCGGAACTTCCGTGCGGAACATGCCGCCGTCATTGCCGTACAGCACCTGCTCCCGAACTCCGACGTTCACGGTGGCGATCGGGACGACTTCGACTTCGCCGTCGTCATATGTGACCTCCACGTGAGCCGTGTATTGTCCACGTGTCGTGAAGCGTCGCTGATACTCCGGCGTGGACAGGCGGGCGCTCGCGCAGTCTGCGTTGGGCGGCATGCGGTCCGGGCCGAAGCTATGCCGACACTCATTGAATGACCAGCGATACAGCACGGGCTTGGCGCCGACCGGCGAGGTTCGCGGAAAGACCCGGAAGTGGAAGAGCGTGCCAACGGGACCCGCATCGGGTCTCGCCTCGCCGTGGCCCAAGCGCTTGTATTCTTCGGCTTGGCTCCAGAGCGGTGGTCGCGGCCCGCCGGTGATGATGATCTGCTGCTGCCCGACGGCCACCGCCTCTCCGCCGCGTACGTCCTGCAGCGTTAACGCCAGGATGACCTTCTGCGCGTACCGGTAGGTGTGCGTGATCGTCGGTTGCTCCGTCGTGGCACTCTCGCCGTCGCCGAAGCTCCAGTAGTAGCGAACGCGGTCGCCGTCAGGATCGTGCGCAGATGCGGAGCACGTGACGGTCAGCGGGGCGTCGCCTGTCGTTGGAATAACGGAAAATGAATCGAGGACCGGCGGTTTGTTTGTCGTCTGGCACTTCGGCGTCAAGGTCGCAGCTGCCATCGACGAGTGGTACTCGCCCGTGGCCGGATCGAGCTTCGAGAGCTTGTAGGTGTACCAGCGATTGGAGCGGAGGCCGGACTCGCGGTAGTTGATTTCGCTGCTGATCACGCGGTCGACGGTCGCCACGATCTCGTCGTTGCGGAGCACGGTGAACGGTGGTGCTGGTGCGTCCGGCACGTTGAGTATCTGCACGAAGGCGCGCACCACGCCGTCGACGCATATGGACTCGGCGTTCGGACTCACGGTGGCGAACTGCGCCGTCTGCCGCGCATCGATCCGCTGCTCCAAGATGCGGAACTCAATCGGTGGAGGCGTGACCTCGACATGCGTGCCCGCTGGCGTCGGTGGTTCCACCGGCGCTTCGGAGGACACGTGCAGGGTGCGAAGGATCCACCTGCGCGCGGGTTCGTAGGCGAGGACCGAGAGCGTCGCGAAGCCGATGAAGATCGTGAGCACGAGGCCGCGGCGCGACGGGCCGCGCATCGGCGCGCCCACGACGACCGTCGCCCGTCCACCCGCAATGTCGGCATCCAACGCCGTCTTCTCCTCGGCCGAGAGCACCGCCGCGAGTCCGTGGTCGATGGCGTCGCTCGTCGTTGCGCCGGTCGCCGTCACGCCGTCGAGCAGCCCGCTGTAGTCGATCGCGAGCCCGATCCTCCGGACGTCGTCGCCCCGCTGCCGAGACGTAGGCCCAAGGATGGAGCGGACGCCGACGAGCGGGAGGTGGTCCTGGGAGAACGCCTCGAGTCGGCTCACCAGCCGCGTCAGCTCGCGGTTCACGTCTTCGAGGAAGATCTCGGTCTTTGGCTGCCCGCGCGCGTGCAACGCTTCGGCGTGTGTTTGCGCGCGGCGCATCACCTCGTTCCGTGTGAGAAAGTCCTCGGGCCCGACGACGTCCTTGGCGTGGTTGAACAGCACGGCGGCAACCAATGCAGCGTGCGTTACAGCGGACTGCGTGGTCGCTGCGAGGAAGTGCTGCTTCACCACCTCAATTGCGTCTGCCCGAACTGTCACGCGTTCGCACCTCGGCCCATATGAACCATCGCTGGACCACCGGTTGGTACACAGGTGGTCACGACGTGTGCGGATCCGAGACTTACCGTGAAGCCAGGTTTTCTAACAGCCGAAGTTCAGACCTTCGGCTGTTACGGAGGCGGACGAACGCCCGCTGCCGGCATTGGAAACCACTTCAGAAAGTAAAGAAGGAACCTGAAATGGTGCTCCGCCGCGTATTTTCGATACTCCTCAGGCCGCGCTTCGTCAAATCATCGCACAAGGCGCACGATGACGGGACGCGCATCCCGGTTGCCGTCCGGCCGATCACGGGGCTCGCGCTCCCGCGGGTTCGCCTCGTGCGCCGCGCGACGGTCGCTGCGCTGCTCGGCGCGCGCGCGGCGGTCCAGACCAACACCCCCGAAATCCCGTACCTCCGAACGCAGCACGCGCTCTACCGCGCCACCGCGCCGCGGGACGTCACGGCGCCTATCCCCGAGACCTCGATCGACCCAGCGACGGGCGAGTTCGCCGTCCATACCACCGCCGACCAGCGGCACCCGAGCGACACGATCTTCGACGCGTCGCTCGACGCGGCCGAGCTGCAAGGACCGGTCGCCGCCGAGGCCGCGTTCCAGCGGAACGCGAGCGCCGCCGCCGGGGACGCGGTCGCGCGCCGGCTCGAGGAGCACGAAGCCGACATGCGGACCGCCGAACGGCAGCTGCGCGAAGCCGACGAGCAGCTCGAACAACTCGCCTCCGAGCAGCACGCCGCCGCGACGGCGCGTACGAAGGCGCTCGAGGAGGGCACCGCGGATGTCCCGGCACCCACCGCCGTGCCGTCGCTCGGCCGAATCGTCCTGTGGCGTCTCTTCGAGCTCGCGACGGTCGTTGGCGAAGCCGCGAACTGCTTCACCGCGCTCGCGAACACGGCAGGGCTCGACCCGTCGAACGTGGCCGTGGAGTGGCGGAGCGGCGGCGCGCCGTCGATCGTCGGGTGGGGCATCGCCGCGCTTACGTTGGCCGCGATCCTCTTCATCATCGCGGAGTGGGCCTTCGCGCGCATCGCGGCCGCGATCGAGGAGGCCGACGATCCCACGCGCGCGTTCCGGATGGCGACGGGCGTCGCTGCGCTCGTGTTCGTGACCGGCGTCGTCGCGGCGATCGCCTACATGCGAGCGCAGCTCGGGACTTCTGGCCACGCGAGCGTCGCGAGCTGGTGCGTCTACTTCGTCGTCGGCGCGGCGCCGCTCGTCGGTGGCGCGCTCGTGCACCTGCACACGAATGTACTGTCCGCGGCGCGAGCGGCGGCACTCCGCGTCGTCGCGACGCCCACTGCAGCAGATGCGGCGCAGCAGTTGCGAAGCGAGCACGAAGGGACGCTCGTCGCGGAGCGCGATCGGCTGCGCGCCCGCCGCGACCATCTGACGTCTGCCATCCAGCAGCTCAACCGGCAGATGCATGGCGCGGAGCAGGCGGTTCGCGACGTCGCGCGCCACGAGACGATGGTCGTCCAGCGGTGGCTGGACAGCCTGCGCGCAGCGCTCGCGAAAGATCAGAAGTTCTTCCACCACTACGCGCGTGCGTGGAACCGCACCTACCTGCTCGCGTCGGCACCGCCGGTGGTTATGGCAGGCAAGCTCGTGCCGATCCGGAAGCGGAGGACATCGTGAACCGCGCCATCATCGTGCTTTTGGTCGCTGCGGTGTTCGGGTGCGCCGCGGGAACGCCGGATCGCGGCCAGGAAACGGCCGTCGTGCTGGCGGGCATCCCGACGGCTGGCGAGCAGCAGCGGACCGTCGTGGCGTTCGACGCGTGGCTCGATGCGCACCTCCGGACCCCCGACGCCACCTTCCGGCTCCTGCAGGCGGGCCGCGACCGCGTGAGTGCGCGGACGCCGTTCGTCGCGGTGATTCCGCGATCATGGGGCGCGCCGAACGCCGTCGCGAACCGAGAGGCGTTCGTAGCACGGCAGCGGCAGCTGCTCCGAGCGGCGGTCGCCGGTCGACCGGCGCAGAACCTCTCCACATCGGTAGCAGCGTCGCCGTCGCCGCGCATCGTCACGCTTCCGGAGCTCGATAGCCGCGGCGTGCGATGGGTGTGGCGATCGGACGGAGCACCGTCGCATGCAGCGAACGTGTGCGACGTCTCTCCATCGGCAGCCGGGATCGCCTGTACGCCGCAGTCGCTCCTCCACAGCTTCGACCGGTGGGCTCCGAGCGCGCTCGCAATCGGGTCGACGTTCCGCGTGTGGACAGTCGGGACGACGATCTCGAACGCCGCGTGCGCCTTCGGCGTCCAGACGCCAGAGCTCCCGCTCGCAGAGCGCATCACCTTCCTCCTGAGCGCGCGCAACGAGCTCGCGCGCCTCTTCGATCGCCTGCCGCCGCACGCCGGCTCGGCTGTGGCGGAAGCTATGACCGTCGCCGTCACGGACCTCGCGACGCGACGTGGGACGAAAGCCTTACGCGTGCTGAGCGATTTGCGCCAGCACTCTGGCCCGTGGGCGTTCGATCGCCGCGTCCCCACAGCGAGCGCCTTCGTGCGCTGGCTCGCAGCAGAGCGCTTGCTCCCGGACTGCAGCAGCATCGTCGTCTCGATCTGTGGCGCCCACTTCGGCGCAGCGCCACGCCACCCGCCGTTCGACGCCCGTCACGGCGCGGAGCTGCGGAACGTGTGGACGCGGGCACTCTCTGAGATGCGTGTCGCATCCATCGAGATCTGCAGCGAGTGCGATGCCGAGGCATTCCTGAATCTTGGAGGTGGATCCGATGGTCCCACGTACGCGAAGAAGTGATGGGCAGCAGGCAGCGCAGATTGGGACGAACCGCGGTGGCCGAGCGTTCGTCGAAGCCGCCCCGGCGCATGCAGGAGAGGTGATCCGCGATTGGGAGCTGGTCGACCCGAAACCTGGTCGCGCCGCTAGTCTCGCTGCGGTGGTGCAGGCGCGCTTCCCGACGATCCGTGCCGTGCCGCACGAGACTGACGGTCGCGGCGCACTCGCCCGCCTCGCGGACGACGCGATCGCCATCAGCACAGTCGACACGATCGAGGCGACGCGGGCGCTCTTGAGCACGCGCCAGCCGGATCAATCGCTGCTGTTTCAGCTCGTCGGCCGCGGCCCAGGGCCGGCGGTTGCCGCGACCCGTCTCGGCCTGTCCGGCGTCGTGCGCGATCAGCAGGTGGCGAGCGAGGCGGATCTGCTCTTGGAGGGGTTCGCGACGATCGCCGCTGCCGCCTCGTCACGCGCGCTCACTGCGGCGGGTGATCCCGTGTCAGCGGCGCTCCTTCAGCCGATGCGGCTCGCAACCACGCGCCAGACCGCGCGGTACTTCGCAGAGGTGCTGCACGGCGGCGCGCCCGGCGATATGCCCCTCACGTTCTTCACGTCCGCGGGCCAGTTCCCGCTCGTCGTGCGGTCCAACGTGGGCGGCGCGTTCAGCGCGCAGAAGGAGGTCGCACTCGACGCGGTCGAGCGCTTCGAATCACGACGCATCGGCATCGTCGCGGCGGTTGCGCTCGTGGATGTCGAGGAGCGGTCGATCGAAGTGCTCTTCATCAGCAGGGATCGTGATGACCGCCGCCGCGTGGAGGGCGTGATGCCGTTTCGCGCGCCGTCGCAGCGGTTCACTGCGCCTGCGGTATTCACGGACTAGCGAGAGCCATCTGTCATCGGACAAGCGACAAGACAACATGACCTCTGAAGCTCTCTACCAACCATTCGAGGAGGCAGCACATGCAGAGCGTTGAAGTGATGATCAAGGGGACCGTAGGCGAGCCGATGGTGCTCATCTTCGCGGCGAGCGATACGCCCGAGACAGTGTCGGAGCGGCTGCGCATGTTGACGTGGATCGTGCGCCAGGTCGACGGGCATGGCGCCGAGCCGCGGCGGCGCGCTGCGCGCGCCGATCGCGCAGTGACCCCTGCGGGCTCGGAGACACAGTCGTAAGAGGCGAAGCGAAGGACTGATCCGTGACGAAAGGACCGCACGCAGTGATGCACGAGACGCCAGCAGCGCCGCTGCGGGCCGATCACGCGTCTCTACGGATTGTGGAGCCGACGCCCGTTGAGCGAGCGTCGGCCGATACGGCAGGCGCTGCCTGGGTGCTGCCGGACCTCCACCGCCGCATCTGCCGGATCGAGCAGCTGCTCGAACTCGTGCCCCTCATCCTCGCGCAAGTTGCTGATCCGACGCACCTTTCGATCGAGGGCGCAGCGCGCGCGCTCCACGTGAGCCCGAAGACCATCCGGCGGCGCATTGCTGCCGGCACCCTCGCGCTCGAGGTGATCCCCGGCACACGCATATCGGGCGTTCCGATCATGCAGCTCTATGCTGAATGGGTAGACATTCGCACGTCGCGACAAGCCTTCGATCGCGAGTGCCGAGGCAAGAGGAGCTAAGCGCATGGGCCGGAGCAAAGATCCAGACTACGTGGTGACGCGGAAGGATCGCCGATTCGATGTGTCACCACCGATCGTGCATCCGCCGCACTGCGTCTGCGTGCACTGCAACGATCCGAAACGTGCGGAGGCACGCAACTGGGCTGAGGTGCTGGTCGTCCGCGCGCGACGTGCATCCCCGTACCCAACGAGTCGCCCCAAATCTGCGGCGTACGCGCTAACGCTGAAAGCAGAGCTGGAGACGCAGCTCCGCGATGCCGTTGCAGCAGCGAGGGCGCGCAAAGAGGCGCTCGCCGCCGCCGTGTCGGTTGCGAAGATCTGCGCGCACTACCTGGACTGGCAGAAGGAGCACAAGAAGGACTGGGAACGGGATCAGTACCGGGTGAAGGAAATCGAAACGTTCCTGGGTCCGAAGCGCGACGCGGCGACGGTCGACTACGACGACTACGTGCGGTTCAAAGCGCGGCTTGCGAAGCGTGGCTGCTCGAAGGCGACCATTCGTCGCGTGGTGAACACCCTCATTGCGATCTTCAATCGCGCGGTGAAAGAACGCCTCATCAAAGGACACCAACTCGTCGGCATCGAGCGACCGAAGGCTGTGACGACAACCAAGCCGGTGATCTTCACGAAACGGCAAGTTGCCGTCCTGCTCGGCTCCGCGATGGCTCGCTATGAGCGTGAGCAAGGGGCAGCGTCACAAGCGTTCGATGCTGATTCTGGCCGACGGCCGCCCAGCGCCGTGCCCCTGCGGGGTTTCTGCCTGATCGCGTACCTGACGCTCATGCGGCCGGAGACAAACTTCAACCTTGGATGGGAACAGCTCGCGATCAAGCCCGGAGCAGACCGCGGTCGCTTCTCGCTGGATCATCATAAGAATGCAGACAAGGGTGTTGAGGTCGACGCGCCACTCAACCCCGAGCTGGTGCGATACCTCAGAAGCATCATGCCGTCCGATCGACCGGAAGGACTCGTGCATCCGAATCCGACGACGGGAGCGGCATACGAGAACATCCGCAAGCAGTGGTTCGAGCTCGTTAGGATCGCTAACGAGATCCTTGGACCCGATGAGCAGCTGACCGGCGTTCGTACCCATTTCTATACATGGCGCCATACGGGAGCGTCGCATCTCGCGGCGAGCTCCAAGGATCCAGTGTTGGTCACCCGCATGATGGGCGACACGCAGTTGCAGACGGTGATGAGGCACTACTTCGATTCCGACTACGAGCACATGCAGGCCGAAGTCGAACGGTGGCAACTGCCAAGCGAGACGGATACCCCGGGTGAGCCGTGGGAGCGTTTTGCGAGTGCTATTGCGAGTGACCCGAACTGAGGGTTGCTCAAGTTCTTTGGTAATTCGTTGAGTGGGTGGGAGTTAGGTTGGTAGCGCATACGGGATTCGAACCCGTGTTACCGCCGTGAGAGGGCGGCGTCCTGGACCCCTAGACGAATGCGCCGGAGTGGCGGGAGCGGAGACTACCGAACCGCTGATTCGGAGTCAACGCACCCTAAACTCCCCCACCTCACCGAGCATTCCCCCGCTCCACCGCGGCCGCCGTTTCCACCTTCCCCGTGTCCTCCGTGCGGTGCTCCACGATCTGGAACTGCATGAATTCGTGGATCGCCCCCAGCGCCGCCGCATCGTTCGTCGTGATACGGATGCGCCCGCCCGACGGCAACGTCTCGAAGCGGTACGCCGTCGCGCCGTGATGCCGCTTCATCCCTTCCACCCCGGCTGGCACGCGGCCGTGCACGAACTCCGGCGTCGTGAAGTCGGCCTTCGCAAACTGCTTCACGATCTCGCGCAGATGGACTCGGATCGCCTCGATCGCCGCAGCGTCACTCGCATCCGTCGCCCGCAGCTCGATCGCCCCGCCGTCCTCGAACAACCGGAACGAGTGCACCGACTCCAGGTGATGCACACCCAGCGTGTCGTGACGCCCGTCGACCTTCGCGCCATGCTCCGCGCTGCCGTCCGCCGGGGCCGCGGCCTTCTTCTCCGCCATGTGCTGCGCGTGCAATGGACACGTCGCGGCATTGGTGTCCTGACCGAAAAGAGAACCCGCCACCAACAGCACCGCCATCAAACCTGCTTGCCTGACCATTTCCATTCCTCCGTTTCGGTCAGCAATGTACGGTCTGGAACCAGTTCCAGGGTCAAGGGGAAGAACGCTTTGTTCACCGATTCGTATACTGGATCGATGAAGACACTCGGCATCGGCGAAGCGGCCCGCCTCTGCGGCGTCAGCCCGGACACACTGCGCCATTACGAGCGGCGCGCGCTGATCGCGCCGCCGGAGCGGACGGCGTCCGGCTACCGCCGCTACTCGCCCGACACCATCACCCGCGTCCACCAGATCCGCCGCGCCCTGGCCCTCGGATTTCGCCTGCGCGAGCTGGCCGAGGTGTTCGGCATCCGGCGCCGCGGAGGTCTGCCCTGCCGCAAGACCCTCGGCATCCTCGAGCAACGCCTCGGCGACGTGGAGGCCAGGCTCGCAGAGCTGGAGCGGCTGCGAAACGTAATGCGCACGACGGTCGCGGAATGGCGCGAGCGCGTCGATGCCGTGGGGCCCCACACAGCCGCGCGACTACTCGAAGAGCGTTGACTCACCGCCGCGGCGCGATCCTCCACAGCTCACCGTTCGACTGGTCCGTCACCACGTACAGCGCGCCGTCCGGCCCCTGACGCACGTCGCGCACCCGCTGGCCGCGATCCACGAGCAGATGCTCCTCACCTGTCACGCGATCGTTCTCGAGCGTCAGCCGCACCAGCCGCTGATCGCGCAACGCTCCGACGAACAGACTGCCCCGCCACGCCGGGAACGCGCTGCCCGTGTAGAGCTCCATGCCCGACGGCGCGATGACCGGATCCCAGTAGTAGACCGGATCGACATAACCCGGACGGGTAGTCACCGCATCGGGGATCGCCGCGCCTGAATACTCTTCGCCGTACGAGACGAGCGGCCACCCGTAGTTCTTCCCCTTCTCGATCAGGTTCAGCTCGTCGCCACCCTTCGGCCCGTGCTCGACGATCCACAGCCGGCCCTGCGGATCGAACACCGCCGACTGGATGTTCCGGTGGCCGAGCGTCCAGATCTCCGGCAGCGCGCCGGCCTGACCGGCGAAGGGGTTGTCCGGCGGCACCGTTCCGTCCGGGCCGATGCGGATGATCTTCCCCATGTGACTGCCGAGCTGCTGCGCCTGCGGGCGCACCGCTCTGTCGGATCGCTCGCCGAGCGTCAGGTACAGCATCCCGTCGGGACCGAAGACGATCCGCGAACCGTAATGCAACCGGCCGTTGTACGTCGGCATGGCCCGGAAGATGACGCGGACTCCTTCGAGCCTGCTCCGATCCGCCGACAGCACGCCGCGGGCGACGCTCGTGCCGTTGCCACCCTGGCGCGGCTCCGAGTAGCTCCAGTAAATCGTCCGGTCGGACTGGAACGAGGGACTGAGCGCGACGTCGAGCAGACCGCCCTGGCCGCGCGCATCGACATCGGGCACGCCGGCGATCGGCTGTCCGACGGTCCCGGTTGCCGACACGATGCGCATCCGCCCCGGCTTCTCCGTCACGAGCAGGTCTCCGCCGGGCAGCGGCTCGACCGCCCACGGATTGGTGAGGCCCTTTGCCACCACGACCACGTCGAACGCTGCGCTCGATGTGACCCCGCAAGCGCGCGTCTGCCCGGGGAATGCAGGTCTCTGATCGGACGCGTTCGCGGTGCGGGTCTCGAGCGGCTGGCATGGAGCCGCTGCCGGTGCGGTCGACCCGGCATCCTCGGATGCGATGTTGTTCGCCGGCGCGCAGGCGATGCCAGGGATCAGGGCGACGATGAGTGCGAGTAGCTTCACGTGGTGAGTCCTCCCGCCAGAGAGCAAGCTACGGACGTGCCATGGGGGAGCGGGTGAGAACACCGGCGCCCCAACGATGCTCGGCGCCCGGCGAGGCTGCGGCTACTCGAACGAGACCGAGCGCACCCGGCCCTCGAGCACGTGCGCCACGCAGCGATGCTCCTGGTACACCCACCCCGTGGCGCCGGGGCCCTGGGTATCCTCCTCGGACACCACCGCGGAGGGCTCTCCGAGGACTTTGCGCACATCGGTGACGATCACGCGCGCGCCCGGTGGCGCTGCCTGCGGAATCACCGCGCTCGCCGCCGGCGCGGCATCGAGCCGCGCGGCGATGATCGCGAACAGCACGCACAAACACGCCCAGCGACGGACCACGCTCATCACTCGAGAGGCCTCGCCTGCTTCACGACGGTGAGACCGATGGACGTGGCGACGAGCGCATCGTCCCCACGCAGCAGCACATCCCAGGCATCGCCGTTGGTGACATGGGATCCGATGAGCGTGAGGGCGCCGCTGGCGGTGTTGAGGAATGCCAGACCGGCTCCCCTGTCGGCCACGATCACGGTGGAGCCGCTGGTCTCGACACCGAAGGCGAGACCGGGCGTGTCGAGGACGGAGATCTTCTGCGGTGATGCCGGATTGCTGACGTCGATCATGGCGACGCCGCCCTCCTGTCCGGCGAGGAACAGCGTCGTGCCGGAGAGCCGTCCGCGGAACGCCACGATCTCCAGGACCTGCAGCTCGCCCACGCGGACGAGCGCAGCGGGATTGCTCCGGTCGATGATCGTGACGTCACGGCCCGACGCGCCGCTGCTGATTCCGATCAGGTGCTGCGTGCCGAGCGGGATGAGATCGGTATAGATGGTGTTGCCCGACGAAGCGGTGATCTGAGTACTGAGGAATTGAGGCGTCGCTGGATTGGTGACGTCCCAGACGTGGATGCGCCCGTCGCTGTTGAAGTTCTCCGCGGTATACGCGAACCCGTTGGCGACCGTCACGGCCTGATCGGTTCCGCTGCGATCCAGCGCGTGATTGATCGTGGAGCCGGCGGCGCTGAGGTCGATCGTCGACAGGCGGTCGCTGGCGATATACAGCCAGCCGCCGGCGATCTCGAAATCGCGCACGGAGGAAGGAGCGGTGACGACGCGGCTCTCCACTGGTGATGCGCCGCTCAAGTCGAACACGACGAGCCGGGAGGACTCCGGGTTGTAAGGTGCCCAGCTCCCGACGACCGCGGTATTGCCTTCGATCTTCAGAGATCGGGCGCGGAAATTCGCGTCGTCACTGACGGCGATGCGAGTCGTCTCGGTGGCCGTTCCGAAGGGGACATGGCCGGCGTTCACCGGCCCGGCCAGGCGTGCCGCGCCGTCGCTCGCGCGCACGATCAGCAGTTGTCCCGGGGCCGCCGGGACCAGCGCCGTGAAACTGCCGTCGCCGGAAACCGGAACCGTCACCGCTGCCGCCGTGATCGCGTTCTGCACCTGCACCTGAAGCGGCGCCTGTCCGGTGATCGCGCCGGCCGTGCCGGTCACCGTCCCGTCGCGCGCAACCGCGATCAGATTCGTGTCGATGCGCGGCGGCGCCACGACGTTGCGAACAGTCGTCAAAGCCGCGGAGGTGGCGACGTACAGATGACCGTTGCCGAGGGCCACGTCCCAGGCGTCGCCACCGGTGGCGTGCGTGCCGGTGTAAACGAGCGAGCCGGTCGTGTTGTCGAAGAACGTCACTCCCGCACCGCGATCGGCGACGATCACCGTCGAGCCGGCGGCGTCGATGCCGAAGGCCAGGCCCGGTGTGTCCATCGAGGAGATCATCTGCGGCGCGGCCGGATTACTGACGTCCACCGTGGCCACGCCGCCTTCCTGACCGGCCAGATACAAAGTCGTTCCGATGAGCCGGCCGCGGAATGCGGTGATCTCCGGAATCTGCAGCTCACCCACACGGCGCAGGTTGTCCGGATCGCGGCGGTCGATCACCGTCAGATCCCGCCCGGACGCCCCGTTGCTGATGCCCAGCAGATAGTGGTCGCCGTACGCGATCAGGTCCGTGTAGATCGTGTTGCCGCTGGAGGCGGTGATGTGGGTGGCCAGGAACCGCGGCGCAGCACGATTGCTCACGTCCCATACATGGATGCGGCCGTCGCTGTTGAAGTTCTCGGCCGTGTACGCGAATCCGTTGGCCACGGCCACGGCCTGATCGGTGCCGTTTCGATCCTGCGCGTGGTTGAGCGTCGATCCGGACGTGTTCAGGTCGATGGTGGAGAAGAGGTGGCTGGCGATGTACAGCCAGCCGTTCACCAGCTCGAAGTCGCGGATGGGATTGTTCACCGCGATGACCCGGCGCTCCACCGGCGTCGGGCCGCTCACGTCGTACACCACGATGTTCCCCGACTCCGGCGAATACGGCGCCCAGCTCCCCACCACCGCGGTCGTACCCTCCACCTTCACCGTTCTGGCGCGGAAGCCGGTGTCGCCGGCGATCGAGACCGGCATCGTTTCGGTGGCCGTTCCGAACGGAACGCTTCCGACCATCACCGGTCCGGCAACGCGGCCGAAGAGGTCGGTCGCCTTCACGGTCATC
>DATLFB010000123.1:0-6085 GCA_035525285.1 Thermoanaerobaculia bacterium
GCCGCTGCCCATCGGGACGAAGACGACGTCGACGTTGTCGAGCTCGCGCGCGATCTCGAGTCCGACCGTCGCCGCGCCTTCGATCACTCCTTCGCTCTCGCCGTCGTCGATCACGCGCAGGCCCTCGCGCTTCGCGAACGCAATCGCTTCGTCCTTCGCTTCGTCGAGGTCGTGCCCGGCGTCGTGAATCGTCGCGCCGAGGAGCGAGATCCTGGCGCGCTTCGTGGCGTTGGCGCCGATGGGGAGAAAGATGTGCGCGGGAATCTCCGATCTGGTCGACAGCCGTTACGCGGATGCGAGAGTGATCGTTCTGATCATGGACAACCTCAACACCCACACACTGGGATCACTCTACGAAGCATTCCCGCCTGCCGAGGCACGGCGTCTGACAAAAAGGCTTGAGATCCACCACACCCCGAAACACGGAAGCTGGCTGAACATAGCCGAAAACGAGTTGAGCACATTGAGCCGCCAATGCCTGGCGCGCCGAATCGGTACGATCGAGGATCTTCGATCGGAGGTCCAGGCGTGGAGTGCGACACGCAACACCGACCAAGTGCAGGTCGAGTGGCGCTTTTCCATCGACCAGGCACGTATCAAGCTCCGCAACGTCTACCCAGTGATTCAAGATTGAAGAAGCACTAGTAGACCTTCAACCTTGAAAGCATGCGTTGCAAGCTTGTCATCCCGAGCGTCGCGAGGGACCTGGGCGGGCGGCGGCGCGAGGCGCGGGCTTCGTGCCACCCTTCCCCCCAGGTCCCGCGCTCACGCTCGGGATGACAAGCATTGGCACCCATGCTTTCAAGGTTGAAGGTCCACAGCCCTGCTGAATCCGGCAGCTCCAAATGTGGCGAACCGCGTGCAGATTTGTATTGGCGGAGGTGCTAGGATGTCCAACATGGACAACTTGGGAAATAGCCAGATCGTGCGCAACGTTTCGGCCAGGTGCGCATGACCGGTTTGACCATGACTCAGCTCGTAGCGATTGCCGGCAGGTGCAGCACGCGGCAGGCCTCCGAAGTGAAGTCGAACTGGCGCATGATCGTGAAGGAAGCGCGCGAGAAAGAAGTGATCGTGACGAGCTACAACCAGCCGGAGGCAGTCGTCATGTCGGCCGAGCGATATGCGCAGTTACAGGCGGCGGCGCGCGCGAACGATCCGCTGCGCCGCTTGCGGGAGGAATTCGATCGTGAGCTCGCGGCGCTTCGCGCGCCGGGCGCCGCCGACAAACTGCGGGAGATTTTCGTCGCGAGCCCGCAGGACATTGCCGATGCTGCGAACGGGGCGCCGGACCATGACGAGTGAGGGTGACGCCGCTCATCTTCGTGCTGGCCGGCGTCAACGGCGGCGGTAAGAGCTCCGTCGGCGGCCGGATCCTTCGCCGGCGCGCAATGAACTACTTCAATCCCGATGAAGCCGCGGCGAGAATCCGTGAAGAGCTCGGATGCTCCGCCGACGTCGCGAATGCGTACGCGTGGGACGCAGGAAAGCAGCTTCTCGAAAAAGCAATCCGTGAGCGTACGAACCACGCGTTTGAAGCGACTCTCGGCGGAACGACGATGCCCCGACTGCTCGGTGAAGCAGCGGACGCAGGCTTCGAGGTACGCGTCTGGTTCGTCGGGCTTGCCACCGTCGAGCAGCACATCGCTCGTGTTCAGGCGCGCGTCGCACGCGGCGGCCACGATATTCCCGAAGCGAAGATCCGCGAGCGGTGGGACGCTTCGCGGCGCAACCTCGTCGTTCTCATGCCGCGTCTGACGGAGCTGCGCGTCTTTGACAATAGCGAGGAACGTGACGCGGACACTGGACAGATCCCGGCGCCGCGGCTCCTTCTGCATTGGCAGCGCGGAGCCGTGGTGGCTCCTCCGCTGCCGGCGCTCGAATCGACTCCGGAGTGGGCGAAGCCGATCGTTGCATGCGCGCTGCAACTCAGCCGCAACGCAACATCGATGGACCGATCAGAAACGTAAGTGGTTCCGTCCGCACGAATGACGTCGACGCCGAAGGATGTCGGAGCAAGCCGAGACGGTCGAGGTGTACGGCATCGTCGTGGGCCGACTTACCGATGTGTGATCGACGCGCAGTACGAGCAGCGACGGGTGCGCGCCCTACGCGCGACTCCCCGCCACCATCCTCCCCAACACCGTCTCCGCGGACGTCAGCCTCACGCCGAACTCTCGCGCGAGCGCAGTCGTGTCGAAGATGACGTCTCGTTGCTCCAGGGCGGCGGCGAGGTTGCCGATGGCCTGATCCACCGGCGGCGGCAGCGTCGGGATCGGAGCGCCGGGCGGGATGGTCACGGTCGGGATAGGGCGGCCGAGGATCGAGCTGGTGAGGTCGACGACTTCGCTCCAGGAAAGAGCAGCCGGTCCGCCGAGGACGAGGCGTCGGCTGGCGGCGGCGGGGTTGTCGACGGCGGCGAAGGCAAACGCCGCGACGTCTTCGACGGCGATGAAGGAGTGGCGACGTCGACCGCCGCCGACCAGTGCGACGGGCTGGCCGGCGGCGAGGGCGCTGCCGATGAGCATCGGGAACCAGACGTCCATGAAGATGTGCGGAGCGACGATCGTCCACTCCATTCCACTCTCGCGCAGGTGCCGCTCGGCGCGCGCCTTCGCGGCGAATAACGGGACCGGACTCGCCTCGTCGACGGCGGCGGCGGAGATGAAGACGAAGCGACGGACGCCGCCCTGTCTCGCCGCGTCGATCAGGGACATGTTCCCTGCAGTGTCGACCGTCGCCACGTTGTCATCACCGCCGCGTTGCGCGGAGTTGGCGCTGGTGATGACGGTGGTCACGCCTCGGCAGGCGGCATCGAGCGACGGGCGGTCCTTCAGGTCACCCTGCACGGCTTCGGCTCCCTCGAGATCCGTCGATCCGCTCCGCACGAGCACGCGGAGCGGAGTCCCTTTGTCGAGCAAACGCCGCGCGATCATGCCGCCGAGAAGTCCTGTTGAGCCTACCAGGAGATTCATGCCTATGACTCCAATCCGTATCTGGTGACGAGGTCGCGGTAGCGCGGGTCGTGGCGAATCGGATCGAGCCTCGGCTCGACCGGCGCGTGCCAGAGCGCGGCGGACCGCTCCTCCAGTGCGCGTTCCAGCCACTCGAATGCCGTGTCGGTGTTGCCGAGGCCGAGGTGGACGAGCATGACGTTGTACGGGGAGACGTAGCGCTCCCGTTGGTGTTCTTCGAGCTCCTGAAGGAGCTCCCGGGCGAGGTCGTGCTCGCCGCTTGCGCCATAGCAGTGCCCGAGTGCCCCCCGGAACAGCCACCCTCGGCCGATCTCGGACGCCTGACGGAGGTGACGCGTCGCCTCGTCGTACTTCCCGATCTGCTCGTAGGTCATGCCGATGTAGTAGTGCGCCGGCACGAACCCCGCTTCCGAGTCGAGGATCTGCGTGTAAATGCGCACGGCCGTCGCGTAGTCACGACGGAAGTGGTGCGCCAACCCAACCGCGACCTGCATGAGCGGCGAGAGCGGATCGAGATCGCGTGCGCGGTTGAAGTACTGCAGCGCCTCATCGAGCGACTTCGGTGCGGCGACCAACCCGTACCAGTGCGGTGCCCATGGGTACTCCGGGTCCAGCCGCATGGCCTCCTGCAGCTCGCGTTCGGCGACTGGGCGGTCCCAGTCGAACAGCGCGGCGATGTAACCGAGCGACGCGTGCGGCGCGGCGAGACGCGGCGCGAGCTCGATCGCGCGAAGGGCGGCGGCCTTTGCCTTCGGAATGACGTCGCGCGGCGGAATGACCTGCAGGAAGCCGAGCAACATGTACGCGTCGGCGAGTCCGGCGTACGCGCTGGCGTGCATCGGGTCGATTTCCACGACTTCGTGAAAGAGCGCGATCGCCTGCCGGACCGCCTCCGGATGGCGTTTGCTCCACTGCGCGCGGCCGCGGAGATAGAGCCGCTCCGCCTCGGGATCGGGTGCGTGCACTTTCGCAACGCGTTTGCGCGACGACGAAGATGGCGCCCGCACGGCGCTCGCCGCCTGCGTCGTGGCGTCCTGCGAACCGGCCGGCCGTCGCGGTGCAGCACGGCGGCGCCGCTTCCCCACGGCAGCAATGGCCTCGTGCATCGCCGAGGCGCTGGGAAAGCGGCGCTCCGCGCGTTTCGCGAGCGCGCGCAGGATCAGCGGCTCGAGCGCTGACAGCTCCGACTTCTCGAGCGGCGGCGGGTCGTCGATGAGAATCGCGGCGATCATGGCCCCGGCCGTGGGACGATCGAATGGACGTTTTCCCGCCGCGATCTCGTACAGGACGACGCCGAGGCTGAAGATGTCGCTGCGGCCGTCGAGCGGCTCGGCCCGGAGCTGCTCCGGCGACATGTACGGAGTCGTTCCGACGATCAGCCCGGCCGTCGAGATCACCACTTCGGTGGCGTCGTTCTGGTCACGCAGGAAGGACTTGGCGAGGCCGAAGTCGAGAACCTTCACGATCCCCGAGGAGCTGATCATGATGTTGCCGGGCTTGATGTCGCGATGCACGACGCCGCGGGCGTGCGCCTCCGTCAGTGCGGCAGTGATCTGGCCGGCGATGTCGATCGTCTCGGCGAGTGTGAGCGCTCCCCGTCGCATGCGGTCTCCAAGCGTCTCGCCCTGGATGTACTGCATGGCGATGTACGGCCGCTCGTGATCCGTCCCGATCTCGTAGATCGTGCAGACGTTGGGATGCTCGATGGTCGCGACCATGCGCGCCTCACGGAGCATGCGCTGTTGCGCGCCCTCGTCGGCGGTCGTGCTCGGCGGCAGGATCTTGATGGCGACGCTGCGGTTCAGGCGCGTATCGGTGGCGAGGTAGACCTCCCCCATGCCTCCCGCACCGAGTGGAGAGACGATGCGGTAGTGGCCGAGCTGTTCGGGTACGGATGCTTCGGACATCTGAGAGGCGATTCTACGCGGCTGCGCGGCGACAACGCCGCCTGATGACTTACGAAGTGATCGTCCCCACGATCGTGTACTCGACCATCGCGTCGTAATGCTCGCGATTCGCGTCGTAGACGCTGCGCATCACCAGCGACTCGCGGTCGAGCGCGCGGTCGACGGCGAGGATGCCGTCGAGGTGGTCGATCTCGTGCTGGAGGAGCTCGGATTCGGCCTGGCTGAGATCGCGCCATTCGCGGGGAGTGCCGTGTTCGTCGGAGTAAGTGATGGAGATGGACCGCGTGCGGCGGACGCGCACGAGCAGATCGGGGAAGCTCATGCAGTCGTCCCACATCGTGAACGTTTCTTCGCTGCGCGCGGTGATGACGGGGTTGACGATGAAGAACGTGCCGCGTCCGAGGTTCATGGCGATGAAGCGCTGGGCGATGCCGATCTGCGGGGCGGAGATCGCGCGGCCGAAGCCGTGTTTGCGGCGGAATGCGTCGAGCGTTGCCGCGAGCTCGTCGAGGGCGCGCGGGTCGGCTCGTTCGACTTCCGTGGAACACACGCGCAGACGCGGATCGCCGAGGAGGAGGATGGGCGCGGCTTCGCCGCGGATTGAGGATTGAGGATTGAGGATTGAGGAAGTCATTTCGGGTTTCTCAATTCTCGACTCTGCTGAGCTGCGAAAGCAGATCGGCGGTGAGGTTGGCGCCTGTGGCGACGAGGACGACCGACTTACCGCGGATCTCGTCGCGGTAGTGCAGTGCGCCGGCGAGGGATGCGGCGCCCGAGGGCTCGACGAGGACGTGCGCGCCGAGGATCATCGCGCCGGCGGCGACGAGGATTTCTTCGTCCGGCACCGCGATCGCATCGTCGACGTACTGCAGCAGTTGCTCGAGTGCGAGGCGCGCGGGGACGCGGCTCACGAGGCCGTCGGCGATCGTGTCGATCGGTCGCTCGATCGCGGCACGGGCGTGGAAGCTGTCGACCATCGCTCGCGAGCCGGTCGACTGCACGGCGATGACGCGCGCGTGTGGGTGGCGCTCCTTCACCGCGATGGCGACACCGCACGCGAGGGAGCCGCTGCCCATCGGGACGAAGACGACGTCGACGTTGTCGAGCTCGCGCGCGATCTCGAGTCCGACCGTCGCCGCGCCTTCGATCACTCCTTCGCTCTCGCCGTCGTCGATCACGCGCAGGCCCTCGCGCTTCGCGAAC
>DATLFB010000125.1:0-29547 GCA_035525285.1 Thermoanaerobaculia bacterium
CGGCGACGCCAGTCGCCGCTGTTCTACGTAGGACAGCGGCGACTGGCGTCGCCGCACTCCAGACGTCACTTCCGCACCGAGCGGCGCTTCGGTCCCGGCGGCACGTAGTTGAACGCGCCGCTCTTCGTCGCGACGTCGGTCCCGACGAGCACCTCGACGTCGACCAGGCCCTGCGCGTGCTTCGGGGAGACGGCGGTCATCGTGACGGCATCGATGATCTTCACGTTCGTCGCGGGAACGCCGCCGAAGAGCACGGACGTCGCGAGCGCGCTCGTGAAACCGGTTCCCCTGATCGTTACGAGCGTGCGGCCCAGCGTGACGCCGGCCTGCGGCGAGATCGACGCGAACGTCGCGGTGCCGCGCTGCCATGTGTAGGCGTTGTTCTTCGATCCGCTGCGGCCGTCGGGATTCGTGACGGTGACGTCTTCCTGGCGGCTCGTTGCGATGTCGGAGGGTCCGAGGGGCGTGACGGCGGTGAGCGTGGTCGCGTTGACGAAGACGACGTTCAATGCGTTGAGCGAGCCGATTTTCACCGTCGCACCCGACTTGAAGTCGACGCCGGCGACCGTGATCGCCGTGCCTCCCGCGGTCGGCCCGCTGTCCGGCGACACCGACAGCACCTGCGGCTCGGGCTCGATGTACGTGTACGCGTTGTTGCGCGTCGCGCTCTGACCGTCGGGATTCGTGACCGTGACGCTGACCGTTCCCGCGGCCTGCGGCGGCGTCATCGCGGTGATGCTCGTCGCGCTGTTGACGTTGATCGACAACGCGCTGACCGTGCCGAACTTCACCGCCGCGCCGCTCTGAAAGCCGGTGCCGTTGATGAGCACACTCGTGCTCCCTTTCGTCGAGCCCGCCGTTGGATTGAGCGATGTGATCGTCGGCGCGGGAGGGGCCGTGGACGCGTCGACGGTGAACATACCGATCATCCCGCCATGCCCGGTTCCGCAGAACTGCGAGCAGAAGAACGTGAACGTGCCGGCCTCGTTGGCGATGAACTGAATCACGATCGCGGGCTCACCCTGACGGCGAACGAAGATGTCCTCTGCGTAGCGCTCGAGCAGAAACCCGTGGCCATCGCCTGCGCCGACGCCACTGTCGGCCGCGGTGAAGTTGATGGTCACCGAGTCGCCGCGGTTGACGACGAATGGCGATGGCGTGATGTCGAACTGCCAGCTGCGCGCGACGACGTTGAACGTCTTCGCCGCGGACGGCTGAAACTCGGGCGGAACGGGCGGGTTCTCGGTCGTTTCGCGCACTTCGAGCCGGGCGAGCAGCTCTTCGAACGGCGTGGCGACGTGGACCTCGTCGGCGGCTGCGGTCGATGCAGCAAGAAGTACGGCGATCAGGAGAGAGCGCATAGGCCGGATGATAACGTGACGTGGTGATCCCCGACGTTCTCGGACACGTTTTCGACACAACGAATCTGCCTCAGCGCGTGGTGTCTCTCGTGCCGTCGCTCACGGAGACGCTCTTCGACCTCGGCGCCGGCGACCGCGTCGTCGCGATCACCGACTTCTGCATCTTCCCGCCCGGCCTCGACCGCCCGCGCGTCGGCGGCACGAAGAACCCGCGCGTCGACGAGATCCGCGCGCTCGCGCCCGATCTCGTGCACATGAATCTCGAGGAGAACCTGCAGCGTCACGCGCGGGCGATCGAGTCGTTCGCACCGGTGTTCGTGAGCGAGCCGAAAGAGGTGGGAGACGTGCTCGCGCTGATCGCGCAGCTCGGCGAACTGCATCATTGCCGCACACGCGCCGCGGAGCTCGCGGGCGCGCTGCGCGACGAGATCGCACGGATGCCGGTGCGCACGTTCACGTTCGCCTGTCCGATCTGGAAGCAGCCGTGGATGTGGTGCGGCGGCGACACCTACGTGTCGCGCCTCGTCGAGTTTGCGGGCGGCCGCAACGTGCTGCGCGACCATCTGCGCTATCCGCAGCTCGAGCTGGAGGAAGTGCTCGCGCGGAAGCCGGAGATCGTGTTTCTTCCCGACGAACCGTACGTGTTCACGGAGGAAGACGCTGCGGACGTAGCGACGGGCTTCAGCCCGTCGTTCGCCCGGCTGAAGCCGGGCGCTACGTCATGTCGCGTCGTCGGCCCGTTTCCCGGACACCTCTTCACATGGCACGGAACGCGGACGATTCTCGGCCTGCGATTCCTGAGCGAGGTCGTGTCATCCTGAACGTCGGAACGCCGACTTCCAGTCGGCCGGTCCGCCGACTTTCAGTCGGCGCCGAGCGGACCGACACTCAGGATGACACGACCTCCTCCGCCCACTCGCGGATCGTCTCCTCGAGCACTTCGAGCTGCCTGGTGAAGAAGTGATCGGCGCCGGTGATGATCACGCTCTCCGCATTACGGACCTGCTGGGAGAGCTTCTCGAGCTTCAGCACGTCGCCGTGCTCGTCCTGCGTGCCGTGCACGAAGAGCACCGGCTTCTCGCAGTCGCGGAGATATCCGAAGTCGTATTTGTTGACGGGCGTGCCGATGAGAAAGAGCGCAACCACGTCGGACCGCTCGCATCCGACGCGGCTCGAGACCCACGAGCCGAACGAGAAGCCTCCGACGAGCAGCTTCTGCCCGGGATGCTTCCACTTCGCCCATTCGATCGCCGCGGTGACGTCTTCCTGCTCGCCGTCGCCGCCGTCGAAGCGTCCGCCGCTCGTCCCCGCGCCGCGGAAGTTGAAGCGCAGCGTGGCGATGTTCGCCGCCTCGAGTCCGCGCGCGGCGCGGAAGACGACTTTGTTGTGCAGCGTTCCGCCCTCGGTCGTCAGCGGATGACAGACCACGGCCACGCCGTTCGGATCCTGCAGCTCGCGATACAGCGCCTCGAGCCTGCCGGCGCTGCTGTACAAGTCGACGTGGCGGAGCGGCTTCGGATTCACGGCAACCTCACCAGCACGGAGTCGCCTTCGACGCGCACTTCATGCGTCGTCAGGGCGATCTCCCGATTTCCGGGACAGACGCCGCTCACGACGTCGAAGCCCCACAGATGCCACGGGCAAGTGATCTCGTTGCCGATGAGATCGCCCTCGGCGAGCGGACCGCCTCGATGCGGACAGGTGTTGTCGGTCGCGAAGAAGCCGCCGTTCGTGTGATAGACGGCGATCGTGCGGCCGTCGATGACGAACGATTTGACACGGCCGAGGGGCACGCCGGCGGTCTTCGAGACTTCAACGAACATGCGGGCGCGAAGCGTAGCATGCACGCGCCTCGGTCAATGGCGCGCAGATCGCCGGCGCGACGGCGCGGACGGAGGAGGCGGCTCCGGCTCGCTTCCCGGCGGCACGTAATTCCAGTACGCGTGGCCGGTGACGCCCGGTCCGCCGTCCGCCGGCAGGCACTGAAACTCGATGGCGAGGCTCTTCAGCACTGCGAGGTTGAATGTCTCGTCGTACGTCGCATCCACGACGTTCAAGCTTCGCACGGGGAAGCCGGCGCAGACATCGTCGACGTCCGTTCCATTCACGGAATTGACGCTCATGCGCGCGAACGATCCTGACGGGTGGCTGAAGGCCTGCACGTTCTCATAGGTTCCGGCGCGCAGCGGCGTGTTGGTGCGGCTCGTGTCGATCTCGATCTGCCACTCCCACGCCGGACCGAAGTCG
This sequence comes from Thermoanaerobaculia bacterium, assembly GCA_035525285.1. Lineage (GTDB taxonomy): Bacteria > Acidobacteriota > Thermoanaerobaculia > Gp7-AA8 > Gp7-AA8 > QHVT01. Next base: position 3,609 of record DATLFB010000125.1, read on the forward strand.
CGCACGCGCACGCTGGTCGGAAGATGCGACGCCGGGATCGTCGAGATGAGACTCATCGCTTCGAAGACCGAGCCCGCATCCAACGCGCTGTGGCGCGAGCGCTCCCCCATCACGTTCACCTCGATCTCCGTCAGCGCCGTGTACGGCGAGACGACGGTCAGCGGCGCAACGCCGCCGACGCCGTTGGATTCAGCGTAGATCAGGACGCGATCGGTCCAGCGCGCGACAGTGGTCTGCACGTCGACTTCCGCGACCGTCATTCCCTCGGCGATCACGGCTTCGCTGCGGCTGAGCGACGCGAGCGCATTCGAGCTGCGCAGCGTGACCGTCGCTCCGCCCACCGGCGCGGGCTTCGTGAGCGTCACGCGCGCGCGGGTTTTCTGTCCGCCGGTGACGGTGGGAGAAACGAGGGACACGCTGACGGCCGGCGTGTAATTCCAGTAGAAGAAGCCGCGCAGCGCGGGACGCTGATTCGACCAGTGCTGCTCGAAGTAGGCCGCGAATCGAACCGGCGTCAGCACGCCGTCGATCGTCTGCACTTCGTAGTCGAGCACCGCGAAGCGGCCGACGAGCTCATACGGCGACAGGCCGCCCTCCAGTTTCACATGCAGCCCGGGATGCGGCCACAAGTGAAAGAAGTTGTGCGGCGAGGCGTAGGCGCTTTCGTACACGCCGCGATTCAGCGGCACGTCGCGCGTCCACTCGGTGAAGGTGAGATACGCGCGCGGCCGGTTCGGATCGGGCGCCGCGGGACCGATCGAGCAGGTGATGTAGTACGGAACCGGCGGCGGCTGGCCATTCCACCAGCCGCACGACACGACGTCGGTGGACTCGTAGCGAAACGTGCTCGTGCTGAAGCCGCGCCCCACCGCGTCACCAGGCTCGCTCTCGAGAAATCCGCCGGTGATCGGCTGGCCGAGAGCGGGAAGCGCGCAGAGGAGGAGGAGCAGGATTTTCATGCTTCGCGCCGAGTCTGCCAGAACCATACCGAAACAGCGACGAGCCTTGTCATCCCGAGCGTCGCGAGGGACCCGGGAGGGCGGCGGCGCGAGGCACGGGCTTCGTGCCACCCTGCCCCCGGGTCCCTCGCTCACGCTCGGGATGACAAACCAAAGCGCTACACCCGCACCGGCATCGGAATCCCGCTTCGTCCCACCGCCGCCTCGCCGTCCCACACGCCGGGAATCCGCGTCGCGCACTGCGGGCACTTCCCGTCGACGAGACGATACGACGTCACGCGGAACCCCACGCGGCCGATCACGAGCGCGTCGCATTTCGGGCAGTGCGTTCCCTCGCGGTCGCCGAACGCGCCGGGGATGTTGCCGGGATAGATGTAGCGCAGTCCCGCGCGTCTGCCGATCTCGTACGCGCGCAGCAGGTGCGACGCCGTCGTCGCCGGATTGTGCATCTTGTAATCCTCGTGGTACGCGGTGATGTGCCACGGGATGTCTGGATCGACACTCACCAGGAACTCGGCGATCTTCGTCAGCTCCTCATCCGAGTCGTTGAAGCCCGGAATGACGAGCGTGACGATCTCGACCCAGATGCCGCGTTGCTTCAGTCCCTGAATCGTCTCGAGCACCGGTTTCAGCACGCCGCCGAGGTCGCGATAGTGACGGTCGTCGAACCCTTTGAGATCGACCTTGTACATCGTCACGTACGGCGCGATGTAGTCGAGCACCTCCGGCGTTCCATTGCCGTTCGACACGTACGAACAGATCAATCCCGCCTTCTTCGCTTCCCTGAAGACTTCGACCGCCCACTCGGAAGTGATCAGCGGCTCGTTGTACGTCGAGGTGATCACCTTCGCGCCGTGCTTCTTCGCGAGCGCCACCAACTCCGCCGGCTCGACGTCCATCGGCGGCGCGACCGCCATCGGATCGCGCAGCGCCTGCGAGGTCACCCAGTTCTGGCAGTAGCCGCAGTGATAGTCGCAGCCGAGCATGCCGAACGACAGCGCCAGCGCGCCGGGATAGGCGTGAAAGAACGGCTTCTTCTCGATCGGATCGACCTGCAGCGCCGCGACGTAGCCGCGCGGCACCTGCAGCACGCCGTCTTCGTTGTAGCGGACTTTGCAGATGCCCTTCAGCCCGTCGAGGATCCTGCAACGATGACCGCACGCGAAGCAACGCACTGCGTTCTTCTCGAGCTTCTCGTACAGCACTCCTTCGGTGGTTCGTTGGGCGAGGACTTCTCCGAGAGCGGACATGGACGTCATGCGGGCATCGCGCGCCGCGATACTCGATAACACCCCCATGCGAGCGCGATTCCCGCGATGCTGTCGATCAGGTAGTGCCATCCCGTGACGACCGAGCCGAGAAACATCGTCACCACGAAGATCGCGAACAGGACCCGGCCCGATTTCCACGACTTCCGCATCCAGAGGAACACGTACGTTTGAAACGCGACGTGCAGGCTCGGGAACGCACCGATGCCGAACATGATCAGGATGACGTGGTCCACCTTCTCGCCCGCCCACACGCGCAGGACGTTCTGATAGTTGCGCATCAGCACCGCCTGCAGTTCCTGTGTCCGCACGAGCGCTTTCTCGTGCACGAACCAGAGATCGGGAAAGCGATACGCCGGTCCCAGCGAAGGAACGAGCATGTACAGCCACCCTCCGATGATCCAGAGCGCCGCGTTCCCGTTCGCGAACGCGACGCGCACGCGGCGATCCGGCTCGGAGAAAAAGTACGCGAGCGCGACCAGCGTGCTCGCGTAGAACACGTTCGCGTACGACCAGTCGATCGCCCGCAGCACCGCCGGCGCGCGGAAGATGTCGAGGAAGAGAACGTTCGGCGAGAGTCCGAAGAACAGCAGCCTGTCGAGATCCCACAGCTCCTGATCGAACAGGCGCGGATGGACGATCGGCACGATGAGCTTGATCCAGCCGTAGGTGAAGATCATCAGGCCCGTCCCGAACACGATGCGCAGCGTCTCGACGATCCACGCGCGCTGCCGGATGACCGCGAAATACGTGCGGTCACGGCGAGCCCACGCGATGAGCGCGCGCACGCCGACGCCGGCCAGAGCGTACGGCAGGAGCGAGATCGTGAGCGCCGGAATCCAGATCAGCGGCGAGCCGACGATGTGAAGCGTATTTCGTCCGATGACGGCGATGGCGAGCAGATTCGCCAGTGTGAAGAGCTCAAAAAAATAGAAGCGCCGCACGATGTCAGTGCGGCGGTGCCGCCGGCGGCTGCGGCGCCGCCGCGACCGGAAGGAAGAAGAGCGCGACCGCGATGATCGCGTACACGGCGAGCAGCTGCACGCCCTCGTACCAGTTCGACTCGCCGTTGATGATCAGATACGCGAACACGGCGACGCCGAGGAGGAACAGGGCGACGGGAATGGTCGCGTAGACAAGGTACTCGAGGACGCGCTTCATGTGCGCGGGGAGTTTAACGGAAACGATGAACGATGAACGATGAACGATGATGACGCTCCGATTCATCGTTCATCGTTCATCGTTCATCGTTCATCGTTCATCGTTCACCGCTAAACTCCCGCCATGCTGATCGAAACTACGACCGCGAACGGCGTCGCGACCATCGTCCTCAACCGCCCCGAAAAGCTCAACGCCCTCGTGGACACGATGCGCGAGGATCTCCTCGAGGCTCTTCGCGCGTGCGAGCACGACGAGAACGTGCGCGCGATCGTTCTCACCGGCGCAGGACGCGCGTTCTGCGCCGGCGGCGACGTCGAGTTCATGAACGGCCTGCGGCAGAGCGAGGACGTGGAGACGTTCCGCAAGCTGCTCGACGCGGGGCGCGAGGTGATCGTGCAGGTCGTGTCGATGGAAAAGCCGGTGATCGCGTCGATCAACGGGGTCGCGGCCGGCGCGGGATGCAATCTCGCCCTCGCCTGCGACTACCGCATCGCCTCCGACCAGGCGAAGCTCGGCGAGACCTTCGTGCGCATCGGCCTCCATCCCGACTGGGGCGGCACGTGGCTGCTGCCGCGCCTCGTCGGACGCGGCCGGGCGATGGAGCTGTTGATGTCGGGACGGATGGTCGCGGCGGCGGAGGCGCTGGCGATCGGCATGATCGACCGCATGGTTCCCGCCGCGGAGCTCGCGGCGGAGACGGAGAAGCTCACCCTCTCGATCGCGGACGGCCCACCGCTCGCGATCGCCGCGATCAAGCGCGCGCTCAACGCCACGGAGCGCAACGATCTCCGCACGCAACTCGACCTCGAGGCGGAGCATCAGCTGCGCTGCTTCGCGTCGAGCGACGCGGAGGAAGGGATGAACGCGTTCTTCGAGAAACGCGCGGCGGCGTTCACAGGGAAGTAACCGCACCCACGCATTTTTCCGTATCGCCTTCGACACTTTCGTGGACGTGCGGCATGCAGCGCTCTCTGCACGCGCGTGGCACCGGCGATGAAGCATGGATCACGGCGAAGGAGGTGCAGCATGTTCCGTCGTCGTGTCCTCCCCTTCATCGTTTTCGTTTTCGTATCAACGCTCGCAATCGCCGAGCACCGCGCGATTCCGACGCTCGTCGTCGAAGGCGACGACGGCAACGTCGCGCTCGATCTGGTGGCGCTGAAGATCGACGTCACGATTCGCGGCCACCTCGCGCGCACCGAGTACGAGCTCACGTATCGCAATTCGCTCGACCGCGTGACCGGCGGCGATTTCCACTTCCCGCTGCCGCCCGACGCCGAGGTGAGCGACCTGGGGTTGTACTTCGACGGAAAGTTGCGGCGTGGCGTCGCGGTCGAGCGAACGCTCGCACGCACGGCGTACGAGGAGACGGTGCACAGGGCCGTCGACCCGGCGCTCGTTGAATGGACGGCCGGACGCGGATTCCGCCTGCGCGTCTATCCGATTCCGGAGCACGGCGAGAAGCAGGTCTTCATCGCCTACGACCAGGAGCTGACCGGCGGCGACTACGTGCTCGATCTTCGCTATGGCAAGGCCATGCGCTTCGCCGCGACGATCGATGCGGACGGCCGCGCAATCGAGACCGAGGGAATTGTGCCGTTCGCGAGCGACGCGAAGGAGCAAATGGTCGACGGCGTCGTGCGCGTCTTGCGCGAGACGAGCCCGACGTCGTTCATCGCGCATGCGCCGGATGCGTGGTACGCCTCGGCTACGATCGACGTGGACGCACAGCCGGCACAGATGCCGCCCGCGGCGCACGTGGTGATCCTGTACGACACGTCGTCGAGCAGCGTGCAGCAGAACGCCGCGCTCGTGCGCCGTTTCCTCACTGAGTTTCTCGGCCGGCAACAGGCGTGGTCGACAGCGGTGATCGTGCCGTTCCACATCGCGCTCGATCCCGCGCGCCGCGTCGAGCGCGCAGGGACCGCCACCGGACAACGCGACGTCGAGCGCATCCTCGGCGAGCTCCAGCCCCTCGGCGCAACGAATCTCATCGCCGTCGCGTCCGAGCTCTCCGCGAGTCTCCCTTCGATGCCCGTGGCGACGCGCGTCATCGTCGTCACCGACGGTCTCACATCGCTCGGCAGCAGCCGCGAGGTCGCGGCAGCGTTCGCGAAGCTCGCCGGCGGGCGGCGTCCACTGTTGTTCGTCCACGCGTCGAGCACCGCGGACGATCAACTGCTCTCGAACGCGGCGCGCGCGACCGGAGGCTGGTCGATCGATCTCACACGCACCGATCCGGAAGTCGCTGCCGCGAGCGCGATGCGCAAGCCTGTGTCGATGAAGTTCGAGGGATCGGACGTGTTTCCGTCGTCGGTAATCGCGATGGCGGATACGCGGGTCGCGGTCGCGTGGAGGGCGGACATCCTGTCCGCCCTGGGGCGGACGGGATGTCCGCCCTCCTCTCGCGAACTGCACGACCCGCGCGAAATCAACATGGTCCGTCGCGCGTGGGCGCGCGCCAGGCTGCGCGAGATGCTCGCCCACGGCGCGTCGGACGAAGCCCTCATCGCGCACGGCCGCGCGTTCACGCAGCTCACGCCGCGCACGTCGCTGCTCGTGCTCGAGTCGTGGTGGGATTACGAGCGCTACGGAATCGAGATGCCGCCCGAGCTCGCGGCGGAGAAGGCGCACGAGATCGAGGAGGCACGGCGGGATCGGGAGAAAGAAGAGCGCCGGCTCGCGCCGGTCGTCACGGCGCCGGCGGCGCCGGAGGCGGGAGTGTGGTGCATGCGGGGCACGGTGACGTTCGGCGACGGCTCGCCGCTTCCGGGTGTCACGGTCACGCTGAAGGACGGCGCGGTGACGCTGCTGTCCGATATCACCAGCGAAGACGGCCGCTTCGCCTTCTTCCACACGCCGCCGCCGGAGGAGCCGCAGGTCATCGCCGAGCTTTCCGGGCTCAATGCCGCGCGGCACGCGTTCCCCGGTCCGATCGTCTCCGGCACGTCGATCGAGCTGCACATGAACGCGTCTGTCTCGCAGGCGATCACGGTCACCGCCGCGGCGCCGACTCTCGAAGTGACACGCACGGCATCCGCGACGACCGTTCGCCTGCTCAACACGATCGCGCAGGACGCGAGTGCCGCCAGCGACGATCCCGAAGTGCGCGCCGAAGTCGCGAAGCAGCGCCGCGAGCTGACGCGCGAAGTGGTCGCGAAACTGCGCGCGATCGGCTCGACGTCCGAGCGCGTGCGTTATTACGTTTCCGCCCGCGCGCTCCTCGGCGGCGACAAGTCGTTCCACGTCTTCGCGGCCGAGGCCTTCCGGGAGCGCTCGCCGGAAATCGCGGCGCGCATCCTGAGCGATCTCGCCGAGGCGCGGCCGGAGGATGGGGCGCTGCTGCGCATCCTCGCGCGGGTGCTCGATGGCTGGGGCGAGACCGACCTCGCGCGTCTATTGCTTCGCCGTGCAATCGATCTCTCATCCGCCGAGCCGCAGTCGTGGCGCGAGCTGCTCCTGCTCGAAGCGCGGCATGGGCGGCCCGCCGAAGTCGCGGCGCTGACGAAGAAAATCCGCGCGATGAAGAGCAATGCCTGGGACATCCGCGAGATCTTCGAGCAGACCGAAGAGGCGCTCGCGCGATGGGAACGCGCGTCGTCGCTCGCGCGGGAGCGCGGCGCCGACATCCGCACGGACGAGCGGGACGATCTCACCATCGAGCTGATGTGGGATACCGACTGGTGCTGGGTCGACATCCACATCGTCGAACCGGGCGGCGAGATCGTGAAATGGGATCACACCGTGAGCGCGGCCGGCGCGAAGTTCACGGGCGGATACATCTTCGGCTACGGCCCGGAGATCTATTCGATTCCGAAGGCCGCGCGCGGCGAGTACCGCGTCGACGTCGACTACTACGCCAGTGACGAGACGAACGTCAGCCTCGAAACACTCGCCCATGTCGTCGTGTACACGCGCGGCCAGCGCCGCGATTACTTCGCGGTGCTCTCGACGGATCAGGAGCACTACACGCTGGTGACGATTCCGGTGAAGTGAACGTAGGGGCGGGCTTCAGCCCGCCCTTCGCCCGGCTGAAAGCCGGGCGCTACGTCGCGCGCCGCACGATGACGATCGTCTCGTCGTCCTTCTGCGGGGCGTCGTCGACGAAGGCATCGACGGCCGAGGCGATCTGGTCGCGGATCATGGCCGCGTCGCAGTCGACGTGCTGCTCGAGCAGCGCCTCGAGCCGCTCGTTCTCGAACTCGTTCCCCTCGATGTCCTCCGCCTCGGTGATCCCGTCGCTGTAGAGCACCGCGCAGGACCCCGCGGGGAACGGGCGAGTCTGGGTCATGTAGCGCGTCATCCCCAGAATGCCGATCGGCAGGCCGTGCGACTTCATCTGCTCCATGCGGCCGCCGGCGATGATGTATCCCGGATTGTGTCCCGCGTTCACGAACTGGATCGTCTCGTTCTCCTGATCGATCGACACCATGATCATCGTGACGAACTTGTTCTCGGCCGACCAGTTGTGAATGTGGCGATTGATCTCCGTGGCGATCTCGCCGAGCTCGCGTCCTTCGGCGAACAGGAGCTGAATGACGGCATGCAGCGCGGACACGAGCAGCGCCGCGGGCATCGACTTGCCGGCGACGTCGGCGACGAGCGCGGTGATGACGCCGTCGCGCACGAAGAACGCGTGGTAGTCGCCGCCGACCTGGCGCGCGGGACGCGAGAGCGCGGCGATCTCGATTCCCTTGAGCTGCGGGATCGCCTTCGGAAGAATGTCGCGCTGGATCGTCGCGGCCAGCTCGAGCTCGCGCTCCATGGCCTGCTTCTCGAGCGCCTCGCGGTGCAGGCGAGCATTCTCGAGCGCGATCGCGACCTGATTCGCGAAGAGCGCGAGCAGCCGCAGCTCGTTCGCCTCGAACGCGCCGATGCCGCCTTCGCGCGTCTCGCGATCGGCCGCGGCGAGCACGCCGATGAACGCGTCGTTGCTGCCCTTGATCGGCACGGCGACGAAGGTCGTGCATTCGGGGAACAGGCACTCGCCCCCGCCTTCGAACGTGAGCGGGCGGCCTTCGCGCATCAGTTGATGGCTCAGCTGCGCGCCGAGGAAATCCTCGCGCACGTCGCCGAAAGAGCGATAGAGCTTGAAGCCGTCGCCATCGCGCAGAAAGAGCGCGGCCCGGCGCGCGTTGGTGAGGGAGATCATGCGGAAGAGAATCTCGTCCGCGAGCTCGTCGACGTTGAGGGTCGAGGCGATCGAGAGGCCGATGTCGTAGAGCGACTCGAGCTCCCACAGCCGGTATTTCAGCTGGAAGTCGCCTTCGCGCGTCTCCTGCAGCAGGCGCTGATTCGTGAGCAGCGTGGAGAGAAACGCCGCCGCGGCGCGCACGAACGCGACGTCTTCCTCGCTCGCGGTCTCGTGCGCCGCCAGCGCGAGCACGCCGATCGGCTCGCGATGCGACTGGAGCGCCACGACCAGCGCGGGCGGCGGATTCACGGACAGCTCCGCATCGCCCAGCAGGATCTCCGGCGCCACGCACTGCAGCGATTTCGCGGCCAGCCGCAGCTCCGACCCGCGCGTCTCGCGCAGATAAAGCGCGCCGTTGTCGAAGGGCGTGTTCCGCGTGAACGCGTCGAGGATCAGCGATCCCTGACTCGCCAGCGAGGACTTCTCGAGTTGCTGAAGCTCGTGGACGAAGTCGACGAAACGATGGACCGCGGGCATGGCAATGGGAGGATATCAGCGCCGCGTGAGGTGAAAGGAAAAAGGTAAAAGGTAAAAGGTAAAAGGGCTTCGCCGCCTTGCTCCTTTTACCTTTTACCTTTCACCTTTTACCCTTGAAGCCCCATTTCTTTCGCCGCCGCCTCTTCGTCGGCGAAGATCGCGGCGTAATTCGCGAGCCCCATGATCTGGAAGGTCTTGTGGATGACGGGCGTGAGGCAGCAGAAGCCGATGCGGCCGCCCTTGTCGATCATCTTCTCGATGATCTCGATCAGGATGCTGATGCCGATCGAGTTGACGATCTTCGTGTCGCGCAGGTTGAGCAGGAGCGCGCGCACGCCGCCATCCATCAATTCATACGCGCGGTTGGCGATCTCCTCGCCTCCCACGTTGTTGATGTAGCCCTTCGTGTAGAGGATCGCACCGGTGGTGCCGCGGCGGTCGACCGCCACCCTGAGCTCGTCAGTCATGATCTCGCTTCCCGTATTTCACCATGTGGATGGTCGTGCCGTCCGGACTGGTCGTGATTCCGACTTCGTCCATATGCGCCTCGATGATCTGCAGACCCCACCCGCGCTTGTGGACCGCGCCGAGTTTCTGCCGGCGGTTGCGAGCTTCTCCCGGATCGAATCCCTTCCCGTGATCGGTGATCCAGATGTCGATGCGCGGGCTGCTCCCCTCGCCGGCCGAGGTGCCGAGGATTCTTACATAGATGCGTTTGTCGGCGCTACCGGAGTGCTCGCGCGCGTTGATGCACGCCTCGATCATGGCGTGAGCCATCTCGTCGATCGACTCGGAGCTCATTCCCAGTTCCCGGGCGAGATTGCCTGCGGCGCGCGCGGCGGCGATCTCGATGTCGGGCACCATCGGGAGCGTCAGCTCCATCTGCCGCTCTGCGGTCGCAGTCATGAATGGATTTTCCTCGGACCGGACGATCTCAAAAAGCGAGGAACAGGGCGGCGGCGGTCTTGATCCACTGCGGGATCCCACCGAGACGGTCCAGCGCCAGCAGCGCGACCGTGTTCAGCGCGAGCATGCCGGGCAGCACGTAGCTGGCGGACAGCGCGCCTTCGAGCCTGGTGGCTTGTGCTGAGCGAAGTCGAAGCATGCGGGTCTGTGCGATGTTGTTCATGGTTGGCCCCCTCTGTTGTCGGGGCCACCCTTGAGCAACGCCACTGCCACACAGGTCCGGTCAGCTGAAAACCTCCTAAGTCGATAGGCGAGCGTAGTTTACATGATCCGACCCGAAAGTGAAGCGATTTGCCCTAGTGTGGAAATCTGCCACACTAACCGCCAGATGTCGAGGCGTCGCCGCGTAAACATCTCCACTGTAGCGATTTATCAATGTGTGTCCCAATTGTCCACACTTGTGTCAATTTGGGATAGCTCCTCGCGCTTCCGATAGAGAGTCTTGCGGTCGACGCCAAGGATTTTCGCGGCTTTCGAGATATTTCCCTTGGCGAAGGCCAGAACGCGGGCGATATAGCGCGACTCGAGCTCGCCCAGCGTCGGCAGATCGCCGGACAGCTCGCGCGCGCCGGCGCCGCTGGCGGGCTCGGGCAGGAGCAGGTCGCCGGGATCGATGACGGGATCGGTCGTCAGGGCGAGCGCGCCTTCGATCATGTTCTCCAGCTCGCGCACGTTTCCGGGAAAGGGATAGCGCATCAGCTTCTGCAGCGCTTCCTGCGTGATGCGCACGTCGCGCAAGCCTTCGCGCTTCGCGTACTTGTCGAGGAAGAAGCGGACGAGCCTGGGGATGTCGTCTTTCCGCTCGCGCAGCGGCGGCAGCGTGATCTCGACGACCTTCAAACGGTAATAGAGATCCTGGCGGAACTCGCCCTTCTCGTTCATCTCCTCGAGATTGCGATGCGTGGCCGAGAGGATGCGCACGTCGACGGGGATGCGCCGCCGTCCGCCGAGTTTTTCGATCTCGCGCTCCTGCAGCACGCGCAGGAGCTTGGCCTGCAGCGCGAGGGGGATGTCGCCGACTTCGTCGAGAAAGATGGTCCCGCCTTTCGCGAGCTCGAACTTTCCGGGACGCGCTTCGACGCCGGTCGCGACGCCGCGCTCGATGCCGAAGAGCTCGGACTCGAGCAGCGTCTCCGGCAGCGCCGCGCAGTTGATGGCCACGAACGGGCCGTCCCTGCGCGGAGAGTTGCCGTGAATGAGCCGCGCCACCATTTCCTTGCCCGTGCCCGACTCGCCTCGAATGAGCACGCTGGCCCGCGAGTCGGCGACGCGCGCGACAAGGTCGATCACTCGCTGCATCTTCTGCGAGTCACCCACCATCAATCGATCGGAGTACTCGCGCAGCATGCGCTGCTTGAGCGCGCGGTTCTCGTCCTCGAGCGTCTCGCGCACGAGGTCGAGGCGATGGAAGCGCCGCGTGTTCTCGACGGCCGCGCCGCCGATGGAAGCGATCGACTCGAGGAAACGGAGATCGTCTTCGATGAAGCTCCCCGCCTTCGCCGTGCCGCGCACTTCCTTGCCGCCGACGCCGATGATGCCGAGGATCGCGTCGCCGGCGATCATGGGTGCGATGAGGAGATCGCTGCCGGGGCCGCCGAGGAACTTCGAGACGGTGACCATCACCGGCTCGCGCGAGGCGATCACGCTCTTCAGCGGCGGCTCGGCGAGGATGGCCGCGGGATCGACGTTTTCGAGGCCGAAGGTGAACAGCGTCTGCACGTGCAGCTTCTCGTCGAGCGCGAAGACGAACCCGATCGTCGCATCGAGCACCGCGATCGCCCGATGCATCAGCTCCTCGAGCAGATCATCCTCGGGCCGCAGCGTATTGAGCGCACGCCCGACGTCGTAGAGCGCCTCGAGCTGGAGGAGCTTTCGACGAAGTTCGAACTGAGTTTGCTGGGCCATGTGCTTACCGGAGGACGGATGAAGGCAGAAGGCAGAAGGCAGAAGGCAGAAGTGAGAAAAGATGCCCAGGCATCCTCTTCTTACTTCTGCCTTCTGCCTTCTGCCTTCTGCCTTCGCTGTTCATTTCCCCAACGCCTTCCTGCACTCCCCCAACAAAAAATCCCCATTCCACTCCTCATAAAACGCCTGATCCATCGCATACATTCGCACCAGGAGCGCGCTGGCTTCGTCGAAGCGGCCGGTCTTCATCATCGTCCGCGCGAGAAAGTACGTGGCGCGGATCGTCTCCGCATCCCGCACGTCCCGCTCCGCGAGCGCGCGGAATCCCGCCTCGGCCTCGGCGAAGCTCCGCTTCTGGTACGCGCAGAGAGCGCGTGCGTACTCGCCGTCGAGGCGGCAGGTGCTGGGCGGCGCGCCGAGTGCGGCGCCCGCGATCAGTGCGAGAATGAGCGCGTATCGCATGGTCCTCCTCGAGACATTATGCGCCTCGGCATTCTAGGCGGCGGCCGCGCCGCGTGGGCATTCGGCTCCGCGTGGAAGCGGATCGGCTGGCCGCTCTCCGGCATCTGGCTCCGCGACGCGTCGCACAGTCACATCTCCGAGCTGCTGCAAACCGCGCGCATGGACATGACCGATCTCGCGCGCGACTCCGAGCTTCTGCTGATCGCCGTGAGCGATCGCGCGATCCCGGATGTGGCCAGCGCCATTCCGGAGAGCGAGTCGATCATCTTTCATGCGAGCGGCGCGATGCTCAGCGTGCGCGACGGGTTCTCGCTCCATCCGCTACGCGCGCTGCCGCCGGTAGGCATCGAAGTCGATCTGAAAGACACGCTGCTCGTCTTCGAGGGCCAGCACAAGCGGACCGCGAAACTGATCGCGACCGCGTTCGGCTCGCGCTTCGCGGAAGTCTCGCCCGAACAGAAGCCGCTCTATCACGCCGCGGCCGTCTTCGGCTCGAACTACGTCGCGGCGATGCTGGAGGTCGCGCAGCGGCTGATGACGCGGGCCGGCATCGACAGCGCGAACGAAGATCTCGTCGCGCTCGCGCTCTCGGCGATCGAGAACTGGCGACGGCACGGCGACGCGAAGCGCTTCACCGGCCCCGCGGCGCGCGGCGACCGGGAAGTGCTGCTGCGCCATCTCGAGGCGTTGCGCGGCGACGCGCAGCTCGCGCGGATCTACGAGCTGCTCGCCGCGGAGATCGCCGCTTCGATTGCCCGCCCGGAGTAGCGGGTGCTACGATCCCTCGTCCGGAGACAGGATGGTTTTCTTCAACTACGCGACGATGCAGATGGCCGCGAAGATCGTGTACTACGGTCCGGGGCTCTGCGGGAAGACCACGAATCTGCACCACATCTACATGAAGACCTCGCCGCAGAGCCGCGGCGAAATGGTCAGCCTCGAGACCGAGACCGACCGCACGCTCTTCTTCGATCTGCTGCCGATCGACGTCGGCGTGATCGGCGGATTCAAGACCCGCCTGCAGCTCTACACCGTCCCCGGCCAGGTCTTCTACAACACCACGCGCAAGCTCGTGCTCAAGGGCGTCGACGGCATCGTGTTCGTCGCCGACTCGCAGAAGGCGATGCTCGACGCGAACGTGGAGAGCCTCCACAACCTGCGCGAGAACCTCGCCGAGATCGGACTCAATCTCGACGAGATCCCGGTCGTGGCCCAGCTCAACAAGCGCGACCTGCCCGGCACGTCGACGGTGAAGGAGATGCTCGACGCGCTCGATCCCGACGGCCGGTTCGAGCACGTCGAGTCGGTCGCCTCGACGGGTGTCGGAGTCTTCGAAACACTGAAGATGATCTCGAAGCTCACCCTGCGCACGCTGCGGCGCCGCATGACCGGCGATGATCCGGTGCGCCACGCGCCGCCGCCCGCGCGCATCGCGCAGTTCCGCGTGCAGAGCAACGAAGGTCCCGCGCCGAGTCCCACGCGCACGATCGCGGCGTCGACGCCGCTGCCGTCGGTGGCGCACGCACCCGTCATCGAGACGCCCGCGCCTGTCGAGGAAGAAGTCGAAGAGCTCTCTACGGCAGAAGAAGTGATGCCGGAGGTGGATCGCCGGATCATCGCCGACGCGCCGGTCGCCGAGGCGCCCGCGCCGGCGCAGTACATTCCGCCGCCGCAGCTCGAGGCGCGCGCGGAGCCCGCGCCGGAGCCGGAGATCGACTTCAGCCGCACCGAGAAACCGCAGAAGGCGGAGCCCGTGAAGACCGTGAAGGTCCGCACTTCGGTCGATGTGATGGCGGAGCTCGAGGCGCTGCGCAAGCGCGCCACCGCGAGCACGCCGAAGAGCGACAGGAAGCGCGACGTGCTCGCCGATCTCGACGCGCTCCGCCCGAAGCGCGACCTCCAGCGCACGCTCAACCTCCAGATCCCCGCCGGCGTCCTCCCGCGCAGCAAATCCGTTCGGGTTACACTATCGTTCGAGGACGGCGACGCGGGGGTGATCCAGAGCCAGGATCAGCAAGTCGATCTCGGCGATACCTCCGACGTCCAGAGTCTCTCGGTCAATCTCAAAATCGATCAGGCGTGAAGCGCACGGTCGGGAAGCGAGGGGAGGGCGCGATGATGTTCAACAGACTGACGCTGTTGTGTGTGCTCGCGTTGTTTGCGATCTCATGCGCGAGTGGACGACAGGCAATCCTGCCTGTCCCAGGACAGGCGGGATCGCCTGTCCTCCACCACTCCCTCGACGCCGAAGAGTTCCAGAAAGAACTACAAGCCGCCTACGACCAGATCCTCGCCCGCAGCGACAAGCCCGCTCCCGACGTCCCGGTCGTCGATCTCGAAGCGGCCATCTCGATTCCCATCCCCGAGCACCGCACGATCCACTCCGCGCTCCGTCTCTTCAGCGTCGACATGAAGGACAGCATCCAGGCCTCGCTGATCCGCTCGGCGCGATACAGGAACCTGATCGACGAAGCGCTCGAAGAAAAGAAGCTGCCGAAGGGACTGGCATACCTGCCGGTGATCGAGAGCGCGTACCTGCCGACGCTCACCTCGCGCGCCGGCGCACACGGGATCTGGCAGTTCATGCCCGACACCGCGCGCGAGTACGGACTGCGCGTCGACTGGTGGGTCGATGAGCGCGCCGATCCGGAGCGCTCCACGCGCGCGGCCGCGGCGTATTTGAAAGATCTCCATCGCATGTTCGACGACTGGTCGCTGGCCCTCGCCGCATACAACTGCGGCCCGGGACGCGTGCGGCGCACGCTCGAGGAGACCGGCGCGACGACGTTCTGGGAACTGCTCGAGCAATCCGCGCTGCCGAAAGAGACGCGCGGCTACGTGCCGACGTTCTACGCGACGCTGCTGATCGCCAGCGATCCGGAGACGCACGGCTTCCGCCTCGGTAAGGCGGAAACAAGCGAAGAAAAGCGCGTCGACGTGCGCGGCCCCGTCTCGCTCCAGTACATCGCCGAAGTGCTCGAGGTCGATCGCGAGCTGCTGAAAGAGCTGAACCCCGCGCTGCGACGCGGCGTCGTCCCGCCGGGACGCGCATCGGTCCGCGTGCCAGCGAGACTCGCGGAGTCGCTCGAAGCGCGCGCGGACACGCTGCGCCGCGAGGATGCGTATCTGAAGTTCTGCACGTACACGCTGCGCAGCGGCGACTCGATCAAACACCTCGCCCGCGCCGTCGGCGCGAAGCCGGAGACGCTCGTGGCGATGAACAATCTCGCGTCCGCGAACGGCGCCACCCGCGGCGACACGATCTACCTCCCCGTCCGCGCCCGCGAGCTCAGCGCCCTCCTCGCCGACAGCAACAACTTCTACGCCGTCCGCAAGGGCGATACGCTGTTCTCGATCGCCAAGAAGAACGGGCTGTCGGTGGCCGAGTTGCGCGAGCTGAATGATCTGCCGAAGAAGGCGTCGTTGCGGGTGGGGCAGAAACTTCGGGTGACGGCGCCGAGGACGGTGACTGCGGGCGGCATGTAGGGTTGCCCGGCAACCCGGTTGCCCGGTTGCCCGGTTGCCCGGCGGATTCCATCACCGGGAAACCGGGCAACTGGGCAACCGGGCAACCGTGTGCTAGTTTGCCCGGTCACCATGGCCGAGAGCAGCGACTACAAAAAAACCCTGAACCTCCCGCAAACACCGTTTGCGATGAAGGCGAACCTGCCGCAGAACGAGCCGAAGCGGCTCGAGCAGTGGCGGGGGATGAACCTCTACGGGAAGATTCGCGAGAAGCATGCCGGACAGCCGAAGTTCGTGCTGCATGACGGGCCGCCGTACGCGAACGGACGTATTCACATCGGCCATGCGCTGAACAAGATCCTCAAAGACATCGTCGTGAAATCGCACACGATGCTCGGCTACGACTCGCCGTACGTTCCGGGCTGGGATTGCCACGGCCTGCCGATCGAGCACGCGATCGGAAAAGAGCTGGGATCCAGGAAGAACGCGATGTCCGCGGCCGACTTCCGCCGCGCGTGCCGCCAGTTCGCGGCGAAGTATCTCGATCTCCAGCGCGAGGATTTCGTCCGCCTCGGCATCCTCGGCGACTGGGACCATCCGTACTCGACGATGTCCTTCGACTACGAAGCCGACATCGCCGACGCCCTCGGCCGCTTCTTTCAGACCGGCATGGTCTACAAAGGTCTCAAGCCGGTGCACTGGTGCACGGTCGATCAGAGCGCGCTGGCCGAGGCGGAGGTGGAGTATCGCGAGCACACGTCGCCGTCGGTGTATGTGCGCTTCCGGATGCTCGACGACGCAGTCACCGCGCTCGACCTGCCGATCGAGAAGCCGCTCTACGCCGTCATCTGGACCACGACGCCGTGGACGCTCCCCGCGAACCTCGCCATCGCCGTGAAGCCCGACTACGACTACGCCGTCGTCGAGCACGACGGCGAGCACTATCTGCTCGCGAACGATCTCGTGCCGCAGGTGACGCAGCTCTTCGGCTGGAACGACTACAAAGTCGCGAAGGTCTTCAAAGGCGCGGCGCTCGAACATCTCCGCTATCGCCATCCCTTCGTCGATCGCGAGGGCGCGCTCGTCCTCGGCGACTACGTCACGCTCGATGCCGGCACGGGACTCGTCCACACCGCGCCCGGTCACGGCGCCGACGACTTCATCACCGGCCGCCGCTACGGTCTCGACATCTACACGCCCGTCAATCACCGCGGCGAGTTCACGCAGGACGTGCCGCACTGGGCCGGCATCCACGTGTTCAAGGCGAATCCGCTGATCGTGCAGCTTCTCACCGACACCGGCGCGCTGATCAAGGGCGAGACGGTCACGCACCAGTATCCGCACTGCTGGCGCTGTAAAAATCCGATCATCTTCCGCGCGACCGAGCAGTGGTTCATCTCGATGGAAGGAGGGCGGACGTCCCGTCCGCCCCATGAGGCGGACGAGACGTCCGCCGTCCAGGGCCTCCGCGCGCGCTCGCTCGAGCAGATCAACAAAGTGAAGTGGTTCCCGGCGTGGGGCCGCGAGCGAATGTACGGGATGGTCGAGAACCGTCCCGACTGGTGCATCTCGCGCCAGCGCCTCTGGGGCGTGCCGATCACGGTGCTCTATTGCGAGTCGTGCAATGAGCCGGTGACCTCGCCCGAGCTTTTCGCGAAGGTGACGGAATGCTTCCGCACGGAAGGCGCCGACGCATGGTTCGAGCGTCCGGCGAGCGACTTCTACGAGAAGTCGTGCGCGAAGTGCGGCGGTGCGTCGTATCGGAAGGAGACCGACATCCTCGACGTCTGGTTCGACTCCGGCTGCTCGCACATCGCCGTGCTCAAGCCGAACAAAGATCTCGCCTGGCCCGCGCAGGTGTACCTCGAAGGGCACGATCAGCACCGCGGCTGGTTCCAGTCGTCATTGCTCGTCGGCACGGGCATCGAGGGCGGCGCGCCGTACGAGCGCGTGGTCACGTGCGGGTTCGTGTTGAACGAGGGCGGCGAGAAGATGTCGAAGTCGAAGGGCGACGCGCTCTCGCCGCAGGACGTGATCAAGCAGAGCGGCGCGGACATCCTCCGCCTCTGGGTCGCCGTCAGCGACTACACCACGGACATGCTGTTCGGCCCGCAGATCATGACCCGCGTCAGCGAGTCGTATCGCAAGATCCGCAACACCGCGCGCTACCTGCTCGCGAATCTGAGCGACTTCGATCCGGCGAAGGACGCGCTGCCCGTCGAAGAGCTCCTGCCCGTCGATCGCTGGATCCTCGACCGCGCGAGCCGCGCCGTCGCGCGCAGCCGGCAGGCATACGAGGAGTTCGAGTACAACCTCGTCTATCACCGCATCCTCGAGCTCTGCACGACCGATCTCTCGGCCATCTATCTCGACGCGTCGAAGGACACGATGTACTGCGAGGCGCCGGCGTCGCGCGAGCGGCGCAGCGCGCAGACGGCGATGGATCACGCGCTGCGCGGCATCACCGGCGCGATCGCGCCGATCCTCTCCTTCACCGCGGACGAGATCTACGAGGCGATGCCGGGCGAGAAGGAAGCGTCAGTGCATCTCTCCGAGATGCCGAAGCTCGAGATGACGCTGCCCGCTCCGCAGATCGAAGAGTGGGACCGTCTCCTGCGCCTGCGCGAGAGCGTGCTCGGCGTGCTGGAGAAAGCGCGTGCCGCAAAACAGATCGGCCAGTCGCTGGAAGCGGACGTCAAACTCTACGGCGACGTGCAGACGAGCATCGATCTTGCGAAGCTCTTCATCGTCTCGCACGTCGACATCGTTCGCGGCGACGTACCGGCGGACGTGGAAGCGGTCGTCGACAACGTCGGCGTCGCGTGGTCGCCCGCGCGCGGAAAGAAGTGCGGGCGCTGCTGGCAGTATCGCGAGGAGGTCGTCGAAGACGGCGGACTCTGCGCGCGTTGCCGGAAAGTGGTGGACGAGCTCGCGCCGCCCGAAGTGCCGACTGCGTGACGCTGTTACACTACGCGCACAAGCTTAGGAGGTTTGTTGTGGCCATCAAAACGAAGGTGATCAAAAAAGCGGCGAAGAAAGCCGTGAAGAACGTGAAGAGCGCCGCGTCCAACGCGATGGATGCCGCGGCCGATTACGCGAAGCCGAGGATCAGGAAGCTGCAGAAGGCCGCGAAGCCGAAGATCAAGGCGCTGAAGAAAGCCGCCAGGCCGGTGGCAGCCGCGGTGAAGAAGGCCGCGAAGAACGCCGCGAAGGATGTTCTCAAGGCGTCGGCGAAGGGTCTGAAGAAGGCGGCGAAGAAGATCTGACCGTTTGCGTTACGCCGATCTTCATCTTCATACCTACCACTCGGACGGCACCCGCTCCCCTCGCGAGGTCGTCGACGTCGCCCGCGTTCACGGCCTCGGCATCATCGCCATCAGCGATCACGACAATCTGGCCGCGTACTACGAGATCAAGTCGTACGCGGACCAGTGCGGCCTGACGCTGATTCCGGCGATCGAGCTCTCGTGCGGGTTTGAAGGCATCGACGTGCACGTGCTCGCGTATGCCTTCGACGCACTCGACGAGCGGATCGATCAGCGCCTGCGCTCGTTCCGCGAGGCGCGACATCGCCGCGGCTATGCGATCGTCGACCGCCTCCGCGCCCTCGGCTGCGACATCCGTCCGGAGCGCGTCGACGAGCTCGCGGCCGGTGGCGCGATGGGCCGGCCGCACGTCGCGCGCGCGCTCGTCGAAGCGGGTTACGTGTCGTCGGTGTCCGAGGCGTTCGACCGGTATCTCGGAACGGGGAAGCCGGCGTACGTGGAGAAGGAACGCTTTCGCATCAGCGAAGCGGTCTCGCTGATCCGCGACGCCGGCGGCGTGACGAGCATCGCGCATCCGACGCTCTATCCGAATCACGAGCAGCTCGTGCCACGCCTGCTCGATGCGGGGATCGACGGCGTCGAGGTGATGCATCCCGACGTCGACGCGCTGAATCGCGAGCGCTACACGAACCTCGCGCGCTTCCGCGGCAAGATGGTGACGGGCGGGTCGGACGACCACGGCAGCGTGAAGACGTCGGAGACGTTGGGGACGGTTCGCGTGCCGGAGACCATGATCGCTTCGATTCTCGAGCGTTGGAACGAACGATGAACGATCTGGAGGGCGGACGTCCCGTCCGCCCCACTGAGGCGGACGAGACGTCCGCCCTCCACCGGATTTCATCGCGTGCACGACGTGTTCCCGTCACCAATGCTCCCAACCCTCAGCGCTGTCTGGCCCACGATCACCCACATCGCTCGCGCCGAGGGTGTCCTGCATCTCGGCGCGAGCGATCTCGACGACGCGCACGCGGCGCACTTCGCGCAATGGATCGCGCGCGGTGATCACGCGTCGATGTCGTATCTCGCGAAGAACGTCGCCGTCCGCAGCGATCCGCACAAGCGCTTCCCGTGGGCGCGCTCGGTCGTTTCGATTCTCGTTCCGTATGCCTCCGAGCGTCCGCACGCGCCGGAGCACGCGCTCAGTCATCACCTCGCCCGCTACGCCCTCGGCGATGACTACCACGAAGTCCTCGACGACATTCTCCGAAAGATCGAGAACGCGGTCAGGAGGGCGGACGTCCCGTCCGCCCCCGAAGGCGGACGAGACGTCCGCCCTCCTGTTCAGACCTGGCGCTACGTCGACACCGGTCCGCTCTCCGATCGGTCATACGCCGCGCAGGCGGGCCTCGGCTGGATCGGAAAGAACGGCATGCTGATCCACGAAGTGCACGGCTCGTACTTCTTCATCGGCACGCTGCTCACGTCGCTCGAGAACGACATCGCCGCCGCAACCGTCGCCGATCGCTGCGGTGCGTGCACGCGGTGCCTCGACGCGTGTCCCACCAACGCGATCCTCCCGAACCGCACCGTCGCATCGGCAAAGTGCATCAGCTATGCGACGATCGAGCATCGCGGCCCGCTCGAGATCGAGGTCGAGCACAATGCGTTCGGCTGCGACATCTGCCAGGAAGTCTGCCCTTGGAATGCCGCGCCGCCGGAGTCGCATCCCGCGTTCACGCCGCGCGATGCCTATCGCGCAACCCCCGTGACCGATCTCCTCCGCTTCGCGCAGGCCGATTTTTCCGCGCTGTTCAGGAAGAGCGCGATCAAACGCGCGAAGCTCGCGGGGATGCAAAGGAACGTCGAGGCGATGGAAACGTAGCGCCCGGCTTCAGCCGGGCGACCCGGCGGGCTGAAGCCCGCCGCTACGTTGCTCGACGCGCTACGGCGGGGGTAGCTCGAACGCGCGCCCCACGATCGTCGGATCGACGGAGCGGTCGAGATACTCCCACACGGCGAGCGCGTCGGGATGATTCGCGATCGGCGGCGCGGCCGCGCGCGTCGCGGGATCGTTGATGATCAGCCGCGCGCGGCGATACCAGTGGATCGCCTCCTCCGGATTCAGCCGCAGCTCCTCGCGCACGCCCTGGATGAGCAGATACTGCTCCGCGGGAATCCCCGACTCCTCGATCGATCGATACTCCGGCGCGAGCTGCCGCGCGCGCGCGCGAATGATCTTCAACTTCAGCCGCAGCGACTGCGTGTCGAGCGCGGACCGGTTCATCTCGCACAGCCGCCCGATCGCGAGTCGCATCAGCTCCGGCTTCTCGTTGATGAACAGTCCCGCGCGATAGTTCAGCGCGAGCCCGCCGGTGACGGCTTTGATCGCGGTCCACATCACCAGCCCTGTCGCTTCGACGGGCAGATTGGAGTCCGGCACTTCGAAGTGAAACAGACCGCTCGATCCGCGCAGCGGCTCGGTCTGCAGCTCGATGCGCGCGCCGCGCGCGGAGAGATTCTCGATGCGCACCTTCCGCCCGTCGAACGTCGCTTCGAGCAGCGGCGAGAGGAAGAAGCGGTCGGTGGAGCGAAGCTCTTCGATGCGATTCGAGCGGTGCGAGGTCTGAAGCTGCGCGATGAGCGTCTGGATCGTCTCGACCGGACCGTACGTCCGCACACCGGACACGAAGCGCTGCGGCATCGCGGCGTCGGGTTGCGTCCAGACGATCACCGCCTCGAGCGTGACCGGCGCCGGGCGGCTGTCGACGGCGAGCTCGAGCACGGCCTTCGCGCCCATCTCCAGCGGCTTGTCATGACGGAAGCGCGCCCCCTTGGCCGAAATGTCGCACACCGCCACCGGCGAGCTGCCGAACGTGGCGCTCAGCGGAGGCGCGAGCAGAAAACGCTCTGCCGTCCGCAGATTTCGTGCTGCTGCTTCTTGCATGACCGTAAGGAGGATTCGCCAAAGCTTACGCCGTTTTCGAGGGCGCGCAAGCAGACCCCCACGTGTAGCACCGCGCGGCCCCGCATTTTGTGATATGCCTCACGTCATGGCTCGGCCGTTCGACGCGATCACGTTCGACTGCTACGGAACGCTGATCGACTGGGAAGGCGGGATCGCCGAGGCGTTTCTGCGGGCGGCGCGCGAGGACGGCGTGGAGCTGCGGCGCGACGAGGTGCTGCGCGCGTACGCGCTGATCGAGCCGGTCGTGGAGCGCGAGCGGTTTCGTCTCTATCGCGACGTGCTCGCCGAGACCGCCGCGCGCGTCGCCCACGCCCTCGGCTGGCCGCTCGCGTTCGAGCGCGCGGCGTTCCTCGCGGAGTCACTCCCGCACTGGAAGCCCTTCCCCGACACGAACCCCGCTCTCGAGCGACTGCGCGACGCCGGCTATCGCGTCGGCATCCTCTCGAACGTCGACGACGATCTGATCCGCGCCACGCGCCGCCACTTCACTGTCGACTTCGATCCCGTGATCACCGCACAGCAGGTGCGCTCCTACAAACCGGGCCACGCGCATTTCGCCGCCGCGCGGGAACGGCTCGGCGACGCGCGCTGGCTGCACGCCGCGCAGAGCAACTTTCACGACGTCGTCCCCTGCAACGCGCTCGGCATTCCGACCGCGTGGGTGAACCGCCGCGGCGAAACGGCGCTGCCGGGCGGCACCCCCACGCACGAAGTGCGCGATCTCGCGGGACTCGCGGCGCTGCTGGCGTAGCGCGGAGCTCCTGACGTAGCGCCCGGCTTCAGCCGGGCGTCGGCGGGCTGAAGCCCGCCGCTACGTTCGCGGGATATCGGAACGCCGATTTCCAATCGGCCGGTCCGCCGATCTCCGATCGGCGACAACTGGAAATCGCCGGAGCGCCGACTGGAAGTCGGCGGACCGGCCGATTGGAAATCGGCGCTCCCGCTCAGAGCGTTTCGACGATCATCGCCGCCGCTTCGCCGCCGCCGATGCAGATCGCGGCGAGGCCGCGTTTCGCGCCGCGGTCCTGCAGGGCGTGGATGAGCGTGACGAGAATGCGCGCGCCGCTGGCGCCGATCGGATGGCCGAGGGCGACCGCGCCGCCGTAGACGTTCAGCTTCTCGTGCGGGATGTGCGCGTCCTCCATCGCCGCGAGCGCGACCGCCGCGAAGGCTTCGTTCACCTCGAAGAGATCGATGTCGTCCGCGGTCATGTTCGCGCGCTTCAGCACGATGTCGATCGCCTTCGCCGGCGCGGTCGTGAACCACTCCGGCTCCTGCGCCGCCGTCGACTGCGCGATGATGCGCGCGATCGGCTTGAGGTTGTTCTTCGCGGCATACTCCGCCGAGGTGACCACGAGCGCCGCGGCGCCGTCGTTGATCTTCGATGCGTTCGCGGCGGTCACCGTGCCGCCTTCCTTCTGGAACGCGGGCTTGAGCGAGGCCATCTTGTCGAGCGGCGCGGCGAACGGCTCTTCGTCGTCGATCACGACCGACTTCCCCTTCTTCCCCTCGATCTCGACCACGGCGATCTCATTTTTGAACTTGCCCGTCTTGATCGCGTCCTGCGCGCGGCGATACGACTCGAGCGAGAACTGATCCTGCTGCTCCCGCGAGAACGAGTACTTCTGCACACACAGCTCCGCGCAGTTCCCCATGTGCTTATCGCCATACGGATCCCACAGCCCGTCGTGGATCATGACGTCGATGAGCTTTCCGTTGCCCATGCGATAGCCGCTGCGCGCCTGCGGCAGCGCGTACGGCGCGTTCGACATCGACTCCATGCCGCCGGCGATCGCGAGGTCGTACTCGCCGCAGCGGATGTCGTTCGCGGCATACATCACCGCCTTCATCCCCGAGCCGCACACCTTGTTCACCGTCACCGCGCCGGCGCCGGTGGGGATCCCGGCGAAGATGCCGGCCTGCCGCGCGGGTGCCTGCCCGATCGCGGCCTGCAGCACGTTCCCCATGATCACCTGCTCGATCTGATCGGGCTGCACGCCCGAGTTCTCGAGCGCGCACTTGATCGCGATCGCGCCGAGGCGCGGCGCCGGGAGGGATGAGAGCGTGCCGAGGAACGAGCCGATCGGCGTACGCGCGCCGCCGAGAATGACGATTTCTTTCATGGAAGCTCCTAAGAAGTGACGAGTCGAAAACTGCGGAGCGCAGTTCTATCACTCCTGCGGAGAGCGCGCCACTCTGCGGGTTGCGATAGAATGCTCCGCCCGCAACGCCTCATCAAGACAGGAGTTTTCCGCATGTCCATCTCATCCATCACCGATCGCCGGATCTACGTCCAGCCGGCCGAGGTGCACAACGTGCTGTCGCGGCACATGCTCGCGGACGGCTACGACATCGTCATGGACCTCAAAAAGTCGCGAGGCTCGTGGGTCTTCGACTCGCGCCGCGGCCGAAACGTTCTGGACTTCTTCACGAACTTCGCATCCTGTCCGATCGGCTACAACCATCCGAAGATGGACACGCCGGAGTTCCGCGAGCGCATCGCGGACGCGGCGGTCAACAAGCCTGCGAACTCCGACATCTACACGACCTTCATGGCGGAGTTCGTCGAGACCTTCGCGCGCATCGCCATTCCTCCCGCGCACAACAAGCATCTCTTCTTCATCGAAGGCGGCGCCCTCGGCATCGAGAACGCCGTCAAGGCGGCATTCGACTGGAAGATCCGCCACAACTTCAAGCGCGGCGCGACCAGCGAGAAGGGAACGCAGATCATGCATCTGCGCGAAGCCTTCCACGGCCGCACCGGCTACACGCTCTCGCTCACGAACACCGCCGATCCGCGGAAGACGCAGTACTTCCCGAAGTTCGACTGGCCGCGCATCGATAATCCGAAGATTCACTTCCCGGCGACCGCCGAGTCGCTCGCCGATGCGGAGCGCCGCGAGAAGGCCGCGCTCGATCAGGCGAAGCAGTTCCTGCACGAGCGGAAGGACGACATCGCCGCGTTCATCATGGAGCCGATCCAGGGCGAAGGCGGCGACAATCACTTCCGCCCCGAGTTCTTCCGCGCCATCCGGCAGCTCTGCGATGAAAACGAGATGCTGCTCATCTTCGACGAGGTGCAGTCCGGCGTCGGTCTGACCGGAAAGATGTGGGCGTTCCAGCATTACGGCATCGAGCCGGACATCTTCTGCTTCGGCAAGAAGACGCAGGTCTGCGGCTTCGCCGCGAACGACCGCCTGTTCGACATCGCGGAGAACGTCTTCACGGTCTCGTCGCGCATCAACTCGACGTGGGGCGGCAATCTCACCGACATGGTGCGCTCGCAGCGCTTCTTCGAGATCATCGACGAGGAGAGTCTCGTCGAGAACGCGGCGCGCGTGGGAAGCTGGTTCACGGGCGAGCTGCAGCGCTTCGCGCAGGAGTGGCCGCATCTCGTCTCGAACGTGCGCGGCCGAGGCCTGATGGTCGCGTTCGACCTGCCGAGCGGCGAGACGCGCGACGCGGCGCTGAAGGCATTCATGGCCCACGACATGATGGTGCTCGCGTCGGGCCACAACTCCGCGCGCTTCCGCCCGCCGCTGAATCTGTCGATGGACGAGGCGGCGGAAGGCATCCGGCGGATGGAGCTCGCACTCAAAGAGCTGGTGGACCTTCAATCTTGAAAGCATGGGTGTCAATGCTTGTCATCCCGAGCGTGAGCGAGGGACCTGGGCGGGCGGCGGCGCGACGCTCGGGCTTCGTGCCACCCTACCCCCGGGTCCCTCGCTCACGCTCGGGATGACAAGCCTTGGTACCTACACTTTCAATGTTGAATGTCCACTAGGGTGAGTGTGGAGTGCGGCGACGCCAGTCGCCGCTTTCCAAAGCCGCAGCAGAGCTGCGGCGCGGGG
>DATLFB010000126.1:0-44945 GCA_035525285.1 Thermoanaerobaculia bacterium
AGCGGACTCGAACCGCTGACCTCTACCGTGTCAAGGTAGCGCTCTAACCAGCTGAGCTAGGGGTCTTCAGTCAGGCGGCCGAAGATAACGCAGGCCGCCAGCGCGTGCAAGAACTTGCGGTCCGAGCGCGGCATTCCCATCACGGTTTCGGTACCACGCGCACCGTTCGCGTGGCCGTTCCTTCATGCCGACTCCCTGGCAGATAATCAGGATCATGGCCGGCGACGACGCTCCACCCGAAGTGATCGGTCTTGCTCTCTCCGGCGGCGGATTCCGCGCCGCCGCGTTTCACCTCGGCGTGCTGAAGCGGCTGCGCGAGCTCGGTCTTCTCTCGCGTCTTCACATCCTCTCAACGGTCTCCGGCGGCTCGATCGCGGGCGCGGTTTGGGCGTTTCTGCACTCCGCTGTCGGGATGGAGGCTGCCTCCGATGGCCACACCATCACCGAAGAAGATGTCTGGAGCGATGTCGAGAGCACGCTCCTGTCCACGATGATTCGAGGCGTACGCGGCGTCGTGGTCTTGTCGGCCTTCATTTTCCCGGCAGTCGTCCTCGCGCTGATTGCCGGCGGCGTTCTGCTGCTGTCCGGTGTGACGATGCCGCGCATCCTGGTCGCCGTCGTCGCCGTGCTCGCTCTCGCGTACGTCTGCTGGCACTACTTCGCAGCCGCGGCACTCGAGAAGTGTTACGAGAAGGACTTCTACGGGAAGCTGAAGCTGAAGGACATCGCGGCGCTGCCGCTGGTCATGCTGAACGCGACGACGCTCAACTTCGGCCACCACGTGGTGTTCTCGAACATGGAGCCGGACACCTCGTACGCGGGTCTCTTGTCCGATCTCATGCGCCGCACGACCGCGCGGTCGGCGCTGCTGCGCAGCAGACCTTCGATCTCGATGCCGCGGGCCACGACCATCGCCCGCGCCGTCGCCGCATCGTCCGCGTTTCCCGGTGCGTTCGCGCCGCTGCGTTTCACGCGCGTTTTCGACCGCGTCGTCGGGTTTTTTCGCAAGCCGCTGTGGGGCGAGAGCGTCTCGTCCGGAGAGCTCAGCGTGATCGACGGCGGCGTCTTCGACAATCAGGGGACGCACCTGATCGGCCACCTCTGCCATCACCTGATCATCAGTGACGGCGCCGGGGCGCTGCAGGAACAACGACGGCCTTCGACCTGGCAGATCTGGCCGCCGGGCAAAGGGATCATCTTCCGCGCGCAGGACATCATTTACGAGCGCCTCCGCGACCTCGGATACGCGCACCTCGAAGAGCGGCGCGCCTTTTCCGAAACGCTCCTCCGTTGTGCCGGTGCAGAGACGATGCGCGAGATGGAGCGCGAGCGGCAAGGTCCCTACCTTCGCTCGTACTCTTACGTCGAGCTGATGCCGCCGAAACGCTTCGCGTGGATCGACGGCGAGCAGCGCCTGCCGGAGGAGCTGCTGCCGCTGGTGGCAGCCATCCGCACCGATCTCGATCGCTTCTCGAAGATCGAAATCTCCGCGCTGATGTTTCATGGCTACACGATGATCGACCACTGCCTGCGCGTTTATCAGCGCGAGCTCTACCCCGCCGATGCGCCGCCGCTGCGCTTCACGCTGCCGCCCGGCGGCGTGTTTGCCAACTGGAGTAACCCAACACCGGAGGAGATTGCCAGGGCCGCGGCGCATCTCCAGGTTTCCTCGGCGCGCTCCGGACTGTGGCGCGGTCTGTACCGCCGGGCAAAGTCGGTTTGAAACGACGAGCGCCGCGCGGGAGACCGACGCCGTCATTTTGTGGATCGCGTGTACACGGGGCTAGTCCGCATTTCTCACAACGCGAGGGGACCGCTTGACAGCCTGTCATCCCGAGCGTAGCGAGGGACCTGCGCGGGTGGGGGCGGCAAGCACGCACATCGAGCCCCTCCCGCCCAGGTCCCCCGCTCGACGCTCGGGATGACAGCGTGAGAAATGCGGGCTGGTCGCGGCGGTCTCGGCGCGGCGCGGCCGATCCGCAAGCCGTCAGTCGGCGCCGTACGGCACTTCGCGACGCTCGAACGCGAGGCACGCGAGCGTCAACGCGATCGTGGCCATGACGAGGACGCGCAGCACGAGCGCGCGGCCGAGCTCCGCCGACGCGGATGGGAACAGCGCGTCGTTCGTCGCGATGATCGAGCGCTCGATCCACGGGTGCGCCTGCAGGACCTCGCCCACGGGGCCGCGCATGCGGAGGACGCCGAGGATCGCTTCGGCCGCGGAGAGGGCGGCCTGGGCGCCGATGTAGATCGCGACGTTGAAGTACGAGCGCGTCACGCTGCCGAGGAGCGCGAGCAGCGACACCGCGAGGAACGCGACGACAAGCGCGTTGAGCGCGGTGCTCACGGACGGCTGCCACACCAGAGGTGCCCTCCCGCCGAGCCAGCGCATCCCGATCTCCGCCGACATCCCGATGATCGCGGCGAGCGCCACGCTCGCGAAGACTCCGGCGACGCGCGAAAGGAGGTAGGTCCATCGGTGAATCGGTTTCGAGACGATCAGCTGCAGCGTCGCGGATGAGAACTCCGGCCCGATGAGCGAAGAGCCGGTGATGATCGCCAGCAGCGCCACGAGCGACGGCCACATCGCCGCCGGCTTGTTGAACGTCGAAGCGAAGATGCCGGTCAGCGCGACGAGGATCAGATAGACGATGTAGCCGCCCCTGGTGAGATGGCGCCGCATCGTTTCCCCGATCACCACCGCGTTCATGCAACACCTCGGAAGATCGCTTCCAGGTCCGCGGTCTGCGGCCTGACTTCGACGACGCTCGCGCCGCTCCTCACCAGCGCGCCGACGACCGCGGCGATGTCCGCGTCGCTCGCGGTCGAGACCTTGACGACGCCATCCTCGGCGTCGCTGCCCGTGATCCGTCTCACGTTCGCGGGATCGTAGGTGCCGAGCAGGAGGCGGATCGCGACGACGCGGCGATCGGCAGCACGGAGCGTTTCTGCCTGCGCGACGACGCCTCGATGGAGGAAAAGCACGCGGTCGCACACCTTCTCCACTTCGGCGAGCTGGTGCGAGTTGAGGAGCACCGTTGCGCCGCGCGCTTTCTGCTCCGCGATGAGGTCGCGTACGAGGAGCACGCCGTTCGGATCGAGTCCCGATGCCGGTTCATCGAGAAACAGGAAGTCCGGTTCATGGATCAACGCCTGACAAAGCGCGATGCGTTGCAGCATGCCGCGCGAGTATTCGCCGAGCGGACGATCCGCCGCAGCGGTCAGGCCGAGGCGATCGAGCATCGCGTCGGCACGCGTCCGAACGTCGCGCGCGCTGATGCCCGACAGACGCGCCATGTAGCGTAAAAACTGCCACCCCGTCATGCGGCGGCCGAGGCTCACGCGCTGGGGACGAAGCCGGTGCGGCGGCGGATGCCGAGATCGCGATTGCGCAGACCGTCGAACGTGATCTGGCCCTCATCCGGATGGAGAAAGCCGAGCAGGCAGGACATCAATGTGGTCTTGCCGGCGCCGTTCGCACCGATGAGACCGACGACTTCGCCCGGCGCGAGCGCGAGATCGATCCCGCGAAGCACCTCGTGACGGCCGAACCGCTTCCGGATCCCGCGCGCCTGGATCATGGCTGGAAACAGGTTACGACGGGTGGGCGGACGTTCGCCAATGCGGCTTCGCGGGAGCGTGAGCGCTCATGACCGGCAAGGTAGGCCCGCCCCCACGGGCCCCCGGTTTTGTTCCTGATGTTGACAATGGATGGAATGACGACATAGGTTGCTTCAGGGCCACCATCCCGCGCGTAACCAATCAGGAAAGGGAGGCACTGCCATGGCAACCCTTGTTTTGCGAGGCCTCGTCTGCGTGACCGTCGCTGCGGCCGTTCTTCTGCAGGGCTGCAAAAAAGAATCGGCGACTCCGGCGGCCGAGAAAGCACTTGCAACGGCTTCCACGTCCTGCCGCGATTCGACGACGGCACCGGATCCGAACAATCCGGAGCTCGACTGCGCTGCTCCGCCCACGACCTTCGACGTATCGTCGTTCTTCGGCTCGACGCCGACGAACCCGGCGCAGGCCGGGCCGACGTTCGATTCCTGGGCCTGGGCTTCATTCGCCGCGATGAACTGGCCGGCGGAGGCGGCCGCGGGCCAGCCCACCGGATATCTTCGCGGGATTCCCGACCTCGATGCCAGCTTCACGAACGCCGGCAACACCGACGTCCTGGTGTGGGAAACGTTCAAGGAAAAGCGGGAGGTGTTCAACGACACCGTCACGGCGAGCGGATGGCAGCAGCTCACCTACTCCGCCAGTCAATCCATCGGAACGCAGGGCGGAATCCCGGCCTGCACTCCGCAGGATCAGACCCGCGCGCAGGCGCTTCCCGGCGGAGCGCATCGCCGTGTCCTGCAGACCGGGAAACTCTCTCCGACGCTGGCCACCGGCCCGAACACTCTCGACGAAACGGCCGAGGTGGCGTCGCCGGCGCAGGAGTCCCAGAACGCCCTCTGCGCCGGATACCAGGGAACACCGGCGTACGCCACCTGCCAGCAACTCTTCCCGCCGCCGCCGGGAGGCACAGCCGATACGCCGTATCCGCCGACGATCGTGAACAACCGGCCCTCGCTCGGCGTGGGACCGCGCGTCTTCGATCCGGGGCTGCAGAATGACATGCAGAATCCGGACGCGCACATCATCTTCTACGAGGTGCGTGTCAATTACGATTACTTCAACTACGTCCTCACCAACGGGCTGAACGTCGTCAATGCGGTATCGCCGCCGCCTCCTCCACCGGCGCCGGCGGCCACGCCGCCGTACGCACTTCCCTGGCGCACGAGCGCACAGGGACCGCCGGATGGAAATCCGCAGAAGAGCCAGCTCACACTGAGCCCGGTCAACTACAACGCGCAGCAGACGGTCACGACTTATCAGAGCGGACCGGCGACGCCGCCGCCGGTCGGCTCGATCCAGGTGAAGTCCGCCTGGAAGTTTCTCGCCGCGCCGGACCCGGCGTACCACACGACGGAAGCCGTGTACTTCCAGACCACCGCCCAGGGCACGCCGTGTTATGCGGTCGCCACGTTCGGCCTCATCGGCCTGCACATCATCCAGCGCGCGCACATGGGAAACAGCAGTATGGCGAATGCCGATCCGGTCGGCGGGACGTTCATTTTCGCCACGTGGGAGCACAACACGATCGCCAACGGCGGCGGTTACTCGTACGTCAACTTCCTCGCCGACAACGAGGCGGATCAGGACAATCCGACGCCCTATCCGCCGGTCGCCAACGCCATTGCCGTCACCCGCCAGCAGCCGTATCCGCTGGCCACGACCAATGCAGTGAACTAGGCCGTCTATGACGAGCTTCCCGCCAATTCGGTCTGGCGCAATTACCGTCTGATCGGAACCCAGTTCTACGCCAACGTCACCGCGCAGAATTCGGAGGGGACCTACAACCAGCCGTATTACCTGGCGAACCTGGTGGTGGAGACGAACAACGGTCTGCAGAACTTCCAGGGCATTCCGCCGAATATCATGCCGGTCCTCAAGGGATTCCCGAACGGGATCGCCGCCTACCAGCCGGGGCAGAACAACATGCAGTTCAATGGCACCAAATACAACATGAGTGGCTGCATGGGCTGTCACGGCGTCGCCCAGATCCTCGGCTCGAACTTCAGCTTCGTGCTGCTCGACGGGCAGAAAGGCGCCGGCATCGACACGCCGTCGAGTATCTCCATTCCGCCGTAGGGGAGATCGAGTCGTGGCGCAGTGACCTCAATCCACGATCCTCATCGGCAATCCCGTGAGGCCGGCGGGTGTGTCGCCGAGCTCGCGCGCGCGGCCGGCGAGGATGCGTTCGGCGGTTCCTGGCGCCGCCAGCGCGTCGGGGACGTCGCTCACGATGGCGCTAGGTATATATACCAAGCGCCATCCGCTTGCGTATCTCCCGACATCGGGTGCAGTGACTTCGCGGCTGGAGGTGGCTCCTTAGCTGTCGTCCTAGGTATATATACCAAGGACGACGGGGTATACTTGGGATGTGGCCACTCGTCTCCAGATTGCGAAACGGGACATCATTGCTGAGTTCGACAAGCGCGCGTCTCGAGTTTTATCGGCTCGGGATATCACGGCAATCATGTCTGAACACCGGGAGTTCTGGCGCCTCGCGCAGAGTACGACCACGGCCGACTTCATCCGCTTCTTAAGCTCCAATGGGCTGCAGGAGGTTCGCCTCGAGTCGCAAGCATACGCGTCGGTTGTGCGCTACATCTGGCGAGCGGCAAGCCCTTTCGAAATCGCACTCTCGATCAAACCCGGATCATACCTCTCGCATGGAACCGCGATCTTTCTCCACAACCTGACGAACGAGATTCCGCGCACGATTTACGTCAATCAGGAGCAGTCACCTAAGCCAGCTCCACGAGGTGCCCTGACGCAGGAAAGCATCGATCGCGCGTTTCGTAACCAGCAACGAATCTCAAATCTGGCGTATACATACGTCGATTCTCAGATCGTCGTCATCGCCGGCAAGAACACTGGCCAGCTCGAGGTAGGACAGCTTGATGGGCCGGCTGGCGAGAAGCTTGCGGTCACCAAGCTTGAACGAACCCTAATCGATAGTACGGTCAGGCCTGCCTACGCCGGAGGCGTCTTTCATGTTCTGGAGGCCTACACCGCAGCAAAATCAGTGCTGTCGGTCAACGTCCTGCTTGCAACTCTGAAACGTCTCGAGTATGCGTACCCGTACCACCAGGCGATCGGATTCTACTTGCAGCGAGCTGGGTACGAGGAGAATCGATGGCAACGGGTGAAGGAACTCGGAATGAAGCATGACTTCTACCTGGCGCACGGACTCCACGATCCCGAGTACGACCCGGAGTGGCGCTTATTCTACCCAAAGGGGTTGTAGCTTCGCAGTTTCCGCGACGACGAAATCGAAGTAGTCGTCGAACACGAGAAGTCGCTGCGCGACTGCCAGCTCCACCTTGGGCCAATCGGCGCGATGAAACTCACGATGCATGTCGATTCGCCCGATGAGCGACAGCGGTACCTCTTTCGCTGCAAAAATGTCCCGGACGAGTTGATGAATCTCCGGCGGCGCAAATGACGCGCTGCACTCCTCAATCACAAGGGCGATATCGTAGAAGTCGCGCGCACGCGGATGATGGTGAGCATTGAGTTCGTACTCCGGCATTTGCTGGCAGATTGCCCGCACCTTTTCGACCGCGATCATCTCCGGCGTGTAAACGTAGATGATGAAGTCATCCAGCTCGAACTCTCGTTTCGGCTCGCAATACTCGTAACGGCTCAGGTCGATCGTAAAGATGCGCATCTGGGCAGGCCCGATCACCAACGACCGACGACGGAGCGCGTCAACGTCGCGATGAAGTCGATCGAACAGCTCTCGGTTAATGAGTTTAAACTCGACGCGGTATCCACCCCACCGAGGTGACTGAGCAGCTTTCGCGACAGCCGGGCGGGGACCAAAGGTCTCATCGAAGACGACGTATCCTGCGGAATCGAACCGCGCTCGTAACGAGCGAAAGATCCGCTCTCGTGCATCGATAGGATCAGGGAAATCGGCCTCGATCGAGAAGTCGAGATCGAGGGATGTTCGAGTGCCGACACCGTATACGAGGCTGAGGGCGTTCCCGCCCTTGAGTACCACACGATCCAGCAAAAAGTCATCGGCGAACATCGCGGTGATCGCAATTCGCCGCACCTCAGTAAGGTCGATCATCCCAGCAAATCATACGGGCGGTCGGCGTGAATGGGGAGCCTGGCCTCGCTAACGGCGCCTGAATACCAGCAGCGACTCGCGCAGCGGTGGTTTGGTACCGCGTTCGAGGTGCTTGGAGAAATGCTGTCCAGAGGCCCGAAGATTTCGGAGCACGAACATTTCTTCGACCGTCCAACCAACGTGACCGGCGATATCGGCAGAATGAGATCCCACCGGGATTTCAATTCCGGCATACGCTGACGTGCTTACGACGACCCACGCCTTTCCGCCCCTGCGTACTACGCGTCGTGCCTCGCACTGCGCGCGCGGTCAGTCGGAAGTGAACACTTGCGCGAACACTTGGAGGGGCGAATCAGAAAATGGAAAGGCCGCTCGGTCTTGCTAACCTGAGCGGCGTGAGTGGGTTACCTTGGTAGGCGCTAGCGGACTCGAACCGCTGACCCCTACCGTGTGCATGACGATCCCCGTCCCTGGATATCCTAGGATGTCCGTAGTTCCAGTAGCTTACGAGCGTCCGTGGACGTCCAGGGATGTCCTAGGATGGCCGTACGCGGACCCTACGAACACTTCACGAACACTACGCGGTGCAGGTAATCACTCCACCTGATTGTCTAATCTCTCACGCCAGGCGGATCACGGCGTCTTTCGCGCTCGCATCGATTATGAAAGCGTCGTTGTTTCTGAAGAAGTCGAGCACGCTGCGGTATCCGAGCCGATGTACGAGCGCCTTTTCGCTGCTGAATCTCTCCCCCAATTTGCCGCCCAGAGTATTGAGATTCAGCATGCCGTTCGTTTGTTTCAGCTCCTCGATCGCGATTTGGATGACCGTTTCAACGAACGGTATGCGGACGATGAGTTCCGACTCCGTCAGCGACGACTCCAGGTCGGGAACCGACGCAACGAACTGCGCAAGAGTCTTGTAGCCGAGGCGCTTCAGTATTTTCGGCTCCTCCCTGTCGGGGAAGCGGGCGCTGAGGTGATTGCCAAGGTCCGCACCGTTGACCACACCGCCGCGGCTGATGATGAACGCGATCGCCTCTTTGGCGGCGAGAATCCGTAAGCGCTGATTGCTGACGCGCACCGAAGGGCGAGCGGCAGCCGGCCCAGGAGCGCGCTTCAGCGCAGCTGGCGGCTTCGGCGGCGAGGCTGGCCTCGGCGACGCCGTCGGTTTCTGCCTCGCCTTGATCGGAAGACGCCCGAAGGCCAGATCGCCGTCGCGGTCGCGGAGGAAGACCACTCGGTCCGCGCCCACGCCGTCGATGGTCAATTCGACCACGGTGGAAAGAAACGCGGCAAAGGTACTGAAGCCAAGTCGTCGGACGACGCGCGGTCCAAACTCCTGTTTGACGAACGCTTCGAGATCGTCGATCCGGTGGGCTTGGTCGGGTGCTTCGAGGACTTGCGCCAACGCTCGCTGCTTGATCGCCTGCCGCAGCGCTTCGCCTTCGAGCAGGTCATTGGGATCGGCCAAGCTGACGCGGATGGCGATTGGCCCCTTGTCGCCGGCCGTTTCCGCGTATTCGACCCGATGGTCTTTGGAAATGGCGTCCCGATGCGCGCTGACCACTGCGCCAAGACTGAAGAAAACGTTGATGCCTTCGTCGCCTGCGAGAAACCCGTACTTGTCGCGACGATTCACGTACTGAACGCGACCGGTTTTCATCGCCTTCGTCGACGGCAGCGTCGCCGCTGCAGCGGTGTACTCCTCGATGAACAGGTCCAGACCGTCGGGCACCAGCCGGTAACGGCTGCTGAGGATCTGCCGGACGTCGACGGCCACCTCGTCCAACAGGTGATCGACGCCAAAGGTCGCCTCCATGCGCGCAACCACCTCGCCAACCGTGAGGCGCGCGCCGAGGCGCATGTGCGCGCTGACCAGGTCATTGATGAACGTCGCGATGCGCGCGCTGTTCAGCGCTCGAACGCGCTCACGCTTGCGCTCCAATGCGATCGGCGCCGCCTCAAGGATGACCGGTGTTGGCGTGACGGCCGAGGCAAACGCCGCACGGTCGCCCCCCTCGACCTGACCGCGCTGGACCTCCCAGGCTCTTAATCCAACGGCGCTGAATCCCAGATAAAAGCTGACGGCTTTGTTCTCATCGCTGTTGGCAAAGAACTTTCCGAAAGCCGGGACGAAAAATACCCGCACTTCGCCGTCGATCTTAATCGTTCCCGCTTGCGGACTGGGGATGTGCTCGTCGATTACCCCGTTAATGCGACGCAATGGGGAGCTGTTGGGCCAGAAATTTTTTGTGCGATCCCATTCGCCCATGTCGGCATTCGAGACCAGCGGGCATGGCATCGGCGCCTGAGCCAGCCATTGCACCGATGTTCCGCGGCGCCCGAATGCGGTTTGCTGACATGCTTCGAGAGCGATTCGCATCTCGTCCGTCGAGGTCGTTCTTCCCTCGAACCAAAGAAGGAACTGCAGAACGTACGTGTAGAAGTGTGCCCTCCACGATGCAAAGCGCACGCTCCACAGCTTGAGCTGCCCAAGAGCGTGATCGACGTCGAAGTCGGGAAGCAGTTTGTAGGCTTCGAACCACAGGCGGTAGTCATCCTCGTTTCGCGAACGTGAGTTGAGATTCACCTCCATCAGATCCACGATCCGGCGGAGCTCCGATTCCTGGAGCTGTGCCCAAGAGTTGCCACTGCGGCCCAGATACGCATTGGCCAGAGCGCGCCGGCTGTGGGCATCACTGGTCCCGCGAGCTTGGGCGACCTCCCATATGCGAATGACTTCATCGAAGTTGCCGTAGAGCCTCTCCAGTGCGGCGATGCAGTCGGTGAGATAGCTGTTGCGCTTGTCGAGCGTGCCGTAGAGCCGGCGCGCGTCGTCGAGCAGGTGCGCGGCGATTGCGAGGTGTTCCTGTAGCCACCCCGATGCCTCCGGCCCGACCGATGCGATGTTCTTGACGTCCGCTGCCGTCTTCAACCGCTCGGCGACGTAGAGAATCATCTGAATGTGGGTCACGTAGCCGTAGATGTTCTCGGGGTCGAGCTTTCGGGTGTACTCGAAGTCGCTGGCCGCACCGTTGAACCAGGCCAGCCGTTCGACCAGCCCCGCCACGCCGCCCCTTTTCGCCGCCGTCAATTCCTGCCGCAGCCGCGCGCGCCGGACCAAGCCGCGGGTGTGATAGTGCAGGGAGTCCGTCGGCGATAGTTGGACGGCGCGCTCGAGATACTCCTCCGCCTTGTTGAGATCGTGTCCGCCGCCGCGATAGACCTGATGACGGCCGAGGTGGTTCCAGAAGTGCGCCTCGCCGGGACAGCACTCGGTCAGGGTATGCAGCACGCCGTGGCCAAGGCTCCGGTTCACGGAGTCGATGGCCTCGATGAGCGGCGAGAAATCTTGGCGGTCTTCGTCCTCCAGTCCGCCGCCCTGCCGCTCGGTGAAGATCTGCCGGAATAGATCGAGGACGTGCGTGGAGTCGGAAGCCACGGCGCGCGTCACGTCGCGGATCATCGCCGTGGCGATCGTATTAAGATCGAGGTTCCAATCGTCGCCGCCGGAGAGGGAGGCCAAAACCTCTTCGGCGATGACTTGGTGCATCAGGCGGAGCCGACCCTGTTTCCTGAAGATGAGACGCGCCGGGCCCTCGCCCAGAACTTGCGGCAATGTGAGTTGCGAGTCTTCGCTGAGGCCGACGAGCTTGCGGATGATTCCCTCGTGAAGACCGGTGTTGGAAAAGATGGTGGTGACGGCCAGATACTGCAGGATGTCGCGCACGATTCCGCGGGCGGCGCGAATGTGCGTCGTCACATACCGTTCAACGGGCTCGAAATCGCGTTCGAAAGTGACCAAGCCGTAGAAGAACGGCGATCGATACTTCTCCAGCGCGTCGTCGTACGTGATTCGAGTCAACTCCTCGCGCCGCCGTGGCTCTTTAGTGAGCGCTTGATACGCCTTCATGAAGCGAATTGCTTCGTCCCGCGGGATGGGGTCTGCGATCATGAGGCTCTCCCGCTCCGTTTGCAGCTCCCGCCGGATGTACAGGAGGACGACGCGGCTGTTGTGAAGGGAGAGATCGCGATAAAGGTCTTCCCGCGCCGACTCGGTGAGGTCGGATGCCTCGGCCACCAGCAGCACGGGGCGTTCGGCGATTTGGTAGAGCTGCTGCAATCGGGTCGAGAGCGCCGGCGACGCATGCCGCAGAACGGCAACCGGATATTCGGCGCGCAGGTCCCAAGCCGCGCGCAACGCCGCCGTCGTTCCTCCAGCTCCTGGGGTGTGATAGAGGAGGACGGTCCTGTTGCGCCCGGCGGGATCGAGCCACTCCTGGAGCGTCTTGACTAGGTCCCGATGAATCGGACGCTCGATGTCGTGGCTGGTCAAGAAGTCGGTCCACGACGGCGGATGGCCGCGCCAGAAGGAATCGGACGGCACCACCTCCCCACACGGCTGCTCGACGATATGTGAGTGCAGGACTTCCATGTTCTCTTCGATCGAGCGGAGGGCTTCGATCGGCAGCGGCCGCAGAGCGCCGTCCGGTCCGCCGGGAATCTGGGCCACCTCGGTGAACGCGGTCGTGCCGAACACGGTCTCCAGATTCGAGATGAAGAGATCGACTTCCAGCGGGACGTGTTCATGTCTCACCGGCTCCGGCAGCTCTCGTCCGCCGAGGAGGATGATGCGCGCGCGCCCGCGGGTGACCTCGTCGGCCGCGCTGGCGATCTGGGCCAGCCGCCGCAGCGGCATGTCGGCATCGAGCGTGGCGCCAGGAAGCAGCAAGACGTAGAGCGGTTCGGGATTCGCGTCGTTGTCGACGCCTTTGATCAAATCGCGGATCACGGAGAGGTTAGCCCAACGCCATTGGTCGTAGGTCGGCGGCGCCTCCCGCTTTCTCTTCCAGCCGGCCGTCATCAGCCACGCCGTGCCACGGGCGTAGTTCACCTCGACGGGCGTACGGCTGTACGGATGAATGCTGCGGTGTGTCTCCAACACGGCGGCGGCGTGATGCTGCAGTCCCGTCTCGTCGGATGATGGGTCGAGATCGATGACCGCCGACCAAGGGATGTGGCCGAGGGTGCGCAGGCGATCGGAATCGCCGAGCGCCTCCGCCGCCAGAATGAAGCGGCCGGAGCTTGCGGCGAAGCCGCCGGCGAGATCCCAAAGGGCGCGCCACGTCGCGAGATCCTCTTCGCTCTGTTCGATCATCTTTTTTTTCGTCGGTTGCGTCGGCCATGCGCCCGGCTCGAATTGCTCGACGTAACGCGCTGCATTCCACGCCGCGTATGAGATGGCCAGGAGGCGTCGCGGATACGAGAGGAGCCGTTTGTTGGCCCAGTTCAGTCCCGCGGCGACGCGCGCTAGCAGAAATTGCCGGCGCACAACGTCAGGCCGGCGCTGGTGCACCGCCTGCTGCCAATCGCTGATCGCACGACGGATCCGCCGCATGTTGTTGACGATCCACCTCGGGATCGGAGGGAGCATCTCATCCGTGCGCGGAGCCGACTCCACCGTTTCCAGCGCCGTGAAGAGCTGCGCCGGGTCAGCCGGCTGCAGGTTGTCAAGGATGAACGACAGCTCGAGATACGCTTGGTCGAAGCCCGACGGCCCGTTCCGCGCCTGCGTGACGTCGATCATCCAGTAGTTGCCGGGTTCGGGATCGTTGCGGTGAAGCAGAAGGTTGCCGCCATGGAGGTCGCCGTGTAGGAGCGCCGGCAGCGATTCGATCGCGCCCCACGCCTGCTCCTTCGCCAGTTCGTAGAGAGCGAGCGGATTGAAGACGGCGCGGCGCCCGATCACGCCGTCGACACTCGCGCCGAAGAGATCACCGACGATTTCGCGGAGCCGCTTTCCTCTCTCTGGTTTTAGTCGCCCATCCAGCCATTTCTCCAGAAGCTCGTGCGGGCGGAGGAGTTCGGGTGTGGGCTGAGTCCAGTGATCGAGAAGATCGCGGGAGATCGTGCCGCACAGTCGGTCGAATGCGGGATTTTCACGGCCGTCAATCGAAGAATACGAATCGAGGCTGGCCCCGGCGATGTCGAAGAGCATCGCTTGGCCTTGTGGGTCGTCAAACTGGCGAAGCAGCGGCGGAATGTGGGCCTCTGCATATTTGGAATTGAAGGCGAAGACCTTCTTGTATGCATCGACTTCCTTTTCCTTCTTGGCCGTTAGCTTGAGAATGTACTGTCCCGACGGCAGCAGCGTCGCGGCGCCGGAGACATCGACGCGGAAAACGCCGGCGCCGGAGAGGCCCGGGCCCATGCGCGCGAACGAGATCGTCGCTCCCGGACACCATTGGCCGACGGCTGCCTCAGCCAGCGCCTTGAGGTCGCGATATTCAGGGGGGAAGTTTTCGAACATAGCCTGCGCCTTAGGAGTGACTTCTTGCAGAATTTCCCTACCCATGCAGGAACACTTTAAGAGGTGGAGCGCGAAACACGAACGCCGCCCCGTTTGGCTAACGTGAGCGGCGTCAGGAAGTTACGTTGGTAGGCGCTAGCGGACTCGAACCGCTGACCCCCACCGTGTGAAGGTGATGCTCTACCGACTGAGCTAAGCGCCTGAAGGAACCTTGTCAACGACCTGTCCTCGACCGCTATTCCGGCGAGGGAGGGCAAGCGTAGCGAAGCGGGGCGGGGGCGTCAACCGTCGCTAGAATGGCGGACTTCATGCGGCGGACGATCGCGAAGGCGGCGGGACTCACGGCGGTGGCGGCGGCGCTCGGCGCGCTCGCGGAGCGGTGGGTTGCGGCGCCGCACTATCGCGGGCCGGTCAGCGATCACTTCGATGGGCGGCGGTTTCACAACCTGCAGTCGGGGTGGCAGACGGAAGGCTCATTTCTGAAGTGGCAGATGACGAAGACTCCGGGCGCGTGGCCGGAGTGGATCGACGCGCCGCCGGGACCTCCGCCGCCGCGGCTCGTCGACGATGGCCGCATCCGCGTGACGTGGGTGAATCACGCGACGCTGCTCATTCAGATGGACGGCGTGAACGTGATCACCGATCCGATCTGGAGCGAGCGTTGTTCGCCGGTCCCGTTCGCGGGACCGAAGCGGCATCGGCCGCCGGGTTTGCGTTTCGAGGATTTGCCGCCGATCGATGCGGTGCTCGTCTCGCACAATCACTACGATCATCTCGACCTCGCGACGCTGCGGCGATTCGGCGGGGCGCGCATTCTCACGCCGCTCGGCAACTCGGCGCTGATGGCGCGGCACGGCGTGAACGGTGCGGCGGATCTCGACTGGTGGCAGGAGGTGCAGCTCACGAGCGGCGTGAAGGTCACGCTCGTCCCGGCACAGCATTTCTGCGCGCGAGCGCTGAGCGATCGCAATGCGACGCTGTGGGGCGGTTTCGTGATCAGCGGTCCGTCGGGGCACGCGTACTTTGCAGGCGACACGGGATGGGGCGATCACTTCGCGCAGATCGCGCAGCGCTTCGGGTCGGTGCGTGTAGCGATGCTGCCGATCGGCGCGTATCTGCCGCGCTGGTTCATGAAGTCCGCGCACATTTCGCCGGCCGAGGCGATCGATGCGCATGTCGCGCTGCAGGCGCGCACCAGCATTGCCATGCACTACGGAACCTTCCGCCTCGGCGATGACGGTCATGAAGAGCCGGCGCGCGATCTGCGCGCGGCGCTGGCGGCGAAGGGGAATCCACGCGTGTTGATCGTCGACCACGGATTCGGCGTCGACGTGCCGTGAGGGTGGTTGCGCGGTTACGCGGTTACGCGGTTTCGCGGTGATTTACCGCGGCACTGCGCGACCGCGCGACCGCGAAACCATTGCGCGTGTCTCAGTGGCGATCCATGTAGCTCGACGGCGCGAGCACGGTCACGCCGCGGCGCTTCACGCGGATGCGCAGGTCGTGCGTGCCGGGCTCCAGGTCGTTCGGACGGCGCAGCTCGAGCTCGTAGTGTCCGGCGAGCGTGCGCTGCAGACGTTCGACC
Organism: Thermoanaerobaculia bacterium; assembly: GCA_035525285.1. GTDB lineage: Bacteria > Acidobacteriota > Thermoanaerobaculia > Gp7-AA8 > Gp7-AA8 > QHVT01. The sequence goes on from DATLFB010000126.1 coordinate 15,586, forward strand.
GCGATCTGCGGGAAGACGTGCGTCTTTGCGTAGAAGCCGCCGGTGTCTTCGGCGGCGGTCATCAATCCGAGCTCGAGATCGTGATAGTCGGCGTGCATCGTGTCGAGCGCGAAGATGCTCGTGCGCGCGGCGTCGAGCGCGCGCCGCGCCTTCTCGTAGTCGCGCGTCATCCAGACGACGCCGCGGCTCCAGCGGCCGAGGCCCCAGCCGAAGAGGAGCATGGTCTTGGGGCCGGCGATGTTGCGCAGGGCGTCGCCGACGAGGAGGAGGCCTCTCTCCGAATCGGCCGCGCGGCGCATGGCCTCGCGATCGAGAAACGGCGCGAGCGCGGGATTCGGGACGAGCGGCGGGGGCGGAGGGATGTTCGTGCGCAGCGTCTCGCGCAGCGCGGCGCGGACGGCGTCCTTGTCGCTGGTGAAGTCGAGGCGGAATTTCAGGTGGGAGTCGAATTGAAAGACCGCGATGCGATCCTCCGGCGCGAGCGCTGCGATCATCCGGTCCGCGTAGCGGAGGAAGTTCATCTGACCGTGCACGCGCGCGGGGTGGCGCGCGAAGTCGGTTTGCACGAAGACGACGAAGAGGTGGCCCTGGAGGGCGGACGTCCCGTCCGCCACGGGGGAGGGGGCGGACGGGACGTCCGCCCTCCTTATGAACTGGACCGACTCCACCTCGGCGCGCTTGCCGCCGATCTTTACGTCGAAGTCGGTGGCGGTGAGATCGGAGATCGGATTGCCGCTGTAGTCCGTCACACGCACGTCGACGAGCACGCGGACGACGGTGATGCTCTCGCGGAACTGCGCACTCATCGGCAAGGCGATCGCGAGCAGAAGAGCGAGGCGGCGCATGCGATGAGCATACAATCCGGCGCGCGAAAGGAACCCTGCATGCGCTTCCGAGTTTTCCTGATTGTTTGCCTCCTCGCGGTGCCCGCGGCCGCGGCTAAGCCTGCCCTGAGCGAAGTCGAAGGGTTCGACGAGCTGTTCCTCGACAAGACGATGCGCGTCGACTACTTCCACACCTCCACGCCGCGCGGCGACGAGATCATCGCGCTCGACCGCGTCGTGTCCGACGGTCCGTGGCCGGGCAGCCGCACGCGTCTCGTCGACACGTCGAATCTCGGCAAGTACTACTTCGAGGTCATCGATCGCGACACGAATCAGGTGATCTTCTCGCGCGGCTTCGCATCGGTGTTCGGCGAGTGGGAGACGACGCCGGAAGCGAAGGAGCGTCCGGGCACGTACCACGAGTCGCTGCGCTTCCCGTGGCCGAAGAAGGCGGTGCAGGTCGTGTTGAAGAAGCGCGACCGGCAGAACGCGTTTCAGCAGGTGTGGTCGACGGTGATCGAGCCGTCATCGCGCTTCGTGAACATGGGCGATCGCGCGCCGGCCGGGAAGGTGTACGCGCTCTTCGAGAACGGTCCCGCGTCGCAGAAGGTCGACCTGCTGATCATCGGCGAGGGATACACCGAAGCGGAGATGCCGAAGCTGCGTAAGGATGCGGAACGGCTGTCGGCGAAGCTCTTCGCGACGGAGCCGTTCAAGTCGCGCAAGAAGGATTTCAATGTGCGCGTGCTGGAGCTGCCGGCGCCGAAGAGCGGCGTGCATCGTCCGCGTACGCGCGACGATCGCCGCACGGCGACGAGCGTCGAGTACAACATCTTCGATTCCGAGCGCTACGTGCTGACGCTCGACAACCGCGGGTGGCGCGATGCGGCGTCGTCCGCGCCGTACGATTTCATCGAGATTCTCGTGAATGAAAAGCAGTACGGCGGCGGCGGAATCTTCAACGATCAGGCGACGACGACGGTCGACAGCGGCTTCGCCGAATATGTCTTCGTCCACGAGTTCGGTCATCACTTCGCCGGCCTCGGCGACGAGTACTACACCTCGCCCGTCTCGTACGAGACCGGCGGCAGCGAGCATCCGGAGCCGTGGGAGCCGAACATCACCGCGGACGGCGCGCATCCGAAGTGGATGGAGATGGTGACGCCGAACACGCCGCTGCCGACGCCGTGGGACAAGGAAGCGTACGAGGCGCACTCGCGCGAGTATCAGAAGGAGCGGGCGGCTCTGCGGGCGGCGAACGTGCCGGAGTCGAAGATGGACGAGCTGTTCCGCCGCGAGCTCGAATGGACGACGAAGTTCCTCGGCTCGCAGAAGTACTTCGGACGCGTGGGCGCATTCGAGGGCGCGGGCTACGAGGCAAAGGGTCTCTATCGTCCCGAGGCGGACTGCATCATGTTCACGCGCGACGAGGTCGGGTTCTGCGATGTGTGCAGCAGGGCGATCGAGCGGATGATCGATATGTACGCGAAGTAATCCATGAAGGCCGAGGGGATGCCCCTCACCCTGGCCCTCTCCCCGCGGTCTGGACGCAGAAAATGTGGAGGGCGGACGTCCCGTCCGCCACGGCCTGGGCGGACGGGACGTCCGCCCTCCTTAGGGGCGGGGAGAGGGGACATTGAAGGAGGAGCTCATGAAGCGAGTCGTGGTGGTGTTGGCTCTCGTGTCGTTGTTTGCCGCGTGTACGTCGACTGCGACGATGCCCGCCGGCACGGATGCGGCGATCCGCGGGATGGCGGAAGCGTTCGAGACGGCGGCGCGCGCGCGGAGCGTCGAGCGCGTCGCGGCGTTTTATGCCGAGGATGCGGTGCTGATGCCGCCGAACGCGGCGAACGTGACGGGGCGTGCGGCCATCGGACAATTCTGGGGAGCCATGCTCGCGGCGCCGGCGATCGAGCTCGATCTCATCACCGAGAATGTGCAGGGCTGCGGCGATCTCGCGGTCGAGCGCGGGCGGTACGAGTTCACCGCGCCGGTTCAGGACAGCGGGAAGTACGTGGTCGTCTGGCGCAACGCCGGCGGGCAGTGGCAGATCGTGACGGACATGTTCAGTTCGAGCGTGGCACTCCCGTCGCGTTAGAATCCGCGTCGTGGGTCTCACCTTCGTCGTCGGTACAGCGGCCGATGTGTTTTCGGGCGACCTGGCGCGCACGATCGATGCGGAGCTGCACAAGCGTTTCCCGTCGCTGGCCGGCGGCGCGGAGGAGAAGTACGAGTCGGAGCCCGTCGATGCGAGCGGCTGGCGCGAGCTGCAGCGGCGCGTGCATCAGACGCTGGAGGTTGCGCCGCACCTGACGACGGTGGACGCGTATCAGGCGGTGTACGTCCCCGCGGCGATGGAGCACGTCGAGCACGTGCCGATCGCGAACGTCGCCGATCCGCTGCAGGTGGCGAGCCTGCCCGCGCTGCTCGACGAGCTGCGGCGCTTCGCGTCGAGCGCGTCGCTGCCGACGGATGACGTGGAGCTGATGCAGCTCGGCGCGCAGTATCTCGAGAACGAGACCGACGATGATCTCGACGTGCAGACGTACGTGCAGCTGATGTTGAGCGCGAAGCAGGCGGCGGCGCGCGGGCAGGCGCTGTGGGTGGTGTTGTAGTGTGGAGTGCGGCGACGCCAGTCGCCGCTGTGCCATAGGAAAGCGGTGACTGGCGTCACCGCACTCCACACCTATCGAGTCGCGCTCGCGCGAACGGCTGACTGCAGGGCGCTGTCGACCCGGATCGAAACGTTGCTCACCGCGATCGGCTGTTCGAATCCACCCTTGCGCACCCACACCACCACCGTGTACACGCCCTCTCCCTCGGCGAACGGGACGGGGAACGAGAACGCGCCGTCGGGGCCGTGAAAGAAGTGGCCGCGCGAGCCGTCGGAGTATTCGCGGCGCACGATCTCGATCGAGCCGTCGTGGCGGCGCTTCACGCTCTGGCGCAGCCGCGGCAGATACTCCTTCCGCTTCTCGGGCAGCGAATAGTTGTCGAGCGCGCTCGCGGTGGCCGCGGCGATCGGCTGCGGCAGCGGCTCGTGATGGACGGTGATGGCTTCGACGCTCGTGCCGTGCAGCGGGCGTCCGGCGAGGATGATCTGCTGATCCGCGAGGCTGGCCTGGCGCTGCAGCACGCGGGTCCAGTCGACGTAGCGGCGGATGAACTCGTGCACGAGGCGGAACTCGCCGCGCTCCCACGCCAGTCCGATGCCGGCGTGCGTCGCGTGCGGATCGAGGATCGTCCTGCGATGCCCGTCTTTCGGCGGCATCTCGGCCATCATCGCGTCCTGGGAGCGCCGCGCCATCTCGTACAGCGCGCGCTCGCTGAACGCGTAGGTCGCCGACCATGCGGCGGCGTTCTCGCTCACACCGTCATTGCCGCCGGCGAACGAGTAGCGCATGTAGGGAGTGTGGCCGTCGGTGGTGAAGTGTCCGGTCGTGCCGTTGCGGATCTGGGTGCGGCAGTACTCGTCGCCCATCGCGGAGGACTCGACGTCGAGCTGCACGGGCGGCAGGTTGTAGAGCGCGCGGTCGCGGTTGATGAGCTGCAGCACGTGCTGGCGCAGTGTCGTGCGCGTCTCCTCCATGTCGCTGTGCGCGAGCGGAGTGGCGAGGGTTGCGGCGATCACCGCGATCGACAGCGCTTTCATCTCACTGGTAATTCGATCACAACGCGCAGTCCGGGATACACATTCTCCGCGTGAATCCGTCCGCCGTGCTCCTCGATCGCCTTGCGGGCGATGGCCAGTCCGAGGCCGGTGCCGCTCGACTTCGTGGAGAAGTAGGGGTCGAAGATCTTCGGCAGAACTTCGGGCGGAACGCCGGGGCCGCTGTCCTCGACGGAGATGATCACTTTCGAGTCGACGCCCTGGCTGCCGAGGTGCACGCGGCCGCCGGGAGCGGCCTGCAATGCGTTTTCGATCAGGTTCGCGAGCGCGCCGCGGAGCAGGCGCGCGTCGCCGCTGAACGAGCTCGGCGTCGACGGTGCGATCTCCGCGCGGAACTCACGGCTTTGCGAATAGGCTGCGGCGAGGTCGGCGAGGAGTTTTCTCAGATCCAGCGGCTTGCGCTGCAGCTGGCGCAGCGAGGCGTAGTCGCTGAAGTCCCGCGACGTCTCGCGCAGCATCACCACCTGCCGGAGGATGTTGTCGACCGCGCTGCCCACGACGTGCGACAGGTTCGGATCGTTGCGCGCGGCGACCGCGCGGAGATGCTCGGCCGTGAGCTGGATCGGCGTGAGCGGATTCTTGATCTCGTGCGCGACCTGGCGCGCCATCTCGCCCCACGCCTCGAGCCTGTTCGATCGCAGAATCTCCGTCACATCCTCGGCAATGAGCATTTCCTCTTCGCCGTCCGGCAGCGGAACGATCGAGACGCGCAGCGTGCGCTCGTTGCCGTCGATCATGACGTCGATCTCTTCCGACTCCACGCGCCGCAGCGTGTGACGCGCGAGAAACTCGCGGACGCCTTCAAAGCCAAGAGCAAAGAGGCGTCTTGCCATGGCGTTCATCGCTCCGAGGTTTCGATCGCGGTCGAGCACGACGACCGCGGCGTTGATGTTCTCGAGCAGCGTCTGCAGGCGATCGCGCTCGTGGCGCAGATCCTCCTGCTGCTGCCGGATGGAGCGGGCCATGTCGCGGAAGGTCGTGACGAGCAGGCCGAGGTCGGGATCGGCGGGGACGTGGGCCTGCACGTCGAAGTTGCCGCGCGCGACGCCGCGCGCGTCGGCGACGAGACTCTGCACGGGCCGCGTCACACCGGCGGCAACGCGGAACGCGACCGCGATCGCGGCGAGGGCGATGAAGACGAGGAGCATGTAGATCGTCGTCGCGAGATCGTTGACCTGCGCCTCGATGCGCCGCCCCTGCACGATGAATGGCAAGGCGAGCGTGTAGCTGCGGTTCGTGCCGAGGTTGATGGGGCTGTAGATCTCGACGTACTGCGCGGAGCCGGCCGAGCGCCGCGGCTGGACCATCTGCTTACGACGCAGCACGATGTCGAGATAGACGTCGCCGGGCAATCGCTCCGATTCGACATGCGCGGCGAAGAGATCGCGCCGGCTCGAGGCCATCAGCTGTTCGCCGCGGTAGAGATGGAGGTCGTGTCCGATCACGCGCGCGAGCCAGCTGAGAATGGCGTCGTCGATCACCTGTTCGGGCGCGGCGGACTGCGAGCCGATGTAGTCCTCGATCACGCGCTGCGCGGCGTTGAGCGCGGTCTGCCCGCGCTCGACGTACTCCGCCTCGAGACGATTGGCGAGATACGCGCGCACGAACAACACGAACGCGATGAGCGGCACGATCACAACCGCGGCGACGTAGAGCGACGTGCGCCCGCGGAAGCCGAGACTGCGCGGCATCCGCGCGAGCGCGAGGAGGCGCGGCAGCGAGCGCCACGCCAGCGCGAGGACGAGGACGACGAGCGCCCAGATCGCGACGCCGCCGGCGCGGCGGATCTGCTGGCCGAGCGTCGGAATCTGCAGCGGAAAGACGTAGAGCGCGTTCTCGGTGCGGCGGAGATAGAGCGCCGGCGCGTCGGCTTCCGCGGAGCGCACCCATAAACCCTGCGCCGGTTTCAGTTGCGCGTAGTAGCGCGCGGGACTCTCCGGCAGCCGATACGTGACCGCGCTCTGCGCAGTTCCCTCGCGGTCGTACACGGCCGGCTCGCGCTGCGGATGCAGGCCCGTTGCTTCATCGTCGGTCGTGGCGAAGAAATCGCGGTAGACGTCGGCGAACGCGGTCGCGCCGGGATCCGCGGGGTTCACGACGTGCACGCTGCCGTTGGCGATGGTCGTGCCGAAGACGACCACGTCGAAGTCGTGATGCAGCAACACGCGGCGGATGTTGCCGACCTGCAGAACCTCCCCGCTCTCGCTTTCATCCGCCTCGCCGAACTGCGGGAGGCCGACGCCGAAGCGGCTGATGAGCGCGCGCGTGAACTCGTCGGTGATGGTGATGACCGCCGGCACGCGCCATTCGGAGAGATCGGAGCGGAGCCAGAGCGCGTACGCGAGATCTTCGACGCTCATGTGCCGGTAGTCGTCGGGGAGGATCGTGGCGAGATCGATGCGCCCGAACTCGCGCTCGAGCGTCGTGGTGATCATCGTGCGCATCAGTCCCGCCTCGCCCGCTACGAGCGGAGCGTAGGTGTCGGCGATGAAGTTCCGCGCGCTTTCGCGCACGAAGAAGGACTGAGGAATGAAGACGATGGCGACCGCGGCGAGCGCGCCGGCAGCGATGCGCAGCGACGCGCTGCGACGGCTGAGATCGAGGGCCACTGCCGCGAGCGTGACGACGCCGAAACCGGCGAGAAGCAGCGCGAAAAAGAGGATGGCCTGCACGGGCGTCGCCGGAAGGACGTGATCGGGCAGCGCGGAGATGCGCGAGTTGGCGACGAAGTTGTCGACGAGGCGGACGTAGCCCCACACCGCCGCGATTGCGAGCAGCGCGCGCACGACGAGCGGCAGCCGCATGAGCAGTGGGCGCAGAAGAAGAAGGATCGCCAGGATCGCCGCGGCGGAGAGGAGCAGATCGAAAGGCGACTTGCTGAAGGGGCCGAGGAGTTTCGATGCGTAGACTTCGAATCCGAAGATGCCGAGGGGATCGTCGGGAAGACGGACGGCGAGGAGCGCGATGCGCGCGAGGAGGACGCAGGCGAGCGCGACGAACGTAGCGCCCGGCTTCAGCCGGGCGTCGCGGGCTGAAGCCCGCGCCACGTTCACCATGATCACCAGCGCGCCGAGGGCGAGGATCGCCGCGGCCGCGCTCAATCCTTCCGCGCGCGCGGCGGCGACGACGTGTTCGCGCGGGCGCGGCTTCACGTCGATCCAGAGTGAGGAGTCGGGCTTCTTCGAGACGAGATAACGCCGCGTGCCTGCTTCCTGCCGCGGAAAGCCGCCGTGGAAGAGCATCGACTCGAGCCACGCGTCTTGCGGATGCATGGCCATGTCGCGTCCCGGCACGTTCTCGATGCGCGCGAAGACCTGCACGGTGTGTTGCGGCGTTTTCCGCGCGCGCGCGACGTAGAGATTCGTGACGTCGAACTGATACGTGCGCTGTTCCGGCGCGCGGAAATCTTCGCCCCACCAGGCGACGGGATTGCCTTCGCCGTCGAGGATGCGCGCGCCGCGGCCGCGCTCGTTCACTTCGGCGTCGAGGATCTCGAAAAGGCGCGCGAGATTCGTCGACGTGCCGATCTGCGCGGCGACTCGCGCGGCCGACGCGTCGAGCTGCGTTTCGAGCGCGGCCATCTGGCGGCGCACGGAGCCGACGTCATGGGCGAGGTGTTCCGCGGAGCGCCGCGGAAACGAGCGAGCGGTCTCGCGCTCGCGCCAGGAGGAGGCGGCCCACACCGCCGCCGCCAGAAAAAGAAAAAGCGCTGCGAGACGAATCTCCGCAGCGCGTTTCTTCATGGCAACACCTTACTTGATTTCTTACTCGCCGGCCGAGCGAACCGAGACCACCGCCCATCGTCCGTCCTTCTGACGAAGGGTGATGTACAGGTCGCGCGGGCCGCCGGCGATGTCCCAGCTCGCCGTGATGTGGTACTGCCCCTCGGCGCTCACTTTCTTCGCGCTCTTCCGCTCGAACCCGCTCGGCTTGACCTTGTTGAAGAGCCCGTCGAGCAGATACGCAGCCTGATCGCGGCCGAAGAAGCCGCTCTTGTCGGCGAGTCCGGGGAACTGCAGCATCACCTGGTCATCGGCACTGATCCCCGACACGATCGCGTCCACATCGCCGCCGCCGAAGCCGCGCTCGAGGTTGGACATCGCAGTGTCGAGGTCGCGGAACTGCGCCGAAGCGACCAGCGGCACGAACAACAGTACGAATGCGAATCGCGTCCAGAGTTTCATCGGGATTGTCTCCTGTGTCTTTTGTAACGCCCCACCGGTCGTCATTATTCTATGTCGCTCAGTCATTTAGCTGACCTTTCATGGGGTCGTGTTGTCCTCCGTCAATGACGGATTCCACGGCGTTCTGCTTCTTCGTCAAAGTCCTTCGGAACGGGTGCGGCGACGCGAAGTGGCTGTCCTGTCAATGGATGCGTCATCTCGAGCTCAGCCGCGTGCAGCATCGGCCGGACCGCGTTCTTCTCTCCATAGAGCCAGTCGCCTGCCAACGGGTGACCTACGGCGGACAGATGCACGCGGATCTGATGCGTGCGCCCCGTCTCGAGATCGATTTCGAGGAGCGAGCCCTGCGGTGTTGCCTGGATGGGATGAACGTGCGTGACGGCGCGCTTGCCGTCGTCGCGCACGGCGAACTTGATCGCGCCGACGCGCGCGATCGGCGCGTCGATCGTCTGCCGCTCCGCGAGCTCGCCGTCGCAGATGGCGAGATAGCGTTTGCGAATCCGCTTGCGCTCGAACTGCCGCGTGAGGCGGACGTTGAGATTCGCCGCCTTCGAGAAAAAGATCACGCCGCTCGTGCCGCGGTCGAGGCGCTGCATCAGAAAGGCGGGCGAGGTGTGGCGCGCGACGAGATCGTGGAGGAACGGCTCGCCGGGCTCGTACATCCGCTGCTGCACGACGAGACCGGGAGGCTTGTTGATGAAGATGAGCGCGTCGTCTTCGTACAGGATTTCGAGCTGCGCTTGAATGCTCATGCAGGCGATTCGCGTGAAGGAGCCTGGGGCAACCCGCGCTGCCGGCCGTGCCGGCCTAGTCGATGTACGTCAGAACCCACGGTCCCTCGCAGGTGAGTTGGAGGATGCTGTCTTCGGCGAAGACGAGCGAGTGCGGCACGTTCGGCGGATTCACGTAGAAGCCACCGGCTTCGAAAGTCGTGTCTTTTCCACCGATGGTGACGGTGACTTTGCCCTCGAGCACGGTGACGCGTTCGGGACGCGGATGCGTGTGCGGCGCGATCTTCGCGCCCGCGGGAACGTGCAGGCGGATCGTGAAGAGGCCGGGCTGCTTCGTGTCGCCCTCGAGGATGGCGATCTTCGTGCCTTTCGGCATCGAGGGAGGGGCGTCGTTCCAGGTGGGGGCGGTGATCTGAAGAGCGAGCAGTAAGAGGAGAAGCATGCGGTCATGCTACCCCCCATGTCATCCCGAGCGTGAGCGAGGGACCTGGGTGGTAGGGCGGCTCGGGAATCGCGCCACCCGCGCCCCCAGGTCCCTCGCTCACGCTCGGGATGACATGCGGTTACGCTTCGCCCATCGGCACGCCGATCGACGGCACGTCCGTCATGTCCCGCGTCATCGGCACCGCGCGCGGGCCGACGTCGTACAGCATCGCCTCCTGGCGGTGCGGCTCGATCACGAGCCTGCGCTGCTCCGCGTCCGCGATCCACTCTTCGAGCTCGACGCGCGTGCCGCCTTCGACGATCGTGCGGAAGTCGCTGCTGCCGGTGAGCGCCTCGATCGCGGGGACCGTGGCGAACTCGTAGAACTTCTGGTTCCACTCGAACAGCGCGGGACGCAGGTCGCGCATCAGCTTGATCATCAGCATCGCCGTGCGCACCGGACGGAACGCGTTGCGATCGGTGACGCGGATGCGCACGCCGTGGCAGCGCTCCTTCGCGTGTTTGTCGAACATCGGGCGGAAGCAGAACGGCTCGAACGCGACGCCGGCGAGATCGAGGCGATTCATCGTCGACGCGAGCCGCTGCTCGTCGAGCCACGGCGCGCCGGCGAGCTCGAACGGATGCGTCGTGCCGCGGCCTTCGCTGAGGTTCGTTCCCTCGAAGAGGCACGTGCCGGGATAGACGATCGCCGTGTCGAGCGTGGCCATGTTCGGCGACGGATGCACCCAGCCGAGCTCCGTCTCGTCCCACCACATCGTCCGCTTCCAGCCGCGCATGCGCACGACCTCGAGATCGCACGGGGGAAACTGCGTCGCGTTCATGAAGCGCGCGAGCTCGCCGATCGTGAGTGCGTGGCGGATCGGCAGCGGGTACTGGCCGACGAAGCTGACGAACGGACGCGCGAGCACGAGGCTGCCTTCGACGTCGATGCCGTTGATCGGGTTCGGACGGTCGAGCACGACCACGCGCGTGCGCGTCTGCGCGGCGACGGCCATGCAGTTGCCGAGGGTCGCGGCGTAGGTGTAGTAGCGCGCGCCGGCGTCCTGCAGGTCGACGACGAGCACGTCGACGTCCTGCAGCTGTTCGATGCGCGGCGCCAGCGCGGCCGACGACTTGGTTCCGTAGAGCGACTCGATGCGCAGGTCGCGATACTCGTCCGCGCTCACGTCTTCGAGATACGCGACGTCGCCCCAGAAGCCGTGCTCCGGCGCGAAGAGTCGGATGACGTTGCACGCGTCGATGAGCGCATCGGCAGTGCGGATGCCGCTGCGCGTCATCGCCGCGTAGTTCGTCAGCACCGCGACGCGGGCGTCACGGACGAGGGAGGGATCTTCGAGGAGGGCGTCGATGCCGAGATGGATGGCGGGCATGGGGCGGGCTCATGCAACGAGTAGGCCGCCCCTCACCCTAACCCTCTCCCCGCAAAGCGGGGAGAGGGGACAGTTCTTCGCCAGTCCCCGCGAGAAGGGACAGTCCTTCGCCAGTCCCCTCTCCCCGCAAGCGGGGAGAGGGCCAGGGTGAGGGGCGTATCCCTCACTCGCGATACAGCAAAAACTCATCGCGCATCCGCGCGAACTCCCGCAACGGCTCCTCCCACTCGCGCACCCATTCGTCGAGCTCCCCGCCGCTCTCGACGAGCTCGCGGTAGCGCGCGCTGCCGGCGAGGAGATCGATCGCCAGGCGGTCGGACACGAACTCGTACGTCTCCGTCCGCCACTTGAACTCCTCGGGATTCATGTCCCGCGCGACCTTCACGCACCAGAGGCCGGTGCGGTAAGGCTCGAAGATCGCGCGATTCGTCACGTGCAGTTCCACGCCGCCGCAGACTTTCTTCGCGTGCTTGTGAAACGCCGGCATGAAGTAGTGCGGGCGGAAGCGGACGCCGGGGAGGTCGAGGTGATTGAGGCGGTCGGCGAGCCTGAAGGAGTCGAGCCACGGCGCGCCGAAGAACTCGAACGGATGCGTCGTGCCGCGTCCTTCGCTGAGGTTCGTGCCTTCGACGAGACACATGCCGGGATAGACCGTCGCGGTGTAGACCGTCGGCATGTTCGGCGACGGGATCACCCACGGCAGTCCGGTGTCGCCCCACCACATCGAGCGGCGCCACTCCTTCATCGGCACGACGGTGAGGTTGCACTCGAGCTTGTGCACGTCCTTGTAGTAGCGCGCGAACCATTGCGCGAGCTCGCCCGCGGTCATGCCGTGCCGCGTCGGCAGCGGGAACATGCCGACGAAGCTGGAGTACTTCTCCTCGCGGATGTTGCCTTCGATGTGCACGCCGTCGATCGGATTGGGGCGGTCGAGGACGATCACCTGCACGCCGAGGGGGGCGGCGACGCGCATGCAGAGAGCCATGGTGTAGATGAAGGTGTAGTAGCGCGAGCCGATGTCCTGCAGGTCGATCACCAGCGCGTCGAGTCCGCGCAGCACCTCGCGCCGCGGCGCGAGATCGGCTTCGCTTTTTCCGTAGAGCGAGTAGACGGGGAGGCCGGTGAGCGGATCGGTCGAGTGCTCGACATGCGCCATGTCCTGCGCCTCGCCCCAGATGCCGTGCTCGGGCCCGAACAGCGCGGTGAGCTTCCACCCCCGCCCGGCGAGCAGCAGGTTCACGGCATGATGAAGATCGTGCGTGACCGCGCTCTGGTTAGTGACCAGACCGATGTTCCTGCCCTGAATGCGCCAGGGCACTTCATGGATGAGGAGCTCGAGGCCAGGGCGGACGTTCATGGGGGTGTAGAAGGCAGAAGGCAGAAGGCAGAAGGCAGAAGGCAGAAGGCAGAAGTGAGAACGAAGAACTGCTCACTTCTGCCTTCTGCCCTCTGCCCTCTGCCTTCTGCCTTCATGTCATCCGTGCTCCGTGTTCCCTGCCAGCAATTCCAACGCATGCGGCATCAAATGCATCACCGCCTCTAAGTTCTCCACCGCTCCCCCCACACTCCCCGGAACATTCACGACCAGTGCCGCGCCCAGCGTTGCCGCCTGTGCACGTGACAGCGCGGCCATCGGGGTTTTCTGGAGCGACGCGGCGCGCATCAGTTCTCCGAATCCGGGGATCACGCGATCGCAGACGCGGCTCGTCGCCTCGGGCGTGTAATCGCGCGGGCCGACGCCGGTGCCGCCCGTCGTCACGATGAGGCGCACGCCCTGTTCCGCGCTGCGGTGGATCGCGCCGCCGATGACGTCGATCTCGTCGGGAACGACGACGATGCGATCGACGCTGTAGCCGTTCGCCTCGAGCAGTGCGCGCACCGCGGGGCCGCTGCGATCCTCGCGCGTGCCGTTGGCGGCCGAATCGCTGCAGGTGATGACGCGTGCTCGAATCATGCGCGCGGTATCATAATTCGCGGTCCACCCATGAACCGCATTCTCGTCGGACTCCTCGCCATCGCGCTGCTGCAGCGCTGCATCTCCGTGCCCGACGCGGCGGAGCGGCGCGTCCTCGGCGTCGGCCCCGTCGTCAAGGCGCAGACGCGCAATCTCGCTCCCGCCCTCGCGCGTCAGATCGCGGCGGCGAAGGTGGGGGACGAGATCAGGATCAAGCTTCTTCGCGGCGAAGTGGTCACGGCGATCACCGAAGGCGTCGATCAGGAAGAAGGAGTCACGATCTGGTGGGGGCGCATCCCGTCCGCAAAGGTCTACGGCGGAGCGGTGATCGTCACCCTCGGCGCCCGCGCAATCGGCCTGATTCAGATCGACAACGTCCTGCGCACGCTCGACACGATCGAGCGTAGCGGCGAGCCGGGCGACGACACCACGCTCGTCACGGAGATCGCCCAGGAGCTTTTTCCGCAAGAGGAGAGTCCTGCGCTGCGCGAGCTCGGGGAGATGATCGAGCTCGAGGAAGCCATCGACGCGATCCGCGCCAGCGTCGAGTCGCCGGTGACGCTTTCCGTTCTGCTCGTCGTGCCGCCGGCGCTGAAGGACTGGTGCACGCCGCCCGGCCTCTGGCTCCTCGAAGCGATGTCGAAGGCGAGCATCGACAGCGTCTGGGCGAAATTCACCGGCGGTGCCGTGGTCTCACGCATCAGCACGTACTGTACGTCGCACGTTCCCGGCACCGACTCGCTCACGGAGCTCGACTGGGTGACCGCGGATCCCGACGTGAAGGCGCAGCGCACCGCGACGAAGTCGAATCTCGTCGCGTTGTTCACGACGGAGACTAAGGGATGCGGAATCTCGAACGGGAACACGTCGGTCACGAATGAAAACGCCGCCGCGCGCGCGTTCTCGGTCGTCCGCTTCGACTGTGCGTGGGACAACTATTCGCTCGTCCACGAGCTCGGCCACAGCCTGGCCATGAATCACGATCGCTTCGAGCAGGAGGGCGGCGATTCCACGAAGTGCAGCTACGGCTTCACGATCCTCGAGGACGGCAAGCCGGCCGGCCGCAGCGTGATGGCGTATTCGGACTACTGCAAGTCCATCAACGTCGATTGTCCGCGCTACGGCGTGCTCTCCTACGGCCTCACGGCGGACGGCATCCAGTTCGGCATTCCGTGCGGAACGACGGATGCGGCGAGCAATGTCGATCAGCTGCTCGTCGCGGCACCGGTCGCGGCGAAATGGGAATGAGTGTTGGGTTGCTGGGTTGCTGAGTTGCTGGGTTGCTGAGCAACACCTGGAAACCTGGTGGACCTTCAACCTTGAAAGCGTGCGTTGCCAGCCTTGTCATCCCGAGCGTGAGCGAGGGACCTGGGCGGGCGGCGGCGCGACGCGCGGGCTTCGTGCCACCCTACCCCCCGGGTCCCTCGCTCTCGCTCGGGATGACAAGCCTTGGTACCTACGCTTTCGATGTTGAATGTCCACCAGCAACCCAGCAACCCGACACCGTCACATGCTGCGCAGCGATTTTTCCTATCACCTTCCTGAGGACCTGATCGCGCAGGAGCCGCGCGAGCGCGGACGCTCGCGGATGCTCGTGCTCACGCCGCGCGGGAACGATGCGCCGCAGATCGAGCACGATTCCTTCGCGAACTTCGTCTCCCGCCTCGGCGAGCGCGACGTGCTCGTGATCAACGACACGCGCGTCATTCCCGCGCGTCTCTACGCGCGTCCGAAAGGGGAGATGAAGAACCCGATCGAGTTCCTCCTCACGCGCGAACGCGATCCGAACACGTGGGAGACTTGGTGCAAGCCGGCGCGGCGCGTGCGAGCCGGCGACGTGGTGACGTTCTCGGACGCGTTGCAGGCGGTGGTGCTGGAGAAGGCCGAGGGGGCGGTGGTGATTCGATTCCGCGGGGACCTGCGGGAGATCGAGCGCCTCGGGATTCCGCCGCTGCCGCCGTACATCGTGCGCAGCGAGCCGCGCGAGAGCGACAGGGAGTCGTATCAGACCGTGTATGCGACCGAGCGCGGCGCGATCGCCGCGCCGACGGCGGGACTCCACTTCACGAAAGAGATTCTCGAGGACATCGCGCGGCGAGGCATCGAGATCGTGCGCGTCACGCTGCACGTCGGCATCGGCACGTTCAAGCCGGTGAAGGTGGATCGCATCGAAGAGCACCGGATGGACGTGGAGCGCTACGACCTCAGCGCGGACGCTGCCGATCGGCTTAACCGCGCGCTCGACGAGCGTCGCGCGATCGTCGCGGTGGGAACGACGACCGTGCGCACGCTGGAGAGCGCGATCCGCGCGGGCGACGGGCGCTTCGTCGCGGGGCACGCGGAGACGTCGATCTTCATCACGCCGGGATTCGAGTTCCGCGCGGTGGGCCGGCTGCTGACCAACTTTCATCTGCCCGAATCGACACTGTTGATGTTAGTTTCCGCGTTCGCGGGCACGGATACGATACGGTCCGCGTACGCCGAAGCGATCCACGAGCGCTATCTCTTCTACTCATACGGCGACTGCATGTTCATATCAAGGAGGGCGGACGTCCCGTCCGCCACCGGGGCGGACGGGACGTCCGCCCTCCTTTGAAAGGAAGATCGATGAAGCACTTCATCATCGCGGTACTCACGCTCGCGCTCAGCGCCCCCGTCACCGCTCAGGCACCGCCGCCCACTCCTCCCTCCGACAAAAAAGCCGATCCGAAAAAACCGGAGAAGGCGGAGCAGAAGCCGCGGCCTGTCGAACAGGAGCAGCAGAAGAAGGAGTCGCAGCAGAAGGATGCGCCGCCTCCTCCGCAGCCGCTGCCCACGCCCGCGGGCGCGACCACTCCCGCGGTCGAGGCGGAGAAGAAGGACGACGAGAAAGAAGAGAAGTGGGACGTCCAGAATCCGCCCGGCCCGGCGTATGACGTCGACATCGACGTGACCGAAGGCTCGTGGATGAGCATCGACGTGAGCCCCGACGGCACGGAGATCGCCTTCGATCTCCTCGGCGACATTTACACGATTCCGATCGGCGGCGGCGAGGCGAAGGCGATCGCCACCGGCGTCGCGTGGGACATGCAGCCGCGCTACTCGCCGAACGGGAAGTGGATCGCGTTCACCTCCGATCGCAGCGGCGGCGACAACATCTGGATCATGAACCGCGACGGCTCCGATGCGAAGCAGGTGTCGAAAGAAACGTTCCGCCTCCTCAACTCGCCCTCGTGGTCACCCGACAGCGAGCTCCTCGTCGCGCGCAAGCACTTCACCTCCGAGCGTTCCCTCGGCGCTGGAGAAATGTGGCTCTACCACCGCAGCGGCGGCGACGGGCTGCAGATGACGAAGAAGCGCACCGACCAGAAGGACAGCGGCGAGCCGGTGTTCTCGCCCGACGGCAAGTATCTCTACTTCAGCGACGACATCACGCCCGGAGCGATCTTCGAATACAACAAGGATCCCAACCGGGAGATCTACTCGATCCAGCGTCTCGACCGCGAGTCGGGCGAGATGGAGCGCTACGTGAGGGGTCCCGGCGGCTCGGTGCGGCCCACGCCGTCGCCGGACGGCAAGTCGCTCGCGTTCATCCGCCGCGTGCGCTACAAGTCAACGCTCTTCGTGCGCGATCTCGAGTCGGGCCGCGAGACGCCGATCTACGACGCACTCGATCGCGACATGATGGAGACGTGGGCGATCCACGGCCTCTACCCGACGATGGCGTGGACGCCCGACAGCAAGTCGATCGTCTTCTGGGCCGCGGGAAAGATCCATCGCATCGACGTCGCGAAGTGGAGGACAGACAATCCTGTCTGTCCCAATCCCGGCAGGCAGGATTGCCTGCCCTCCACCATCCCGTTTCACGTGAAGGCGACGCGCAAGGTGCAGGAGGCGGTGCGCTTCCCGATCGCCGTCGCGCCGGAACGCTTCGACGTGAAGATGCTGCGCTGGGTGGAAGTCTCACCGCGCGGCAATCAGGTTCTGTATCAGGCCCTGGGACACATCTACGTACGCGATCTGCCGAATGGCACGCCGCGCCGGCTCACGAAGCAGAACGATCACTTCGAGCTCTATCCGTCGTGGTCGCGCGACGGGCGCTCGATCGTGTACGTGACGTGGAACGACGAGACGTACGGCTCGATCCGCGTCGCGCCGGCAGCGGGCGGCGACGGACGCGTCGTCACGTCGCAGCCGGGCCACTACATCGAGCCGTCGTTCTCACCCGACGGATCGAAGATCGTCTATCGCACGACGAGCGACGGATTCCTGACGAGCGGCTTGTGGTCGAAGGATCCGGGCATCCACGTCGTGAACGTAGCGCCCGGCTTCAGCCGGGCGAACGCGGACGGGCTGAAGCCCGTCCCCACGTTAGTCACGAAGAAGGGCGCGCTGCCGCAGTTCGGCGCGTCGAACGACCGCGTCTTCTTCATGACTTTCGAGGACGAAGGGAAACGCGCGCTGCGCTCGGTGGACATCGACGGCGGGGACGAGCGGACACACGTGATCTCCGCGTTCGCGACCGATTTCGCGATCTCGCCCGACGAGAAGTGGCTCGCCTGGACGGAAAAGTTCAAGGCGCGCATCGCGCCGTTCGTGCGCACCGGAAAGACGATCGACATCGCGCCGGACATGAAGTCGGTGCCGGTGGCGACGGTCTCGCGCGACGCGGGCGAATACATCCACTGGTCCGGCGACGGCAAGCGGCTCTACTGGTCCCTCGGCGCCGAGCTCTTCTCGCGCGATCTGAAGGACGCGTTCGCATTTTTCGAAGGCGCGCCGGAGAAACTGCCGGAGGCGGCCGAGGCGGGAACGCAGATCGGCTTCTCGCGGGCGTACGACGTGCCGTCCGGAAAGCTCGCGCTCACAGGCGCGCGGATCATCACCATGCGGCCGCCCGAACGGGCGCATTTGATGGATGAGGTGATCGAGAACGGCACGATCGTCATCGACGGGAACAGGATCAGCGCGGTCGGCGCGAATGTCGCCGTGCCCGCGGGTGCGAAGGTCATCGACGTGGCGGGGAAGACGATCATGCCGGGACTCATCGACGTGCACTGGCACGGCTCGATGGGCTCCGATCAGATCATTCCGCAACAGAGCTGGATCAACTACGCGTCGCTCGCATTCGGCGTGACGACGATCCACGATCCGTCGAACGACACCGCGGAGATCTTCGCGTCGAGCGAGCTGGCGAAGGCGGGGATGATCGTCGCGCCGCGCATCTTCTCGACCGGCACGATCCTCTACGGTGCCAAGGCACCATTCCGGGCGGACATCGAGAAGGCGGAAGACGCGCTCTCGCATCTGCGGCGCATGAAGGCGGTTGGCGCGTTCAGCGTGAAGAGCTACAACCAGCCGCGCCGCGATCAGCGCCAGCAGGTCATCGACGCCGCGCGGCAGCTGGAGATGATGGTCGTGCCGGAAGGCGGCTCGCTGTTCCAGCACAACATGTCGATGATCGTCGACGGGCACACGGGCATCGAACATTCGATCCCGGTCGGTGCGATCTACGACGACGTCGTGCAGCTGTGGAGCAAGTCGAAGACAGGCTATACGCCGACGCTGGTGGTCGGCTACGGCGGGAACTGGGGCGAGAACTACTGGTATCAGAAGACGAACGTGTGGGCCGATCCGCGGCTCACGTCGTTCGTGCCGCGGCGCATTCTCGACGCGCGCTCGCGCCGCCGCACGATGGTGCCGGAGGAGGAGCTCAATCATTTCAGCAATGCCTCGATCGCGAAGAAGCTGTACGACGCGGGCGTGAGCGTGCAGCTCGGCGCGCACGGACAGCGCGAAGGCCTGGCCGCGCACTGGGAGCTGTGGATGTTTCAGCAGGGCGGGATGACGCCGCTCGAGTCGATCCGCTCGTCCACGCTCTCCGGCGCGCGCTACCTCGGACTCGACAAGGAGATCGGCTCCCTCGAACCGGGCAAGCTCGCGGACCTGATCGTGCTCGACGCGAATCCGCTGGAGAACGTGCGCAACACGCATTCGGTGCGCTACACGATCGTGAACGGACGGATCTTCGACGCCGCGACGATGAACGAGACCGGCAATCACCCCCGCACACGCAAGCCGTTCTTCTTCCAGACCGTGGGAGGGGAGACGTTCGGTGCGGCAGCGGCGGAGGCGATGACGCACGACGAGGACTGAGGCCTCTCAGTCCCCTCTCCCCGCGAGCGGGGAGAGGGTTAGGGTGAGGGGCCGCCCCTCATCCGGCCCTTCGCTTCGCTCAGCGCCACCTTCTCCCCGCGCGGCGGGGAGAAGGGACTGAGACTACCAGTACGTCGTGGTGATCGCGCAGTCCCCGTTCACGACCGCCTGACACGCCATCCGCTCATCCGCCGCGAAGCCGCGCTGCGCGCCGATGCGCGCTTCGATCGCGGTCGGCGGGCTGAGGTTCTCCGCTCCTTCCACCACGCGCACTTTGCAGCGCGCGCAGATGCCGACGGCGCCGCAGGAGTTGCCCAGGGGGACGCCGGCCCGGCGTGCGACGTCGAGAAGGGTCTCGTCGGGTTTCGCCGCGGCTTCACGCGCGAATGGAACGAATGTCACGATCTTTGACGTGGCGTTCACCGGGATATTGCATCGCACGGGATAACTTTTGCGCGTGCCGTGCGTCTATTACAGCATGAGAACGCAACCGGTGGAGGGCAGTGAGATGAACAGGAAACTCGACGAAAACCGTATCGCGGAAGAAATCGTGAGCGTGCTTCCGGCGGGAGTCCTCCGGGCGTGCTCAGCCGAACGCGAGACGATTTGCTACGCCGTTCGCTCGGATCGTTTCAAGCTGCGTGCGATCTCGTTCAGCCGCGCCTCGCTGCGGCGCCTGCTCGAAGATCCCGCGCGTTCGGTGAAGATCGAGTACCTGCAGCGCGACCTCCTTGCCAGCGCCGGGCGGCGGGCGGATTTCCGGTACCCACGGCTGGTCCGGTTTTCGGCTCCGTCGCTCCGGCGGCCGTTGGCGTTGAGCGTGGCGATGGCGGGGGTGTGACTGGGGTGGGTGCCCGGTTGCCCAGTTGCCCGGTTTCCCGGTCGCAAGGGCGCCGGCCTTCGCGCGGCGCCACCGGGTAACCGGGCTACTGGGCAACTAATCGAAGGTAAATGGCTTGCTTTTCCTACGATTCGACGCCATATTGCCACAATGGCCGTCGAACTGGACGAACTAGACCTCCGCATCGTCGACCTCCTGCTCCGCGACGCCCGCACTCCGGCCGCGCAGATCGCGGAGCAGATCGGCCTCTCGCGGCCCGCGGTTGCGGACCGGCTCGACAAGCTCGAGCGGCAGGGGGTGATTCGCGGCACGACGGCGGTCATCGATCCCGCGGCGATCGGTCGCAGCATCACCGCATTCGTCGCCGCGCGCGGCGCGACCCTCTCGTCGACGGGCTGGCGGAAGTTCCGCGAGCTGATGCAGCGCGATGAAGTTCTCGAAGTGCACGCCGTCGCCGGCGACGACTGTTTTCTGCTCAAGGTCCGCGCGGAGTCGATCGGCGGGCTGAACACGTTCTTGCAGCAGCTCAGCGCCGCGCCGATGTCGTTCTCGACGCGCACGACGATCGTCATGGAAACGCACTGCGAGAAGATCGGCGGCATCGACCTCGGCGATGGAGGGCGGACGTCTCGTCCGCCCATCGAAGGCGGACGAGACGTCCGCCCTCCCAGGGAGAGCGCGCGATGAAACACGAGCGCGCCGTCGCCTACGCCGCCTTCGCCACCGTCTGCATCGTCTGGGGCACGACCTATCTCGCGATCCGCATCGCGCTCGAGACCGTGCCGCCGATGCTGCTCACCGCGACGCGCTTCGTCATCGCTGGCGTCGTGATGCTGATCATCGCGAGGCTGCGCGGCGAGAAACTGCCGCGCGACCGGCGCACGCTCGCGCACCTCACCCTCGTCGGTTTCCTCATGGTCGGCGTCGGCAATCTCTCGGTGGTGTGGGCGGAGCAGTGGGTGCCGAGCGGACTCGCGGCGCTGCTCGTGGCGACCGCGCCGTTCTGGATGGCGATCATCGAGGCGTTCCGCACCGGCGGCGAGCGCGTCGATCTCCGCGGCGGCATCGGAATGCTCATGGGATTCCTCGGCGTGGCGCTGCTCGTCACGCCCGGCGGCTCGGGCGGCTCCTGGGGACTCTGGTTCGTTCTCGGCGCGCTCGCGATTCAATTCGGAGGCATGTGCTGGCAGCTCGGCTCCGCGCACGGAAAATACAACCTGCGCCACGTGCCGCTGCTCTCTTCAGCCGCGCTGCAGATGCTCACCGGCGGCCTCATCACCGGCATCGCCGGTTTCGCGATCGGCGAGGCGCCGCGCTACGCGCTCAACGCCCGCACGTTCGCCGCCGTCGCGTATCTCACGATCTTCGGCTCGGTGATCGCGTACAGCGCGTACGTCTTCGCGCTCGCGCACATGCGCACGACGCACACCTCGCTCTACGCGTACGTGAACCCCGTCGTCGCCGTCTTCCTCGGCTGGCTGATTCTCGACGAGCCGCTGACGTGGCTCTCGATCGCGGCGATGATCGTGATCCTCGCGGGAGTGGCGATGGTACAAATACCGCGTCGCACGCGCGTCGTGAGCGCCGAAAGTAGCGCGGGCTTCCAGCCCGCCGTATCGCCGGCTTCCAGCCGGCGATGACACGCGCCGGCAGGATGCCGGCGCGACGGCGGACAAGATGTCCGCGGTACTACCCGTCGCGCTTGATCTCTTCGATGATGTCGCGAATCGTGCTCTCGGCGCGCGAGTTCGGCAGCTGGCACGTGCCCGCGCCGCGATGTCCGCCGCCGCCGTAGCGGTCCATCAGCTTGCCGACGTCGGTGTTCGACGTCCGGTTGAAGATGCTGTGGCCGACCGCGCAGACGGTGAACTCGCCCTTGCGGCCGTCGAAGATACGCACCTGGATGTTCGCCTTCGGGAACATCGTGTAGATCAGAAAGCGATTGCCGGCCGGCATCTCGGTGATGCCGCGCAGGTCGGTGATGATCACGTTCTTTTCGACCGTCGAGCGCTCGCGCATCAGGCGCTCGAACTCTTCCTGCTGCTGGAAGTAGCGATCGATGCGCTCCCTCACGTCGGGATCGGCGAGCACGGCATCGGCATCGTCGGGATGCGCGGCGATCAGCTCGATCATCTTCGTCATCAGCTCCTTGTTGCTGATGCCGTAGCTGCGGTGATACGCGAGCCCCGTGCGCGGGTCCATCACGTACGAGAGGAGCATCCACCCGCGCGGCCTGGTGACGTCCTCGACGGTGAGCTTCGCCGCGTCGTACTTGTCGACCGATTCCATCAGCGAGTCGTAGCGGCGCAGCGCGTCGCCGCGGCCTTCGTCGATGTAGTGGTTGTAGACCACGCGCGCCGCGGACGGCGCGATCTCGAAACGGCCCCTGTACGTGGCCGTGGTGTCGTTGCGGACGATCTCGCTGGAGTGATGGTCGAACCAGAGGCCGACGCCGGGGACGTACGGCAGGTTCGTGAGAATATCGTCCGAGCCGATGGCGATCTTCCCGTCCTGAACGTCTTTCGGATGAACGAACTCGATCGAGTCGATCTGCTCGACGTCGCGAAGCAGGACGGCGCAAACGAGTCCATCGAAATCGGACCGGGTGACGAGACGCATTGCTGAAACCTCCGTGAGATCGCGGATTCTAACAATCATGAAGCGTTGGGTGTTGATCGTTCTGCTCGCAGCCGTGGTGGCCGCGGTGTTCGCGGTGAAAAAAATGCCGCGCGTGGGCGGCCAGTCGGTGGTGCTCGAGCTCTTCACCTCGCAGGGGTGTTCGAGCTGTCCGCCGGCGGACGCGCTCCTGCGCCGGATCGCGAATGATCCGTCGCTGCGCGGCCGGGTGATCCCGCTGGCCTACCACGTCGACTACTGGAATCACCTCGGCTGGCGCGATCCGTTCTCCTCGCGCGCCTGGTCGCAGCGGCAGTACGAGTACGTGGGGGCGATGAAGCTGAACGGCGCGTACACGCCGCAGGCCGTGATCAACGGCTCGCGGCAGATGGTGGGCTCGAGCTCGTTCGAGATCTATCGCGCGATCGAGGAAGAGTCGCGACGCAAGACCGAAGGAAGCGTGCGCGTGCGCATCGAGGGCCGGCATGTCGTCGTGCACGGACGCTCGCCGCGCAAGGACGTCGACCTGATCGTCGTCGCGTTCGAGAACGGCGCGACGACGAACGTCACGCACGGCGAGAACAACGGCAAGTCGCTGGCGAACGATGCGATCGTGCGGAAGCTCGTCCGCGTCGGCACGTTCACCGGCAAGGGCGACATCTAAGAGCGCCTCGACCTGCCGCTCGGCCCGCGCATGGGCGTGGTGGCGCTGCTGCAGGACGGGGCGACGCGGCGGATTCTCGCCGCCGCATCCGCGATGCGGTGACCTGTCAGACTACTTCAAAGAAGAAGCAGGCGCGGTCGAAGTACGTGCCGACGTCATGGAAGTCGATCTGCTGCAGCACGGTGTTGCCGAAGTAGCCCGTCTTCTCCACGCCGGCCGGAATCCTGATCGAGAACGAGATCGTCGTCGTCGCACCGGGACCGAGAGAGAAACCGATCGGCGACTGCTTGGCGTAGGTCGGGAAACGAGTGTCCCACGTGGTGAGGAACTCGTCGTTGCTGACGATCGGATTCCGATTCCCGATCGTCACCGACACGGCGAGAAAGACGTGCGTGACGGGATCGGGATTCTGGACGGTGACGCTGTAGTTGATCGTCCCGCTCGGCGGCGCCGTGTTGGACCACCCGTTTCCGATGATGACCGGCGATTTGACGCGCTTCAGCTTCTCCACATATTGGTCGCGGGTAACGGACGTGAACGTCTCGCCCGAGCGCTCCCTCTTCTTCCGCTCCCCGGCGATCGCTTTCTCCGCTTCTTTCCAAACCTTGTCGACGCTGGCCGCGGAGCGCACCTTCGCCGTGACTTTCCGCGCTATCTTCCTGGCACCCATCTATACCTCCCTTAGTCAGGTAATACCGATATAAGGAGAGATCCTACCACGGCCATGTCGCTGCGAACGAAACGAAGCCGCAGCCTTCGACCGGGAAACCGGGTGCCCGGTTTCCCGGTTGCCCGGCTTCCCGGTGTGCGGCTGCAAAGATTTCGCTGCAAACGAAACGACGCTGCAGCCTTCGACCGGGAAACCGGGAAACCGGGAAACTGCGAAACCGCGAAACCGCGCGACCGCGAAACCCGACGGACGAACCGCTACAATCGCGCGCAATGCCACCCGCCCCCCCAACCTCCCCCCCGCCCGTCCGCCCCGTCACCCTCGACGAGATTCGTGCGGCGCGCGAGCGGATTCGCGGCGTGATCACGCGGACGCCGCTGGTGCGGCTGCTTCACGGCATCGACGGTGCGCCGGAGATCTGGCTGAAGCTGGAGAACCTGCAGCCGATCAACGCGTTCAAGCTGCGCGGTGCGGCGAATGCGGTTGCGATGCTGCGCCCCGAGGAGCGGAACAAGGGCGTGTGGACGATCAGCGCGGGCAATGCCGGGCAGGGAGTTGCGTACGCCGCGCGCGAGGCGGGCGTGCCGTGCACGGTGCTCGTGATCGACAAGGCCCCCGAGACGAAGATCGAGCGCATGCGTGCCCTCGGCGCGACGCTGATCAAGGAGACGTTCGACGTCTGCTGGGAGGCGATGGACAAGCGCGCGTATCCCGGCATCGAGGGGACGTTCGTGCATCCATTCGATGAGCACGACTTCATCGCGGGAAACGCGACTGTCGGCCTCGAGATCCTCGAAGACCTGCCGAATGTGAAGACGGTCTTCGCCGCGATCGGCGGCGGCGGGCTGATCTCGGGCATCGGCAGCGCGATCAAACAAATCGCGCCGCATGTCCGCATTCTCGGCGCGGAGCCGGAGACCGCTGCGCCGGGTGCGGCGTCCTTCGCGGCCGGCGCGCCGCAGGTGTTCGCGGACTGGACTGCGTCGTTCGTCGACGGCGCGGGAGGCAAGAGTATCTTTCCGCGGATGTGGGAGCGGTTGAAGGACGTCGTCGACGGATCCGTCGTCGTCACGCTCGACGAGGTGAAGGCGGCGATGCGCCTGGTCGCGTCGAAGAGCCGCGTGATCGCCGAGGGAGCGGGGGCGCTCGGTGTGGCGGCGGCGCTGAAGGAGAAAGAGGGCCCCGTCGTTGCGGTCGTGTCCGGCGGGAACATTGACCTGGCGAAATTCTGCGAGATCATTTCCTGAAGTGCTCCTTCTTCTTCTCGCGGTCGCATTGGCGCAGCCGGCTGGTTACGCCGATGACACCCTCTGCGGCGAGTGCCATCGCGAGCATGCCGCGTCGTATCGCCACGTCGGAATGGCGCAGTCGTTCTACCGCCCGCGCCCGGCGAATCTGATCGAAGACTTCGACGCGCCGCCGTACTTTCACGAGAAATCGCGGCAGTATTTCGAGATGCGGCGGCGCGGCGAGGACATCGTGTTTCGCCGCTGGCAGCGCGATGAAAGCGGCGCGCCGGTAAATGTCTTCGAGCAGATCGTCGACTGGATTCTCGGGTCGGGACATCACGCGCGCACGTATGTCTATCGCGCGCCGGGCGGCGAGCTCTATCAGCTGCCTGTGAACTGGTACAGCGCGACGCGCGAGTGGCGCATGGCGCCCGGCTACGACCGCGCGGACCACGACGGCGTCACGCGCCGCGTGCGGCACGAGTGCATGTTCTGCCACAACGCGTATCCCGCGGTGGCGAAGGAGCCGTATTCGTACTGGCGCTCGCAGACGTTTCCGGAGGAGCTGCCCGTGGGGATCGGATGTCAGCGCTGTCACGGCCCGGGCGCGCGGCATGCGGCGCTCGCGCTGACGGGCGACGTGGCGAAGACGCGCGCGTCGATCGTGAATCCGGCGCGGCTCGACGCGCGGCGGCGCAACGACGTCTGCTACGAATGTCACATGCAGCCGGCGGTCGAGCTCTTCGGCGTGCGGCGATTCGATCGCGACATCTACTCGTTCCGTCCCGGCCAGCTGCTGAATGACTACTCGCCCGTGCTCGACGTCACGGACAGAGACCTCTCGCGCGCCGATCGATTCGAGATCAACCATCATCCGTACCGGCTCGAACAGAGCAAGTGCTTCACGGCGAGCGCGGGCGCGCTGAGCTGCCTCACGTGTCACAACCCGCATCGCAAGGTTTCGGCGAGCGATCGCGCGGCGCACTACCGCGCGGCGTGCATGACGTGTCATGCGAAGCCGCATCACGCGACGCGCGACTGCACGACGTGTCACATGCCCGTGCGCCGCACGCAGGATGTGATTCACGCGGTGATGACCGATCACTTCATTCGCCGCACGCCGGGCGGTGCGGAGCTGCTCGCCCCGATCGAGGAGCGCGAGGCCGATCCGGTGCGCGTCGAGTTTCTTTACCCCGACGGCGCGCCCACGGGCGCGGCGGGGGAGTTGCTGCTGCTCGTGCCGCTCGTCCGCGCGCGCGGCGGCGCGGATGGCGCGGCGGTGCGCAGGCTCGAGCAGTTGATCGCCGAGGTGAAGCCGAAGGAGGTCGAGCCGTACTTCGATCTGGCGATGGGACAACTGCGCCAGCGCCGCTTCGCGGACCTCGAGAAGACGACGAAGACGATTCTCGAGCGCGCGCCGGGTGATCCGCGCGCGCTGGAATGGCTCGGCGTCGCGCGCGCGGGACAAACGGGCAGGCGCGGCGAGGCGATCCGCCTGCTCGAAGAAGCGCTGCGCCGCGATCCGAATCGGCCCGACACGGAGTTCAACCTCGGCCTCTTCCTCGCCGGCGACGGCCGCACGCGCGAGGCCATCACGCACTACGAGCGCGCACTCGCCCTGCGTCCGAATCTCACCGCCGCCTGGATCCGCCTCGGCGAAGCGCAACGCGAGTGCGGCGATGAGGCGGCGGCGAGGGAGAGCTTTGCGCGCGCGCTGGCGATCGATCCATCGAACGCTCGCGCACGCGCCGCAAGCCGTGAATGACGTAGCGCCCGGCTTCAGCCGGGCGAAGGGCGGGCTGAAGCCCGCCCCTACGTTTGTTTCTGCTACTTGAACGTCGCCACGGGGCGGAAGCCGCCGGGACTCGGATACTCGCGCCGATCCGCCAGCTGCCCGAGGGGCGTGGCGATGATCGGAACCGTGTGGCCGGCGACGGTCGCGGTTTTGCCTGTCGGCGCGGGCTTCGATACATCGGCGGGCACGCGAATGAGAATCTTCTTCGGATCGAGCACCTTCGCGCCGCCGTTCTCGAGCACGACGTCGGGAATGAACACGTCGGCACTGCCGGGCACATCCTTCAACACGAGACGCGCCGCCTCGGCGCCGGGAGCGTTGAAGCCGATGGTCGCGTTCAGCGGCGGCACGTCGAGCACGATGAACGCGCCATTCTCGGCGATGCCGCCTGACGAGTACTGCGAGTTCTCGACCCAGACGGAGGAGGAGGTGAAGAGCTCCGTGCGGCGGGCGATCTCCATCTCCATCGTCTCGGCGTGCTTCGCGCCGGCGACGTCGTTGATCCAGCCGCGCACGCTGACGGGGCTGCGACTGAGCTCGTAGATCGAGCTGTCGCGCTCGTTGCTTTTGCACGCGGCGAAGAGAAGGAGGGCGAGAGCGAGCCGGCGGGTCACGAAAAAAAGCGTATCACGCGGCATGCGATAATCGCCGCGGCCTGCCATGAAACGTCTTCTCTCTCTCGGCGCTCTCGTCGTTCTCGCTGTCGCCTCGATCGTTCTCGCGCAGTCGTTGTCCGGACAGGCGACCTTCCGCACGCCGTCCGGCGATCATCCGATCACCTACGTCGTGCAATCGGGCAACACCTACGTCCACGCCGCGGAGATCGTCACCGCCCTCGGCGGCACGCTCACCCCCGACAGCAACGGCTACAAGATCGCGCTTGCGAACACCGTCGCCGCGTTCGGACCCGACTCGCGCTACGGCGTCGTGCGGGACGATCTGATCGAGATGCCGGTCCCGCCGATCGTCATCGAGGGAAAGGCATTCGTGCCGTGGCAGTTCTTCCAGGGTCTGCTCGCGAAGACGTCACAACTCGACGTCGCGTGGGACGCGACGAATCGCGTGCTTCTCGTGCGTCCTCTGCTGCAGAGCACCGTCGGCGTGCAGGTCTCCGTCGCGAACGTGCAGGGGATCTCGAAGGTCGTGCTGACGCTGAGCGCGGCGGCCGAATACACGATCGTCCGGCAGCCGGGCGCGTACACGATTCACTTCAAGTCGCCGATTCAGGCTCCGTTCGCGGAGCAGGTGGTCGAGGATCCGTCGATCGCGAAGCTGACGTTCGCGGGCAGCGATCTGCACATCCAGCTCACGGCGCCCGACGTCGTCGCCGACGCGTACAGGCTCGAGAATCCGCCGCGCATCGTGCTCGATCTGCGCAAGGCGGCGGCGCCGGGGCCCGGCGCGCCGGCGCCTCCGCCGCAAGGCGGCAGGCCGGTCGATCAGCCGGGCATCCGCACGATCGTGATCGATCCGGGGCACGGCGGAAAGGAAGTCGGCGCGGTCGGTGCGGACGGACTGATGGAGAAGGACGTGACGCTCGCGCTCTCGCGCAAGCTCGCGGCCGCGCTGGCGAGCAAGGTCGGCGCGCGCGTGGTGCTCACGCGCGACGAAGACACGCTCGTCTCGCTCGATCAGCGCACCGCGCTCGCGAATCAGTACAACGCCGATCTGTTTCTGTCCGTGCATCTGAACGCCGCGCCGGCGAAGGACGCGAAGGGATCGGAGACGTACTTCCTGTCGCTCGAGGCGTCGGACGAGTTCGCGCGCAAGGCGGCGGAGACGGAGAACGCGTCGGCCGCGATGGCGGCGGCGAATCCGTCATCCGATCTCAAAATGATCCTGTGGGATCTCGCGCAGCAGGCGTATCTCGACGAGTCGAGCCGCTTCGCGCAGGCGATCCAGGAAGAGATGAACGCCGCGACGGGCGTGGCGAACCGCGGCGTAAAGCAGGCGCCGTTCAAAGTGCTCGTCGGCGCGACGATGCCCGCGGCGCTCGTCGAGGTCGGCTTCATCAGCAATCCCGACGAAGAGGCGAAGCTGCAGTCGGACGACTTTCAGAATCTGATGGTGGAAGCGCTCACGCGCGCGGTGCAGCGCTACAAGACCGACTACGAGACGCGCATCGGCATGGCGCCGCCGGCCGCGACGACCGACACGAGGGCGCCGTGAAGGTGTGGAGTGCGGCGACGCCAGTCGCCGCTGTCGAAGTAGGAAAGCGGCGACTGGCGTCGCC
>DATLFB010000012.1:0-2271 GCA_035525285.1 Thermoanaerobaculia bacterium
GGCGTCGTCGATGGCGCCGGTGCCGAGGTCCCAGGAGTCGAGGTGGCAGGCGAGCAGCACGATCTCCTCGGCCCGCTCGCCTCCCGGCACCTCGGCCAGCACGTTGGCGGAGAGGGCCTCGGGGAGCATGCGGCTGGTCGAGCGCAGGTGCACCACCACCGGCTCGCCGCCGGCGAGCTGGGTGGCGAGCAGCTCGGCGTCGGGGATGGCCAGGGCGAGGGCGGGGATCGGCGCCACGCCCTCCTCGTAGCGGGTGGTGCCGGTGTGGGGGAAGCGATGGGTGCCGGTCCCCACGGAGCGGATGAGGCTGGCCACTGCCCCCTTGGCGGCCGCCTGCGATGCGCCGCGGGTGCGGATCGGCACCACCTCGCCGTAGCCCGAGCCGTCCCTGTGCCGCTCCATCTGCCTATCGATGAAGACGATGCGGCCGCGCACCGCGTCGTCGGCGAGCCCCTCGAGCTCCTCCAGCGAGCCGACGCGCACCACCTCGGCGGTGATGCCTTCCTCGGGAGTGCCGATACTGCCCCCCAGCGCTGTGAGCACGAGGGGTTGCGGGTGCGGCGCGACGATGCGCGCCACCGCCTCCCCCCGCTCCCAGTGCGGCACCGTCACCGGCTCGCTGCGCACCGCCGCCAGCCCCAGCTCGCGCAGCGCCACCTCCGCCCACGCCACGGCCCGCCGGTCGCCGGCCGAGCCCGCCAGCCGCGGGCCCACCTCGGCGGTCAGCGAGCGCACCAGCTGGTAGGCACGGCGGTCGTCGAGGGCGCGCTCGCGCAGGGTGCTCGCCAGCTCGTCGGCGCTCGTCGACCCCGCCTGCGCGAGCCCCGGGTTCGGCGCCAGCAGCAGGGCCGCGAGGAGTCGCGGGATCGGTCGCAGTGTGCGCATCGCCGGGCCGCGGGATGCTAACCCGGACTATGCATGAAGGGGCTCGACGAGGTCCCCAGGGGCGGGTGAGGTTGACCGTCCGGCCGCTTGTGCGGGCGTGGGACGCGGATTCAACGCGAGAGTTGTCGTCACGCCGGTCTGCAAGGGTCTGGGCCATGAAATGGAGCACGGCATGGCCTGGGCGGCCTCGGGTTCCGCTGAGTAGCAGGCAGGGCGGGGGCGACGGGTTCAGAGCGGGACTGCGCCGCAGTCTCGCGCCAGCGACAGCCACTGTACGGCCCACGCGTGCGATGCGGAGAAGTGGAGCACCACACGGCGTGCGGATCTCTCCACGCGCGCCGCGATCTTGAGCAGGCGCAACCGCATGGTGCCGACGCTCGGACGCTCCTGGTGCGTGCGCTGCGTCAGCCGGAGCCGCATCTGCTGGAAGAGCACGAAGGCGGCCGCCGTCAGCAGCACGCGCAGCTGGTTGGCCAAGAAGCGCGTGCAACTGGTGCGATCCATCTCCAGGTCGTTCTTGAGCTCCTTGATCCGGTTCTCGGAATCGCCCCGGTCGCGGTAGAGCTGATAGACGTTGGCAGGCAAGTGCCGGAGGTTGGTCACGACAAAGCGGGCGTTATCGCGAGGGGAGCGATCCTCGAGCCGCACGACCTCAGCTTTCATGACGACCCGGCGCTGCTTCTTGCGCCACGACTTTGCCGCATAGCTGGTCTCGCCGAACTCCGTCTCGGTCTGTCCGCTCTGCTCGGTGGCGCAGCGGACCCGTCCCATCAGTGGCTCGATCCGGCGGGAAAGCACGGAATTGCGGCCGATCGCGACGATGTAGTCGAGCCGCTCCTGCTCGAGGAAGTCGAGCATCTCGGGCCCCGCGAACCCGCCGTCGAGGCGAATGCGCAGGCGAGCGCGCGGAAACGCCTTGCGCAGCCGCGGTAGAAGGCGACGCAGCATGGCGATGGCGCCTTCACTCGCCGCTGCCCGGCCGCCCCGTAGGATCGCGGCAACCAGCTGCTGCTCAGGCTCCTCGCCGAAGGTGACGAACGCGAGCAACGGCAGATAGCACCACGAGTCGTAATGGCCGTTGAACAGCGCCAGCTGCTGATGTCCGTGCGTGGGATCCTCCGTTGGATCCACGTCGATCGTGATGCGCTTGACGCGGCGCGCCGGCAACCGCTTGCGGTTTTGCTCGATGACCACGTCCATCAGCTCAGACCCCATCCGGTACAGATCCCGCGGACCCGCCGCGTTCTCGAACCGGCTCAGCGTCGACTGGTCCGCGAGCCCCGCACCGTCGAGCGGATCGCGCTCGAGCAGGAGCTTCTGGATCGGATCCTCGCGCAGCGCCCTCGCGTCGTTGCAGTCCGCGTAGCCGCAAGCCAAGCCGAACAC
>DATLFB010000031.1:0-1698 GCA_035525285.1 Thermoanaerobaculia bacterium
ACGTCCTCACCGATATCACACCGCTTCAGCAACGCGCCCTCGATCTTGTCGCCGCGTTCCCAGTAACCACCTAATCCTTTTCAAGCTATCCCGATCTGGTTCAGACGGATAGCGCTTTTCAAGGAAAGGAACTCCGGTTTAGCCCGTCGCTGCCTGCGCGAGCGCGCTCTGCAGCTCCGCGATCTCTTTTTCCAGCGACGGCAGCAGCGCCTCCGCATGCGGCAGGTCGCCTGCTTTGACTGCGACTTCGACGTCGCGCGCGATCGACGCGGCGCGGCTCATCGTGAAGTGACTGAGTGAGCCTTTGAGCGTGTGCACGGCGCGAGCGAGTGTCGCGTTATCGCCGCGCGCGAGAGATTCGCGCACGGACGCGAGCAGCTCCGGCGTCTGGCGCATGAACGCATCGCGCACGCGATCGAGGAGCGCGGGATTTCCGCCCACCATCTCCAACAGCGCGTCATTCCCTCCCGACCACGGCCGCAGCGCCGCCGCGAGCTGCATTGCATCCACCGGCTTCGTGAGCACGCCCTTCATCCCGGCGGCGAGGCAGCGGTCGCGGCTCTCGCGCGCTGTGTGCGCGGTGAGCGCGAGGATCGGCGTGGTGCCGCCACTCGCCTGAAAGCGCCGCGTGACTTCGAGTCCGTCGATGCCGGGGAGCTGCACGTCCATGAACACGACGTCGAACGAGCCGGCGTCGAGTTGCGCGAGCGCGCTCTCGCCGTCGCCTGCCACCGCCACGGCGTGCCCGAGGCGGCGGAGCATCTCCGCGAGAACCTCGCGATTCACTTCGCTGTCCTCGACGAGCAGCACGCGCAGCGAGCGGGCGGCGGGCATCGGCGCTTCCGCACGCGCGTCGACCGGCGGCGCCGCGAGTCCAAGAGCCGCGCCGACGGCGTCGAGGAGCTCGCGCTCCGCCACCGGGCGCGTCACCTCGATGGAATGCCGCTGCTCGTCGAACGGCGAAATGATCACGACCTTCGGCTGCACGCGCACGCGCGGATCGGACGTCACCGCGCACGCGAACGGCTCCGCCGGCACCTCGCCGGCGTTTGCGTACGCGCTCACGATCATCCCGCGCGCGCGCAGCGTCTCCGCGAGCGCTTCCCGCGCCATCTTCGCCGGCTCGACGATCGCCACATGGCGCTCCGCGAGCGCGAGCTCCCACGGTCTTCGCTGCGCGGAGCCGCTTCCCGCGAGCGGCACGCGGAACCCGAACACGCTCCCGCCTTCCGCGCGGCTGCTCACATCGATGCTTCCGCCCATCGCGTCGAGCAGTCGCACCACGATCGCCAGTCCGAGGCCGGTGCCGCTGTGCCGCCGCGCATGCGACGTGTCGGCCTGCATGAACGGCTGGAAGATCCGCTGACGCGCGGACGGAGCGACGCCGATGCCGGTGTCGCACACGTCGAACCGCACCGCGTCGCCGTTGGCGGACACCTGCACCGACACCTCGCCCTGCTTCGTGAACTTCACCGCGTTGCCGACGAGATTGAAGAGGATCTGGCGCAGGCGCACCGGATCGCCGTGCACGACTTCCGGCACATCCGCGCGCACGACGTACGAGAGCGTGAGCTTCTTCGACGCTGCGATCACGCCGAGGGCCTTCATCGCGTCGGCGAGCATCGGGCGGAGGGGGAAATCGACAGGCTGCAGCTGCAGCTTGCGCGCCTCGATGCGCGAGAAATCGAGCACGTCGTC
>DATLFB010000066.1:0-1818 GCA_035525285.1 Thermoanaerobaculia bacterium
GCCGGACAAGGGCGAGCTGGCACGCCGCGCCACTACCGCTCGAGCGCAACGCACCACAGTGGACGCGGCGCCCGCAAGACGGAACGCCGACTTTCAGTCGGCCGGTCCGCCGATCTCCGATCGGCGGTTCCCTTCCGCCGGCTGGAAGCCGGCGACACGGCGGGCCGGAGGCCCGCGCTACACTTACACGACCATCATGACCCCCGACGACCGCGACGGCGCGCGCGCCAATTTCGAATACTTCAGCAACGAGTATGCACAGGCCCTGCAGGCGTATCAGGCCATCGAGAATCAGGCTTCGACGCTGATGCTCATGGGCTACTCCGACGATCTCCGCCAGTTCATCGAACAGTTCCTCGAGATGGCCACGCGCGCGAAGGCGCTCGCGATCGAGAAGGGCGAGACGAACTTCGCGGAGTGGTTCGGCGAGCTCGTGGAAAAAGCGGAAGCGCTCCGCAGCGGAGTCGCACGTTGAAAACACTCGCCGCGTTTCTCCTCCTGGAGGTCACCATGTCCACCGCAACTGCCGCGACGCTCGCGCAGCGCATCGACGAAGCGGCCGCGCGCGTCGAGTCGAAAGTCATCGAGTGCCGCCGCGACATCCACGAGCATCCCGAGCTCGGAAACCGCGAGATCCGCACCGCGAAACTCGTCGCCGACCGCCTCCGCGCGCTCGACATCGAAGTGAAGGAGAAGGTCGCACACACCGGCGTGATCGGACTCCTCCGCGGCGGCAAGCCCGGAAAGGTCGTCGCACTGCGCGCGGACATGGACGCGCTCCCGGTCACCGAACAGGTCGACCTGCCATTCGCGTCGAAAGTGCGCACGACGTACAACGGGCAGGAAGTCGGTGTGATGCACGCCTGCGGGCACGACGCGCACGTCGCCATCCTTCTCGGCGTCGCCGAAATCCTCGCCGGCATGCGCGAGGAGATCCCCGGCACGGTGAAGTTCATCTTCCAGCCGGCCGAGGAAGGCGCGCCCGCGGGGGAGGAAGGCGGCGCGGAGCTGATGGTGAAGGAAGGCGCGCTCGAGAATCCGAAGGTCGATGCGATCTTCGGACTGCACGTGACCTCGCGCTTCGCCGTGGGCGAGATTCCGTATCGCCCCGAGGGGATGCTTGCCGCGGTCGACTCGTTCAGGATCGTCGTGAAAGGCAAGCAGACGCACGGCGCGTATCCCTGGCTCGGCGTCGATCCGATCGTCGTCGCCTCGCAGATCGTCCTCGGATTGCAGACCATTCCGAGCCGCCAGCTCGATTCGACCGTGGCGCCGTCGATCGTCACCGTCGGCGCGATCCACGGCGGCGTGCGCAACAACATCATCCCCGACCAGGTGGAGATGATCGGCACGATCCGCTCGCTCGACGCGAAAATGCGCGACGAGATTCACGCGCGCATCAAGCGCACTGTCGAGCACATCGCCACCAGCGCCGGCGCGACCGCGGACGTGAGAATCACGTCCGGTTATCCGATCACGTACAACGATCCCGCGCTCACCGAACGAATCCTGCCGGCGCTGCGTCGCGTCGCCGGCGCGAAGAACGTGCGCCTCGTGCCCGCCGTCCTCGGCGCGGAAGACTTCTCGTTCTTCCAGCAGAAAGTGCCGGGCGTGTTCTTCTGGCTGGGAACGCGTCCGCCGGACCAGACGCCGGAGCAGGCGCCGTCGAATCACTCCCCGCTCTTTTTCGTCGACGAGCGCGGACTGATCCTCGGCGTGCGCGCGCTCGCGAACGTGGCGGTGGACTACTTGTGGAGTGCGGGGGCGCCCCTGGCCGCGGTTGTACCCGAGTGTGGGGGGGGGAGGGGGGGGCGCCCA
>DATLFB010000072.1:0-11297 GCA_035525285.1 Thermoanaerobaculia bacterium
ATTCCGTTCACGATCGCGCTGCTCGTGTTCGCCGCGGTGCACATCGCGGCCGTGTTTTATTACGGGAGGATGCCGTGGTGACACAACCAACATGTCATCCCGAGCGTGAGCGAGGGACCCGGGGGACGGGCGGCGCGACCATCGAGCCACCCGCCCCGCCCGGGTCCCTCGCTCACGCTCGGGATGACATCGGGGCGCACAGTCCCCTCTCCCCGCCACAGCGGGGAGAGGGTGGCCGAAGGCCGGGTGAGGGGCCCCTCACCCTGGCCCTCTCCCCGCTGTGGCGGGGAGAGGGGACTGGCTCATGAGCTTCCTCATCCAGCGCCCCGCGGGCCGCGGCCTTTCGCTCACGCAGATCGATGCGCCGGTGCTGCGCATCGGCCGCGGCACGAATCAGGAGCTGCGCTCGGAGAATCCCGCGGTCGCGCTCGAGCATGCGGTGATCGAGAGCGACGCCGCCGGGTATCTGATCACCGACAAAGGCAGCATCACCGGCACGTACGTCAACCGCAAACCCGTCGAGACCTCGCGTCTGACGAAAGGCGATGTCATCGAGATCGGCGACCTCCGCATCGAAGTCCAGCTCGCCGATCCCGCGAAGCCGCTCTTCCTCCGCGTCGCCACCGCGCGCGCGCCGGTCAGCGCGACCTTCGATGATGACGAAGACGAAGTCGTGGCAGCCGCACCCGCGACGCCCGGCAAGCGCGTAGTGAAGCCGAAGAAGATCGACTACGTCGCCGCGTATCGACTGCGACGTCCGTATCTGACGAAGCTCTCGCTCACCGCGCTGCTGCTGATCATCGCTCTCGCGATCGTCGGCGAAGTGATTCTGCCCGAGCGCCAGAAGACCTTCATGCCGGGCGGCGTCTCCGCGGCGCACTCGCGCGCGCGCGACGCAAGCGGCAACGTCATCGCCCATCGCTGCGACGCATGCCATACGCCGTGGAACAGCGTCACGAACGGCAAGTGCCTGGACTGCCATCCGCACGAGCCGCACGCGCGGTTCGAGGCGAAGACGCCCGACTGCTTCAGTTGCCACGCCGAGCATCGCGGCGCGTTGAAGCTCTCCGCGATCGACGACCGCTTCTGCGCCGGCTGCCATTCCGATCTGCGCGCGCACGTGAAGGCGAATGACATCCAGCTCGCACGCATCGCGCGCATCCCGTCCTTCGGCGACACGCATCCCGACTTCCTCTGGCCGCCCGACAACAATCCGCTTCGCTTCAATCACAAGCTCCATCTCGCGCCGCGCGGCGTGTTCAACGAGAAAGGGCGGCGCGAGATCCTCGAGTGCGCGGCGTGCCATGCGCTGCGCGAGAACGACGAGCCCGCGCAGATCGACTACGAGGCGCACTGCCAGCGCTGCCATCGCCTCACGTTCAATCCGCGCTTTCCGACGGCCGAGGTGCCGCACGGCGGCGATCCGAAGAACGTGTACGGGTATGTGGCGATCACGTACTCCGGCAACCGCGATCTGATCGGCAAGCCGCCCGACGTCGTGCGGCGGATGCTCGCCTCGCGCAAGGGCGTCGCCGTCGACACGCGCGCGCAGATCGACGCCGATCAGGTACTCAAGACGAAATGCCAGAAGTGCCACGACGTCGTCCGCCGCGGCGAGCAGCTCGCGGTCACGCCTCCGGTGTTTCCCGCGCGGTGGCTCAGCGGCGCGCGATTCACGCACGCGGTCTCGCAGCATCGCGCGTGCGAGACCTGCCACGTCGCGGCGCGCGAGAGCGTGCCGACGAGCGACGTTTTGTTGCCGCGCCGCGCGGACTGCACCGGCTGTCACGCGGCGGACGCAAAAAAGGGGCAGGCCGCCAGCAAATGCGTGACCTGTCACGAGTATCATCATCGTCCGAAGAGACAACTCGTGGCGGCATCGCTCGCCCCGGTCGCAGGAATGGGCGGGCTCGGAAGCGGAGGGCGAATGCTTCAGTGGATCCTGCTCGCGTTGATCGTGATTCTGCTGCTGGTCGTGCTGGTGCCGGTCGGCATCGCCCTCTTCCAGCGGCTGCGTCCCGAGCGCGCGTCCGTCCCGCAACGGTCCACACCTCCCAAGGCGCCGCCTCCGCCGGTGATGCAGGACATTCCGACGGCGAAGGTGATGCCGCCGCCCGAGATTGCCGCCGCGCGCGTGCCCGCACCGCCGCCGATCGATGCGACGCGCGTCCCCGATGTGCCGAACGATGAGGTGCGCGGCACGGAGATGGTGCAGTGGTACGGCATGCTGCACTGCACGAGCGGTCCGCTCGAAGGACAGCGCTTCGTGATCGAAGAGGACGGCTTCTACATCGGCCGCGATGCAGCGCTGGCGAAGATCGTGATTCCCGACAGCCGCGTCTCGAAGCGCCACGTGCGTATCGTTCCGCGCGACGGGAAGGTGTGGGCGGTCGATCAGGGCTCGACGAACGGCACGTTCCTCGCGGGCGGCGGCCAGCGCATTACCGAAGTGCAGCTCAAACGCGGCGACACGTTGATCCTCGGCGACAACGCGGCGACGTTCGTGTACCAGATATGAAGATGAAGCTTATGGACTGCGGCGGCAAGGCCGCCGCTTTCAAAAGCGGCGGCCTTGCCGCCGCAGTCCACATGGCGCTGCTTCTTGTCGCCATTCCGTGTGTTGGCCAGCGTTCTCGCGCCGTCAACCGCGCCGCGAAACCGCCCGCCACCACCGCCGCCGAGCCCGCGGCGTGCGCGCTGACTCCTGCGGTCCCCGAAGTCTGCGACGAGGGGTCGGGCCCGTTCGCCTCGCTCTCCGCGGCGGACGTCGACGCGATCGTCCGCGCCGCCGCGCGCGCGCTGGACGTCAACACGTTGACCATCGCCGTGGTTGACCGCGCAGGACGCCCGCTCGCGGTATTCCGCAAGAGCGGTGCGATCGATCCGGCGAACGACGATCTCGCAGTCGGCGTCGCCCGCACGGCCGCGTTCTTCAGCCACAACATGGCGCCGCTCTCCTCGCGCACCGTGCGCTTCATCAGCGGCATTCACTTTCCGCCGGGCATCACGAACACGCCGAGCGCCGCGCTGTACAGCATCGAGAACTCGAATCGCGGCTGCGACTTCAACGTCACCTTCAACCCCGGCAAGTGCATCCCCCGCGCGCGCCGCCTCGGCGGCACGACGTGCGATTCGTCGGATCCGTCCGGATGCGGCCCCGGCATCGTCACCGGCAAGATCCTTCCGAACGACGCGAATCCCGCGAGCGTGAACGCGGGCGGCGTCCCGCTCTATCGCGGCGGAAGCCTCCTCGGCGCGATCGGCGTCGTGGGCGCGGACGGCGATTCGCAGCGCGCGGAGTTCGCCGCGGCGAGCGGCGCGTTTGCCGCGGGCGTCGTTCCCGTTCCGGCGTACCCGCTGCCGCCGCCGGGAAACGTCTTCATCGACGGCATCCGCCTGCCGTTCC
Organism: Thermoanaerobaculia bacterium; assembly: GCA_035525285.1. Taxonomy (GTDB): domain Bacteria; phylum Acidobacteriota; class Thermoanaerobaculia; order Gp7-AA8; family Gp7-AA8; genus QHVT01. The sequence goes on from DATLFB010000072.1 coordinate 3,407, forward strand.
TCGGACCCGACATCAAGCTGAGCTTCAGCGGCAACGCGCCAACCGGTGTCGTGTTGAAGGGCGCGAGCGCGGGCACCGACGCCGGCGCGTACGTCCTCGCGCCGCAGAACGGCGGCTGCGCGGCGAACGAATATCTCGTCGGTCCGCTCGCGGGCTCGAAGCTGACGATGGCGGAAGTCGATGCGATCGTGCAGCGCGCGGTCGCGACTGCGAAGCGCACGCGCGCGGCCATTCGCCTGCCGCTCAGCCGCTTCGCGCGGATGGTCATCGCCGTCGCGGACGTCGACGGCACGATCCTCGCGCTCTACCGCATGCCCGACGCGACGGTGTTCTCGATCGACGTCTCCGTCGCGAAGTCGCGCAACGTGATCTGGTTCAGCACGAGCGGCGATCTCGGCATACCGGCGGGAACCGCGGTCACGAATCGCACGATCGGCTTCGGCGGGCAGCCGTTCTTTCCGCCGGGCATCGATTCCGAAGTGTTCGATCCCGCGCCGGGACCGTGGTACCAGTCGCTGTTCGTCAACGATCTGCTGAAGCCCTGCACGCAGGGATCGCAGCCGCTGAATCCGAATCAGAACGGCGTCGTTTTCTTTGCCGGCTCCTCGCCGCTGTATCGCGGCGGCGCGCTCGCCGGCGGTCTCGGCGTGAGCGGCGACGGCATCGAGCAGGATGACTACGTGACGTACTTCGGCGCGGGCGAGTTTCTGCCGCCGCAGAACATCTGGGCCGACCGGGTGACGATCGACGGCGCGCGCCTGCCGATGTTCAAGTTCCCGCGGCAGCCCGAGGGAGTGACGGAGTGCGGAGGCGGACCGTGCTCGTGAGCTCCAGTCCCTTCGCCCCGCTTGCGGGGAGAAGGTGGCGCGCAGCGCCGGATGAGGGGACGCCCCTCACCCTAACCCTCTCCCCGCTAGCGGGGAGAGGGGACTGGTGGCTCGTGTTCGTTCTGCTCGTGTTCACAGCCGCCACTGTGCACGCTCAGGACCCCATCTACACCGACACCATCCCCTTCACCCTCACCGGAACGACCGACGCCGCCCCCGGCACGCCCGTGCGCATCTTCGTCGAAACTGCGAAAGCAGAGACGCAAGTGGCGGCGGACAAGTCGTGGTCGATTTTCTGGACCGCGCCGCTGAAGACCGGCACGTACGACATGCGCGTCGAGATCGGCGACGCGCAGGAGACGCGCATCCTCCGCGTGCAACTGCGCGGAAATCTCCCGCGGCAATCGGGCATCGAGCGCACGCTGCGCTTCGCCGATCCGCTGCCTCCCGAGCCGTCGCTGCAGGAGATGACGGATCGCTGGCGCATCGTGCCGCCGCCGTACGAGCTCGACGAGCGCTCGCGCGGGCGGCTCGATCCGTACAACCAGAACATTCTCAAAGGCGATTTTCCGATCCGTTGGAAAGGTGACCTGCCGGTCGCGGGAAAAGACACCTTCTTCGTCCTCACCGGCATCTCCGACTCGCTCGTCGAGTCGCGCACGGTGCCGACGCCGTCGAGTCCGAGCGCCGCGCGGCCGGGGAGCTTTCCCTTCTTCGGAAGCGATGATCAGAGCCTGCTCGTGCAGAACTTCATCGTCTCCGGCGATCTCTTCCAGGGCGACACGACCTTCCAGCCGGTGCGGCAGCGCGTGAAGATGACGCTCGTCGGCAACATCAATCACGTCCGCGTCGACGAGAACGCGGTCGTGAAGCCCGACGTGCGCCGCGGCACGACGCGAAGCGACGGGCGCGTGTCAGTGCAGGAGATCTTCTACGAGCGGAAGCTCCGCGATCTAACGCCGAACTTTGATTTCGTCTCCGTCCGCGCGGGCGTGCAGCCGTTCTCGAGCGATTTCCGCGGATTCGTCTTCACCGATACGAACCTCGGCGTGCGCCTGTTCGGGAACTACGCGTCGAATCGCTTTCAGTACAACCTCGCGTACTTCGAGCGGCTGGAGAAGGACACGAACAGCGGCCTGAACATCCTGCACGAGCTGCGCGAGCAGCGCGTGCTGCTGGCGAACTTCTACTGGCAGGACTTCTTCCGCAAGGGCTACACGCAGCAGTTCTCGATTCACCACATGCGCGACGACGCGTCGGTGAAGTACGACCGTAACGGCAATCTCGTGCGTCCCGCGCCGGTCGGCGCCGCGACTCCGCACGAGATCGAGGCCACCTACCTCGGCACCGCCGGTCTCGGGCACATCGGCCGCATCAACATCGATCACGCGCTCTACTACGTCTTCGGCCGCGACTCGCTGAATCCGATCGCCGGACCCGATCCCGAGCTTCGCCGCGGCGACTCCGTGAATATCGGCGCGTTCATGGCCGCGATTGAGCTCTCTTATGACCGCGACTGGCTGCGCCCGCGCATCGGCTTCTTCTACGCGAGCGGCGACCGCGATCCGCGCGACCGCGACGCGCGCGGCTTCGACTCCATCTTCGACTCACCCGCCTTCGCGGGCGGCGGCTTCAGCTTCTTCAACCGCCTCGGCATCCGCCTCTCGCAGACCGGCGTCGCCCTCGTCGAGCGCGGCAGCCTGCTGCCCTCACTGCGCAGCAGCAAGGACGAGGGCCAGCCGAACTACGTGAACCCCGGCGTGCAGCTCGCGACGATCGGCCTCGACGTCGAAGTCACGCCGCGCCTCAAGGCGATCTTCACCGGCAACTACATCCGCCTCGACGCGACCGAGCCGATCGAGACGATTCTCTTCCAGGACGACGTGCACAAGGATCTGGGCACCGACCTGAGCGCCGGATTCCGCTATCGTCCGCTGCTGAGCAACAACTGGGTGGTGGTGGGGGGAGTGGCCGCGTTCCTTCCGGGCAAGGGATTCGAAGACATCTACGAAACGAACGACGTGCTGTACCACGTGTTTACGAATGTCATCTTTCAGTTCTAGGAGTAGCGCGGGCCTCCGGCCCGCCGTCTCGCCGGCTTCCAGCCGGCGAATCGTCTTTGCGGCGATGGCGATCGTGTTGTTTCTCGGAGCGCGCGGGCAGGATGCCCGCGATACGGCGGGCCAGAGGCCCGCGCTACAAGGCGGCTGCCTCTCCTGCCACGCCGGCATCGAGCCGATGCACACCTCGCCCAACGTGCGCCTCACCTGCACCGACTGCCACGGCGGCGACCCCGCCGCGCGCGAAAAGGGAAAAGCCCACGTCCAGCCGCGCTTCCCCGACGTGTGGAAGACGAGCGCGAACCCGCCACGCACCTACACCGCGCTCCTGCGCGAGTCGCCCGAGTTCGTGCGCTTCCTCAACCCCGGCGATCTCCGCGTCGCGCGCGAGACCTGCGGCCGCTGCCATGCGAAGCACGTCGCGGCGGTCCCGCGCAGCACGATGACCACGAGCGCCGTGTTCTGGGCCGCGGTCGGCTACGCCAACGGATTGACGAGCCAGAAGCGCGCCTTCCTCGGCGAAAGCTACAACCGCGAAGGCAATCCGCAGGTTCTCACACCCGCGTGGCCGCCGACGCCGGAGCAGATCGCGAAGGGCGCGCTGCCGCAGCTCCTCCCGCTGCCGCGCTGGGAGATCTTCCAGCCCGGCGAATACTTCCGCGCCTTCGAGCGCGGCGGCATCTTTGGCAACACCTTCCCGCCCGAGGTCGGCAATCCGAATCCGCTTGAGGACGCGGGCCGCCCCGACATCCGCCTCGGCAATCGCGGACGCGGCACCGGCTCGCGCATCTCGCCCGGCCTGATCAATCTCCACAAGACGCGCCTCAACGATCCGCATCTCTCGTTCCTCGGCACGAACGATCATCCCGGCGACTACCGCTCGTCCGGCTGCACCGCATGTCACGTCGTCTACGCGAACGATCGCGAGCCGCTGCACTCCGGCCCCTTCGCGCAGTACGGCAACACCGGCCTCACGCAGACCGCGGACAAATCGATTCCGCGAAAGGAAAAAGGCCATCCGATCAAACACCAGTTCACGCGCGCCGTGCCGACCAGCCAGTGCATGAGCTGTCACATGCACCAGCCGAACAGCTTCGTGAACACCTACCTCGGATACATCATGTGGGACTACGAGTCCGACGCCGAGCTGCTCTTCCCGAAGGAGCAGCGCAACCCGACGGAAGCCGAGAAGCGGGCGAGCCTCGACCACAATCCGGAAGGCGCCGCGCCGCGCGGCCTCTGGTCGAACATCGACTTTCTCGAAAAAGTCTCCAGCCTCAACGCCAGCGCGAAGCACACGCAGTTCGCCGACTACCACGGCCACGGCTGGAACTTCATGGCCGTCTTCAAGCGCGATCGCAAGGGCAATCTCCTCGACACGAACGACCACGTCGTCGCCTTCGACGATCCGCAGAAATTCACGAAGGCCGTTCACCTCAGGGACATCCACCTCGAGCGCGGCATGCACTGCTCCGACTGCCACTTCTCACAGGACGAGCATGGCAACGGCCAGATTTACGGCGAGTACGGCAACAACATCGAGATCGAGTGTCAGGACTGCCACGGCAGCGCGACCGCGTATACGAGTCTCAAGACGTCCGGACCCGCGGCGCCGCGCGGCGGAACCGATCTGCGCATGGGAACGACTCCGTTTGGTCAGCGCCGCTTCGTCTGGGTGAACGGCAAACTGTGGCAGCGCTCGATGGTGAATCCCGGCATGCAGTGGGAAGTCGTGCAGGTGAAGGACACCGTCACGCCCGGCAACGCGCGCTTCAACAAGCTCGCGCATTACGCGAAGGCGATCAAAAACGCGGGCGGCGGCGTCGCGCATGCCGGCGCGAAGATGACCTGCTACGCCTGCCACACGTCGTGGATGACTTCGTGCTCGGGATGCCATCTGCCGCAGGAACAGAACGTCGCCAGCCCGATGCAGCACTACGAGGGCACGGTGACGCGCAACTACGCGTCGTACAACCCGCAGGTGATTCGCACCGACGCGTTCATGCTCGGCGTGAACGGCTCGGTGAAGGGACACAGGATCGCGCCGGTGCGCTCCTCGAGCGCGCTCGTCATCAGCTCGACGAACCAGCAGCGCCAGCGGATCTACATCCAGCAGCCGCCGATCTCCGCGCCCGGCTATAGCAGCCAGGCCTTCAATCCGCACGTGCCGCACACCGTGCGCACGCGCGAGACGCAGCGCTGCGGCAGCTGTCATCTCACCGCCGGGAACGACAACAACGCCTGGATGGCGCAGCTCCTCCTGCAGGGAACGAACTTCGTCAACTTCGTCGGCCGCTTCGCCTACGTCGCGACGGGACGTGAAGGCTTCGAGGCGGTCGCGGTCACGGAGTGGGACGAGCCGCAGACGGTGATCGGCTCGTCGCTGCACAGGATCGTCTATCCCGATGACTACGCGAAGCACGAGAAGGCGGACAGAGAGCTTGCCGTCGCGCATCACCATCACGCGCATGACGCGCGGAGCATCCAGTTGCGCGGCGAGTACGCCTTCGTCGCGAACGGCGAGGGCGGCTTCGAGGTCTACGACGTCGCGAACGTCGACAACAAGGACTTCTCCGAGCGCCTCGTCAGCGCGCCCGTCTCGCCGGTCGGCCAGCGCACGTTCGTGAAGACAAAGTTCGCCGCCGCGGTCGCGCTGCCCACGACGATGCCGATGGATCCGCTGCGCAAGACCGGCGCGATTCCGGAGAATGAAGAACATCCGATTCATCCGCTCTACCGCTACGCGTACATCGCGGATCGCGAAGAAGGGCTGATCCTCGTCGATGTCACGACGCTCACGGATGGGGATCCCACGAACAACTATCTGCAGCGCGCGCTGACGTTCGACGGCCATGTAGCGCGGGCCTCCGGCCCGCCGTCTCGCCGGCTTCCAGCCGGCGAGGAGCGCCGGCAGGATGCCGGCGCGACGGCGGACAGGATGTCCGCGCTACACGGCGCAAACGCGATCGCTGTTGCCGGCCGCTGGCTCCTCATTGGCGCCGGCGCCGGCCTCGTCATCCTCGACATCGACAAGCCGCTCGAGCCGCGTGTCGTCGCGACGCTCCCCGACATCGAGAAGCCCACCGCCATCGCCGTGCAGTTCCGCTACGCCTTCGTCACCGACGCGAACGGGTTGCACACGATCGACATCACCAATCCCGCGAAGCCGCGTCTCGCCGCCACGGTCCCCATCAAAGACGCCCGCAACGTTTACGTCGCCCGCACCTACGCGTACGTCGCCGCCGGCAAGGAAGGCGTGGTCATCGTCGACGTCGAAAAACCCGAGAAGCCCTTCATCGATCAGGTCATCCACGACGATCTGCACGACGTGCACGACGTGAAGATCGCCGCGACGAACGCGAGCATCTTCGCCTACGTCGCCGACGGCGAGCACGGACTCAGGATTTTCCAGCTCACGTCGCCCGAATGGACTCCGGCGTACGCCGGCTTCAGCCCGCGTCCCGCGCCACGCCTCATCGCGAAACGCCACACCCACGGCCCCGCCCTCGCGATCTCGAAAGGCCTCGACCGCGACCGCGCCGTCGACGAGAGCGGCAACCAGGTCTCGATCTTCAACCGCATCGGCGCACGCCCCATGACCCTCCCCGAAATGCAGCGCCTCTATCTCCGCGACGGACAGATCTACACGGTCAGTGAGGTTCCGAAATGAAACGAGTCGTGTTCATTGCGATCCTCGGTGCCGCGGCGGCGGTTGCCCAGTCGCCCAGTAGCCCGGTGAGTAACCAGACAACGCAACCGGGTAACCGGGCAACCGGGCAACCGGGCAACTACGTCGGCGTCGCCACCTGCGTCAACTCCGGCTGCCACGGCTCCACGGAGCCTCTCAACGCCGCGCGCATCCTCCAGAACGAGTACTACACCTGGCTCAACGACGACCGCCACGCCCAAGCCTACAACATCCTCTTCAACGCTCAGTCCGCGCGCATTGCCCGCAACATGCGACTGAAGAGCAGCGCCGACAAAGAGAAGATCTGTCTCGACTGCCACACAACCAACGTCCCCGCCGCGCAGGTCGAGGGCGTCATCGATCGCGAAGACGGCGTGCAGTGCGAGGTCTGCCACGGGGCGGCGAGCGGCTGGCGCGCCGAGCACACCGACGAAGGCTGGACGCACGAGCAGAGCGTGGCGCGCGGCATGATCGATCTGCGCGATCTTCCCGTGCGCGCGCACACCTGCCACCGCTGCCACCTCGGCAACGCGGACAAGGAAGTCGATCACGAGCTGATCGCATCGGGACATCCGATTCTCGCCTTCGAGCTCGACAACTTCACCGAGTCGATGCCTGCGCACTGGAGTCCCGGCCGCGACACTCACGGCGCTCGCGCATGGGCGACGGGGCAGGTGATGAAGTTTCGCGACTCGCTCACGAACCTCGCCCGTCACGCGCGCGGCGACGAGTGGCCCGAGTTCTCCGACATGAGCTGCCACAACTGCCATCACGGCTTGAAGAACAGCCAGTGGCGGCAGGAGCGCGGCTGGCCCGGCCGCGCAGGACTTCCGACCTGGAGCCCGCAGCACTGGGCGATGCTCCGTCTGATCCTCGGCCGCGCGTCGGCATCGTCGCGCGACGAGCTCGAGCCGCTGGTCGCGCAGCTCGCGCGCGGCGTCGCGCGCATGAACGATCCCGCCGGCGTCGCGGCGACGGCCGGCAAAGCGCGCGCGATCGTGCACGCGCTCGTCCCGAAGGTCGACGCGCTGCGCTGGAACGACTCCGACATCCGCGCGCTGATGTCCGCCATCGCCGGCGACCGCGCATTCATCGAACGCTCCGACGTCCACGCCGCCGAGCAATCCGCGCTCGCCCTGCAGAGCCTCGCCAGCGCGCTCACGCGCCGCAACCCGCGCATGCTCCGCAGCCCGCTCATGAAATCGATCGACGCCCTCTTCGAAGAGCTGAAAGACCGCGACGACTACGACCCGTCGCGCTTCGCGGCGAGACTGCAGGCGGTGAAAGCAGCGCTCTGACCAGTCCCCTCTCCCCGC
>DATLFB010000077.1:0-46303 GCA_035525285.1 Thermoanaerobaculia bacterium
TCCGGAACGCGCGGAGTTGTAGCGCGGGCATCCTGCCCGCCGTCTCGCCGGCTTCCAGCCGGCGAGCTCGCTGGCTGGAAGCCAGCGATACGGCGGCCTGGAAGGCCGCGCTACAAAAAACGGAACGCCGACTTTCAGCCGGCCGGTCCGCCGATTTTCAATCGGCGACGTTACATCGCCGCGATGAACTCCCCCACGCTCGCGAACCGGTCCTCCGCCTTCTTCGACAGCGCGCGGTGAATCGCCTCGGCCGTGCGGCGCGGGACGTCCGGCGCGCGGTCGGTGATCGGGATGACGGGCAGGTCGGTGTGCCCGCGGACCACGGACGCGAGATCGGTCGCCGTTCCGAGCGGATGCTCGCCCGCGAGCAGCTCGTACACGATCAGCGCGAGGCTGTACTGATCGGCGCGCGCGTCCGCGACGTGACCGCTCAGAACCTCCGGCGCCATGTACATCAGCGTGCCGACGACTCCCGCGCTGTGACCCGACTGCACGAACGTCTGCTCGTCGTCGCCGATCGGATTCGACATCTTCGCCAGTCCGAAATCGAGCACGCGCGGCGCGGGGAGGCTGCCGTGATCGCGCACGATCATGATGTTCTCCGGCTTGAGATCGCGATGCACGATGCCGGCGCTGTGCGCGGCGTCGATGGCCTCCCCTACCGGCTTGATGATCGCCAGCATCGCCGGCATCGATTGCGGACCGGCCATGATCGTCTTGCGCAGCGTGTCGCCGTCGAGATACTCCATCACCAGATACGCGTGTCCCGAGGCGAGCACGCCGAAGTCGTGAATCGTCACGATTGCCGGATGGCGCAGCCGCGCGACGATGCGCGCCTCGCGCTCGAACCGCGAGCGCATCGACGAGCTGCCGACGAGATGGGAGAGCAGCACCTTGATCGCGACGGGACGATTGAGCCGCTTCTGCGTCGCGAGATAGACCGAGCCCATGCCGCCGCGTCCGAGGAGCCTGGTGACGACGTACTTGTCCTCGATGATGCGCGGCACGCCCGACTCCGGCACGAGCGCCTCGCTGTCGAGCTCGCACTTCGACGCGTCGGCCGCGTAGCAGCGCCCGCATTTCGGGCAGAGCTGGAGAACGTCGCTCGTGAACAGATGCACCGGCGCCGGCGACCAGACCAGCGACGGCGACTGCTTGAGCCGCGTGTAGTCGAGCGTCAGCGCGAGTTGCGCGCCGAGCATCCGCAGCAGCTCGCGGTCCTCGCGGCTGTACGGCTCCTCCGACTTGCGCTCGCCGAGAACCATCAGTCCCACCAGTCGCTTGTCGATGAGCAGCGGCACGATGAGGTACGCATCCGAGTGCCGCAGCCACGCCCGCTCCCCCTCGGGCAGACGCTGCAACAAACCGCGCGTGTGGCGGCTGTAGACGTCGAGCGGATCGTCGTCCGTGGCCAGCAGCGTCGCGAGCGTTCCGCTCGCGGTGAGCGGCAACACTTCGAACGGCGCGTCCTCGCCGCGATAGAAGCCGCGATGCAGCTCTCCCCCTTCAGGATCGACCTGCCACAGCGCGATGTGCTTCGGATGCAACGCCTTGTCGATCTCGTCCAGCGCCGCGCGCGAGAGAGCGAGCATGTCCGAGCCGCCGCGGATGATCGAGACGACGTGCAGCAGCAAGCGCCGCGCGTCGTACTGCTCGCGGAAGAAGCGGCGGTCGAGCGCTTCCAGCAGGCGCTTGCGATAGTGAACGACTCCGATCAGCGGCAGCAGCAGCAGCAGATAGATCGCCGGCCGGCCGGTGAGCAGGACCGCGAGCGAGTCGGTGCGATGCGCGTACAGAAACAGCGCGAGGCCGACGACCGGCAGCGACATCAGGGCGAGCAGCGTGCCGCGCGCGAGCGCGTACTGCAGACTGCGCCGCACGAGCACGCGGATGTTGTACAGACGGTGACGCACGACCGCGTACGCGTAGAGCGCCGAGCCGAACATCGTGGTCGGAAAGTGCAACAGCGCCGCGGTCTGTTCCCACGTGTGGCCGAGCGCCAGCGCGTCGCCGACGAACCCGATCGTGAACGCGAGCACGCCCGGCAGCAGCGAGAGAAAGACGAGCTGCACGCGACGCCTCGCGTTCGCGTCGCGCATCCGCGTGAAGCGCACCGCCAGCGTGACCAGCGCGCCGACGAGGAGCGCCGTGCCGAAGCTGGAGTACGCGTCTTCGAACGGCAGCAGCGCCGGCCGCACGACGCCGTCGAGGCGCTGCAGGCCGTTCGCGAGCGTCTCGACGAAGATCGGGATCGCGACCACGTACGGGACCACTTCCCACAGCCGGCGCAGACGTCCCGTGCGCTCGCTCGCGAAGATCAGCGCGAAGTGAAAACAGGCGGCGAAGAATGCCGCGGTGAAGATGGCGTCGACGACGATCAGCGGCAGATGCAGGATCCGCGGAATGTGCTCGAGCACGGCGCCGAATCCGGAGAGCTCATACGTGAACAGCGTCGCCGCCCAGTACACGAGCGTCAGCGCGGAGAGCCGCGCGTCGTAGTTGCCGGGACGCAGCACGAGCAGCGCGATGCCGAGCCCCAGCATCCAGACGTGCAGCGGAAATGCGAGATAGCCGGTGACCGCGGAAAGCGTGCGCGTGCCGCCGGCGGTAAAGTTCGCGCGGCGGATGTCCTCGGCGGAGATGAGCGTGACCGCGAGCGTCCGTCTCACGCCGTCGCGTTCGATCACGACCGGAATCGTGTCGCCCGCGCGCGTGAAGTACAGCGGCACGAGACCCGGCGCGACCGAATGTCCATTGACCGAGAGCACGCGATCGCCGGCCGTCAGGCCCGCGCGCGCCGCGGGCGTATCCGGAAGCACGGAGCGCACGAGGCCGGTCTCGCGCGAATACTCGAAGCCGGAAAAGGGACGCGTGATGCGGCTGTAGAAATTCAGCGAGAGAAAAACCGCGGCGATGACGACCTGGACCCAGCACAACATCACCAGCGGTTTTGTTTTCATGACGGGGGAACCTGCCTGATTGTACGATGCCGTTCATGGCGAAGGAGATCGACATCCGGACGGCGAACGAACGCGACATCCCGCTGATCCTGCGTTTCATCAAGGAGCTGGCGAAGTACGAGCGGCTCGAGCATCAGGTCGTGGCGACCGAGGAGTCGCTGCGCGCGACGCTCTTCGGCAATCCGCGCTTCGCGGAGGTGCTCATCGGCGAGGCGGCGATGCACGGAACGGTGGAGCCGTTCGGCTTCGCGCTCTTCTTTCACAACTATTCGACGTTCATGGGACAGCCCGGCGTCTACCTCGAGGATCTCTACGTGCGCCGCGAGCTCCGCGGCCGCGGCTTCGGCCGCGCGCTGCTGGCGCGCCTCGCGGCCATCGCGCGGGAGCGCAACTGCGGGCGGATGGAGTGGGCGGTGCTGAACTGGAACGAGTCCGCGATCCGCTTCTACAAGAGCCTCGGCGCGCTGCCGATGGATCAGTGGAGCGTGTACCGCATCACCGGGGAGGCGCTGGAGAACCTCGCCGGCTCTTCTTGAAGTAAACTCAGGAACCAGCGGGGTTAGCTCAGTGGTAGAGCATCTCCCTTACAAGGAGGGGGTCGTGGGTTCGAATCCCTCACTCCGCACCATCATCCATCCGTGGCCTCTCGCCGTCTGCCGCCTCGATCCGCACGCGGAGGTTCCTTCGTGGGTACAGGGTGCATTCGTGTCGATCACGCGCACACCCGAGGAGCTCTCGATCGTGTGCGACGAGACGAATGTTCCCAGCGACGTGAACGCCGAGCCCGGCTGGCGCGCGATTCAGGTCGCGGGACCGATTCCGTTCGAGACCACCGGCGTCGCCGCCGCGCTCACCGCGCCGCTCGCGGCTGCCGGGATCAGCGTCTTTCTGATCGCGACGTTCGATACCGACTACGTGCTCGTGAAGCGCGAGGTGCTCGATCGTGCGGCCGAGACGTTGCGCGCGGCCGGCCATCAGGTAACGTAGCGACCGGCTTCAGCCGGTCGGACTCCGGGCAGGCGGGCTGAAGCCCGCCTCTACGTTCCCCGCCCAGTGTCATTCTTCGGGGTTCTCCGCGGGCGGCGCCGGCTTCGGCTTCGCGTTCGCATCGGTCGGCGTCTGCGGCACGAACTTCGTGCCGAGATACGCGACGTGGCTGATGCCGACGATCTTGATCATCGCCGGGGTGAGCGCCGGCATCTGCGTGATCATCCCCGCATCGCCCTGCATCATCACCCATAGCACGGTCCCGTACATGAGCAGTGACATCACGGTGAAGAAGAACATCTGCACTTTGCCGACGTCGAGGAACGCCGCGTTCGCGAGCTCATCGCCTTCGAGCATGTCCATGAATCGCGCGTCGCGCGGATCGCTGTTGCCGTAGAGGATGCCGCGGCGATTGTCTTCGACGGCCTGCGCGTCTTCGCCCTGGATCATCGTCGCCGTCCGTGCCGCAACATCCGGCGAGTTCGCCGGCTCCACCGATTCTTTGTTCCTCTTGATCATCGTGGAGAGCACGGTCGAGCCGCTGGCGATGCCGAGGAGCTGCCAGACCTCGTCGGGCACGACGATGTCGAGCGCCTCGGTCACGCCGTTCACCTCCGGATGAAACGCGCGCGACATGCCGATGGTGAGGAGCGCGCTGCCGATCATGATCGTCCACGCCGTGATCTGAAAGCGCGTCAGACTCATCACGTTCCGCTCGCTGATCAGAATGCCGCCGACGCGATAGAGCCGCTGCAGACCCATCGCCGCGCAGACGAGCGCCACCGTCACCATCGTGATCGCCCACGCGCCGGCGACGGAGAGCGGCCTTCCGGGGGCGGTATACGCCGCGGCGGCAACGGTGATCGCGGATCCGAGAATCGTGATCCAGACGAGACGCTTGTTCGTCTCCGGCAGATTGAGTCCGAGCAGCCAGACCACCCATCCCGGCAATTCGGAAGGAATCGGACGGCGTGCGGCGCGTGAGCTGGGCATGAGTGATCTCCTTTACCAGACCGCCGGAGCCTTGACCGTTTCGAGGCGCTTGCGCTCGGCGTCGCTGAGCTTCGGCATGAAGTTGATTCCGGTGCGCTGTTCGATGTACTCGACCGTCGTGCGGTAGCGGCTGTAGTCGTAGGGCGACGTGTACTCCCTGTTCGGAAAAAGGAACGCGATGCTCTCCCACTCCTGAGAGCCGGGCTTCGGCGCGACGATGATCTTGTAGAAGTGCGTCGGCACCGCGACCTCGTTCCTGCCGATCGACTTCGGCTTCCTGTCGCGGTTGCCGTTGCTGAAAATCGGACCGGTGACGCAGTACGCCTTGCCGCGGTCGGAGATCCATTTGCGCGCGTCGGTCTCGAGCTTGCGCCACATGCCTCGGTTGAACGACGGAATCTGCGGCGCCATGTTGCTCAGGTAGAACGTCTCGTTCATCCGCTTCTGGCTGCGTTTGTGATTCGCGGCCGGCGCCTGGTGCCCGACGTCGTACTTCACCGCCGAGCTGCGGTAGTCCTTCACCGTCGAGTGCGGCTCGTCTTTCAACTTCGGATCCTGGGGATAGCCGGGCGCGCGGTCGGCGTCGCCTTTCACTTCGGCCGCCGTGACGTACTCCGCGGACCAGAACGGGACCTTCGTGACCGTGCTGGCCTCGAGCGAGTACGCGCCGCGCGCGATGAAGATCGTGTGGCCGCCGCGACGCCACGCCTCGGCGATCTTCGGACAGCCTTTGTAGCAATGCTTCTGGAGCGCGTCCGCGAAACTCGTGGCGGCGAGCACCGTCACGGCGCGCGGAACGTGCGCGCTGGTGACCAACGCGGACAACACGAGCACTACCGCAATTGCAACACGACGCCGCATCGACCGAGAGCCTCCCGTTTCTATGGGAGTGTCCCGGCGCGGATTTTCCCTACCCGGGCGTACCATCTCCTTCGATGAAGTCGTGGAGATTCCTCCTCGCATTCGCGGCAATCGCCTTCGTCGCGGCGCGTCCAGTCGACCTCTATCGCCTCGTCGACGATCTCTTCTCGTCCGACGCCGCGGAACGCGCCGCCGCGCGAGATGCGCTCATCGCGCGCAACGACCTCACCATCGCGCCCGCACTCGTCGACGCGCACTTTTTCAACACCGCCGGGCGAGCGGAGACCATCCAGGTTCTCGAGCATCTCCTCCGCGAAAAGCACGGCACGTCCTTCAAAGGCTGGGTCGAAGCGATCGGCCGGCGCGAGGACATCGTGCCGGCGAAGGGATACCTCGCCTTCAAGGCGCGCCTCTTCGCGAAGATCGATCCGGCGCTCGCGGCGTTCCTTTGTGGGGGACAGGCAATCCTGCCTGTCCCCGACGGCAGGCAGAATTGCCTGCCCTCCACCACGATTCGCGCGGAAGAGATCGTGTGGGGCGGCGTGAAGAAGGACGGCATTCCCGCGCTCGACAACCCCGCGTTCGTCGATGCCGCGAGCGCGACGTGGATGCTGGACGAGGAACAGGTCTTCGGCGTCAGCATCGGCGGCGACGTGCGCGCCTATCCGAATCGGATTCTCGCGTGGCACGAGATGGCCAACGATCGCGCCGGCGGACGCGCCGTGTCGTTGTCGTACTGCACGCTCTGCGGCGCGGCGATTCTCTACGACGGCCGCGCCTCCGACGGCCGCACGTACACGTTCGGTTCCTCCGGATTTCTCTACCGCTCGAACAAACTGATGTACGACCGGCAGACGAACACGCTCTGGAGCCAGCTCACCGGCGAGCCGGTCATGGGACCGGTTGCGCGCAAGGGGATCCGCCTGCGCGTGCTGCCCCTGACGGTAACGACGTGGGGCGAGTGGCGCAGGATGCATCCGAAGACGCGCGTGCTGTCACTCGAGACGGGATTCAAGCGAGACTACCGTCCCGGAGCCGCATACGGCGACTACTTCGCCAGTCCGCACCTGATGTTTCCGGTCTGGAAGAAAGCGGATGCAGGTCTCGAGTCGAAGGAGTGGGTGCTGGTCGTGAACGTCGACTCCGCGCGGAAGATCTATCCGATCGACGACCTCCCGTCTCTTCTGCACGACCGCGCCGGCGAGCGCGACCTCGTCATCGTCGACGAGCGCGTGTACTACACGGAAGGCCGCCGCTTCACGCGCGACGGCGCGAGCCTTGTCGACGACGCATCCGGCGAGCGCTTCGCGATCGAAGAGGAGGCGCTCGCCTCCGCGGCCGGCACACGCCTCCCGCGCGTCGCGTCGCACCGCGCGTTCTGGTTCGGCGCGTATGCGTTCTACCCGGGAACCGAGGTGTGGCGGCCGCCTACGCGATGACCCGCCTCGCCCTCCGCCTGTTTTTCGTTGAACGACTTCTTGTAGATGTCGATGATCGACATCAGCAGCGAGAAGACCAGCGGGCCGATCACCAGCCCCACGAATCCGAAGGCCTGCAGGCCGCCGAGCACCGCGAACAGCAGCGGAATCGCCGGCAACTGCGCTTTGCCGCGCATCGCCCACGGGCGCACGACGTTGTCGACGAGCGAAACCGGAATCAGACCCCAGAGAATGAGGAAGATCGGCTGCCACCACGACCGCCCGCCCATCGACGCGGAGATCACGAGATAGATCGACGCCGGCACCCACACCGCCGCCGCGCCGACCATCGGAATGAGTGAGAGCAGCGCCGCGACCGCGCCCCAGAATGGCGCGCCCGGAACGCCCGCGATCGCGAGACCGATTCCGGTCATCAGGCCCTGCGCGATTCCGGTGAAGATCTGGCCGCGAAACGTCGCGTCGATGATGTCCTTGAACCTCGCCTTGAACTCCTCGTCGTATCGCCTCGGCAGCGGCGAGAGCACCGAAAGCTGATCGACGATCGACTCTCCTTCGACATAGAAGTAGTACATCGACAACAACACCAGCGCGAATCCGAGCACGAGTCCGGCGAGACCTCCGACCACCGCGCCGCCGTGTCTTGCGACCCATCCCGGAATCTGTCGCACCGCCGGCAGCAGCATCCGCTCCGGGCTGAGTGTCTCCGGATCGAAGGTCGGCGCGATGCGGCGGACCCAGCTCAGATACGGCGCAACGTCGATGCGCTTGATCATCGCCTGCGCTTCGCCGGTCTGCAGCTTCTCGACCACGGCGTTCGCCTGCTGCACGAGTATGATGGACAGAATCAGCGTGGGGATGACGAGGACGACCGTGATGCCGAGGAGCATCACCAGCGCGGCGCGATTCGAGCTTCCCTTCATGCGAATGCGGACGCGGCGGAAGATACCGAAGGAGAGGATGACCAGAATCACCGCGAGGAGAATCGCGGTCATGAACGGCCAGACGATCATGAACGCCGCGTAGAGCAGCAGCAGCGCGAGCAGGCCGAAGAAAATGATCCCGGCCAGCTTCCACTGCGGCTTCGATTCGATGTTGTGGAGCTCTGTCACGAGTAGCCTCCTTCGATCCAGTCGCGCCGGGCCATGCTGGTGATGGCGCTGACGATGGGATTCTTGATCCTGCGCGCCGCCGACACGGCGTAGAAACGCACTTTCATGTCGGGCAATCGTCCGACGATGCGCACCCCATATTGCGACTCGATGTCCCGCTCGATCACCGTCGGTGCGGGAAAGATACCCGTTCCGGCGCGGCCGAAAACAGTCATGAGCGCGAGATCGTCGAACTCGCCGATGCGCCGCGGCGCGATGCCGGTCGTGTCGAGCCAGTCCTCGAGCGCGCGGCGGATCTGCGTCGCCGCGCCGGGGAGCAGGAGCGGCGCGCCGTTGAGCGAGCGCGGAAACTGTTTGCGCGACGAGGCCGCGAGCGCGGGCGCCGCGAAGAACGTGGTGCCGCTCTCGCCGAGGAAGTGATTGAACGCGCGCAGCGGTCCGGCGGCTGCCGGCGCGTCGCTCAGCACGAGATCGACTTCGTGCTGCCCGAGCATGGCGAGCAGCGTGTCCGGCGATGACTCGCGGCAGACGATCTCGATGTCCTCGCCGGACGCGAAGGCGCGGCGCAGGACGCGGTACGCGATCAGTTTCGGCACGACGTCGGCGACGCCGACGGTCACGCGCACCGGCTTTCCGGTCGGACGATCGCGCAGCGTGTCGCGTAGCTCGCGCCCGAGGGCGAAGATCTCGTCCGCGTACCGCAGCGCGACCCTCCCCGCCTCGGTGAGCGCGAGGCTGCGTCCCGATTTCTCGAACAGCTTCTCGCCGAGGGATTCCTCGAGCTGGCGAAGCTGGGCGCTGATCGTCGGCTGGGTGAGATTCAGCTTCCGCGTCGCGGCAACGATGCTCCCCTCGCGCGCCACGACCCAGAAATAAAGAAGGTGGTGGTAATTCAGCCACTCCACGCCGATAGATTAAATCAATCGGTCACGCAGAAACAATCCATTCAATCTATGAATTTATTCGCGCGGCGGCGCGTTCGGCGTCCACGATGGAAACGATCGCCTCGCCCCTTCTGTGGAGCATCTTCAGCGTTTTCGTGCTGGGCATGCTCGCCCTCGACCTCGGCGTCTTCAGCCGCAAGCCGCACGAGGTCCGCTTCCGCGAGGCGCTCGCGTGGAGCGTCGTGTGGGTCACGCTTTCGCTGCTCTTCAACGGCTGGATCTACCTACGCTTCGGCTCGCAGAAGGCGCTGGAGTTCCTCACCGGCTACGTGATCGAGAAGGCGCTGTCGGTCGACAACATCTTCGTTTTCGTCGTCCTGTTCGCCGCGTTCGCGGTGCCGAAGATCTACGAGCACCGCGTCCTGTTCTGGGGCGTGATCGGCGCGATCATCATGCGTGCGATCTTCATCGGCCTCGGCGCCGCGCTGATCTCGCGCTTCCACTGGGTGATGTATGTCTTCGGCGCCATCCTGATCATCACCGGCATCCGCCTGCTGATCACGAGCGATCACGAGCCGCATCCGGAGCGCAATCCGATGTTCCGCTTCGCGCGGAGGCTCATCCCCGCGGTGCCGGAGTATCACGGAAAAAGTTTCTTCATCAAGCTGAATGGCAAATGGTTCGCGACACCGCTCTTTCTCGTCCTGCTGGCGATCGAGGCGACGGACGTCGTGTTCGCAGTGGACTCGATTCCGGCGATCTTCGCGATCACCGCGGATCCGTTCCTCGTGTACACCTCGAACATCTTCGCGATCCTCGGATTGCGGGCGATGTACTTCCTCCTCGCCGGAGTGATCGACAGGTTCCATCTGCTCAAAGTGGGGCTCGCGCTGGTGCTGCTCTTCGTCGGCGTGAAGATGGTGATCGCAGAGTGGTACAAGATCCCGATCGGGCTCTCCCTCGGCGTGATCGCGCTGATCCTCGGCGCATCCGTCGCCGCGTCGCTTCTCTGGCCCAGGCGTGTATCATCCGCGCCGCTTGAACATCCGCCCGACGAGCCTGCCCGGAGTGATGCTGATCGAGCCGCGCGTCTTCCGTGATGACCGCGGCTGGTTCATGGAGACGTTCAACGCGAACGTGTTCCGCGAGCACGGCCTGCCGCTCGAGTTCGCGCAGGACAATCACTCGAGCTCGCGCGCGGGCGTGATTCGCGGCCTGCACTACCAGCTCGATCCGGCGCAGGGGAAACTCGTCCGCTGCGTGCGCGGCGCGATCTTCGACGTCGCCGTCGACATCCGCCGCGCGTCGTCGCAGTTCGGCAAGTGGGTCGGTCTCGATCTGTCGGAAGAGAACCAGCTCATGCTCTGGATTCCGCCCGGCTTCGCCCACGGGTTCTCGGTGCTGAGCGACGAGGCGGACGTGGTGTACAAGTGCACGACGCTCTGGAGCCCGGCCGGCGACCGGACGATCGTCTGGAACGATCCCGACCTCGGCATCGACTGGCGCGTCGCGACTCCGATCGTCTCGCCGAAGGACGCATCGGGCCCGCGCTTGCGCGACGCGGAATTGTTCGAGTCGTAGGTCAGCCCAGGCGGCGCGCAACGAGCGCACGCGCACGCTCGGAAACGGGCTCGATCCGATCCACGATTCGATCGATTGTCTCCGCGTTGCGCAGCCATTTGTCGCGCGAGGGCTCGGTCAGCGTGGACACCGCGAGTGGCAGCGGCGCGGTGAGCTCGCGGTCCCATGCCAGTCCGGTGAACGCGCAGAGCCGCTCGATTTCCCTCTGCGGCTCCGCGATCAGCGCGTCGTAGCTTGCCACGCACCACGATCGCGGATCGAGCGACTCGAGATCATCGAGCATGATTCGCATCCCCTCGCTCCACTGATGCGCGACGATCTCCTCGAGCGGCTTCCCGTTCACCTCGCGCCAGCCGGGAACGAGAGTGAGCGTCCATCGCGGACCTTCCCATCCGGGGAGCTCCGCGTAAGCGACCATCGTCTGCGCGCGCCACACATCGAGCAGGCTGCTGATCGTCTCGTGTGCATCGCGATGGAGAACGATGAAGAACGCGTCCGGGTAGAGCGCGCGCAGAAAAGGGATACGCAGCAGGCTCTTCGTCGTCTTCTCGAGCATTCGCACGCACGTCGGCAGCGTGCGGCTGCCGTCGCGCGCCCGCAGCTCGGCGAGAAAACGCGCTTCGAGCTCCGCGGCGACGGCCTGCGATGCGTCGTCCATGGAAGTGGAGGCGGACGGCCTCCGCTGCAGCGTCACGCGCAGCGATTCGCCGCCGCATCTCCTGAGCCCCCGCGAACAAGAGATCGCCCGCATGATCGCCGCCGGCTTCCCGAACAAAACCATCGCCGCGGTGCTCGAGATCAGCACCTGGACGGTGAGCACGTATCTCCGGCGCATGTTCGCGAAGCTGCACGTCACCTCACGCGCGGCGATGATCGCGAAGCTGATGGAGGAATAAAGCGCCACCTGGAAAGGTGGCGCTTGAATCGCGTCTTCAATGACTCGATGCATCGATCTCGTAACTGACACCTCCCACCCGCCGGGACGTGGTGGCCGCGGCGTAGCCGTACTTCGCCCCCGAGACCTCCTGAATCAAGTCGATCTGATACTGCGTGTGTCGCGTCGCCGGTTTGCGCTTGAACGTGACCTGCACGTCGCTCTCCTGCAACCCCTCGAGCACGATGCCGTCGATCGAGGCGCCGTTCGCCGTCACGATCAGGTCATTGCCTTCGACGCGGACGCCGCGGCTCTTTCCGCCTCCCCGTTGCCACGCCGTCATCAGCGCATCGCTCAAACGGATGCTGACCGTTCCCTGCTCGATGAACGAGTATCGCTGTTCGGGCGGGATGCGGACGACCAGCGAGAACTGCGCGGCCTCGCGCGCGGGATTGCGCATCGCAAACCGGTTCGGATCCGCTTCATCGCCGCCCAGATCCACGACGTTGACGTTGCGCCACACGATGTTGTTGTTGTTTTGGGTGTTGGCGCTGATGTTCGTCCCCTCGGCCACAGCCATCGGGTCGGACGCCGACTCCCATCGCGCGAGCAGGCAGAAATGTCCCTCCTCGGTGGGTGTCCACGCGGGCGCCTGCACGATCCGCGCGGCGTGTCCCGTCAGCGACGCAATCGACACGGTTCCGATCGGCGTCCAGCTGCCGGGCCAACTCAACCCACTCGATGCCTTCGCGACGTACACCTTCAGATCGCCGCTCGTGGTCTCGCCGCCGTTCTGCAGCTTCACGTACACGAAGTTTTCCTGATCCTGGATCGGATTCTGATGAACGTGCTGCTGCGTGAGATTCACGTCCTCGGTGTTACGCACCCAGATGTACGGCGATTTCCACATCGGCTCCGCCGCCGTGTTCGGATTCGGCTCGACTCCGGTGTCGTTCCAGGTGTCTTTCATCCAGACGTTCGCGGCGCCGGGAGAGCTGCAGCGAAGATTCGCGATCGTCAGCGCGGTCTCGTTCAGAGCGCGATGGTTGTCGGTCGGCTCGTCGCCGGTGCCGACGCCGAGGGGATCGCCGCCGATCGGGAAGTTGAGGTCCGGATTCGAGAACCAGGCGATGCGCGTGCCGCTGCCGCGATGCATGATCGTGCGCCACGGCGTGGCCGGAGGGGTCGGCGATGTGTTGTTGTGCGCGTGATTGAACGCGAACGGCAGGTTGTTGGTATCGTCGGCGTCCCACTCGTGGCGCGCGCTCATGTTGTGACCGAGCTCGTGAACGAAACTGAACTGCGACGTCGCGCAGAAACGCCGTACGACGCTGAAGCCGGAGTTCTCGAACGTGGTCGAGACCGTCTCCATGATGTGAGCGCGGCCGCAGTTGCCGGGGCTGACCAGGTTCTGCACGATCATCGACACGAGATCGGCGCCGTGCTGGTCGCGAAGGGCGTGCACGCCGTCGACGAACGTATCCGACGGATCGCTGAGGCGATTCAGATCCGTCGCGCTGCTCGTGCTCTCCGCATAATCGACCTCCGACAGGTGGACGATCCGGAGACGCTGCGGCGTGATGTCGCTGTTGATGTAGACCTGATTCGCGTTCTCGACGTAGAGCACGACCTCCGCTTCCATCGCCTCCGTGCCTCCCGCCGCGGCGCGCGCGTCATCGGTGTAGACGATCATCACGTCGATGTCGGACGCGGCGTCGGTGTTCGCACAGGCGTCTGCCTGCGGATCGATGCGCGGCTTTCGCGGAGGCAGCGGCTCGCCATCCGCATCCCGCGCGAACTTCGACTGATCGATTTCGCGAATCGTGTGCACGCCGTTTCCGCCGTACCGCAGCTCGAAAATGCGGCCATTGCCGGTAAAGATGTTTCCGACGACAACGTGCTCGCGGATCACGAACGTAGCGCTGCTGGCGGGATCTCCAGGGATCCGCCCCGCCCAGACCGTTCCGTATTTCGTCGTCCGAAGGTCGTCTCGCACGACTTCGACACGCGTGTCGGGAAACAGCTGCAGCGTCATGGAGCGCGCGCCGGCGAACGCCGACGGCGAAATCTCCACGCTCTGCGCCCGTTTCAACGCCGGCTCCGCCTGATCGGTCACCTGTGGCTGACGCGTGGTCGGACGCAGCGCGACCGACACACATCCGGTTGCGCAGACGAATAGAACACCCAATACGATTTTTCGCATCACTACCTCCCCCTGTTTTTAAAGAAGTAGTGACGGGACCGTCGAAAACGTTTCAGCGCGCGCCTACAACTCCACCTGCGCCCCCAAACTCGATCACCTGATTCGCCGGCAGGTTGAAGAACACCGACGCGCTCGACGAGTTGCGCATCATCCAGGCGAAGATGTGCGAGACGCACCCCTGCTGATCACGCCCAACGCGAGCGCGTATGCGTAAACGCGCTCAGATCGCTCTCGGATCTTCCCGACCTCGGCATCGACTGGCGCGTCGCGACTCCGATCGTCTCGCCGAAGGACGCATCGGGCCCGCGCTTGCGCGACGCGGAATTGTTCGAGTCGTAGTCAGTCCGACCGGCGCGCAAACAGCTCACGTGCGCGCTCGGCGACGGGCCGGATCCGATCCGCGATTCGATCGATGGCCTCGCGATTGCGCAGCCATTTGTCCGGCGAGGGCTCGGTCAGCGTGGACACCGCGAGTGGCAGCGGCGCGGCGAGCTCGCGGTCCCACGCCAGTCCGGTGAGCGCGCAGAGCCGCTCGATTTCCTTCTGCGGCTCCGCGATCAGCGCGTCGTAGCTTGCCACGCACCACGATCGCGGATCGAGCGGCTCGAGATCATCGAGCATGATCCGCATCCCCTCGCTCCACTGATGCGCGACGATCTCCTCGAGCGGCTTCCCGTTCACCTCGCGCCAGCCGGGAACGAGAGTGAGCGTCCATCCAGGCCCTTGCCATCCGGGAAGCTCGCGATACGCGACCATCGTCTGCGCGCGCCACACATCGAGCAGGCTGCCGATCGTCTCGCGCGCATCGCGATGGAGAACGATGAAGAACGCGTCGGGATACAGCGCACGCAGAAAGGGGATGCGCAGCAGGTTCTTCGTCGTCTTCTCGAGCATCCGCACGCGCGCCGGCAGCGTGCGGCTGCCGTCGCGCGCGCGCAGCTCGGCGAGAAAACGCGCTTCGAGCTCCGCGGCGACGGCCGGCGATGCGTCGTCCGCGGTGAGGCGGTTCGACTCCCAGCCTCGCTGCGCCGGATGCAGCCCCTCGATTCCCTCGATGATCTCGTGACTCTCGCCGCAAGGCGTGAAGACGCTCGGCGAGCGCCAGAGCGTCTGGAACAGCAGCGTCGATCCCGAGCGCGGCGGGGAGACGATGAACACCGGCCGCTCGATGCGGCGCTGGGAAGTGATCGCCGGCACTCGCGCCGCCACTTCCGGATTCAGCGCCGGAACGACGAGCAGCTCGCGCACGATCTCCCGCTCCGGCAACGACTCGAGCGCTGCATCGAACAGGGTGAGCAGCGCGCGAAATCTCGCCCATCCTCCCGGAGATTCGCCGTACTGATGCCACAGCTCCCGCCAGTCGTGGAGAAACCACCGCACCACCGCCGGCACGCCATCGAGCAGCTCGACGAGTGCCTCCTGTTCGGCGGGTGACATGACGACGGGAACGTTGCGCGACTCGAGCTCCAGCGCACGCGCGCCGGCAGGAGCAGTCCCGTTGACGATGTCCCGGAATTCAGGCGACGGCACCGTGTCGCAAACGAGATGTACGGCGCGCATCGCCTCGCTCACATGGTGCGGTTTCGACGGATCGAGAATCCACGCCTCCCCCGCCGCCATGTGCACCGACACGCCGCCGCAGGAAACCATCGCCGCGGAATCCGTCACCACCGGTACATGCACGCGTGCGCGATGCACCGCGTAGTAGGTCGAATCGATCCGCGGCGCCGCGTTCCCATCGAAGCGGATCAGGCGCGTGCGCCCGACCGGCGAGCGCAGCGACGCGAGCACCTCCTGCATGTACGGGCAGCGCGAGAGATGCGGCGTCGCGCGCATCGGTCCTTTCCGCGCATCGCTCGACGGATCGCCCCCGGCGGAGACGAGCGGCAGCACGAAACCGCCGTCATCCGCACGCCAATCCGATTCCTCGAACTGCGCGAGCTCCGTCCCAAGCCGCGCGGCGTCGAAGGCCAGCGGCAGACGGACGCACTCGGGCTGCAGACGCATGGAGCAAGGCTATACTTACACAATCTCCGTCTCCTGAATGCCTCTCCGCATCCCCACCCTCACATCGAAATCTCCCGCCTCGGAAAACGGAACCGCAGCGCTACGTCTCAGACGATCACGAGTCCGGGATGATTCAGACCGCCGGCGGTACGCGCCTCCTGCTCGAAGCGCTGCAGCCGCTCATCGCCGGGCGCAAACGTCTCGGCCAGAACTTTCACCGCCACGTCGCGGCGAATGCGGTGGTCGCGGGCACACCATACTTCTCCCATTCCACCCGAGCCGAGGTGGGACGCGATTTCGTACGGCCCCAGAAAGACATCCTTTGCGATGACCATGAATGCTGAAGTATGCAGATTATGCCGGATCGCGCGAGCCACCGCCCGGCCCGCTCGAAGCTTGACAGCCCCCCGCCCGCCCGTTACGATGCGCGGCCTTCCGGGAATGCCCACCCCTCCCCGGAGGGTTAGCAAAGTTCCCCGCGCCGCAAGGCGCACCACCGACCATGCGGGGTCGTAGTTCAGTTGGTTAGAACGCCGGCCTGTCACGCCGGAGGTCGCGGGTTCGAGTCCCGTCGGCCCCGCCAAACGAAGTGATTCACCAGCCGCCACTTCGGCGGCTTTCGTGTTTTCAGCGGCGCGAAAAGAAAGTTGGAGTTCGCAAGGTTCGTCACAAGGTCGGGGTTTTTTGAGGCCGCGGGAAGCACCGAATAACACTGCAAAACGAGAATGTTCCACGCGAACGCGGCCAATGTTTCACGGCACGTGAAGCGCGCGCAGCACGCTTGAAAGAGCGAGCGAGCGAATGCACGTTCGAGTGCGTGGGTGCGCGATGCTCACTCAGTGGCGCGGCGAGCGATCGACGGCGATGCGGACGCGTCGCGTTCCCCTCGGCGCGCGACGCGGCGCCGCAGGCGATGGTGGCCGTCGCCTCGCGCTCCGTCGGATTGAATATACGAAAAGCGGCGCTCAGCGATGTACTGAACGCGGCGGTAACGGCCAAGAGGAC
This sequence comes from Thermoanaerobaculia bacterium, assembly GCA_035525285.1. Classification (GTDB taxonomy): domain Bacteria; phylum Acidobacteriota; class Thermoanaerobaculia; order Gp7-AA8; family Gp7-AA8; genus QHVT01. The sequence continues at coordinate 16,904 of DATLFB010000077.1, forward strand.
GAAGACACGCCGGACGATGGGCATGCGAATGCGAAAGGGTAGACTTGGTCATGGCCAAAATCGTCGGCGTTCACGGCATCGCCCAGCAAGTCAAAGGGCCCGAGGTGGTGAAGAAAGACTGGCTGCCCGCGCTGCGCGACGGGCTGACGTTGGCGGACGGCCCGCCCATCAACGACGACGACGTCAGCATCGCGTTCTACGGCGATCTGTTCCGGCCGTCGGGCAAGAAGGCCGGGCCGCTTCCGGCGTTCGAAGCCTCCGACGTCAAAGACGAATTCGAGCTCGAGCTGCTCGCGCTCTGGTGGCGCGAGGCCGCCGAGCAGGATGTGCGCGTCACCGCTCCCGGCGCGCGCACGAAAGCGAGAACGCCGGCGCTCGCGCAGCGCGCGCTCAATGCCCTGAGCCGGTCGTCGTTCTTTGCCGGATTGGCCGAGCGCGCGCTGATCTGGGACCTTCGCCAGGTCCGTCTGTATCTGAATGACGCCGGTCTTCGAACGAAGATTCAGGAGCGGATGGCCAAGGCGGTCGGCGCGGACACGCGCGTCATCGTCGCCCACTCGCTCGGCTCCGTCGCCGCCTACGAAGCGCTCTGCGCCCATCCCGAGTGGCGCGTGAAGACGCTGGTCACCCTCGGCTCGCCGCTGGGCATCAGCAACCTGGTCTTCCATCGATTGCAGCCGGCCCCGGTCAACGGCATCGGCGCGTTTCCGCCCGTGGAGAACTGGACTAACATCTGTGATCGCGGCGACGTGGTCGCCCTGATCAAGGAAATCTCGAAGCTGTTCGGCGGCCGCGGCCAAGACGTAATCGTCCACAATGGGTCGAAGGCGCACGACATCAGTCCTTACCTGACGGCGCGGGAGACGGGGTTTGCCATCGCAACGGGCCTCAACTGAGCGGCGATACCTGATCGCGGTTGGCGTCGCGCAATGCAAGGACCCCGACTTTGCGCCGCTGCTCCACGTCACGGACGACGTCAACGAGATCAGCGAGCTGTTCACCGGCGAGCTCGGATACCGCCGCGTCCTGAAGCAGCTCGGGGAGAATCCAACTTCCGACCGGCTCAGGACGGAGCTGAGTAAGTGGTTCGCCGACGATGAGCGCAAGCCGACCGACATCGTCGCCGTCTATCTCACCGGCCACGGATTCACGTCGGCGTACCAGCAGCATTTCTTCTGCGCCAGCGACTTCGAGGTCAAAACGGCGGTCGCCACCGGCCTGCAAACCGCGCAGCTTCCGTTTTATTTTTTCGGCGAGAACGAAAAGACGCGGCCGCAGCAGGTCTGGCTGATCGTCGACACCTGCTACTCGGGGCAGGGAGCGGCCGACGCCCTCGGCCAGCTCGCTCCTTTCGAGAAGTTGCTCTCCGACCACAGCGAGTTCTGGACTCTCGCCGCGGCGCGCGCCAAAGACGAGGCCAACGATGGCGCGTTCGCCCGCGCCTTCGTGGACGTGTTGCGGGAGCGGATAGGAGACGCGGCGTTCGGCGGCAGCCTGCAGCCGTGGCTCCGGCCCGATCAGCTCGCGGAGGACCTCAACCGACGTTTCAAGGAGAAGGAGCTCAGTCAGGCGGCGCGGATCTACGGCGTCAGCGGCGGCGTCTTCCGCTTCCTGCCGAATCCGCGGCACCGCCAGTCGCCCGACCTCGCCGCGCACTGGCTTCCCAAAGCGCTGGGCGCCGCCCTCGGCGAGAAAGGCTCGTACTTCCGAGGACGCACGGCCGCGCTACGAGCGCTGCTCGCTTTTCTCGGATCGCGCACTGCCGACCACCGCATGCGCTTCGTCACCGGCGGCCCGGGCTCCGGGAAATCGTCCGTCCTGGCGCGGCTGGTGACACTCTCCGATCCAGTCACCCGAAAGACGTTGAGCGACCGCGGCAGCCTGAAAGACGTGGCCGAGGGAACAGTGCCGCCGGCAGGCTCCGTCGACCTGGCCATTCACGCGCGCGGAAAATCGATCCAGCAAATCAGGGCGATGATCGCGAATGAGGCGGACAGCGAGTCGCAGAACCTCAGCGCGATCCTGGAGCGAATCGAAGCGCGCAAGAAGCCGCTCCGCGTCGTGATTGACGCGCTGGACGAGTCGCCGGACGCCGTGGCCGTGGCGCGCGAGCTTCTGAGCCCGCTGGCCGTGCAGCCGAACGTGCGGCTCATCGTGGGAGCGCGCACCCCGCTGCGCGATGAGGTGATCAATGTCGCCGAGGAGATCGATCTCGACACTCCGGCGTATTTCGATCAGGAGGACGTCGTCGATGCCGTCGAGCGCCGCCTGCTCAGTCCGGGCATCGCCGAAGTCAAGTCGCCGTACAGGGAAGATGCGCAGACGCGGCGCGTGGCCGAGGACATCGCCAAGCGCGCGGGCTCCTCGTTCCTGATCGCGCAGTTGGTCAGCAGCAGGCTCTCCCGACAGCAGGAGGTCGTCGACATCGATTCGCCTGAGTGGCAGAAGACCTTTCCGCGGAGCTGGGGCGAAGCGTACGACCAGGAGATGGAGCGCTTCGGCGCCGGTCGCCAGCGCGTTCGCGACGTCCTCCGCGCGCTGGCCTACGCGCGTGGTCGCGGCCTGCCGTGGGAGCGGACCTGGGACGCCGTGGCCTCGGCCATTGCCGGCAAGCCCTGCGGACGATCGGACGTGGAAGAGGTGCGACGCAGCGCGGCCGCGTACATCCGGCAGGACACCGAGGGCGGCGTTTCGGTGTATCGACTCTTTCACCAGACCTTCGCCGAGTATCTGCAGGATCCGGAGCAGCAAGAGGAGATCGAGCGGCGCTTCGTCGAGGGCCTGCGGGCGTCGGCGGCCAACTGGCTGCACGAGACGCGCCCCTATCTTCGGTCCTATCTCGCCGTCCACGCCGCCGCGGCGGGCATCCTTCCGCAGCTCACCGCGGATCCGTCGTTCCTGGCCTTCGCCGATACGGACATTCTTTCCGCGCTTTTCGAGAATGCCGGGCCGGAAGTGGCGGAGGACCGAAAGGTCTACGAGCGAACGGTTCATCGCCTGGGCGGCCGCTCGCCGCAGGAGTCGCTTTCGTACCTGGAGCTGGCCGCGCGGCAGGAGCAGAGTCTCGCCTTCGCCGGCAGGATCGAAGGGATTCCCACGGCGCGGCCGTGGTGCGTGCCGTGGACGATCTGGCAGGCGGAGACGCGGCACCGGCTGATCCGGACAGCGCACGACGAGATCATCGCTCTCGCTCCTGCCCGCCTGCAGAACCGGCCGGTGATCGTGACCGCAGACAGGGACGGAACGGTCTGCGCGTGGGACTCCGAAACCGGGAAGCGCGCCATGGAGCCGCTCGAAACCCGCCTGCGGTCGACGTTGGCCGTTCTTTCGGAAAGCGACTCCTCGCTGATCGGCATCGTCCAGCTCCTGCCTGGGCACAAGTGCACGGTGACGATGTTGGATCTCGGCGCGCGAAACGCGATGCGCACGCGGGAGCTCGGCACGGTCAAGTTCATTCGCCGAGGCTCGCTTCGCGGAAAGAATGCAGTCCTTCTCGTCATGGGGCGCGGGCGAGTCTGCTGCTATCTCAGCGGAGGAAGACCGACTGTGGCTGACGCGCGGAGATTCGGAATCAATGGGACCCCCACGGCCCTTTCGCTCCATCAACTCGAGTTTTTCGCGCAGACCAACACCGAAGCCATCGGCGTCGTGGATGTCCTCGACGAGGTCATCACCGTCGATCTCAAGAAACGGAAACGCGGTAAGTCGCTCGGCAAGAGCAACATGCTGTCCGCGGCGGTGAGCGAAGCGGGACAGGAGTCGGTCGTCTGGACAGGTGGTCCGTCCGACATTCGCGGCTACAACCTGAGCGACGGCAACCTGGTGAGCGTACTAACCGGTCCGAGGAGCATCACCAGAACGCTTTTGCTGACGCAGGCGCGCAGCCGCGAGGTGCTCGTCTCCGGCGACGCGGAGAATCTCAGGATCTGGCGCGACACGACGAGCGGATCCACGAAAGCGACGGGGAGACACTACAACTCGCTGCGCGCCGGCGAGCGCAATGGGCAGGTCAGCCTCTTCGCTGTTCGTACCGATCGAATCGAAGCTCTCGATCCCGCCAACGGAAACGTGCTGACGTCGTTTCCGGTCAAAGCGCCTCCCATCAGCAGCTTGTCCTTCAGCAAAGAGCTCGGCGAGGAAATGCTCATCGTCGGATTCGGATACGGGGATACCCGGCTTCTCCGCGCCGCCGACGGCCGTCCGAGGTTACCCGCGGGGAATGTAGGCGCCGAAGAGGAGATCGTCGTGGCGGACCTCCTTCGCTTCGACGAGGGCCTGCGCCTTGTGGCGGCAACTCTCATCGGCGAAATCCGATCGTTGGATCCATTGACGGGAAAACTCGTCGGCGAGCCCCTCCAGTTGCCGGAGCTCCTCTATCACGCGGTGTTCGCAAAGTCGGGGACACGAAATGTTCTGCTCACCGGCGGTGACTCCGAGAAGTTGAAGGCATGGGACGTCATCACCGGGAAACGGATCGGAAAACCGTTGTTCCGAAGAGGAGTCCACGCGCTGTCCACGGCGATCATCGACGGCGAGCCCGTCGCGCTGGTGGCCAGCCCGACACGCTCACGCAAAAACGATGAGCTTCACATCGTGCGCTTGCAGCAGTGGGAAGCCAGCGAGCCGTTCGCCTGCCCACGAGGGACCGGACAAGTCGCGGCCGGCCTGTTGGCCGGCCGCACTCGGATCGTCACCGGCGATTCGTCCGGCGCGCACGTCTTCGAGCTGGACGGTAGGCCCGTCGGCTCGGTCGACCTCGACGCCATCGTCAACGGAATCGTCCTCACCGCGAACGACCGCATCGTCGTCGCCACGAGCAAAGGCATCGTGGCCATCGACTGGCGTTTGTAACCTTACGTCGTGGCCGGCTCCATCTCACCCTGCGCGTCCTCCACCTCGAACGGCGCGATGCCGCTTGGCCACCAGCACGTAGATCGACGGCACGATGAAGCAGGAACACGCGAGGAACTTCGAGCCTTCGGTGCGGAGCTGCCGCGACTCGCCCGCGTAGTCGAGCGTGTAGCCGCAGGCGGCGGAGCAGTTTCGCGCCGTGATCGAGCGCGCCCCCCGGCTTCTACAACGCCTATACGAATCTCGGCGCCACGTTGAGTGAACTGGGGAATGGACCGTGCGGCCGAGGAGGCGTTGCGCAGTTCATTGAGAATCAAAGAGACGGCCGGGGCCCTGAACAGCCTGGCCGCGATCCGGGCCTACTAGAAGCGCGATGCCGAGGCGCTGGTGTTCTATAAGAAAGCTCTGACTCTCGACCCGCGCAATTACGTCTTCCTCATGAATCTGGGCGACTCCAGCCGGCGAGGGCCTCCGGAGAGAAGCCGACGACTACTACCGGCGCGGCAGCGAGATCGCGGCGGCGGATCACACGGCCTACGGAGCGTTTCCTCTCTATTTACCGCGACCTCCGGCCTGTCACGCCGGAGGTCGCGGGTTCGAGTCCCGTCGGCCCCGCCAATCTAAAGCACTCATGCGCCGCGACTTCGCGGCGTTTGTGTTTCCAGGGTTGCTTAGAAAATTGGAGACTCGCAAAGTCACTCGCAAGGTCGCGAATTTGGGGAGCGAAACTTTGCGCCGACCCGCGACCAAAACCGTGAAGTGTTTCCGGTTTCAACGCGTGTTCCACGGAAAAAACGTGTAACAAGCGCACTTAAAAGCGAGCGCGAAGCGCCGGGCTACCGCACTATGGGGTAGGGATTTCCATCGATCAGTCACTCCTTCAGCAGGAGCGTCCTATGGGGTCCGGGAGTGCTCGAGTCATTTTGACGTTGTGTGCGGCGCTCACGGCCGGCTATCCGGCGCTCGCGCAGACCGCTCCCCGCTTCGGCGACGCGGCCAGTTTCGTCGTGCTCGGCAATGGCTCGGTGACGAACAGCGGAGCGACGCAGATCACCGGCAATGTGGGCGTCAGCCCCGGCAATACGGTGAATGGCCTGTCGTCCGCGAATTTCCTCCTCGGCGAAGTGCGCCGCGACGACGCGCTGGCCCGCGCGGGGCGCAGCGACGGCAACCGTATCGACGACGAGCTGGCCGGAACGCCCTGCCACATCACCCTCACCGACTCGGAGCTCGGCGGGAAAACGCTGACCCGCGGCGCCTACTGCTTCCCCACGGCGGATGTCGCACTGAGCGGTACGCTGATCCTCGATGCGGAAGGAGACCGCGAGGCCGTATGGATCTTCCGCATCGCCGGCACCCTCACGACTGCTTCCGATGCCTCCGTACTCGTCGTGGAAAACGGGTACGACGGCAACGTTTTCTGGCGCACCGGCGGCGCGGCGACGATCGGCGCGCGGACGTCGTTCATCGGCAATCTCTTCGCGACCGGGAACATCGTCTTTCAGGATCGCGCCTCCCTGTCCGGCCGGGCCATCAGCCGCAGCGGCAGCGTGTCGCTGACCGCGAACCGCCTCTCGCTCTGTTGCGCGCCGATCACTGTGATGCCCGCGTCCGTCCCGAACGGCACCCTCGGCACGGATTACCGTCAAACGTTCACGGCGGACGGCGGCGGCGCGCCGTACACATTCGCCATTACGTCGGGATCGCTTCCGTTCGGTCTCACGCTCGATCCGACCGGAGCTCTGCACGGGACGCCGATGCAGACCGGCACGTTCGCCTTCACTGTGACCGCCACAGACGTGGCCGGATGCGCGGGTTCGGCGGCCTACCGGATTGAAATCGCGTGTGGAACGCGCACCGTGCTTCCCGCGGCGACGATCGGCGCCAGCTACGGGCCGGTGTCATTGTTCGATGGCACTGCCTGCAGCGTCACCAGCGGCGCGGTGCCGCCCGGCATGTTCGCCGGCTGCGCTCTGACCGGCACGCCCACTACCGAAGGCACATTCGAGTTCGTCGTCGAGAGCGGGCGCCGCAGCCGCTGTTTCACCATCGAGGTCGGCGATTGTCCGATCGACTTCCCTTCCGAGCCGGACGACGGCACGGCCTGCATGCCGTACAGCGACACGATCGGCGTCACAGGCGGCGTTGCTCCGTATGTGTTCACCAGTCCGCCGCTTCCCTGCGGGTTGACGCTGAGCGCGACCGGCACACTGAGCGGAACGCCTCCGGCAAAGGCAACGTGCATCGTTCCGGTCACCGTCACCGACGCGCTGTCGCGCTCGTGCAGCCGCACGTTCACGATCGAGATCGGTTGTCCGCCGTCTGAAGGAAGCCCGGTGGTGCTTCCGAACGCTACCGTGTGCGTTCTCTACGACGAACCGTTGCCACCGCGCACATGTGGCGAAGGCGTGACCTACTCCGGCGACGCGCCGCTGGGATTGGGGGTGGAGGGCACCCGCATCTCCGGGGTTCCCACAACGAGCGGAACCTTCACGTTCCCCGTCGAGTCGCGAACGTCCGACGGCTGCGTCATCACCCATGACGTCACCATCACGATCGATTGTCCCGAGGTCACCCTGTCGCCACTGCCGCCGATGGTGAAGGGGGTGCCCTATGACGAGACCATTGTGGTGACTGATGGCGACTGTGAGTATTCATTGACCGACGATTCGCTGCCCGAGGGCATCGACATCGACGGGCTGCGCATTCACGGCACGCCATTCGAGCCCGGCCCGTACGAGTTCACCATCACTGCCGTGAACGCGATGTCCGGCTGCAGCGGATCGCGACATTACACGCCCAATTGCGGCCCGCTTCACATCACGCCGACGACCGTTCCCAACGGCCGGGTGGGCGTGGCCTATCCCGATATCGAATTCACCGTCGCCGGCGGAACGGCACCGTACGTATTCACAATCACCACCGGCTCCCTTCCTCCCGGCCTCACGTTGACGGGCGACACGTTGTCGGACACGCCGACCACAGTCGGCACCTACGCTTTCGGTCTGCGCGTCACCGATCGCTACGGCTGCTCGGGCACGGTCGAGTTCTGTGCCATCGACATCGCCCCCGGCACCTGTCCCGACGCTGTGAGCCTCGGCCTGGCACCGGCGGAGCTTCCTCCGGTCACCCCCTCCGCGCCGTATGCGGTGGCGATTACACCGTCCGGCGGGACTTCGCCGTACACGTTGACGATCTCGGACGGCACGCTGCCGACGGGACTGGTGCTGATCCCCACCGGCATTGTGGGCGTCACCACGCAGACCGGCGTTTTCCCGCTCACTATCACCACCACCGACAGCAGCGGCTGCCGTGTCTCCCTCTGCTACACGCTGTTCGTAGGCACTGCCATTCCGACGTTGTCGCAATGGGCGCTGCTGCTCGTCGCCGCCATCCTTTCCATTGCCGGATGCGTCGCGATCGGGAGGAGGTAACGGAATGGACGAGGACCTGAAGGCCGGTCTGCGGAAACTGAAACGGGTGTTCATTAGCTACGCGCACGAAGATCGGGCATTTGCGCTGCGGCTAGCGGAAGACCTGGACGCAGCGAAGGTTCCGTTCTGGATCGACATGAGCATCTCCCCCGGTAAGCGCTTCTCACGGACGATCGAAAAGGCACTTAAGGCCAGAGATACCGTCGTTCTGGTGGTCTCGCCGCATTCCAGACACTCGGACTACGTCGACGACGAGTTGCACTTCGCTAAGAAACGGGGGATGCCCATCGTACCGGTAGTTCTCAGCGACTACGAGGAGTGGATGCTCATCGGCAAACTCCACTATGCCGACTTCCGAGGAACCTACGAGTACGGTCTCCAACAGCTGTCCAAGACCGAGCTGCCGGTGCGCACGCTATGGTGGCATCTGCTCGTTCTCCTGAGACGGAGAGGCCTGCATCTGCTGGTGGTGTTGCTGGCCCTCGTGGCGATCACCGTTGCCGTCGCAGTGTTTCGCTACCGCATGGCGCCGTCCGCGACGGATTTCAGCGTCATCGATGCGGACCCGTCGTCGATCACCCTGCTCGTGAAGAACAGCGGCGGCAGGCCGTCGACGCTGCTGTACCCGACCTTCCACATCGATTTCGGCCCGCTGCCGATCCCCCCTCGTAAGCTCGTCGCGTTCGGAAACGAGACCAGCAGCATTCCGGGACACAGCGAAATCAAGGTCCAGCTGACGGTCGACAGCATCCAGCTGCTGAACCGGAAACCCGACGGCTCGCGATATCGCAAGGACGACGTAGACCCGATGGTCCGCGATGCCAAGACGATCGTGAAGGGCTCGCTCGAAGAATCGGACGGGTCGATTCACGAGAAGAAAAAGAACGTCCCCGCCTCGGAGATCGAACCATTCATCATGGGAGTGCTTCCGAATGAACGACGGCGAATTTTCGAAAAAACTCCATAGCCTGGTCACTGCTGCCTTCGTGCTTACGATCGCACTGGGATCGCAAACACTCGCGCAGACCACCGAAGTGCGCCTCACTCTGGCAGACCAGACGCTCTGCACGCGCTTGACCAGTCCCGGCGCCAGCGATCCGGACAGGAACTGCCGGTTTCGGATCTGGGTCGCATACGACGAGCAGGACCAAGCGTTGCCCGCCTGTTGGAAAGAGAAATGCGACTGGATCGCGAGCGTCGACGGAGCGCTCCTCGACGCCACTGTGTTCAGCCTGCGCATTCCCGGGGCCGGACGGACGCCGTGCCGCAGCGGGAAGGCGGTCGATGCCTGGCACATGGATGTGACTTTCACGGGATCCGGTGGCGAGACGACCCGCGACCTGAAAATCGTGCGCGGCAACGCCGATGTATCCGTCGACTCCCGTCCCGGGTACGTCCGCGAGGTCGGTCCCAGTCCCGCGGGAGACGTGCGGTGCCATGAGGAGGGCCTCGTTCCCGCGACATTGAGCAACGTCCAGCTCGACATCGAGAACGTGCGCCTTCAGGTGTTCCCCGCGCAGACCGTGAAGTGTGCCGTGATCGTCGATCACCTTCTTCCCCGCGCGGATGCAAGGGAGGCCACCGAGATCGGGCCGAAAGAGCTCGCGAATGCCATCAGGAGATACGATATCGAGGGCAAGCACTGTTATGCCCCCACGGTCACTGTCGTTGAGCCGCTAGAGACGAGGCTACGAACGCTGACGCGCTCCTTTCGCGTGACGGTGGAGAAGTAATGCATCGCCGCCTCTTTCTCGCCGCGATGTTTCTCGCCGCGCTCTCCGCCGAGGGGCAACGCCCCATCTTCGAGCCCGACGACTTCCTCGATCCGGCCATGCTCGACGGACCGCTCTTCATCTCGCGGCTCGTCGCCGGCGGCGTATGGAATCCGGCCGATCGCTACCGGCCCATCGGCGGAGACGCCGGGCTGGTGATCCTCACCAACAGCTTCCACTACAAGCAGCTCCAGTTCGACTACAAGCACGCCGAATTCATCGGCGTCGACGAGACCCCGCCGTTGCGGAGATGCGACTGTCCCGATCCCGTCTACTTCCCAACCCCGCCACCCGCCCGCGCCACCCCCGCCGGCCCCTCGGCCGAGCGCAGCGAAACGCTGCAGCTCGCGTTCTATCGCACCGCTCGCGACCGGCCGGTCACGCTGCGCTACCGCTTCTCGTGGACGCGCCGCGAGCTCGACACCACCGTGATCTCGTCGCAGCAGGTGCCGGAGCGCCGCTCCGGCCACGACCAGTCCTTCACCCTCGACGCCGACACGCACTTCTCCCTCTTCGGACGCGACGTCTGGGGAACGCTCTACGTCGCCCGCGCGTCGAGTTCCGGCATGCCTGCCGGCGATCGCGCGCAGAACGAGATCGCCTACATCTACCGCCCGCCCGGCTTCGCCGCCGGACCGCTTCTCGTGCGCGGCAAATTCACCGCCGGCGGGATCACCGGCCGCGGCGCCACCGGCCTCAATCTCGTCAATCCCTACGTCGAGACCATCTGGCGCCACGAGCGGACGAAGGTCACCGTCCGCGCGATCTGGAGCGGCGAGTGGACGCGCAGCGGCATCGAGGGGTGGCAGCGCAACCATCAGGTCGCGCTGGTTCTCGACCGCACCCTGTTCGTGAAGACGTTCAATGACTGACAGGCGAATGGAACCGGCGGACACCTCGTCGGCTGCCCCGGAGACGAAGTCGGGATCGTCGTTATATGGCACGCGCGCCCCCCTCACCCGCCGCGCGCGGCCGGCCGCCGATGACGAGGACTTCGGCGGCGGCCCGCTCTTGGGTCAGCTGACCGTCGACACCGAAGATCGCGCTTTCAACTCCATCTCCGCGACCTCGTTCCCGATGGTGAAAAACGCCGGCGTCACCGGCGCGCAGATCGACGTGGTCGAGCTGTTCATGAACACCACCACCGGCGGCGCCGCCGGCCGCTTCCAGATGACCCGCGCCGATGCCGAGGCGCTCGACGCGCGGAAGCTATCGCAGGAATACTTCATCCGTCACGTCATCTACTGACGGGCTCCACGTCCACGCTGTTCCATCACCCCACGCGGCAGTGATGGAATCTGGTATCATATGGAAATCCGGTCATCGAATGGCCCAAGTGTTCCTGAGTTACGCGCGGGAAGATCGCGAGTGCGCGGAGATCCTTGCGCGTGCGCTGACGAACCATGGCTGGTCGGTGTGGTGGGACCGCCTCATCGATGTCGGGGGCAGGTTTTCCACGGTCATCGAGCGCGAGCTGGCGCAGGCCAAGTGCGTCATCGTTCTCTGGTCGCGCCATTCCGTGCAATCGGACTGGGTGCAGAGCGAGGCCTCCGACGCCAACCATCGAGAAATCCTCGTGCCGGTGCAGATCGAGGAGGTCCGCCTGCCGCTCGAGTTTCGCCGACTCCAGACCGGGAACCTCTGCGACTGGCGCAAGGGGCTCGAGAGTCCCGAGTTCAAAGCGTGCCTGGCCTCCGTGGAGAAGCTCGTTCGCAAAAAAACCCTTCCCGATGTTCCGTTCCCGGAGCCCGAGCCCGAGCCCGAGCCGAAACCTGCGCCCGTCTGGATCCTCCAGGATGGTCAGCGGTTCTGCGCGCCTGATCCAGGCACCTTGCGCAAGTGGGCGAAGGAAGGGCGGGTTCGGGCCGATAGCCAGGTCTATGACCCGGCGGTTGCCGATTGGGTTCCTGCCCGCGAACTTCCTGTGCTGCGGGGCGTCTATCCGACGCCGACGCCCCTTCCCCACCCGGCGCCTCCGCGTCCAGCGACCGGCATCCGCTGGCCCCTGATCGCCGCGGTCACCGGCGGAATCGGACTGCTGCTGACCCTCCTGCTCGTAGCCGCCTTGAACCGACCGGTCCCAGCTTCTGCCGGCAACGACACAATCGCTTCCAATACCCAGAGCTCCATGCCGACAACAGAAACCGTCACGAAAACGACCGATCCGAAGGCCTCGACTCCGACGACACCGCAACCGATCTCCGTGTCGCTCCAGAACCGCTGCGTGGACAAATCCATCGTCGTGGCAGTCTGCTATCTCAACAACTCGAATCAATGGGTCAGTAAAGGGTGGTGGTCGATAGCGCCCGGACAAACGACGCCCAATGCCGTCGCTGCGTACGGGTCCTGGATTTACTTCTTTGCCATCTCCTGGGCCGACGGCACGCTCTGGGAAGGGCGAGACACCGATACCTTCAAGCCGGTGATGGCGCCCATCAGTCTCGATCGGGTGAACCCATTCGAGCTCCGCGCCGATGAACTGCAGGGCGAGGGAGTGATCCCCGCATCGTTCGCCGCGGCCCAGCTCGATCCCAGCCAGCCAACGTACCTGAATTCGTTCTTATGCAATTGAACGCCGACGCAGTGACTCCTTCACCAGGCTTCATTTGTTTCCTCTCGATTTACCCGCGATTCGCGGCCTGTCACGCCGGAGGTCGCGGGTTCGAGCCCCGCCGGCCCCGCCAAACATAAGTCGTTCACCAGCCACCACTTCGGCGGCTTTCGTCTTTTCAGAGGGTTGGCTTAGAAAGTTGTCACTCGCAAGCTGACTCGCAAGGTCGCGATTCACGGACGCGAAAACCGGAAACCGCCGCGAAAGCGCGTGATGGTTCACATTTCTGCGCGAGTGTTCCACTGAAAAAAGCGCCGACGCGGCGGCGGAAATCGGGCGGCGATCGACGGCGGAACAGCGGACGGGGTGATGCGAGGAAGAGTGCGCCGTCATGAAAGTGCTGGTGGACCACCCGATTGGTCGTTGGCGTTTGCGTGGCAAAAGCCGTCCCAGAACAATCCGAAAGTGTGAGCTGGCGTCGCTGGTCGAGGATGGCGCGTTGCGATCATTGGACCCGTTCGCCAGGAACTACTCGGCGGGCATGTAGAGCGCGTCGAACTTCGCGGCGGCGATCGCGTACTGGTCGGAGCCGTCGCTGGAGTTCGAGACGATGTAGTCGCCGGCCTCGTAGTGCGTGCGCCCTTCCTTCGTGGCGACGGAGCCGGCTTTCTCCGCCTTCGTGGCCCAGACCGGAGTGGACTTGATGTACGTCCCCGGACCGCTACCCGCCGGACGGTAGGTGCGGTCGAAGACGCCGGCGTCGACGGTGTAGATGTCGCCGGCGTTGTCGACCAACCAGTCGCCGCGCCTGGCGCGCTGCACGTCGCCCCATTTCCAGTAGACGAGTCCGTCAGTGTCCAGGTCCAGCCGGACGGCAACGACGGGCGAGTCAGGACGGCGAACGTAACGGCGTGGCGACGGTGTCATCGCTTAATTCAGATCGAAACCCCTGGGGAAGTGGTCGCTCCTGACATTGCGCTTACCGGCGAAGAGCCCGATCTTGTGGAGCGCATCCATGTTCTCCGGAGCATCCATCGCGCTGAGATTCTCCACGGCGATCTCTGTCGCTTCCTTGCCGAGCAGGTCGCGGATCGACGCGGCATCGAGGCCGGCGTTGTATCGAACGTACGTCATCAGCGGAGCGCCTGCGATCAAGTCACCGTCGAGCTGCTGAAGCTCGCCGTCGATCTTACGCGCCGTGGGGCTCCTGGACATCCACTGCAAGAGCGTTTCCTGCAGCGCCGCACAGTCGTCCATCATGGAAAGGAGCGAGCGCAGGGCGTGCGCCGCGGCCATTTCCGAGCGCTGAACAGCGGGGTCGTGCGCGCCGGTGCCGACCGAGACGAGCAGCAGCTCGTCCTCGCCGATCCCCCACTTGACGTTGTAGCCGCCGATCGTCGCGTACATGAAGGCCTGCAACGCCGGGTTGTTGTAGGGACTCACGCCGCCATCGACGAAGTCGCCATACACCGGCGTGTGCTCGGGCATCTGGGCGATGGTGATGCGCTCGGGGTCGAAGTAGTCCGGCGCCGCCGTGGAGGCGCGCACCGCCTGCCACAGCTTGTAGTCGCCGTTGCCAATTGTCCCGCCGGACCGCGATCTGAAGTACTTGCCATTCGGATTGTTGCTCACCGGCCACGGGCTCGCCGTGTCGAGGCGCTTGATCACCACCAGCAGCCCGGTGAGTAGCGATTTCCCGCCGAGTATCTCTTCGGCGCCGAACAGGTCTTTCAGCTCCTCGATAAGGAGCCGCGCGTCGTACTTCGCGCGGAAGAGGCCGTGGCGCAAAAAACTGCGCTCGAAGACGCGCGATCCGAGCTGGCGGTACCTGGTCGTGATCTGGTCCACCGTCAGACCAATGGCCAGGGCGGCCGCGATGATGGCGCCGGTCGACGTTCCGGCGATTAGATCGAAGTAGTGGCAGAGGCGGAATCCGGCGTCGCCGCCGTGGCGAGCGCGCAGCTCGTCCTCGATCTGCTGAAGGATCCCGAGGGTGAGGATGCCGCGCAGTCCGCCGCCATCGAGCGCCAGGATCCGCTTCGGCTCGCCGTCGCCCTTGAAGTGCTCGTCGCGGGTGCGTATGCGATAGGCCACGTCGCCCCTCCGTCTGCTGGGAGAGTATATGCCGGGCCGCGACGTCCTTCGTTAGATAATGCACACCGCGAGAGGTGGAACGATGGCCGAAGAGAACAGCAAGAAGCGGTGCTTCGTGGTCATGGGATTCGGCAAGAAGACCGACTTCCAGTCCAATCCGCAACGCGTGCTCGATCTCGATCGCACGTACGAGGACATCATCGAGCCGGCGGTCACCGCGGCGGGACTGGAGTGCATCCGCGCCGACAAGATCATCCACTCCACGCTGATCGACAAGCCGATGTACGAGAACCTGCTCGACGCGGACCTGGTCATCGCCGATCTGTCGACGTCGAACGCGAACGCGATCTACGAGCTCGGCATCCGCCACGCGCTGCGGCCGCACGCAACGATCGTCATCGCCGAGGACAGGTTCGCCTTCCCATTCGACATCAATCATCTGAGCATCACCAAGTACGAGCACATGGAAAAGGAGATCGGCTTTCGCGAAGCGATGCGCATGCGAAGTGTGTTGCAGGAGAAAATCTCGGCCATCATGAAGCGCGGAGAGACCGACAGCCCGGTCTTTCTGTTTCTCCCGCACCTCATGGACAAGGACGAGACGCCGGCGGTTGCGCCGACCGCCGAGCCGAAGGACGCCACGAGCTTCGCCGACCTTCTGGAGCTTTTCGAGTCGACCAGGAAGCGCGTGAAGCAGCCGAACGACTGGATGTTCGTCCTCGCCGTGCTCGACCGCATCCAGAACCTACAGCCGACCGATCCCTATCTCATCCAGCAACGAGCGCTGGCCACGTACAAGTCGGAGCATCCGAACGCGCTGGAGTCGCTGCACGCCGCACGCGCCGTGCTCGAAGCGCTCAAGCCCGATACCTCCTCGGATTCGGAGACGGTGGGACTCTGGGGCGCGATCCACAAACGCCTCTGGAACGCGACCGGCGACCGCGCTCACCTCGACAAGGCGATCCGCTCCTACTCGCGCGGCTATTCCCTAAAGGACGACTACTACAACGGGATCAACTACGCGTTTCTGCTGAACGTGCGCGCGGCGAAATCGGAGGGCGATGACGCCATCGCCGACCGCGTGCTGGCACGGCGCGTCCGCGCCGAGGTACTGGCCTTGTGCAACGCGGCGCTGCAGTCCGAGACGCTCAGCGCAGATGGCCGGTTCTGGATCACCGCCACGAAAGCCGAGGCGCTCTGCGGGATGGGTCGCGAGGCCGAGTCGGTCGACCTGCGTCAAACCCTGGGGCCCGACGATTGGAGGACGAAGACGCTGGACGATCAGCTGGCAGCGCTGAGAGCGCTGCAGCCGTAGGAGTCTTTGCTGGCCGTAGCGAGAAGACTTGATGTCGCCAGCCTCGGGTACGACCGACTTCTACGTCCTCACTCATGGGTCACTCCGGTTTGGTACCGTCGATCCGCGTGTACCACTGCAGCCCCCGGATTCTGAGTACCTCATGCCGTTGCGCGCAGTCGCGACGGGGCGCTTTCTCGCAGGGCTCGGAAAACCCGGGCTCGTCATACTGGATGTGATCGCACGGCGGCAGGAGATCGTGGAGCTGCCGAAGCGTGCCGACAGTATCGTCGCGATCAGCTCCAGCGGGCGCCACCTCGCCCTGACCACACAGGAAGGCGACGCGATCCTGCTGGAGCACGCGAAGGAATCGGGCAGCATCAAGTCGGAAGCGGGCGCAGTGCAGACGGGGGCATTCTCGCGCGACGGCAGCCGCATCGTCACCGGCGCGGACGAAGGGGTCGTCGACGTCTGGACGGCGCGGGGGCAGAAGGTCGTCTCGCTCGCCGAGGAAGGACCGTCCGTCATCGGGATCACGTTTGTTGGTGCTCGACGTGCAATAGCAGCATGCACGGTGAGGAGCGTGAGATCTTCGGGGATCAGGCGTATTGGAAAGAGGCGGACCGGCAGCGGTTCCGTGCAGCAGGCGTGAAGTACCGAGTCAACCGCCGTGGAACGCATCAACGTCCGCTCACCGAATACCAGAAGAAGATCAACCAGAGCCGGTCGCGAACGCGAGCTCGCGGAGAGCACGCCTTCCGGGTCGTGAAAAGACTCTGGGGATTTGCCAAAGTTCGATACCGCGGACTGCTCAAGAACACCGCTCGCGCCTTCGCCACATTTGCAATGGCAAACCTTTACCTCGTGCGGAAGTTCATCGTTCCGGACCGGGAGAGATGTCTTTGCTGAACGAAGAAGCGACTCGGAACTGCGCCACGCCGTGAATCGAAACAGCGGAACGGAGACTCGTCGCGCCGTTCAACACCGTGAATCAGACATCTTGCTCAGCAACTCATAAGGCTGGCCGACCTGGGCGGAGGTTCCCCTGGGCGGCGTGGCGTCCATCGTTCTGCTCTTTGCGTCGCTTCAGATCGTCGTGCGTGAGCTCCACCGGCGCCAGCAGTTGCGGTGCCACCATCTGGATGAACGACCCCCACATGCACTTGTCGGGCTGCGCAAAGTCGAGCGTCGCGTACTGTGGTGACATCGGCCGGGTACTCGCGGCGTGCGGAACGCTGCGCGGCCGTGAGAGCGGCGTCGAGGGGATGCCGAGTGTCGCGCGGTCGTTCCTCGAGGCCGGCGCGTCGACCGTCGTCGGCACGCTCGCCGATGTCAACGATGAGATCACAGCACGCCTGCTGCACGCATTTCATCGCCACCTCGCGGCCGGCGACTCGGCCGCGGAGGGGCTGCGAAAAGCACAGCTCGACGCGATCGCGCGCGGGGGTGACGACGCGCGCGAGGAGAACTGGGCGCCGTTCGTCGTCTACACGACTGTTCTCTGATCAGCCGGGACGGTCACTACGTGGCGAACCAGAACTCCGACGACGTCTCCGTCATCAGCACGGCAACGAATACCGTGACCGCCACCGTCCCCGTCGGCGACGTGCCGGGCGCGGTGGTGTTCGTGGTCCAGCGGGGGCCCGGGCAGCAAATCGGAGTGCATGAACGGCGGCTGGCAGACGTTCACCAATCCGTCGTCAAGAGCCAGGCGAGTGCATCGCGTTCTACAACTCGATCCACTGAGCCGGGAGGCGGGTCGCCGGCTGGGGATGGAGAGACGTGTTCCACAACTGCCCGCGACCCTCCCCTCTGTCACGCCAGAGGTCCCGGGTTCGAGCCCGTCGGCCCCGCCAAATAACGTGACTCACTCGCCGCCATTTGGCGGCGTTTTTCTTTCCCATCATCGCGTTCTCTCTCTCCCCACCGCCGCCGCTGTGAGTGCGACCAGGGGCGTCAAGTAACCTATGAGAGTCATGTCGCCGCGGCCCGATTACTCCGAGGACATGCGGCGTCTCGTCGCGATGATCGAACGTCGCATGAGCGAGTACGATGCGCGGCACCGACGGAGAAAGCGGATCGATTCGACGCTGTCGAAGACGCTTTCGACGACGAAAAACCCGGGCGTGTTCACGCTGCGGGAGATCGCATCGAGCATCGAGACCACCGTCGGCGATCTTCTCAACGAGCCGTTGCTCGGCGAAACCGACCTGCAGAAGCTGGCCTCGTTTGTCGACTTTGTCATCGACCGCTTCGATCTCACCGGCGTGCGGGCGGCGGCGAGGCGCGACGAGCGAAGGTTCGCCGTGACCGAAGAGGAGTTTGTGGAGCGGGAGTACGACTATCCGCGTCCCCACCACGTCTTCATCGTGCCGCACGCCAGGGCGGCGGCCGGGGAAGGAATCGAGGGCGAATCGAGCGTGGAAACGACGGAGGTGTTGCACTCGATCCGGGACGTCTACACGGGCAATCTGCGCGTGATCAAAGTCATCGGCGACTCCATGGCGCCCGTGCTGCGCGACGGCAACAAGGTCGCGATCGACATTCGCCGGACCTCGCCGCGCGAGGGCGAGGTGGTGGCCGTCTACCATCACATGGCCGGCGGCATCCTCGGCTACTGGCGCGTGGGGAATCACGGCGGCGAGTTCTGGCTCGACAAGGCGAACGACGCGTTCAACTCCGTACGCCTCGATGCGATCCGCGATTGGACGCTCTGGGGCACCGCCACGCGCATCGTCGACGCACCCGTGCCCCCGCGCACCCCTTAGCGCGCCGCCCCTGCTCCTGCATCACTCCCGCCGGTCTGGGAAGAAGCGGGCGCGCCTCCCCGGCCTCACTCCGTCGGATCGATACTCCGCTCCAGGCACAGGCGCGGCGCGGGGGCGAACTGCTCGCTGCGGAAGAAAGCAAGCAGCTCGAAGTCACTCCATTCGACTTCCGTGCGGATCGTCGTGACGCCGAGGGCGGCGACGTTGCGGTGGAGCTGGAGCAGGAGCGCGTGCGCGATGCGGTGGCGGCGCGATGCTGGCTCGACGCCGATCGCGTCGATCGACGCCGTCGGCTCGGTCATGCCGTACTCGCCGTAGAAGAGCGAGCCGATGACGAAGCCGGCGACGCGGCCGTCGCTCTCGGCAACGAGCGAAATGTGCAGGCCGCCCATCTTCAGCGCGCGCTGCAGCATCAGCTCGAAATAGCGCGGACGTGCGCGTCCCGTGGCAGCGGCGTCGATCCGCACCACCGCATCCAGATCGCGTTCGCTCATCGTGCGGATGGCGATGATCTCCACTCCCGGCTCATCAACGATCGAAGTCATGTGTCACCTCAAAGATATTGCCCAGCGTCCACGCGCAGAACCTGCCCCGTCATCCGCCGCCCGCCCGGCCCGGCGAGGAAGACGACCGCGGCCGCGATGTCCTCGGGCTCGACGAGCTCGCCGAGGAGCGTCTCGTCGAGCGCTTGTTGCCGGACGGAATCGGGGAGCGAATCGGTCAGCGGCGTGCGGACCCATCCCGGCTCGACGATGTTGATGCGGATGCCGAGGCGGCCGGTCTCGCGGCTGACGCTCTTCGCGAAGCCGATCAGGCCGGCCTTGCTCGCGGCGTACGCGGACGTGCCGAACTTTCCGCGCGAGCCGTTAATCGAGCCGATCAGGATCACCCTTCCGCCTCCCCCGTTGCGCATTGCGGGGATCGTGTGGCGGAGCAGGAGGAACGCGCCGCGCAGATTCACCTGCTGCACGAGATCCCAGTCGTCGACAGCGAGCTTCCAGACGACCGCATCGCGCGCGATGCCGGCGGCGTGCACGACGATGTCGATGCGTCCATGGAGCTCGAGCACCCGCGCAATCGCACGTGCGACCGAGGCGTCGTCGCGGACATCGCACACAACGTCGGCGGACTCGAGATCGAGATTGACGACCGTCGCGCCGGTCTCGCGCAGCGCGGAGACGATCACGCATCCGATCCCGCCCGAGCCGCCCGTCACCACCGCGACTTCGCTCACGCCACACTCCTGCGCGACAACTTCTCGTGGCGATACGCGCCCCAGAGTGCCGCGCCGAGCGCGCCCGCGTAGATCGCGCGCGGATCGGTCACGATCTCGAGCGCGAGCTTCTCCTCGCGGACTTTTTCGCGTAGCGCCTGCGCGAGTCCGACATCCGCGGAGAGGCCGCCGGTGATTGCGACCGTGCCCTCCGCGCCGATCGCGCGCAGCAGCTTCAGGTAACGTCCGGCCATCGAGAGATGGATGCCTTTGAGAATGTCCGCCGTCGTGATCCCGCGGCTGACCATGTTGATGACGTCCGTCTCCGCGAGCACCGCGCAGATGCTGCTGACCATCTCCGGATCCGATGCGCTGCACGAAAGCGGTCCGATGTCCTCGAGCGTGATGCCGAGATAGCGCGCGACGTTCTCGAGAAACTGTCCCGATCCCGACGCGCACTGGCTGGTCATGCGATACGAGAGCACGCGGCTCTTTTCATCGAACTTCATCGCCCGCGCATGCAGCGCGCCGATATCGAGCGCCGCGCGCGTCTCGGGCATCAGGAACACCGCGCCGCGCGCGTGCGTGGTCATTCCGTAGAAGTGCCCGCGGCGGAAGTCGACGAGCTCCCCTTCCCCGGTCGTCGCGAGATACGCCACGTCGTTTCGCTGCACGCCCGCGTCGGTGAGCGCCGACTCGTATGACTCCTCGATCACCTTGCGAAGATCGCGGCGGCGGATGCGGTCCGTGCGCAGCGCGATCGGTGCGCCATCGGCGACGACGACGGTCTTCACGCTGCTCGAGCCGACGTCCATCCCAGCGGTGACGATCATGCGGCCCTCCGCGCGAACAGCGCCGCGCCGAGCGCGCCGGTGTAGATCGAATCGGACGAGATGTTGAGCGTGCGCTGGCCGTAGTTCTCGCGAACGAGCTCCTCGATCGCGGACACCGCGGCCGGATTCCGCGCCACGCCGCCGGTGAACGTGAACTGATCGCTCACGCCGCCCGATCGCGCGAGCAGCGACATCGCCCGGATCACGATCGCGCGATGCAGACCGGCCACGATGTCCTCGCGCTTCTGTCCGAGGGAGAGGCGCTCGCGCAGCTCCGCTCCCGCAAACACGGTGCAGGTGCTGTTGATCTTCACGCGCTGCCGGCTCTGCTGCGCGAGCGGGCCGAGCTCGTGCACGGCGAGATTCATCTCGTCGGCGATGTATCCGAGGTAGCGGCCGCAGCCTGCGGCGCAGCGATCGTTCATCTGAAAGCTCGTGACCAGGCCTTCGGCATCGAGCTGGATGGCCTTCGTGTCCTGGCCGCCGATGTCGAGCACCGTGCGCGTTTCGGGGAACATCGCGTGCGCGCCGAGTCCGTGGCAGAGGATCTCGCTGCGGATCTGTTCCTTCGGGAACGGCAGCCGCTGGCGTCCGTAGCCCGTGCCCACGGTGCTGCGCGCGCGCAACTCGACGGAGCGCGCGTACTCCACGGCGCGGCGGAGGGCGGACGTCTCGTCCGCCGTATCGGGGCGGACGGGACGTCCGCCCTCCAGCGCTGCATCGATGTGCCGGTTGAACGCATCTTCGATTGGCACGGCCTCGACGGAGAGAATCGCCGCGTCGAACACGCCGCACAGCACATCGAACGTGATGCCCTTCGGCTCGGCGATCGCTTCGGCGAGCTGCATGAAATCGGCGGCGGCGAGATCGCGGAAGAAATCGCTGCGCCGCGACGCGCCGCGCGCGAAATGCTGTCGCGCGCGCGCCACCATGTCGCTGCCGATCGCCTCGAGCCGCGCGCTCAACTCGCGCGCATGCGCGGCGTGTTTCGGACCGCCGGCGATCATCGACATCGCCTCGCCGAGCCGGTCGAGCTGATCGAGATACTGGTGCAGCTTGAAATTGCGCTCGAGCTCCTCGACCGCGGCCGCGCCGGTCTCTCGCTCGACGAGCGTGAAGCGCGTCCGCACGAACGCCTCTTCGCGCACGATGTGCGCGGCAACGTCATAGTTGCTGCGGCTGTTCGTGATGCCGCGGCCGATCACGTGGCCGTCGCCATCGAGCACGACCGCTTTGGTCGTGGTCGAGCCGAGGTCGATGCCGACGAAGACGTCGATCATGCGGCTCCCGGTGGAGGACAGGCAATCGTGCCTGTCCGGACAGGCAGGATTGCCTGTCCTCCACGCTTCTGATCGAGCATCTGCAGATAGCTCTCGATGCGGTTCTTGATGTTCGCGGCGGAGAAGTAGCGCGGGTCGACGAGATCGCTCTCGATGAATGCGCCCGGCACGCCGGTGCGCTCTTCGAGGCGGCGCAGCATCATCAGTTGTCCGACGCTGAACGAGTTGCAGCTCTTGACGCTGTTGATGAGAAAGCCGTCGGCGCTGTATTCGCGGATATAGCGCTCGAGCAGCTCGACGCGCGTGGGGAGGCCGAGGTTCGTGTAGCAGCCGAGGCAGTAGTCGGCGAGCGTTTCGAGAGGATGATCGGGATCGTGGCGGAAGCCTCGGTCGTACAGGCCGCCGACCTTCGTGTAGCTGCTCGCGACGACGACCGCCTCTTCGTCGTAGAACATCTTCCAGAACTCGCGGAAGCTCGTCCAGTTCGGCGGCCCTTCGACGACGAGTCGATATTTCTCGCGCGCCATCGGCCCTTCCGGCGTGATCGGACCGAGGCCTGCGTCGAGCCGCTCCTGCACCTCGGCGCGCAATGCCGCGTAGTACTCGACCGCTTCGGGTGTCCCGCGGAATGCGCTGAAGATCGGCCCGATGTAATAGACGCCGCCGAAGTACGCGTCGATCGGCGACGGCGTCCGCTTCGCGCTCTCCAGCGTCCACACGAGATCGTCCTCGGCGCGCGCCGACAGGCGAAGCATCTCGCGCAACCGCTCCTCGTCGAACGCGCGTCCGCTGACCTGCTCCAGCTTCGGAATGACCTCCGTGCGCATCTGCTCGACCACGTAGTCGCGCTGATGCGGCTCGATCCGGCCGTTCGCCTGATACGGCACGTGCAGCATCGCCACGGGAACGTCGCCGTACTCCTCGCGCAGCAGCTCGAACCATTTCAGAAACGTGAAGCAGCCGGTGTACGACAGAAGCAGGAGATCCGGTTTCGGCAATCGCTTGCCGGTCGGACCGATGTTCCCCTTCTTCAGCATCCCGATGTCGCACTTCACATACGTGCAGACGTCTTCGCTGTGTCCGTGCTTCTCCGCTTCGGCGATGTACTCGCCCGACAATTTGCGCATGCCCGACTGCAGCGCGTTGATCTCCGGGAGCACCGGCAGGAGATCGAACGAGCGAACGAGCTCGTTGAGATTGCCGGGCACGAACGTGTAGACGACCTTCTTCCCGTCCTCGGGCGCGGTCGCGAGGCGGTCGTAGTGATCGGAGATCATCTGCTTCTGCAGGAGCATCGAGTCTTCTTTGCGGATGCTGCTCATGCTTCACTCCAGAGTCGAATCGAATCGCTGAACGTGCCGGCCTGCTCGCGGATCACGGCGAACTGTCCCGTGTCCTCCGAGTACTTGAACTCCGTGTGCGGGATTCCTTTGCGGTCGAGCGCGGCGACGAGCATCGGCTGATCGAGCAGCGCGGGATCGCAGAAGCTCGGCGCGCAGAACACGACGCCCTCGGCCTCGTTGCGCTCGACGGATTCGACGAGCCACCGCCCGCGATCCCCCTCGGGCGCGTAGCGCGACGCGCTCATCGCGCTGTGATGCAGATAGGCGTCGACGAGGTTGTCGAGCGGATCGCCGCTGGTCGAGACGTCCTGCTGCAGCCAGCGAAGGCCGATGAGGAAATCGTCGACGACGACGTAACAGCCCGCGCGCTCGAGCGTGAGCACGAGGCCGTGCGGCGGCTGCTCGCAGAACATGCCCGAGAGCACGACGCGGCTGCGATCCTGATCGCGACGCTCGCTGTCGGACGGCGCGAGCGCGAGATACTCGCGAATCATCGCCGTGTGCTCGTCCGGCGGCAGCACGTTGCCCGCGCGCAGCAGCAGATAGGACTCCGACATCGGAAAGATCCACGGACGCCCGCTGCGCGCGCGATACAGATCGCGGATCGCGCGGCGGTTCTCGTTGTAGACGGCGATGCTCGCGCGCAGCGCGTCGTCGGTGATCGTCGTGCCGGCCAGCTCCTCGAAATCGCGGCGCAGCGTCTCGAGCTCGCGCCGCCAGAAGCGGCCGCCGACCGCCTCGTCGAAGTTCTGCGGCACGTCGACGTAGTGCACGTAGCGATCGGGAAAGAGCATCGACCACATGCCGGAGAGGTTGCGGATGACGTCGCAGATCGATGGGAAGAGCATGCCGTCGAGAATATCGAGGCGATGCGACAGCGCGAGCTCGATCGTGCTGCGCGGGATGCGGCAGATGTAGCTCTGGAAGTAGGCGTCGCCGCGAATGATCTCCAGCGACGCGCCGCCGCCGGTGATGCCGACCGGAAGCATGCCCGCCGCGTGAATCAGCTCGCGCGGAACGTACGTCGGCATGTGGCCGACGGCCTTGCGTCCCGATTCCTTCCAGCGCTTCACCGCGGTGAAGTCGATGTCGTCCGACAACGACTGCGCGGTGGCGAGCAGCTCGCGCAGCATCACACCAGCTCCGGAGTGCGCGTCCACGGCGCGATCTCCTCGATCAACTCCTCGCTCCACTTCGCGCCTTCGGCGAGTCGCCGCCGCAGGAGAATGAAATCGACTTCGCGCTGCTGCTTCGTGCCGTGGTGGAACGCGCGGAATCCCGCGTTCGCCTCGGTCATCATGTTCAGCGAAAGCCACGCGCGGTTCGTCTCGCGATTGCGATCCCAGTGCTCGAGCTTGTGTTTGCGCACGCTCTCGATCGTCTTCGTCAGGCAGTCGGGCATCGTGTAGACGAGCTTCGTCGCCAGGTCATCGACCGCTGCATCGAGCAGCGTGAAATCAACGGTGCCTCGCGCGATCAGCGCCTTCGCGGCGTCACGCTCCGCTCCCGATTTCGTTTCGCCGATGATCACGCGGCCGAGCTCGTCGATGACGCGATCGGTGACGACGAGGGGATTGGCGACCCACGCGCTGTCGACTCGCAGCGCGGGAACGATCTGCGTCAGGCCGCCGAGCCAGTAGAAGCGGTGCGCGCTCCAGCTCTGGCACAGCGTCGCGCTGATCATCGCCCGCTCGATGCCGACGAAGAACGGGAGGAAGTCGGTGCTGCCGCCGTCGGGTGCGGACCCGTGTTTCGGGCCGGCCTGGCTGAAGACGGCGAGATCGCTGGCGACGGAGAAGTCGCACGCCATCCCGAGCTCCTGACCGCCGCCGACGCGCATTCCGTTCACGCGGCAGATGACCGGCTTGTCGCATTGCAGGATCGAGGTGACGGCGTCGTTGAAGAGCCGCATGTACTGCCGGTACTCCCCCGGCCGTCCCGCATACACCTCGGCGTACTCGCGCGTGTTGCCGCCGGTGCAGAACGACGTCGTGCCCGCACCGGTGAGGATGACCGCGACGGCCGCGCGATCGTTGCTCGCCTCGCGCAGCGCGAGGATGAGCTCCTTGAGCATCGAGGTCGTGTAGCTGTTCAGTTCTTTCGCGTTGTCGAGCGTGATCCAGACGTTGTGGAGTCCGTCGATCGGATCGCCGTTTTTGTCGAAGACGGCGCGGCGCGAGACAGCGAGGTGCTTCGGCGCGAACCCGGCGATGAGGTTGTGATCGTTCATGCGGTGGCCTTCTCCATTTCTGCTCTTGCACGGCTCGGCGAGGCACCCGCCGGCGTGAGGATGACGCGGCACCGCAGCTCGTGACGCGACGCTGCCGCGAAGAGCTCGGGCAGCTCGGCGAGCGGGCGGACGTCGACGAAGGGCTCGAGCGTCACCTGCCCCTCGAGGACGAGCGCGAGCGCCTTCGGGTAGTTCGCGGGTGCGCAGCCCCAGTTGCCGCGCGCGGTCGCGTCGAGCGCCATGAGATTCGAAAGCCGGATCTCGATCTTGTCCGCCGTGTAGCCGACGACCGCGAGCTCGCTGCCGAAGTCGAGGAGGTTGAACGCGGTCTGCTGCCCCGCGGCCGTGCCGCTCATCTCGAAGATCTTCGTGCCGGTGCGGCCTCGCCCGCTCTCGCGCGCGAGTCCGCGGATCGACTCCCGGATCGTCTTCGCTGCCACTAGTTTCGGATTGATCGTCAGTGTCGCGCCGTACGCATGCGCGAGCGCGAGGCGTTCGTCGTCGATGTCGATGGCAACGACCGTCGCACCGAACGCGGCGGCGATCTGCACCGCGAATCCGCCGATGCCGCCGGCGCCGACGATGACGACGAGATCTTCCGCGCCGACTCCGGCGCGCGTGATCGCCTCGTAAGGCGTCGTCACCGCGTCGGCGACGACGGAGAGCATTTCGAGTGTGAGGTCTCGAGGGAGAACGGCGGGAACGGGACAGAGTCCGCGCGCGGGAACGACGACGTGCGTTGCGAAACCGCCGTGGCCGTCGTTGCCGGGCATGAACTGTTTGCGGCAGATCGTCGGCCGGTTTGCACGGCAGGCGTCGCATGCGCCGCACGGAATCACCGCAGGCACGATCACGTCGCGGCCGAGCCATTCCGTCGCACTGTCGCCGGCGTCGACGACGCGGCCGGAGATCTCGTGTCCGAGGATCAGCGGAAGCGGATGTCTCGTCGGAACGCCGCCGTACGCGAAGCCGACGTCGGTGTGACACAGACCGCAGCCGGCGACTTCAACGACGACTTCGCCGTCCGCGGCGGCCAGCGCGGGGAGGGCGGATTCGGAAAACACTCCCGGTGCAGTGAGCTGGAACCCGTGTGCGCCAACGATTCGTCGCATGAACGCGATCGTAGGAGGCGTGCACACGCGAGGGAGTGATGATCGGCACCCGTGGGTGTGATGGGGCGCGGCGGTCCAGACTAAGTGGACCTTCAACCTTGAAAGCATGCGCCAGCCTTGTCATCCCGAGCGTGAGCGAGGGACCTGGGTGGGCGGCGGCGCGACCCGCGGGCTTCGTGCCACCCTACCCCCCGGGTCCCTCGCTCACGCTCGGGATGACAAGCCCTGGTACCTACGCTTTCAACGTTGAATGTCCACTACTAAGGTGCGGGAACCTCGCACGCTGTCGTGATCGAGACCGCCAGCAGGAGGCTGAAGAGTCACCGCGTCCGCTCGAAACTCCGCGACGCTGTTAGAATCCGCGCCCTCGCATGCCGAAGTTTTACATCACCACCGCCATCCACTACGTCAACGACGACCCGCACATCGGGCACATGTACGAGAACATCGTCGCCGACGTCATCGCGCGCCACCGGCGGCGGATGGGCGACGACGTCCGCTTCCTGACGGGCACCGACGAGCATGGGCAGAAGATCGAGCGCGCCGCGGCGAAGGAAGGGATCCTGCCGATCGAGCTCGCGGACCGCGTCGTGAGGACGCATCACGATCTCTGGAAACGGCTGAACATCAGCCACGATGATTTCATCCGGACGACCGAGGGGCGACATCGGGTGGGCGTGCTCGAGCTCATTCGCCGCATTCAGGAGCGCATCCCCGACGACATCTACCTCGGCGAGCATTCCGGGTGGTATTGCCAGAGCGAGGAGACTTTCATTCCCGAGAATCAGGTCCGTGTCGCCCGCGAGGGCGCATCAGACACCAAGGACCAGGACGGCCACAAAGTCGAGTGGACGACCGAGCGCAACTACTTCTTCGCGCTCTCGCGCTACACCGAACGGCTTCTCACCCACTACCGCACGCATCCCGAGTTCGTCTGGCCGCCGACGCGCCTCAACGAGGTGATCGCCTTCGTCGAACAGGGCCTGAAGGACATCTCGATCTCGCGCACGTCGATCAAGTGGGGCATCCCCTTCCCCGGCAATCCCGACCACGTCATCTACGTCTGGATGGATGCGCTGACGAACTACCTCTCCGCCCTCGGCTTCGGCAGCGCGAAGGACGACGACGTCGCGCGCTACTGGCCCGCCGACATCCATCTCATCGGCAAAGACATCGTGCGCTTCCACGCGGTCTACTGGCCCGCGTGGATGATGGCCGCGGGCGTCGAGCTGCCGAAGCGGATCGTGGGACACGGCTTCTGGCTCCGCGATCACGAGAAGATCTCGAAGTCCCTCGGCAACGTCGTGCGGCCGTACAACATCCTCGACGACTTCGGGGCCGACGCGCTGCGCTACTACGTGATGCGCGAGATGGTCTTCGGGCAGGATCAGGACTACTCGGACGAGTCGCTGCTCGGACGCTACAACGCCGACCTCGCGAATGATCTCGGCAACACGCTCTCCCGCACGATCAAGATGTCGGACAGCTACTTCGCCGGCAGGACGCCGCCCACGCCGTGCGACGACAACGATCTGCTGCGAACCGCGCGCGCGGTCGTGCCGCAGTATCTGCGGCAGATGGACGAGCTCGCGTTCCAGCGTGCACTCGACAGCGCGTGGGAGCTGCTCGTGGCGGTCAACGCGTACATCGTCGCGCGCGAGCCGTGGAAGCATTTCAAGGAAAAGGGCGCGGACGAGTCGCTGTCGCGCGTGATCTGGAACTCGCTCGAGTCGCTGCGGATCATCTGGGTGATGATGACGCCGTTCATGCCCGCGACCTCGCGGGAGGCGCTCGCGCGCCTCGGCGCGGATCCCGACCGCATCGACGCGGCCGCGCTCGAGTGGGGCGGGTTGCCGAGCGGCGCGCCCGTGCGTGTCGCGGACCCCATCTTCCCGCGCGTCGACGTCGCGCAATACATCGGAGGAAAAAAGATGGACGAGAACACTGCCGGCGGACCGCCGCCGGTCGAGACGACGCAGGCAGTCCCACCGGGACTCGCAAAAGTGTCGATCGATCAGTTCATGGAAGTCGACTTGCGGGTCGCCGAGGTGCGGGCGGCCGAACGGGTGCCGAAATCGAAGAAGCTCATCAGGATGACCGTGTTCACGGGCGACGACGAGCGAACGATCGTCGGCGGGATCGGCACGAAGTACACGCCGGAAGAGCTCGTCGGGCGCAAAGTGGTGATCGTGGCGAACTTGCAGCCGGCGAAGCTGATGGGAATCGAGTCGAACGGGATGGTGCTCGCGGCGTCGATCGACGGAGAGCCGAGCCTGGTCGCGGTCGACCCGAGCGTGCCGGTGGGCACACGCGTTCGCTGAAAAAAATGTTCAGCCTTCCAAAAAGGTGGTGACGCGGCGCGCGCGCGGACTTAAGATGAGGGTGTTCGCTGCAATGAGAGTACAGCAGCGACCCAGCCGCCGCGCTCGTGCGCGATGTCCCGCTTCCCCCGGCCAGGGAAGCGGGTTTTTTGTTGCGCGCTGAAAAGCGAAAAGCCGCTGATTACTCAGCGGCTTTTCAAAAAATATCCCGGCGGCGTCCTACTTTCCCACGCAGTCACCCGCGCAGTATCATCGGCGATGAAGAGCTTAACTGCCGTGTTCGGAATGGGAACGGGTGTGACCT
>DATLFB010000084.1:0-10802 GCA_035525285.1 Thermoanaerobaculia bacterium
TTTCACCCCGCGGAAGCGCCGAGTACCGTTCGCTTGAACCTCACCATCATTCGGGTCGGAATTGACGCCCTCTGGCGGCACTTCCATATCGCCTGCCTCAATGCGCACGGGCGATTTCGGGCATTTTAGGACAGGAACTAATTAAGAAAAGATCGTCTCAGCAACTTCCAGGCGCGGCGAGCTCGTCCGGGATGCGTTGTTTCACAGGTCGTCGCGCAAGGCGCGCGACCGCGCTGACGAGGTCCCGCGGTGCGAATGGCTTCTTCACGTAGTCATTGAAGCCTTCAGAAAGCGCCAATTGACGTTGCAGCGGGCCGCCGTACGCGGTCACGGCGATCGCGGGAATCCGGGACTTCTCGTCGTCGCCGGCACGAATGCGGCGAGCGAGAGAGTGGCCATCCTCCATGGGCATGGCCAGGTCGCTGACGAGGACATCGAAGGATCGCTGGGATAGCTGCTCGAACGCTTCCGCGGCGCTGGACGCCGTGTCCACGGAAGCGCCGGCTCCCCGCAGAGTAGTGGCGATCAACTTCCGCATCTCCGACTCGTCATCGACGACGAGCACGCGGATTCCGGCCATCGAGACAGTCTCGTCACGAGGGGGCGCGTCGTTCGCGTCACCGATGTTCGACGAAGACTTCTCCAATGTCGTGCCGCGGCCGTTCGCGGGCAGGACCACCAGGAAGGTGGAGCCCCGTCCCGGTCCCTCGCTTTCGGCGCGAACCGCGCCGCCATGCATCTCCACGAGTCGCTTGACGATCGAGAGGCCGAGACCGAGTCCGCCGTGCTCGCGCGTGCTGCTTGCTCCCTCCTGGCTCAGACTCTCGAACACCCGCGGCAGGAAGTCGGCGCGGATCCCTTTCCCGGTGTCGCTCACTTCGACTTCGATCTTCGAGTCGATCGAGGAGAGGCGTACGCGGATGTCTCCTCCCGCCGGGGTGAATTTCACGGCGTTGGAAAGGATGTTCCAGAAGATCTGCTGGAGCCTTGTCGCGTCGCCGCGGATGCGCGAAACGTCGCGCGCGAACGACTTCGTCACACGGATGTTCTTGTTTTCCGCTGCCGGTGTGATGGCGCGGATGGCGAGGAGCAGAGCGGCTGCGACGTCGACCAGTTCGCTGTTCAGTTCGAGTTTCCCGGTGAGCAGGCGCGAGACATCGAGCATGTCGTCGATGAGTCGTGACTGCGCCTTTGCGGACTGCCGGATGGAGTCGAGGGCCTCCCGCTGGGTCTCGGCGTCCAGCTCGCCTGTCACCAGGAGCTCGGACCAGCCGAGAATCGAGGTGAGGGGCGTTCGCAGCTCGTGGGAGCTCGTGGCCAGAAACTCGTCCTTCGCGCGGCTGAGAGTTTCCGATTCGCGGTACTGGCGGACGAGATTCGCCTCGACGCTCTTTCGATCGTCGATGTCGGTGCTCGAACCGACCCAGACCGCGATGCTTCCTCCGGCATCGCGCATGGCAGAGGCGCGGGTCAGGTGCCAGCGATAGCCCCCGTCGCTGCGGCGGTAGCGGCTCTCGAGCTGGAACGGCTCACCGCTCTCGATCGAATGGCGCCACAGACGAGTGTCCTCTTCCCGGTCATCCGGGTGGATGAATGCCGGCCGTCCCGAGTCGCAGACTTCCCCGCACTGCAGCCCGGTGAACTCCGCGAGCTGGCGGTTGCAGTAGTCGATGTCTCCGCTGGGATTCGCTGTGAAAATCATCAGCGGCATCGACTCGGCGAGGAAACGAAAACGCTCCGCACTGATGCGTGCCGCGTCCTCCGCCCACTTCCTGTCGGTGATGTCGCGGATATTGCACTGAATGACTTTCTTGTCGCCGGCCATGTAGGAGTTGCTGACGAACTCCACTTCCACGCGCTTTCCCCGCTTGGTCTCGAGCGGCATGTCCTCGTAGCGGATGTAGCCGTCTTCCTGCAACCGCTCCATCGCCGCCTTGCTCTGCTGCTTGTCCCGGAACAAGCCGATCTCCCATAGCTGCTTCCCGATCAATTCGTCGAGGGAGTATCCGAGCAAGTCCATCAGGAATGGATTGGCGTCCATGATCTTTCCGCTGTCTTCTTCGAGGATCAGGATCGCGTCCTGTGCCGTCTCGAACAGCCGGCGATAGCGCGCCTCCGATGCGGCGAGCCCGCGAGCCGCTTCCGCGCGCTCGGTGATGTCGCGGATATTGCACTGAATGACGCACTGGTCGCCTACCTCGTAGGTGTTGCTGACGAACTCCACCTCCACGCGCTTTCCCTGCTTGGTCTCGAGCGGGATGTCCTCGTAGCGGATGTAGCCTTCCTTCTGCAGTTGCTCCATCGCCGCTTTGCTCTCCTCCTTGTCGGAGAACAGACCGATCTCCCAGAGCTCCTTCCCGATCAATTCGTCGAGGGAGTACCCCAGCAGGTCGATCACGAAGGGATTGGCGTCCATGATCTTTCCGGGCTCCTCGCCCGCATCGAGGATCAGAATCGCATCCTGTGCGGTCTCGAACAGCCGCCGGTACCGCTCCTCGGAGGCCACGAGAGCGGACGATCGGGATTCGGGAACATTGACGGAGGCCATGTGCAAGACGATGCAAGTGGATCGCCAGGAAGACACCGGCCAGGAGTCTGCGCGGCAGAAAACAGTGGAGGACAGGCAATCCTGCCTGTCCTTGAAGCCGGACAGGCAGGATTGCCTGTCCTCCACTACACCATGCTGTCGGCCGTGAGGCTAAGCAGGAGCTGGACCTGAGGGAGCTCGATCTGTTGAAGATCGCGAAGACTTGACTGCGCCAACGCGAGCTTGCGACGCGTCAATGCCGGACTCGCACGGCGGCGTACGGGGAGATCGTTTCCAGACGACATAGACGCGCGGGTCGATGCTGACCGCGCTGCAGATGCCGGACTCGACCGGATACGCATTGAGCAGACAGCGGCGCGAGTCGCCGGCGTAGAGATCGCCGCGCGGTCCGAGGACGGGATGTGCCCACTCCAGAAGGCCGCCGAGGGTGAACTGCCAGAGCAGCGAGCCGTCCTCGCGGATCGCGAAGAGGCGTCCGCCATCCCTCCGTCCCGACACACCCGTGTAGACCACTCCTTCCGCATCGATGGCGATGCCCGTCATGGCGCCGGTGCCTCCGTGCGTTTCGGGATCGAAGCTCCAGAGCAGACTCCCGCTGGAAGCCTCGATGGCCACGAGCTTTCCTCCGCGATCGTAGCCTTGCAGCAGGTGCGAATACCCGTCGCCCGACGTCGCATAGACGCGGCGCGTGACACCGCCTGTCTCCCGGAGCGCGAGTCCGTTCGCGAGGACTGAGTGGTCGAGATCGATGTCGATCATGCGCGGCCATGCATAGCTCGCACGATCTCCCTGGTCGCGCAGCGCGAACACGACCGCGCTCCCGCCGCCGAACGTGAGCTCCGTTCCCGCCGCGTAAAGCGTGCCGTCGGTGCCGGCCGCGAGCTCGGTCGTCCAGACGGTCGGCTTCCACCACACCGCTTCGTTGACCGGCTCGAACGTCCATTTCAGTGCGCCGGTGGCAGCGTCGAGCGCGTAGATCGCTCCGCGCAACGTGGTCTCCCACGCATCGACACGAGGACCCCACGCGCCTGCGACGTAGACCGTCTTCTCATCCGGCGAGAGTGCCGGCGCGGCGAAGACGACGTGCGCCATCGACAAATAGCAGTACGGCACGCGGTCGAGCGGCGCGGTCCAGCGAGGCTCGAGCGATCGGTGAAAGGCGAAGAGTTTTCCGTCGAACTTGTTCCAGCTCGCGACGTCGCTCGATCCTCCGGAACGGACCACGCCCCATGTGCCCGCGTAGACCGTCCCGTCATCAGCGATGGTGACGGCCATGTTGATGTTCTGCTCCGCGGTCAGGATCACCGACGCGGTGCGCTCGGCCGAGCGCGGCCCGCGCACGTCGCTCTGCCCGGTGCGCCGCGCATCGTGCGACGCAGCCGGCCAGCCCGCGCCGAGAAGAAGAACGGCGGCGGCGACGACGGCGCTTCGCATGCGGACATTATCCGCCTCCGCCGGCAAAGTGCCGGCGATGCCTGTCGGAGATTGGACTAACGATTTTCTCGAGGCGGGTCCGCGATGGGCTCGGCGGGCGTGGACGGGCTGTCCTCGGCAGGCTCGGGACTATAAGACGACACCCGGAGGTCGTACTGCCTTTTCCATTCGGGTAACTCAGCGACGATCTGAGAGTTCAGCTTTGCGAAGTCGTCAATGATTTCATTCATCGTTGCTCTTTCTTTTTCAACTTCTCGAAAGCTTGTCTGTAGGCATCATACATAAGACTCTCCTTCTCCAGGTAGGAGAGCGGATACATCGGAGATCGCTGGGCGGGGGTCCACGGGAGCCGATGACCGGAGTCGTTCTTCCGCTTGAACTTGAGTCCTTCCAGCGAGGTCATCACGAAGAGCTTGAGGTATCGACGCGGCCCGATGCCGACGAAAGGCTGAAACTCTACCCGATGGAGACTCCCGCAGTGGGCGCACAACCCATTCTCGAACCTGATGAGATCCTTGCTTCGGCACGAGGAACATTCATCGCTCGACGTGGATCCCGCCTTACACGAGTTGCAGAGAGCTGCGAAGCCCTCCGTCGCGATCTCCGTCTGGTACATCTGAGCGACGCGGCTCTTCGGGTAAGGCTCGATGTACACCACCCGCGAAATCCCGGCGCCGATGATGAGCTTCGCGCACTCATGACAGGGAAAGGTGGTGCAGAACAGTGTTGCATGCAGCGCGCTCACCCCGTTTCGCTGGGCTGTCAGAAGCGCGTCCATCTCGGCATGGATCGCACGCATGAATTCGAGGAGATTGACGACGCGTGCTTTTTCCAGCGACGCGATCGCCTCGCTCACGGTTGGTTTCCCGGAAAGCCAACCTCTTTTCTCGAATGCATCGAGGACCTCTTTGACGATCTCCTCTTCATGCTCTTGCGATGAATCGCGCTCCTTCCTGATGTCGCGGTGATCGTAGTGCTCACCCTCCCGGTAAATCCCGCCGCCCGCTTTTGGTACATCGTTGCAACCTACGCTCACGATGTCTCCCGCGGCATTCGTCAACGCTGCACCCACCTGGCGTGCGAGAGAGCCGGATCGAACCGCGGCGCCGAATGCATGAAACATCGCCGATTCTGCTGCGGTAGGCGTCGTATCGTTCGCACCCATGATGAGTCGAACGAACCTTTTGACTTGCTCCCGGACGTCCTCGCGAGATTTCTGTGCGTCGGCGCCGAACGCAACGAAGAGGTCTGCCATCGGGAAGGTGTCGCTGAGTTTCTGACCGTACTCGGAGTCTTCGCCCTCATCGATGTCGACCAGGTCAGTCGCTGCCTTGAGCCACCGATCGACATTCGCTGTGCCGCGACTCTTCGCAATGCCCGATGCCAGCTTCTGAATGCGCGCGGATCGCGGCGATACGACACCGATCAGGAAAAAGCCAGCGCCGTAGACCTGTCGAAGCTGGTGTACCTCCTCCGGCCGCTTGAGAGAGTTGAGAATGTACGCGTGGCGGCGTGGCTCCTTGTAAACTGGCTTTCCACCCTCCTGCGCGGCGACGTGTGTTTCGGAGATCGCTCCGATTGCCCGAATGGCGAGTGCAGCGTTGTCGTCGAGCGCCTCACGAAGTGCGTTTCCTGCCCGCTGATGTTCCCGGATACGCTTATCCTCAAAGGTCGAGCTGAGATCAATGGTGAGCAGTCCATCGCGGAGTTCGTAGTCCCGAAGAAAGCGGCTCAGCTTCAAAACCTCTGAGCTGTATGACACCGTTTTCAGCGAATCGGAGAGTGTGGCAGCAACGAAATCGAAGTCCGTCCCGACTGGTCCCGCCAGGGCAAAGATGAACTCAACTTGCTGATTTTTCGGCTTGAATCGACTTCGGCTTCCCTCTCCCATTTTTGTGAAGGGATTATAGGCCGCTGGAAATGCGCCGCTGCGCTCACGACTTCGCGAAGCTCTTGTCGCGCGTTCGATGCCGCCGCCCGATGCTGCTCGAACCGCCGGCAGGCTGCCGGCGATACAGCGGCCCGCGCTACCATGCGCGAATGTTGCGCATCGGCGAAGTCGCCTGGTACGTCACCGGACGGTTTTACGCGAAGGGGTCGACTGCGCTCGACGTTGGCTACTTCCTCCACCTGCAGGGTGTCGAGGGCGATCTCTTCGACGGCGCGCCGGGCGAGGCGACCGCATACTTCACGTTTTCCGCGGAACCGTTCGAGGTGCGCAGGTACACGAACGCCGGGCTGCCGTTTTCGCTGAGCGAGCGCGGGGAGTTCGGGATCTTTTTGAAGGAAACGCCGGGATCTTCGTTCGACGATCCCGACTCCTTCGCGACAGGCCAGCGCATCGCGGCGTTCCGCCGCGTGAGCGTGGTCGTCGGCGTCTCCATCATCGAGCCGGCGCCGGGTGCGTCGCCGGCGATGAACGTGTTCACCGCGGATCTCGTGTGGAGCTGTCCGTTCCGGTTCCGCGATCGCGAGTACGATCTCGCGCAGCTCATTCCGAACGGCATCACGCAGTGGGGCACGGCGGTCCCGCAGGCCGGCGAGAGCGCGGTGCCCTTCGTCGGCTCGGCGATCGCGGTCGGATGAAGCCAGCGGACGTCATCGCCGAGCTCGAGGGAAATGCCGCGTTTGCGTTCGGCGAGAAGGAGTGGCTGGGAGCGCGCGTGATGACGGCGATCCGTTTGTCGTGGGGGGATCTCGATCCCGAGGACGCGGCGCGGCGGCACGCGTAGCGTGTGGAGTGCGGCGACGCCAGTCGCCGCTGTTCTACGCGACGTGCCGCGACTGGCGTCGCGGCGTTGGAAAGCGGCGACTGGCGTCGCCGCACTCCACACAGTTACGCCAGCACCGTCTCCACCGGGCGCCGCGGCATTGCCCGTTGCACCGGCTTCGCGTAGCCGATGCGCAGCAGGAGCTGCGGCTGTCGCGGCGAGCGCACGAGGCGCCAGAGCTCGCGGCGGAGCTGCGGCACTTCGACCGGCTGGTTGAGAAACGAGTACTGCACGTCGAGCAGCGTCAGCGTCAGGAGCAGGCGCTCGAGCGTTTCGCCGGCGCGGAGGAGCGAGACGCGGTCGTCGTCGCTCGTCACGACGATCAGGCCCGCGGCATTCTCCGTCAGCTCGCGATCGTGGCGTCCGCGTACGGTGCCGACGTCGAAGCTGGCGATCAGACTGCTCGCGAACGCGGAGAGCGGTCCCGGAATCCCGAACGCATCGCCGCACATGCCGTCGCATGCGCTGCCGTCGTTGGGGCGCACCCATTCCGACAGCTCCCTGCGCCACGTCTCGTCGGCCATGAGCAGGTGATCCGCCTGCTCCACGAGCTCCGCCGCGTGCATGCGGTCATGCGGCAGAACGAAGCGCATCAGCTCCGAGCTCTCCACGATGTCGCACACCCGCTCCAGCGCCTCGGGCTCGATCTCGCGGCGATCGAAGTCCGCGCGATTCGTATGCCGCCGCGTGATGGCCGGGAAGAGCGCGCGGAGTTGCGGGTCGGCATCGCACGTCTCGCGCAGCGCGATCACCGCGACCGGGCCGTGATCGAGCGGATAGAACACCGTCGACTCGAATCCGAAATGCGCCGCCGCCACGCGGAGATTCGTGATCGCCGCGCCGATGCTCATGTGCAGCTCGCGGTCGGTGGGATCGGCGACGGGAAGACGGCGCGAGTAGTCGGCGTAGATCTCGATCTGATCGCGCGCGATGCGGAACGTCCACGGCTGCGTGTTGTGTCCGGACGGCGCGAGCACGGCGTAGCGCAGCAGAAACTCCTTCTGCGCGCGCGCGTCGTCGATCTCGTGGAACTCGGCCTCGTCGATCTGCCACGGAGTGCTTCGCGGATCGTAGTCGTCGATCATATGTCCCCACGGGGAGCGGCCATCGGCGCGACAGGAAGGAACGTGCCGGGTTGAAACGCGCACAACGGATCGGCCGCGAAGAGGTCTCCGGTCAGCGCGAACGCACGTGCGCGCGATCCGCCGCAAACCGACTTGAACTCGCAGCGGCCGCACTTGCCTTTGAGGTTGACTTCATCTCGTACGGCGGCGAAGAGCTCGCCGTACTGGTGGATCGTCGGCAACGGCTGATAGCGCACGTTCCCCGCCGTGAGCGGGAGGAACGGGCTGACGCTGATCTCGCCGGTGTGAGAGATGTAGAGATAGTTGTTGACGGCGACGGCGGCGTCGCCGGTGTCGTCGCCGATGCGCAGTCCGTCCGCGGTCACGTCGAAATAGTCCTCGACGGTCCGCAGCCGCGCCTCGACCGCCTTCTGCAGCACGAAGCGGCGATAGTGCGGCGCCTCGAACGTGCGGATCGGGAAACGCGTGCGGCGGCTGAGTCCGTGGATCTGCTCGAAGACCTGCTCGACCTCCTCGGCCGTCAGCGTCTCGTTCGACTTCGCGTTGCCGACGGGAACGAGGAAGTAGATGTTCCAGCGCGCGACCTCGACGTCGGCGAGGAGCTCGGCGATGGTCTGCAGCTCTTTCGGGTTCGAGCGATCGAGCAGCGTGTTCACCTCGACGGGGAGCTCGGCGGTGCGCGCCCAGCGGATCGCGAGCAGCGTCGAGCCGAATTGTCCGGCGATGCCGCGGCCGGCGTCGTGTTTGTCGGGACGCGCGGAGTCGAGGCTGATGACGAGGCGTCCGAGGCCGTTGCGTTTGAGCTTGCCGATCGCGGCGCCGGTGAGCGAGGGAGTGACGCTGACCGTGAGCGACGGATTCATCCCGCGGCGGTGCGCGTAGTCGATGAGCTGGTAGAGATCGGGGCGCTCGAAGGGATCGCCCCCGGTGATGATGACCTCGTTCGGATTCATGGCCACGATCTGGTCGATCGTCTTGTAGGCCTCGTACGTCGTGAGCTCGAGAGGGCTGCGGCGCGGTTGTGCGCCGATCGGGCAATGCACGCATCCGAGCTTGCAGGCGCGCGTCAGCTCCCACATCACAACGCGGGCCCGGCCGTTTCCGATTGTCACGTCCATGGTCTCACCTCGCAAATTGTTACCCGCTCATGGAAGCACGGCGGAACGCGCAAGCGGATGACCGGGCGCACCGCGGTATGTGATCATGAGCACCACCATGCACTGCTGCTCCCATCAGGACAGCGAGCACCATCTCGCGCAGAGCTGCCTCGACGTCATCCACTATCCGTCGGAGGACTATCCCTGCCTCTGCAGCCGCTATGCGCCGAGCGAGGGGGAGAAGTGCCAGTGCGGACACGGCCGCGCAACGCATGTGACCGCGCGCGTGTGCAGGCCGGAGAGCGGTGAGGTCTGCGAGTGCCGAGTCACTCGATGAACGGGCAGCTGCGCGGAATCCCGCGCGCGAGCATCGTCTCCGGCTCATGACAGGCGCGCGGTGCCTCGCCGAGGCGGCACGGCCCCGGCGCGCCGTCGATCCAGACGACGTCGCCGATGATCTGAATCGTGCCCGCCGCGAGCAGTTCCATCGTGCACGCGAGCATGTCCGGCCACGACGTCGTGATCATCCACGTGCGGTGCAGCGCGGCGTACGAATCGAGGAATGCGATGTCGCCGCGCTCGTGCGCGTCGAGCGCCATCGGCGCGAGCGGATACGGCGGGCCGAGCAGGAAGAGCGGGCCGTTGACGATGGAGATCGAGCTGCGCGTCTCGAAGTCTTTGAGGTCTTCGCGGATCGCGAGCACGCGTCCCTCGAATCGCGGGAGCAGCGGCGTGATGTCGTACGGATAGCCGGCCACGAGCACGTAGTCGGCGTCGATGCGATCGAGATTCTCATCGACGACGATGGAGAGATCCCACACGCTTCCGCGATTCGGATCGTGGAGCAGGCGCCCGATGCCGGGCACGCTCCGCGAGGTCAGCAGCGCGATGCGCAGCGGATCCATCGGCTCACATCAACGCCGGTTCTTCGAGGTCGATGGCCAGCGAGTCGAGCTCGTCGACGACGTTGCGCACGAGCGGGTCTTCTCCTGCTTCGGAGAGCAGCACCTCGTACAAGGCAACCGTATCGGCGACGTCCTGCGGCGGAATCACGCGCACGGCGTAGCCGCCGTGGTCGATGATGTAGTCGCCGGGCAGCGCGCGCTCGTCGAGCTGATCGAGCCGCACGCATTTGCGCACGCCCCAGAAATCGACGATCGCCTGCTTCGCCTTCACTTCCACGATCTGGCCGGGCACGCCGAGACACATGGTGCACCTCCGTGCCTCGCAACATAGGCGCGCCGCGGAATTCCTCGGATGACCATGCGCACGCGGCCCGGTGTCGCCAATCACAATCCCGCTCTCACGGCGCACCTACCTTGCAGGCATGCGCAAGATCGAGATTCAGTCGTGGGAAGAGCTGATGATGGAAGAGGTGATGGCCTTCGACGCGATGGAGGAAGAGCTCGAACTGATGCTCGCCGACACCGAGTCCTACGAGGAGCTGATTTTCGAGAAGGACGAGCGCGACCTGCATCGCTGGGAGCTCGACCCCGCCTCGGCGGAGGACTACCGCGATCACGCGAAGGCGTTGCGGAGCGGCCCGGCAGGAAAGTGGCGCCACTTCGGGCACTGATAGACCGCCGCGCGTCAACTGACGTAGCGACCGGCTTCAGCCGGTCGAGGGCGACTTTCAGTCGGCGGTGGTTTGACGCCGATCGGAGATCGGCGGACCGGCCGGCAGAAAGCCGGCGTTCCGTTTTTCTGTGGCGCGGCCTTCCAGGCCGCCGTGTCGCTGGCTTCCAGCCAGCGATGTCGCCGGCAGGATGCCGGCGTTACGGCGGGCAGGATGCCCGCGCTACATCGAGCCGCGAAGACGGCGAACGGATGTTCGGCGCGGCGGGGCGGTTGACGCTGGACGTGCCGT
>DATLFB010000089.1:0-15242 GCA_035525285.1 Thermoanaerobaculia bacterium
GATCGGCGGACCGGCCGACTGAAAGTCGGCGTTCCGTTTTTTGTAGCGCGGCCTTCCAGGCCGCCGTGTCGCTGGCTTCCAGCCAGCGAGCTCGCCGGCAGGATGCCGGCGTTACGGCGGGCAGGATGCCCGCGCTACAACGCCGACATGCTGTCGGCGTATCGTTTTTGTAGGGCGGCCTTCCAGGCCGCCCCTGCGTTTTCTATCGGAACAAACGTTCCTCGGCGATGAGGTCGCGAGTCGTCGCGTCGGCGTACTGCCGTGCGCGGGCGATGCGCGCGGCGCGGTCGGGCTCATTCAGAAGCACACTCACCTGAGCGCGTTTGAAGAGCGCCATCGGCCATGCGGGATGATTCGCCGGCACGCGGTCGAGCGCGTCGCGTGCTTCGGCGTATCGCCGCGCGGCGAGATAGAGGACGCCCAGCTCGAGGTGATGTTCGAAGCGCGCGCCCTGCAGCGCGCGCGCACGCTCGTATGCGTCGATCGCGACGTTCGTTCGCCCCTGCCGCATCGCCAGGTCGCCGAGCGTTTCGAGCGCGGACAGGCGATCGGGCGATTCGGCGACGCTGCGCTCGAGCATCGGAACCGCGCGCTCCCACTCGCTCGTACGCGCGAGATGCAGCGCGAGATAGAGCCGCACGTCGGGTGAGTCGGGCGCGATCGCTTCCGCGCGCTTGAACGCCGCGAGCGCGCGATCGTTTTGCCCGAGGCGCGAGTGCGCGGCGGCGAGACGCAGGGCGGCGGTCAGGTTGTGCGGATCTTCGGCGAGGATCTTCTCGAGCACCACGCTCGCACGCGACCACTCCTCGGCGACGAAGAGATCCGACGCCGTTTCGAGCTCGTCGAAGAGATGCGTCATGTCGCGCGGACGTGGTGCGTCTTTCCGGATGACCGGCTTCGCAACGGAAGTAATGTAGCCGAGGCTCGCGAACTTGCGGCGCTCCTCCTCCGACAGGTTCGTGGGCACGGCGGCCGCGGGTGAGGGTAGCGGATACTCGGAGAGCACCTTGCGCACGCTGCGCGACATGTCGCTGCCGCCGAGGTCGTGCGCCTCTCGCGGATCGGCCACGACGTCGTACCGTTCGATCGCGCCGGCGCTGATCACCTTCTCGCGCCCCTCCACGGCCATCACCTGCGGCTGCCATCCGAAATCGAGAAAGGGCGCCATCGCTTCGCCGAGGACGACTTCCGTCGAGGCCGCGCGGAGGCTGTTCTCGGTGAGGAGGGCGGACGTCTCGTCCGCCCGGCGGACGGGACGTCCGCCCTCCTCACCGTGGCCGGCCCAGTCGAGGATCGTGTGGAACACGCGGCGCGCGCTCACCGGAGCGTCGCTCGTGCCGCGCGCGACGCCGGGTCCCGCGAGCACGAGCGGAACGTGCATCGCGCTCTGATAGAGCAGATATCCGTGCTGCGACTCGCCGTGATCGCCGAGTCCTTCACCGTGATCGGCGACGACCGCGATCGCTCCGTCGCCGAAGGCCTGCACGAGCCGGCCGAGCTGCTCGTCCATCGCGGCCACTTCGCCGAGGTAGGGCTTGTCCGCGAAACGGCTCGCGTACGGCTCCGGCGGCTCGTACGGATCGTGGGGATCGTAGTAATGAACCCAGACAAACAGCGGACGTTGCGACTCGCTCCGCAACCACGCGATGGCGCGATCGGTCGTTTCGCGCGCGGAGCGCTCGAGCTCGAACGCGTCGTCGTAGACGTCGAATCCGCGCGCGAGCCCGAACTGGCGCGCGAGCGGAAATCCCGACACGAACGCGGCCGTGCGATAGCCCGCGCCGCGCAGCTTCTCCGCGAGGAGCGCGTGCTGCGCGCCGAGCGCGCGCGCATTCTCGTGCACGCCGTGTCCCGCGGGATAGAGCCCGGTCATCATCGACGCATGCGACGGCAGCGTTTGCGGAGCCGTCGCGTAGGCATAGCGGAACACGCGCCCCCGCGCGGCGAGCGCGTTGAACGCGGGCGTGTGGGCGCCGATCGCATCGGCGCGCGTCGTGTCGAGAGTGACGAGGAGGATCGAGGGAGGGGGCGGCTGTGGAGCCGGAGTTTCCCCGCACGCAACGAGCAGCAGACCGAGCAGCACGCACCAACCTCGCATGAGGGCGGCGATTCTAACGTGGAGGACAGGCAATCCTGCCTGTCCTGACAGGGGGCCTTCCTGCCTGCCAGGACAGGCAGGATTGCCTGTCCTCCACGCGCTCCGTGACCGCAATCACACCGCGCAGTGTCTCCCATCTCCACTCCTCGTGCGAGCACTTGCTACCTTCCGAACCATGACGCGGCCAGTCGCGGAGCCATACAAAATCAAGTCCGTCGAGCCGATCCGGATGACCACCCGCGCGGAGCGCGAGCGGGCGATCGACGAGGCGGGATACAACACCTTTCTGCTGCGGAGCGAGGACGTCTACATCGACCTCCTCACCGACAGCGGTACGAACGCGATGTCTGACGCGCAATGGTCGGCGATGATGCGCGGGGACGAGGCCTACGCCGGCGCGCGCTCCTTCTTCACCTTCGAGCGCGCCGTGCAGGACATCTACGGCTTCCGCTACGTCGTCCCCACCCATCAGGGCCGCGGCGCGGAGCATCTCATCTCGCGCATCCTCATCCGTCCCGGCCACGTCATCCCCGGCAACATGTATTTCACCACCACGCGCGCGCATCAGGAGCTGCAGGGCGGCACGTTCGTCGACGTCGTGATCGATGAAGCGCACGACGCATCCGCGCTGCATCCGTTCAAAGGCAATGTCGATCTGCTGAAGCTGCAGGCCGCGATCGACCGCTACGGCGCGAGCAACATCCCGTACATGAGCGTCGCCTGCACCGTGAACCTGGCCGGCGGACAACCGGTGTCGATGCAGAACCTGCGCGAGCTGCGCGAGCTCTGCGCGCATCACGGCATCCGAGTCTGGTGCGACGCCACGCGCGCCGTCGAGAACGCGTACTTCATCAAGGAGCGCGAGCCGGGCTACGCGGACAAACCGGTGCGCGCGATCCTGCGCGAGATGATGTCGTACGTCGACGGCTGCACGATGTCGGGGAAGAAGGACTGCCTCGTCAACATCGGCGGCTTCCTCGCGATGAACGAGGAGTGGATCCTCCAGCAGGCGCGCGAGCAGGTGGTGATCTTCGAGGGGATGCCGACCTACGGCGGCCTCGCGGGCCGCGACATGGAAGCGCTCGCGCAGGGCATGCGTGAGATGGTCGACGACGACTACATCGCCCATCGCATCCACCAGGTCCGCTACCTCGGCGAGCAGATCCTCGACGCCGGCATTCCCATCGTCGAGCCGATCGGCGGCCACGCGGTCTTCCTCGACGCGCGCCGCTTCCTCCCGCATCTCGATCAGGAAGAGTTTCCCGCGCAGGCGCTCGCGGCTGCGCTTTACATCGACAGCGGCGTGCGCGCGATGGAGCGCGGGATCGTGTCGTCGGGACGCGATCCGCTGACGGGCGAGAATCGACATCCGAGTCTCGAGCTCGTGCGCCTCACGATTCCGCGGCGCGTCTACACCAACCGGCACATGGACGTCGTCGCGTACTCCGTGCGCGAGCTCTGGTCGCAGCGCGAGAACATCGCCGGGCTGCGGATGGTCTACGAGCCGCCCACGCTCCGTTTCTTCACCGCTCGCTTCGAACCGATCACAGTGGAGGGCGGACGTCCCGTCCGCCGGGCGGACGAGACGTCCGCCCTCCAGACGGAGGCTGCATGTTTCGCATCGCCGACGCGCGACCGCTCGGTCCGAACGTAACGCAGTTCACCATCGAGGCGCCGCGCATCGCGCGCAAGCAACTGCCCGGGCAGTTCGTGATCCTCCGTCTCGACGAGCGCGGCGAGCGCATTCCGCTCACGATCAAAGGCTCCGACCCGCAGCGCGGCACGATCACGCTTGTCGTGCAGGCGGTGGGAAAGACGACGGCGCAGATGAGCGAGCTCAAGACAGGCGACGCGATCCTCGACGTCGTCGGGCCGCTCGGCAAGGCGTCCAGCATCGAGCACCTCGGCACCGTGATCGTGGTCGGCGGCGGCGTCGGAACGGCGATCGCGCTGCCGATCGCCGAGGCGCTGCGCAAGGCGGGGAACCGCGTCTTCTCGATCCTCGGCGCGCG
The DNA here is from genome assembly GCA_035525285.1 of Thermoanaerobaculia bacterium. GTDB lineage: Bacteria > Acidobacteriota > Thermoanaerobaculia > Gp7-AA8 > Gp7-AA8 > QHVT01. The sequence goes on from DATLFB010000089.1 coordinate 4,111, forward strand.
CACGAAAGAGTTGCTCATCCTCGAAGACGAAGTGCGCGCCGTCAGCGATCAGCTCTTCATCATGACCGACGACGGCAGCTACGGGACGAAGGGGCTCGTGACGGACAAGCTCCGGCAGCTCGTGCAGCTGCCGGTCAATCTCGTGCTCGCCATCGGCCCGGTGCCGATGATGCGTGCGGTGGCCGAGGTTACGCGCGAGCGGCGGATCCGCACGGTGGTGAGTCTGAACTCGATCATGGTCGACGGCACGGGGATGTGCGGCGGGTGCCGCGTGATCGTCGACGGGAAGAGCGAGTTCGCATGCGTCGACGGTCCGGAGTTTGACGCGCACCGCGTCGACTTCCAGGTCCTGTCGCAGCGCAACGCGATGTACCGCGAGCAGGAGCAGCAGGCCTTCGCGATGTGGAAGGAACGCTGCGCGTCGCATGGTGTGGAGGACAGGCAATCCTGCCTGTCCGGACAGGCAGGATTGCCTGTCCTCCACGGTAAGGGGCTCCATGCCTAACACGATCCCCAACAAGGAGCGCATCAAACTCCCGCGCCAGCACATGCCGGAGCGCGAAGCCGCGATCCGCGCGCGCAACTTCGAGGAAGTGAACCTCGGCTTCGACCCGACGCTCGCGAACGAAGAGGCGCTGCGCTGCCTCGCCTGCAAGAACCCATCGTGCACGAAGGGCTGTCCTGTGGCGGTCGACGTGAAGGAGTTCGTCGCCCGCATCATCGAAGGCGATTACCTCGGCGCCGCCGCAGTGATCCGCCGCGACAACGCGCTGCCCGCGATCACGGGCCGCGTCTGTCCGCAGGAAGAGCAGTGCGAGGGCGACTGCCTGATCGTGAAGAGCAAGAAGGACTCGGTGGCGATCGGGCATCTCGAGCGCTTCGTCGCCGACTACGAGCGCGCGACCGGCAACGTGGGTATCCCGGAGATCGCGCCGCCGAGCGGCAAACGCGTTGCGATCGTCGGCAGCGGTCCCGCGGGTCTGAGCTGCGCGGGCGATCTCGTGCAGAAGGGCCACGGCGTGCGCGTGTTCGAGGCGCTGCACGAGCTGGGCGGCGTGCTGGTGTACGGCATCCCCGAGTTTCGCCTGCCGAAGGACATCGTGCGTCAGGAAGTCGATGTGTTGCGCAGGATGGGCGTGGAGTTCGAGACGAACGTGGTCGTCGGAAAGACCGTCACCGTCGACGAGCTCCTCGGCGAGGAAGGCTACGACGCGCTCTTCGTCGCGACCGGCGCGGGACTGCCGCAGTTTCTCGGCGTTCCCGGCGAGCATCTGAACGGCGTCTACTCCGCGAACGAGTTCCTCACGCGCGTGAATCTGATGCGTGCGTATCGCTTCCCCGAATACGACGAGCCTGTGTACGACTGCCGCGACCGTGACGTGGTGGTCGTGGGCGGCGGCAACACGGCGATGGATGCGGTGCGCACCGCGCTGCGTCTCGGCGCGCGCAGTGCAACGCTGGTCTACCGCCGCAGCGAAGCGGAGATGCCGGCGCGCAAGGAAGAGGTGAAGCACGCGAAGGAAGAAGGCGTCGTGTTCCAGACGCTCACGAATCCCGTGGAGCTCACCGGCGACGAACGCGGCTGGCTCACCGGCGTGAAGTGCGCGCGCATGGAGCTCGGCGAGCCCGATGCGAGCGGGCGCCGCCGTCCGATCGCCGTTCCAGGCTCGGAGTTCGTGATCAAGGCCTCGCTCGCGATCATCGCCGTCGGCACGAGCGCCAATCCGATCGTGCAGTCCTCGACGCCCGATCTGAAGACGAATCGCAAAAACTACATCGAGGCCGATCCCGAAACGCTGCAGACCTCGAAGCGCGGCGTCTTCGCCGGCGGCGACATCGTGACCGGCGGCGCGACGGTGATTCTGGCAATGGGCGCGGGCAGGAAGGCGGCGAAAGCGATTCACGCGTTTCTCACCTCCGCACACGATGCATGACGTAGGGGCGGGCTTCAGCCCGCCCACGCCCGGCTGAAGCCGGGCGCTACGTTTCTTTGGTATCGAACTGGGTTGCGGGCTGCTTCGTGTCGCGCAGCCTCTCGAGCCGGAAGAGAGCGGGGATTTCCTTGCCGGACAGAATCGCCTGCGCGGTCATGTCGCCGATGGCCGGCGCGAGCTTGAAGCCGTGTCCCGATCCGCCGCCGGCGAGCCAGACGTTCTTCGCCCGCGGATGGCGGTCGATGATGAGATGTCCGTCGGGGCTGTTCTCGTACTGGCAGACGCGCGACTCGAGCAGCGGCGCGTTCGCCAGCTCGGGGAAACGCTCCGCGAGCAGACGCATCGCGCGCGCGAGGCTCTGCGGGCTCGGCGTGCGATCGAGTGTCGTCGGATCGACGTCGTCGCCGCGCGTGTCGTCGGCGATCTTGAATCCGCGGCCGTGCGTGTCGGGAACGCCGTAGAAAATCCGTTCGCCGAAGTCGATCCACACCGGCAGCTTTCCGGGCAGGTAGCGCTGCGATCCGCGCGGCGTGCCGAAGAAATAGACCTCCTGCCGCGAAGGGCGAATGGGGATCTCGGGGAAGAGCTTGCCGAGCCAGGGGCCGCACGCGAAGACGAAGATGTCCGCGTCGCCCTTCATCGATCCGTTCACGATCGGTCCCGGCTCGACCTGTTCCGTGCGATAGACACCGCCCGCTTTCACGAACGCATCGCGCACCACCGCGCATGCGCGCCGCGCCGAGAGCGCGCCCGCGCGATGCTCGAGCCATACCGATCGCACGCCGTCGAATCTGATCTGCGGATAGCGCTTCGCCGCGGTGTCGACGCTCAGTTGCTCGACGGGAAATCCGAGCTCGCCGAGAATCGGCACCGCTGTGCGGACGTACGCATCGTCGCCGCGATGCAGCCAGAGCGCGCCCGTCTCGGTGTACAGCGACTCGTCGGTCGATGCGTCGAGCGTTTCCCACAGCGCGTACGCGCGCTTCACCATCTCGACGTAAGTCCGGTCTGCGCCGTAGATCGCCCGAATGACGCGCGTCTCGCCCCCCGAGCTCGAGCGCGCGTTGCCGGGACCCCACGCGTCGAGCAGCGTCACCTGCGCGCCGAGGCGGCGGAGCTGGAGCGCGATCCACCCGCCGAACGCGCCCGCGCCGATGACGGTGATGCGCGGGGAGGAAGCGGGAAGGAGAGCGAGAGCGTCGAGGCGCGCGGCGATGGGCAGCGCCGCGACGCTGCGCAGGAAGGTTCGCCGGTTCATCGCGTCACGCATCTGTCCCCTCTCCCCGCTCGCGGGGAGAGGGCCAGGGTGAGGGGTTGGTGTCTCGGAGCTTTTGAGCCCCTCACCCTAACCCTCTCCCCACTGGCGTGGGGAGAGGGGACTGGAGCATCAGAACGTCACTCGCGAGCTCACGCCGAACGTGCGCGGCTGGTTCGTCATGTACGACACACGCGCGCGGCTGCCGCGCTCGATGTCGAGCGCGAGGAACGCCCGCTCGTCGGTCACGTTGTTGATGAAGAGCGCCGTGTCCCAGTTGCCGTGCAGCACGCCGAGGCGGAGGTTGATGTTGTGATAGGACGGCAATTGCGGCTCGAACGTGAAGATGTTCGACGTGTACGGTCCGCCGATGTCGCCGCCGAAAGCGCTGATGTCCACCGTACCAAAGCCCGGTTCCTGATCCGAGACCTGCGTGAAGCGGTCGCCGACGATCTGGAACACGCCCGTGCTGTACGCCGCCATTCCTTCGCGCAGCTGCCAGCGATACGTTGCCGCCGCCGCAAGCTGGAACTCCGGCACGCTCGGGAGGCGATTGCCTTCCTGGATGCCGGCGACGATCGCACCGGTCGACGACGTGAAGCTCGACGTCAGCTCCGAGGCGTTGTAGTTGCCGGAGACCGCGAAGTCGAAGCTGTCGTTCGGCGAGGCCTCGACTTCCACTTCGACGCCCGATGCTCTCGCCGAGGGGACATTGACGATGATGCGCGACGAGCACGATCCCGCGGTCACGGTCGCCTGCAGGTCCTTGATGTCCATCCGGTACGCGGACGCGTTGAAGCTGCCGCGGCCGCCCATGATCGATGTCTTCGCGCCGATCTCGTAGTTCCAGAGCGTCTCGTCCTCCCACGTCGGGCGTCCGCCGTAGATCACGAGATCCGCCGGCGTGCAGAGCGGTGTGTTGAGCGGATCGTTGATGCCGCCGAGGCGGAAGCCCTTCGACGCCTGCGCGTTGATGCGCGTCGCATCGCTCATTTTCCAGCTGAGAATCACGCGCGGAGCGAAGCCATCCGCGGTGACGGAGCCGACGCTGTCGTTCGGATCGGAGAAGATTCCGTCGAACACCTGCGTGCGGTCTTCCTCGTAGTCGTACCAGCGCACCCCGCCGGTGATGTCGAGACGATCGCTGAACGACCACGTGCCCTCGCCGAACACCGCGAGCTGCTTGTACTCGTAGTGGAGATCGGACTTGTACAGCTCGTCCTTCTTCGCCAGCTTCGTCCCGGCCGTCGGAATGTTCACGCCGATCGCGCGCGCGTTGTCTTCGAATCCGATCACGGGGAGATTCTGGCCGTAGTCGCGATCGTTGTCCGCGTAGTACGCGCCGGCCACCCACTGGAACTTCGCGTCGCGCGCGTTGCTGCCGAAACGCACTTCCTGCGTAAAGCCGCTGGCCGTGGTCGCGTCGAAGAGCGGCGCGTCGAGCTCGTAGACACTGGCCGGCAATCCGATGGACCCGCCGGTGATGCTGGCGGTGAGCGCGGTCGCGTCGCGGATGACGAGGATGTCGCGGTCCGTGTACGACGTGATCGACGTCAGCGTCATCCCGCCCATCTCGTATTCGAGATTCAGATCGCCGAGGAGGAACTCGTCGGTGAACGGCTCCTCCATCTGCGTGAACTGCTCGCGCTCGCCGAGCCTGACCTTCGGGCGCGTCGTGGTGAACGGATTCGCGAGGATGTTGAACACGTCGATGCGGTTCCAGCCGTTCGTCTCGACTTCCTGATAGAGGAGGCGGGGCGTGACCGTCAGCTTCTCGTTCGGCTCGAAGCGGAACGCCACGCGCGCGCCGGCGCGATGGCCGTCGTTTACGTCTTCATTGACGCTGAGGTCGGGCTGCACGGCGTCCATGAAGCCGCCGTACCTGGTGTAGTAGCCCACCACGCGCATCGCGGCCTTGTCGCCGATCGGAATGTTGCCGGCGTACTTCGCGCTGCCGCCGACGCTTCCGTCGCTGATCGAGCTGACCGAGAGCTCCGCGGTCGACTCGCTGTGATTGAGTCGCGGCTGGTTGGTGATGTAGCGGACCGTTCCCGCGAGCGATCCGGAGCCGAAGAGTGTGCCCTGCGGTCCGCGCAGCACTTCGACGCGCGACACGTCGAAGAGATCGATGTCCGGCGTGAAGAGCGAGAGGGAGATGACCGACTCGTCGAGGTACATGCCGACCTGCTCTTTGACGCCCGGCTGGTCGCGAATGATGCGTCCGGCCGAGACGCCGCGCATGCCGACCTGGCTCTGTCCGGGTCCGGAGTTCTGCACGCTGAAGCCCGCGACGTTGACCGCGATGTCCTCGAGAGTCTCCGCGCCGCGGTCGCGCAGTTGGGCCTCGGAAGGTGCCGCGACGGAGATCGGTGCCTCCTGCACGGTCTCTTCGAATTTGCGCGCCGTGACGACCATTTCCTCCTCGACCTTCGGAGGCTCGGGCTCCTGCGCCGTCTGTTCGGCAGGGGTCTGTGCAACCAGGGGAAGCGCGGCGAACGCGAGCGTGAGCAGCAGAACGCCGAGCAGAGATCTCGTCACCAGGGTTCTCATACAGGCTCCTCCAGTTCCGATTTGGGCGAGTTGTCATTCTAGATGCGTGTGATTCTCTCCGAATGGCGTCAGTCCAGCAAGTCCAACACGAGAAGCGTGACGTCGTCGGCGTCGCTCCGCTCGTCGCGCCACGTCCGAACGGCGCGCGCGATGCCGTCCGCACGCGCCCCGTCGCGAACCATTTCTCTCAGGCGCGACTCGCCGAATTCTTCGCCGCGCACGTTGCGCGCCTCGGTCACTCCATCCGTGTAGATCACGATGCGATCGCCTCGCTGGAGGGAGATCGTCTCCGCGTCGTACTGCGTGTCGAAGCGTCCGAGGAGCACGCCGCGCGGGCCGAGCTCACGCACGTCGCCGCCGCGGCAGAGGAGGGGAGGCGGATGACCAGCGTTCGCCACTTCGACGCAGCCGCGCGCCGTGTCGAAGTAGAGAATGAGCGGAAGACGAGATGCTCTTCAGGAGGGCGGACGTCCCGTCCGCCCCCGGGCGGGCGGGACGCCCGCCCTCCAGGCAATCGATTGCGAAACCAGACGTCGAATCCGCGCCGGATCTCGAAGTCCTCGCGCCACGCGGCATCATGCGGCGGCGTCTCACGCGGCGCGGTGACGGCGAACTGCCAGCCATCCGTGAGCGACACGAGCGCGGCGAGGACGAGTGCGAGGTGCACGGCAAAACGTTACCATCGCTCGCATGCTCAACTACATCTGGTTCGGCCTCATGGCCGTCGCGCTCGTGATGGCGGCGTTCCACGGCACCGCGGACGCGGTGTCGAAGGCGACCGTCGACTCGGCGAAGACGGCGGTGGAGATCGCGATCGGCCTCGTCGGCATCATGACGCTCTGGCTCGGCATGATGCGCATCGCCGAAGCCTCCGGCCTCGTCTCCCTCCTCGGACGCGCATTGCGTCCCGTGCTGCGCTGGCTCTTCCCCGACGTTCCCGCCGATCATCCCGCGAACGGCGCGATCGTGATGTCGATCGCCGCGAACATGCTCGGTCTCAACAACGCCGCGACGCCCCTCGGCATCAAGGCGATGGAAGAGCTGCAGACGCTGAACGAGCAGAAGGACACGGCGACGAATCCGATGGTCACCTTCATGGCCATCAACACCTCGGGCGTGCAGCTCATCCCGACCACGATGATCGGCATTCTCGTGGCGGCGGGCGCGATGAATCCGACCGCGATCATCTCCACGTCGCTGTTCGCGACGTTCATCGGAACAGTTGCCGCGGTGCTGGCCGCGAAGTTCCTGCAGCGATTCCATCCAGAGGAGGGCGGACGTCCCGTCCGCCCCTCGAATGGCGGACGAGACGTCTGCCCTCCTTCCAGTGAGATCGCGGAATGATTCGCACGATCTTCGAGCAGATCTCGATCTGGGCGATTCCCGTTCTCATCGTCGCCATCGCGCTGATCGGGATGATCCGCAATGTGAAAGTGTTCGACGCCTTCGTCGACGGCGCGAAGGAAGGCTTCGAGATCGCCATCCGCATCATCCCGTTCCTGGTCGGCATCCTCGTCGCGATCGGCATGTTCCGCGCGTCGGGCGCGATGGACATGCTCACCGCCGGCCTGCGCCCGATTCTGAGCGCGATCGCGTTTCCGCCGGAAGTCTTTCCGCTCGCGGTGCTGCGCACGCTGACCGGCAGCGGCTCGCTCGCCTTCACGACGGATCTCATCAAAACGCACGGCCCCGACTCGCTCCTCGGCCGCATGGCCGCGACGATGTACGGCAGCTCGGAGACGACGTTCTACGTGCTCGCCGTCTACTTCGGCGCGATCGGCGTGAAGCGCACGCGCCACGCCGTGCCGGCGGCGCTGATCGGCGACGTGGTGGCGGCGATCGCCGCGGTGGCGATCTGCATGTGGATGTTCTGATCTGGAGAGCGGCGCCGCCAGTCGCCGTTTCGATCTCCAGACTCGACGGGTAGCGGCATCTCCCGACGGGGCCCGTTCTCGCCTGGAGGACAGGCACGCACTTCTGCGCGGCGCCAGAGCGGCGACCGGCGTCACGCCGCGCCCTTCGGCGAGGAGATCGTGCATCTGGCGCGCTGAGGGTTCCGCGTTCGCCAACGCTCCACATCGGAACGGGCTGCCGGGCCTTCACGGCAGAGCCAGCGGACGGCAGCGCTGCCGTCCCTCGACCTGCACGGCGCTCAGGTCCGGCTTCTCCTTGAAGAGTCAGCGCAGGCCAGGTCGTCGGCCGACATACGCCAATGAACGAAGGTTCTATATTTGGATATCCAGGGGGGGCAAGATGTAGATGGCCGCCGCGGTACGAAATTCAACGTTGGACCGAATTCACGTCGTCGCCCATGGTCGTTGTGTCGGAGGCGTTACCCTTGGCTAATGACAGCGCCTCACGAGATGCAGCAAGCCTCATCGCGATGACCTCTGCGCTCCTCAGAACTCCTACAATGTAGCCGCACCGCGCGGGAAAATGAAACGGACACGACAGCGAAAGCAACCCACCGTGAAGCCGCTCCTGAAGTACCCGAAAGTTCGCGGCACACTTTCTTGGCAGGGGAATGACCTGCCGTTTCGCGGCTCGATCACCATCGCGAACGACGGCACTATCAGCATCACAACCGCACGATTTCGCCTCGGTGAAAAGACTTGGTGGATACTCGAAAAGGTCCCCGGAAAGGGTCGACTGGCGACTTGGGCGAAACTGCGCGCCAGCACACCAGACGGGCTACAGCTGGAGAGCGATCAGGTCACGATGACAGGGCGCAACAATCGCCTTGGCAGAACGGCAACTACCGCGCTGCATGGAGAGCTCAGCCGGCTGACGGTGTACCACAACAGTCCGCCAGCCGTAGCTGCGAACTGCCTACTCGTGTACCACACGATCGGCATGCAGGGTTTTGCCGTCCAAGAGACCAGCACGAAGCTCGGCGCAGTGCGAATGGCCGGCGTCGCCGAGATCGAAGATTACGACCACCTCGCGGGACGGATCCAAATCACCGCCGACGCTCACGAACGACAATCGCTCGACGAGTGGACCGACGCCTCCGACGAGGAGATAGCGAATATTCTCCTGATCATCTCGCTCGCGGAGGGAAAGCTCCTCGAATGGAGCATCAGGGAAAGCGCAAATGGCGATGGCACACTGTTTCGGAGGGACTTCTGCGGGCCAAAGCACACTGGCACACCGCGCGACGGGATGTTCCATTGGCTGAACCTACAGCCAGTTCTCAATCTCGCGACCTCAAAGTACAACGAGGCACTCCGGACAAGAACCGGGATCGATCTCGCAATCAGACTCCTCCTCGCGCAGCCCGCACACGTCGAGCTACAGCTCATAGCGGCCATGACCGCTTTAGAACACTTGATCAGCGTGTACGCGCACTATTACCGCGTGCTGCCTCCGCTAGCGAAGGCACTCTTCGATGACATCAGGAGCGCGCTCGAGACCGCATATGACGGAGCAACGAAAGATCTCGTAAAAGATAACAATCTCGCTCACGCCGTCCTCAGGGTCAGAGGCCGCATCGCGAACATGAACGACACGACCTTTAATGATCGCTTATTCGCGATGTTGCGCGAGTACCAAGTACCGCTTGTCGGCATCCAGGACCGGATCACTAAAGCGGTCAAAGCGCGTCACGACATCGTTCATACTGGCCGACACGACGCAGCATTCGCCGACTTCTATCTGCACGTAGCTGTGCTGCGAGAGCTACTCAAGCGCATCATCCTGACGCTCCTCGGGTACGAGGGGCAGTACATCAGCTTCCTCAACGGACAAGAATTCCTCAACTTCCCACCATCCACCGTCACCGTTATTGGCGACGAAGCCGCGGCGGTCTAACTCTAACTGCTAGCAGCCGACGAGCCGCTGCTCCGTGGCCCGCCGGCCGAGCCGGCTCGGGAACTTCAAAACGGCACGGCGTCACGCCAGTTGCAGGTCGCTTCCGCCGGACGCATTTTGTTGGGCGCGGCAACTGTCGTGCCGCATCGCCCGTGCGAGCGGGTAAGCGGCTCGCAGCTGAAGCGACGAGCGTTAGGCGGACGAGAGTAGGAAAGACAGAGACAAACGATATAATCGCCAAACGTGCCATGGACGCGATGCTGACCTCGTTCGGATTGACTCCATCCAGTGTGACGAGTGATCGCCGCGGCAGCATATTCGATCGTATGCCTCCGGCGGCACTGGATCTCACCGGTCAGTATCTGACCCCGGACTACGCCGTTCTCTTGGTGTGTGACCATCTTGTGATGGATTCAGAGGCGTTCGACCGTCTCACACACGATCGTCATTGGTCCTACAACGCAATCGCTGAGGTTATTCGTGCTCTTGAGGCTGAAGGTTTTCTACGTCTCGAGGATTATTCGACACGTGTTGTTCGTGCCAAGACAAGAATCGAACAAAACGTCAGCACGGCGCTCGAACTGTCAGATTGGAACAAGACGTTCGAGGAATCGGTGGCGATTTGGCAGGCATTCTTGGACGTCGTTCGCGACGCGGTTATCGCTCTGTGGAAACGACGTGGTGACGAAGAACTGCCTCTCGCTATTGAACTTGACCGCTTCATGTCAGCCCAACTGCACGAGGGCGGTGCGACCGAGTTAAGTGACGACTTATGGCGCGAACATATCGCAACGCGCCCAGACTTTCGCCGCGCTGCCCTGGCGGCCTATTTAGCGTACGTAGAAACAAACATTGAGCTATCGCGGCAGCTCGGCATCCCAATTTATGATTGGGAGGACTATAAGCCATTCTACGACAGCCGGTTACGACAGATTGATCAACGCCAGTTCAACAAAGTGACGCGAGAGGTTCGTCAACTGTTCAGCGTTAGTTTTCCAGAGTTTCAACCGCGAACGCCGTCAACTCTTGTCAAGATGCTGAACGATAAGCGCATTGGCCAGTTACGCGGTCTCGTTTCATCCGCTGCTCGCGGTGAGATCACGTTTGACCGCCAATTTGCGGTGCGAACGCTGCTCGAAGTCCTCAACTCAGAGCGACGTATCGCTCGTTTCCGCTCGATAGCGTCGTATGCCCTGCTGCCCGTCGGCTTTGTACCCTTGGTCGGTACACCGCTTGCCAAGGCTGCGGAAGAGACGATCGGTGGTTCCTATGAGCGCGCCATGCGCGAGCCATTTCAATGGTTCTACTTGATTAGTGAGTCGCAGCGCCACGACTCCGCCTAACTATAACTAATTAACTCCACACAGGAGCCGACGGCGGGCTGGCTGTCCGGCCCGCCGGCCGAGCCGGCTCGGGAACATCGTAGCTGGACGGCGGCACGTCGGCTGGTGCGCCAGGGAAAAGCTTCGAGGAGGGGAAAACGATGTGAGTTGAAGACACAGAGTGGAAACCTCCTGATGCAACCCAGCAGGTGAGAGTCCTGCCCCAAGAAGGTTGGCCGCCATTGGGAAGCGAGTCTTGCG
>DATLFB010000110.1:0-3713 GCA_035525285.1 Thermoanaerobaculia bacterium
CGTCGGTCTGGAGGATCGGTGTGCCCAGATGGTCCGTGAACGTGAAGCGTGTGAACGATCCGGGGTTGAACTGTGCCACCGGCCGTCCGCCGAACCAGATGATCTCGTAGTGAACATTGTTCGCGAAAGACGGCTGCGGGAACGCGTCCGGCTCCCAGACGTTCTCTGCATCGTCGCGCGTCGCTGACAGCAGTTGCAGTTCAGGAGTGTAGATGTAGTAGCGCCGCGCCAACGTATCCGGACCGTTGCTCGGAAACTCCGTTCGGGTCGCGCGAACGCCGCGACCGTCGTAGGAGTAAGCGACGGTGTGCGGAACTGGGTCCTCGGAGTTGAAGCTGTCGCTGACCGACGCAAGCAGATTCCGTGGCCAGTACGAACGCGTGACTGCATACGCGGTCTCGTTGCCTGCCTCGTCATGCCGCACCGGGCGGCAGAGGTCGTTCAGGGTCACGGCCGTGATCACGGGCGTCGTCTCATCGTAGGAAAACGACATGATCCGTCCGAGCGGCTGAATGCCTGCGCGGAGAAGATCCTTCTTTGACCTGGGCCGGTCGGTCGGCTTGAATTTCTTCGGATTTCCAGCGCTCAGATTCTCGGGCCCGCCCGGGATCACCTCGGTCAGTTGTGCGCGCACGATGTTGCCCATGGCATCCCACTGGTAATCGCCCTTGCGCCAGAGCGCGGCGCCTGTGTTCGCCTTCGTCAGCCGGTGCAGATCATCGTACTCGAACTGCCGGTTGTACTCCGAGTCTTTCCCGTCGTTGATGCTCGTGATGTTGCTGGCTGGGTCGTAGCCAATCAGGTACCGCGCGATCTCACCCTGATTCCCGTTCACTCCGTCGATCGTGAGGTCGTTCCTTGTCATCCGGTATCGCGCGTCGTACTGCATCGTCTGCGTCGTGCTGTTCGCGAACTTCAACTCGGTCAGAGGGCCGAACGGCAGGTACTTCGCGGAATTGATCACGCCGGATGCGTTGAGAGGCCGGCCGGCGAAGTCGAAGGTGTAGTTCACCATCAGCTGCGTCGACGGATACGCGATCGACGCGCGGTTCCCGTCGCGGTCGTAGGTGAACTTCGTCGTGGCCTGATGAAGCGGCCCCGGCGCCGGAATGCGTCCGTCGCCGCTGAGTTTGCCGGCAAGCGGTTCGGGGTCGCCCGGTCCGCACGCCCCTGTCAGCGCGGAACTGCGCCCGTCATCATCCGGAGGCGGAGCAGGAGCAGAGGCCATGAATGCGCGCTGCTCTTCGCGCAGCAGGCCGCGTCGTTCGTAGCGATAATCTGTCGTTCCCGCAGGGTCGGTCATCTTCGCCAGCCGCCCGATGCCGAACGTGCCGGTCGTGGTGTCGTCGTAGGTCCACGAGACCGTTTCCGTCACACCATCGAGCGTCGTCTCGGCAGTGACGACGCGGCCAAGCGCATCATACGCACGCGTGGTCCGGGCTCCGCGTGCATCAGCCGTGTCGATCAGATTCCCCGCGTCGTCGTAGTGATAGAACGTCGTTCCGGTGACGGGACTCTGTTGGGAGATCAGACTGCCGAAGTCGTCGTAGACGTAGGTCGTGACGTTGCCGTTCGGGTCGGTCACCGAGGTCAGGTTGCCGTGCGCGTCATAGCCGTAACGCGTGGTGATGCCGCCGCAGGGTGTGGTACCGAGGGTTTGCGCCACCTTTGCGACGCGGCCCGCGGGATCGTATTCGTAGCACGTGTTGGCCGTCGTGTGCTTTTCGTCGCGCACTCCGGACACGCGACCTTCGGCGTCGTATTCGTACTCGGCGAATGCCGCCTCGGTCACGATGCCATCGGTCACGATCGGTGCGTGCGTCACCCTCTTCAGTTGCCCGAGCGTGTCGTAACTGAACGACTCGCGAGTCTTCTCGACCCACGTGCCGCCCTCGAGGGCGGAAATGACCTCGCCGCTCTTGTTCGAGGTTGCGGCGTCATAGGTGTATTCGATCCGTTCGCGCAGGTCCGTTGCCGATGGGCCGCGCGAAACGGTCTGGATGCGGCCGCGTGTGTCATAGGTGTATTTCGTGACACCGCCACCCGGACGTGTCTCGCTGTCCAGTGGACCTGCAGGCGGTGAGTAGATGCGTGTCGAGGTCAGGTCCGTCGCGCAGAGCGGGTCCTTTGCCGTATCGCATCCAGCGACGCCCTTGATCGTGGTCGTCTCGAGCCGGCCGAGGATGTCGTACTCCATCTCGGTTGCGACGCCGTTCGGATCGACAACGCGCGTCACGTTGCCGAACAGGTCGTAGCTCTCGTAGTGCGTCACGTGGCCGGCCGCATTCTTCACCGCTGCGAGCCGCCCTCGCATTTCCGAAGGAATTGCTTCGGAGACTGGGTAATAGACGAAAAGCGTGAGGTCCTCGGCATCGATGCGCGGTCCGTCCATGAGCTTCGGCAGCAGCGGCGGCTGCGAGAGCGCGAGCCACGCACTCTGGAACGTGCCGCCCGGATCGAATGCGGGAGCATACGGATCGAACAGAGCGGAATCGCTGTCGTCATTCGGCGGCGGATCGCCGTAGAAGATCGTCGACGAGCCGCGATCCGTTTTCGCCGCGTCCCCGGTCCATCCACTGACATTCGTTCGGAGTACTTGTCCCGACAGCGGATGGTAGACGGTCGCGGTCACGCGCGAGCCCCCGGGAACGAGCACGCTGGTGGTCGCCACCGACGTCGGTTTGTCGGGCCAGATCGGATCGGCGTATTCGTAGTCCGTCCTAATCGTCGCCGTTGTCGCCTCCAGCGCCGCTGTCGCAAGCGAAGCCGGGTCGAGACGGCAGCGATTGGGATCGGTTGCGGGGTCGCAGCCCTGCGGGCGTAAGTGCTCTTCGACAGCGGTCTGTCGTCCTTCCGCATACGTGTGAACCGTGATGTAGCCGCTCGCGTCCTGCTCGCGAACGAGATGTCCTTCCGCGTCATACGCGTAGGAGGCGTCCCGCGCACCGCACGAGGAGCAACCGCCGGTGATCCGCACGGTGCGATAGGCATTGCCGATCGGTTGCAGCACATATTCGGCAATCGCTCCCGTCTTCATCGTCAGGCGCGCGATTTTCTCGTTCGGTGCCGTGCCGGCGAGGTACTGGATGTTCTCGATCTCGTCGTCCGGGCCGGTACTGTCGATGGCCGCACCAACAGAGTTGTAATTGTGACTCTCGATCAGATTGCCCGACGCATCACGCGCCTCCGTCATCCGATCGTTGACATACGTATAGGCGCGCCACGTCGCGCTCTCCGGAGCGAGCACGCGCTGGAGGTTGTCGTTCGCGTCGTATTCGTAGCGCCACACCAGATCGCCGATTGCGATCTCGGTGATGCGCCGCTTCGCGGCGTCTGTGGTGAGCGTCCAGGTCAGGCCCGTCCACGAGTCCGTGACGGAGACGGGCATCCCTTCCGCGCTCCATTCGATGCGCATCTCGCGCCCCGAGCCGAGTTGGCGCAAGCCCGCGAACCGCCCGTCGCTCGCGCGGTACAGCGATGCGAATGTGCTTCCCGCCCGGCGCAGGACGTAATACGCGCCGTCGAAGGTCAACGTGTCGGGCACCTGCTGGCCGGTTGGCCAGAGCTGCGAATACACGCCATTGCGCCTCAGGAATCCGGCCGTCTCGTTGGTCTCGGTGGTCATCGCGATCGTGTCGCCGCCCGAGGCGGCGAGAACGATCAGGCGGGCATCGAACAGACTCCACCACCCGCGGCCGAACAGGCTGCGGAAG
>DATLFB010000111.1:0-2479 GCA_035525285.1 Thermoanaerobaculia bacterium
AGAGGCCATGAACGCGCGGTGCTCTTCGCGAAGCAGGCCGCGTCGTTCGTAGCGATGATCTGTCGTTCCCGCAGGATCGGTCATCTTCGCCAGCCGCCCGATCCCAAACGTGCCAGTCGTGGTGTCGTCGTAGGTCCACGACACGGTTTCCGTCACACCGTCGAGCGTTGACTCCGCCGTGATCACGCGGCCGAGCGCATCATAGGCACGCATCGTCCGGGCTCCGCGTGCATCAGCCGTGTCGATCAGATTTCCCGCGTCGTCGTAGTCATAGAACGTCGTTCCGGTGACGGGACTCAGTTGCGAGATCAGACTGCCGAAGTCGTCGTAGACGTACGCCGTCACGTTTCCGTTGGGATCGGTGACCGAGCTCATGTTGCCGTGTACGTCATATCCGTATCGCGTGGTGATCGCGCCCCCCGACGCCGTTGCCAGCGTCTGTGTCACGTTCGCTACGCGGCCGGCGGAGTCGTAGTCATACCGCGTGTTCGGCGTCGTGTGCTTCTCGTCGCGCACTCCGGACACGCGGCCTTCGGCGTCGTACTCATAGCTGGATGTTGCACTCTGGCCTTCGACGTCTGCATGGGTGACGGTTTGCAGCTGGCCCAGCGTGTCGTAACTGAATGACTCACGCGTCTTCTCGACCCACGTTCCACCCTCGAACGCAAGAATTCGCTCGAGGCTTTTCTTCGAAGTCGCCGGATCGTAGGTGTATTCGATCTGTTCACGCAGGTCCGTCGCAGATGGACCGCGCGAGAGCGTGCGGACGCGACCGCGCTCGTCATAGCTGTATTTCGTGACACCATCGCCGGGACGTGTTTCGCTTTCAAGCGGCCCCGCCAACGGCGAGTAGGTGCGTGTCGAGATCAAGTCCGTCGAGCAGAGCGGGTCCTTTGCTGTGTCACAGCCTGCGACGCCTTTGATCGTGGTCGTCTCGAGCCGGCCGAGGATGTCGTACTCCATCTCGGTGGCCACGCCGTTCGGGTCGACAAAGCGCGTTACGTTGCCGAACAGGTCGTAGCTCTCGTAGCGCGTCACGTGTCCGGCCGCATTCTTCACCGCTGCGAGCCGCCCGCGCATTTCGGAAGGAACTGCTTCAGAGACTGGGTAATAGACGAAGAGCGTGATGTCCTCGGCATCGATTCGCGGTCCGTCCATGAGCTTCGGTAGCAGCGACGGTTGAGGCAGTGCGAGCCACGCGCTCTGGAACGTGCCGCGCGGATCGAATGCAGGAGCATACGGATCGTACAGGGCGGAATCGCTGTCGTCATTCGGCGGCGGATCGCCGTAGAAGATCGTCGACGACCCGCGATCCGTTTTCGCGGCTTCCGCGGTCCATCCGCTGACATTCGTTCGGAGCACTTGTCCTGAAAGCGGGTGATAAACAGTCGTGGTCACGCGCGAGCCGCCCGGAACCAGCACGCTGGCAGTCGTCACCGACGTGGGCTTGTCCGGCCAGATCGGATCGCCATATTCGTAGTTCGTCCTGAGCGTCGCGGTCGTCGCCTCGAGCGCCGCCGTCGCCAGCGAAGCTGGATCGAGACGGCAGCGATTTGGATCGGTCGCGGGATCACACCCCTGCGGGCGCAAGTGTTCCTCGACGGCAGTCTGTCGTCCTGCCGCATACGTGTGAACCGTGATGTAGCCGCTCGCGTCCTGCTCGCGAACGAGATGCCCTTCCGCGTCGTATGCGTAGGAGGCGTCCCGCGCACCGCAGGAGGCGCAGCCGCCGGTGATCCGCACGGTGCGATAGGCATTGCCGATCGGTTGCAGCACATATTCGGCGATCGCTCCGGTCTTCATCGTCAGGCGCGCGATTTTCTCGTTCGGTTCCGTGCCGGCGAGGTACTGGATGTTCTCGATCTCGTCGTCCGGGCCGGTGCTGTCGATGGCCGCACCAACAGAGTTGTAATTGTGACTCTCGATCAGATTGCCCGATGCATCACGCGCCTCCGTCATCAGGTCGTTGACATACGCATACGTCCGCCAGGCTGCACTCTCCGGAGCGAGCACGCGCTGGAGGTTGTCGTTCGCGTCGTATTCGTAGCGCCACACCAGATCGCCGATCGCGATGTCGGTGATACGCCGCTTCACGGCGTCGGTCGTCAGTGTCCAGGTCAGACCCGTCCACGAATCCGTGACGGAGACGGGCATCCCTCCCGCACTCCACTCCACGCGCATCTCGCGCCCCGAGCCGAGTTGGCGCAAGCCCGCGAAGCGCCCATCGCCCGCGCGGTACAGTGACGCGAATGTGCTTCCCGCCCGGCGCAGGACGTAATACGCGCCGTCGAACGTCAACGTGTCGGGCACCTGCTGGCCGGTTGGCCAGAGCTGCGAGTACACGCCATTGCGCCTCAGGAATCCGGCCGTCTCGTTGGTCTCGGTGGTCATCGCGATCGTGTCGCCGCCCGAGGCGGCGAGAACGATCAGGCGGGCATCGAACAGACTCCACCACCCGCGGCCGAACAGGCTGCGGAAG
>DATLFB010000118.1:0-67482 GCA_035525285.1 Thermoanaerobaculia bacterium
TAACGTGTTCAATCTGAGCATGGTGCCGAGCCCTGCATCGGATCAGAGGCGCTGGCGTCACATGCTCCGACGCTTCCGAGACTCCGCCCCTTCAACATGCGAGTCGGTTCAAAAAACGACGGTTTAACGTGATCGCCAACAGGGGGCTCTCGCTGACGGCTATTCTGTCGGCCTAACGGCCCAGCGCTCAGCCGCAGGAACCGCACGCACTACTGTAGCACCCACGCTGATGGTGCGGCGGTTCCTGTCGGCTGGACCGCAGAGTTAGGCCACTCTTCACGCACCGGGATCCGAATAATCCCCTAGGAGCTGGACCTCGTCAACTCGCTTCCGGAAAGACTGTTCATCGGGGTCGGAGAAGCGGAGTTCGTCGCGAAGAGAGCGCAATAGCGTGGCCTTCTTCTCCCAAATACGTTGCCGCTTTGAGAAACTGAACTCTGCGAACGCAAAACCTGAAAGAGCCGCGGAGATGCCAGCGAGGATTGTGCTGACGAGACTCCAAGGTCTCGGGTTCTCGATTAGCTCGCTTGTTGCAATACCTGAGCATCCTACGATGGCGAGACCCAAGAATAGCAGCCCGATCCGGAACATTGTGTCCCACCCTTGGTTGGAGCGTGCTGTTTTCTGCGCTTGTTCAAAATCGCGTTGCAACTCTTTAGCATATTCAGTCTTAGCAATGCTTGAGAATGCGGTCATTTCTCTGCTCCTCGCCGTGCTCCGTGAGTTAGTGGCCTAACGTGTTTGGTGTAAGCTGCACGGCCGGTCCCGCGTGCCGAAGCCGGAGCGGCGCGGCGGTTGCCGCGGATGACGTTCGAAGAACCGAGTCGCGAACTGCAACCGCCGTGACGCCGTCACGATGGCCATGAAGCAGCCGGCTCGGCCGGCGGGCCGAAGCCGGGCCGTGCCAGCTTCACACCAAAGTTAGCCGGCGGGTATCGCACGAAACAGCGCTCGATAAGCGCGGAACGCAGAGGCAAACCCTATTGCGTCTGCGTAGTTACTAAGCATGTAGCGTTCGTGAATTCCCGACGAGCTAGTAACGGTTAGTTCAGCATATTTGAGAATAGGTATTTGCCGATTGTCCCGAAAACGGCGATCCGGGCTCCCGTCCTTGTTCACCTTGGCCCAGGTCGTTCCCACTACCTCTGCATCCGATGGCGGCGAATCACGTTCCAAAAATCGACAGACGTCGGCCGATAGCTGCACGTCTCTGATGTCGATGATGGCGAATGCGTCGCGGCTGACTTCGTACAAGACAAATCCGGGATACAGATACAGGTCGCCGCCGTTCGCGTTCTGGAGGTGCGGCACCTCGAGGCGACAATACATCAGCGCGCTGGACGACAATGAAAATTTGACGTCACGCCGATCAATGGTTTGTGAGGCCGAAGTGCGCTCGGCTATACAGTTCGTACGTGCGACCGCTAACGTGTCCCATACCCGTTCCGACTTTGCCATGGTTCGGAATGCGTCGCAGAGATGCGCATACGAAGGCGAAAGTGAAGGGTCGACATGAATAGCTGCGACGATCACGGCTCGCATTCGCGTTTCGTAAGCCGAGACCGCAACAGCGGTGGCCTCGATCGCCTCATGCTCAAGCTGCCGGTACGTGGCTTTGCGGAGGTGCTTCAGAAATATCCCTTGCTTCCACGACTCGTAGCGGGCCTTCTTCGCGACCATTTCCGCACGCGCCGCGGCGAGTGTCTTATCGAGCCTTTCGCGCTCCGCTCTCGCCGTCTGCAAGAGCTGTTGGAGGGCGCGCGATCCATCGCCCGCGAGGTGACGTACGTCCGCACTCCTGATTTCCTTCGGCGCCGTGGGGTCGACTGTTCGCGATGTTGTTACTGATAAGTGCGCCGTCTGATGGCTCGGAGGCGCTGAGCTGGCCAAGGAAAAGGCGGAATCACCGATTTGAAGTGAGGCGCCGTCTCGTCGCACGTCAATCCGAACGCGGGGGTAAGCTGTCGGGGTCGTATCGGCGGACATCTCCATCGTTGTGGAATGATAACGCCTATCGTTGCGGGAGTTTCGTCCGGCTAACGTCCTTGGTGTAAGCTGCACGGCCGGTTCCGCGTGCCGAAGCCGGAGTGGCGCGGCGGTTGCCGCGAATGACGTTCGAAGAACCGTCGCGATCTGCGACCGCCGTGACGCCGTCACGCTTGCGGTGAAGTAGGCAGCTCGGCTGCCGGGCCGAAGCCGGGCCGTGCCAGCTTCACACCAAAGTTAAGCCGCCACAGGCACGACTTTCGTCCGCCACTTCGAAGGCAACAGTCAGCGAATTGGTCAAATGTTTGGGTTGCTGGTCACTGAAAACCGCACCTTGCCGGCAACGCCGTGGCCACGAACGCCGCGCTGAACGAGATGTAATTCATAACCTCCGTCGAACGGCAGGCTGCGGACAAAAGCGCTCTTCACGCTAGTGTACGATCGTTCCGCTTCAGGGCGCGCCGATTCGCGAAGCAGCATATTAAAACGTATCTCGTAGCCATCTGGGCCGGGCCGTGGCAACTTGAATTGTTGAGGTGCCATGGTGGGTCCAACGGCAAGCCAGTCTACGCCGGGCACGCTGGGATACAGATACTCAGTTCCGTTTACAATCGCCGTTACTTTGACCTGAGCGTCCCGATAGGGTCCGTACATCTCGACACCTTTGACGATGAGCCACGCATCCTCGGCCGGTTTGGGCTCAGTTCCAGAAACGCCGCGGGGCGCAAGCAGCAATGTGAAGAAGGTCGTCGCCAAGCCAGCTCCTGCGACCACCCGAGCCCATGCCGGATAGGAGGCGAAGAACTTTTGCAGACCTTCGAGCGCGTCCATCACAGACTGTTACTCCGTATGGACGCCAGTATAGCGGAATTGTCGGTGGGCACGGTCTGCCAACATGGTCCGGTGGCCGCTGGCCAGTCCTCATGCAGGTAGACTCTTGCCTGAGTCTCTTGGCGCGTCACGCGATCAGGTCGGCCTAACATGTTCCACCTCACCGCGACGCCTGCGAACCGGTCGCTTGCGCTGAGCGCGCAGGTACGCGAAGCCTCATGGAGAGCGTGCCCTCACGTCAACTGTGATTTGTCGGCCTAACGTCCTTGGTGTAAGCTGCACGGCCAGGGCCCACGTGCCGAAGCCGAAGCGGCGCGGCGGTTGCCGCCAATGACGTTCAAGAACTGAGTGGCGAACTGCAACCGCCGTGACGCCGTCACGCTGGCGATGAAGTAGGCAGCTCGGCTGCCGGGCCGAAGCCGGGCCGTGCCAGCTTCACACCAAAGTTAGGCGGCTGGCGAGTTTCGCATTTCAGCGGCATGTGAAACGTCGTCACAGGACTGCGTGGGATATTGTCCTACCGTTGCGGCCGCACCGCTCCGTTGTATCGAGAAAGCTGAGGTGTGTTGCCCACGGTAGCATCTCGCAAGCTTCAGGACGTCTATGTTGATAGCGGTATTCATGATCTGCGCGGTTGCAGCGCACCGGCAACGACGGCATACGACCGCTCCAAGAGGTCTGAGCAACATGCGGCAACCGTTACCTTCGCGCGGCCGCTGTCAGCAAGCTCGACATGTACGGCGGAAACGACTTGGCCATGGTCGGCACACGGTGTTTGACGCAGTCGGTCGAGCAGGCGCCGCCGCGCGTTCTCAAGCACGGCACCGGACATCCCGAGCGACTCGAGGCCTGTGACCGTGATCTTCGGTAGTTTGCGCCGCGACAAGCGCTCTCCGTCTGAAGCCGGCATGTAGAGACAGCGACAGATGTACCAGGTCTCCTCCGACTCTTCATGAATCGGCAATATCGGCACATCAGCGAGGAAAAACACCTTGCCATCAAGCGCAGCACAAGCGGGACACACATTGCCGTCGCCCGCGGTCAGAATCTTGACGCGCGTGACGCCTTCGGACCGCATTTCCGCGAGCTTCGTCCGGCCGTACTGGAGAGCAAACTGCCGCTCAGAGGCTGTGTATCGATGTGCCATGGCTAAACCTTGCTGAAGCCGGAACATGATACCGCCGAGATAATGCGATCGCCGCATTCGGTTATGTCGCGCTGATCCGTTGTTTAGTTCGGCGGGGCGTATCGGGGGCGCATCGGCCGAAGCGACGAACCCGTAGCCGTTGAGCGCCCGAATATACAGACCTTCATGGAAAGCGTGCCGGAACGCAAATCGTCGTTCGCCCGCCTAACGTCCTTGGTGTAAGCTGCACGGCCAAGGCCCACGTGCCGAAGCCCGAGCGGCGCGGCGGTTGCCGCCAATTACGTGCACAGCACCGAGTGGCGAAGTGCAACCGCCGTGACGCCGTCACGCTGGCCAGAATGTAGGCAGCTCGGCTGCCGGGCCGAAGCCGGGCCGTGACAGCTTCACACCAAAGTTAGGCGGGCGACGATCACTCGCATCGCATACTCACCGACGAACGAATGATGTTGACCTGGCGGGCCGTCTGACTCCCATACAACGCGAAGCTGGCCCTTATTAAATCATAGTCAAGGCACGGGCCCACCCTCAGGTGTTCGATGGGTTCCGCAGCAGGTTTGGCGGTTGATGCCTTAAGGTCTGCCACGAGATACGGAACAACAGCGCCGGCGGATACTCGAAATAGGAGTCCTTCGTGTGGCTCGTCAAGTTTGTTGGGGAGCAGATCAAGAAGGCGATACTCCCTTTCGCTCTCGTATGCCGCGCTCTTCAACGCTGACCGAATAATCGCAAGGTAAAGCGCGAGTTTGCGGACGAGCGGATCAAGCTTTGCCTCATCGTGTCGCGCGGCGAGTAACGGCTTGCGAAACACATCGAGCATGTCTCGAATGAACTGGCGCTGCTCGCCCTCGTCATAGATTACACGCATGAAGATCATGCTGGTTCTTTGACGAAGAGCCTCAAACCGGACGCCGACAGACACGCCGCGACCGTTACGGCAGTATGCCCGCCACTGCGGCAGGAGGTCCCCATCGGCCGAGAGCGAGACGGCGTAAGTATCAAGATCGGCGATGCCCTTCCTGAGACCTTCGAGCTTAAGGTCTGGATCTTTCGTCAACACAGCGTCGAGAAGATGCTTGCCGTATTCCGCTTCAGACGGATCGTTCGAGTAGCGCAGATTCGAGCACCACACCTTGCTCGTCTCGAGTATCTTCATCGCGGCCTCGAGAGACGTATAGTGATAGATAACCGAAGGCGTCGGAGGCAAGTCGCGATACTTTGCTAGGACGGCGTCGGCGGCGTCCGTGATCGCCCTCATCTCGGCATCCGGAGATGCTGATTCGGTCATGACACGTGATCTTAGCGTCTAATCACCGGAAGTTCATCGGAAAGCACGCAATGGAGGTGCTGGAGCGCTGCAGGCTGGCTGCGCGCCGGCCAGCTGCGTCTTACTTTCCGGAATGCCGGGTTGCGACGGACGAACTGGTGCGCGCTCGCGTCGGGCCTTGACCTTCGCCATCTCGAAAAGCGTGTTTCGCTCCGCCTAACGTCCTTGGTGTAAGCTGTGCGGCCAGGGCCCACGTGCCGAAGCCGGAGCGGCGCGGCGGTTGCCGCCGATGACGTGCGCAGCACCGAGTGGCGATTTGCAACCGCCGTGACGCCGTCACGCTGGCGATGAAGTAGCCGGCTCGGCCGGCGGGCCGAAGCCGGGCCGCATCAGCTTCACACCAAAGTTAGCCGGCGGCGGGCTTTGAGCCCCCTGAATTTCCAGTTTGGCGCCCAGCAGGACTGCTGAATTGAACTGCGGCCCAAAGGTCACGACATTCCCATTGATCAATTGCCGCCCGCATTTCCCGAGCCGATTGGCGAGCGATTCCGACGTAAGCGAAGTGGGATTGAACAAGTGTTGACATTAAAACGCCAATACGCGCCAGATGCTGCGCAAGGTCAACCCACAGCCAGTTGAGCGATCCGAAAGGCAGATGGTCCGGCACTATCGCGTGCTCGGGCAGCAGAAAGCCTGCTCGTGGATTCGGATGACCACCGCGCTCACAATGTACGGCGTATTCCTCCACTCTGAACTGTTGCCCAGAACGTTTGCGCATCGCTCCGGGACTAAAGAGGTCACGTATTTCCCGCGCCGTCGCAGAGAGCCACTTTTCTGCTTCGATCTCATCGGCGTTGAACCGGAATAACAAATACTCTGCCTCGATAAGCTGTCGCACGAGCGCTCCCGCAGCGTA
This sequence comes from Thermoanaerobaculia bacterium, assembly GCA_035525285.1. GTDB lineage: Bacteria > Acidobacteriota > Thermoanaerobaculia > Gp7-AA8 > Gp7-AA8 > QHVT01. Next base: position 6,145 of record DATLFB010000118.1, read on the forward strand.
CCAGTTCTCCGACTCAAGCAAACTGATCGCACCGTGCGCCAGCCTCCCCGATATCTGCAGAACGAGGGCGACAGCCCGGCGTTGCGGTTCTTCCGCGAGGCCGAATGCCCACAGGACGTCTCCGGATGCCTGAAGGCACGAAGCACAGACTCTCGAGAATTCTCGCCGACTTTCGTGCATCGTCGCGTCGGTGAGGGCGTGCAGCAACTCTTCGGCTCGCAAATCCGTCATCGCGTTCCGAATTGTAGCTAGCTGGTCGACATAGGCGTAGATGCTGTGCGATTGTGACGCCGATGTGGCGTGGTTCGAGAGGGCTCCGGTTCCATCGTCCGCGCCAACTACGACAACGTGGAATCCGTCCGGCTAACGTCCTTGGTGTAAGCTGCACGGCCAGGGCCCACGTGTCGAAGCCAGAGCGGCGCGGCGGTTGCCGCCAATGAACTGCCGTGCAGCGAGTGGCGAACTGCAACGGCCGTGACGCCGTCACGCTTGCGACGATGCAGGCAGCCTCGGCTGCCGGGCCGAAGCCGGGCCGTGCCAGCTTCACACCAAAGTTAGGCGTCACTCCGCACGTGTTGAGACGCAAGCAGCAAACCGACGATGGTTTTTGAGTCTTTTATCTCGCCTCGCCACACCATCGCCAGCGCCTCTCGGAATGCGATACGTACAACGGACAAAACTTCGTCGTCATCAGTTTTTGGCGCACCGAAAACGAGGTCGCGTGCGAAATAGATGTTAACTACTTCGGTCGAATATCCTGGAGCCGTCAGAATGCGCGTTAGGAGGACTAGGTTTCGCGCGTCCGCGCCAGTCTCTTCCCGAAGCTCTCTGCGTGCGGCGTCAATGGGGTCGTCGCCATCCACCTTGCCAGCAGGAAGTTCGTACAGGAAATCTCCAACGGCAGGCCGGAAAACACGCACGAGTACGACATTGTCATCCTTGTCGACTGCAACCACAGCCGATGCTCCCGGGTGCGAAACGATATCAAACGTGGCGGTGACGCCGTTTGGAAGGCTGATGTCGGCCACACGGAGGGAGATGAGGCGACCGCGGTAGATTTCTCGCGCATCCGTCATGCCAGCGAGGCTAAGCGGAACTGGTCAAGGTTGCAAGAGTAACTTTGCGCCTGCTGCTGCTAGACAGCCGAGTGAGACGAGTCGCAGCAGAATGACAAACCGATCTGCCGCACCATGCCGAGCACGGCCTGGGATGTCGGTGTCCCCGATTTTGGCTGCCACTTTCTCGAGAACATCACGGTTCTCCTCCAGACGGATATTGATACGCTTCATGAGATACGCGCATAACCACATTACGATCGCTAGGAAGAAGAAAAGTAGTGACGCAATCCAGTCCCTGATTTCACTCTGAGTAAGGATCGCAAGCACGCCGGCGGTGATAGCGAGTGCCAGGCCAGGTGCTTGCCAACGAAGCCTGTCGAAATGTCGAAAGTTCTCGTACTTCTGTTTGTAGATCTCGATGTCACTGCTCATGGGTCGGGACCTCGTAACCGCGGTAGATCAAGACTACGACCAATATACGGCCGGTCTCCCGCCTTGGCACACTGGTTTTGGAAGAAACGCTCGATTTGTGTACGCCTAACGTCCTTGGTGTAAGCTGCACGGCCAGGGCCCGCGTGCCGAAGTCAGAGCGGCGCGGCGGTTGCCGCCGATGACGTTCGAAGAACCGAGTGGCGACCTGCAACCGCCGTGACGCCGTCACGCTGGCGAAACAGTAGGCAGCTCGGCTGCCGGGCCGAAGCCGGGCCGTGCCAGCTTCACACCAGAGTTAGGCGGCGCTTCGGCCGTGCCGTCGATTCCCCAGCAGAGAATTCCACGATGAAACTTGAACGCGCCTGCGCCGACCACAGTCTCGGATCGTGGCATTCAGAGTTTCCGCTGACACCGGACAGGCAAACACTGGCGGACAGATCGGTAGTGATATCGAGTGTCTACGTCGCGCGCTGTTTCAACGATGTTGTAAAGCGGAACACTTAGAAACCAATGTGATCGTGCGGCGTCGTTCACTCAAAGACGCGTGAATATTACGTGCCGGACACATTGACCGTTGGAACAACGATGCCAGACCGGTATTCCGGTGCCATCGATTTGTCTTGCAGCCGTGGTAACAAAAATATCGCGTGCACCCGGCGGAACCGTCAAGGAATGGATTTCGACATCGGCTGGTATCTCAGCTGCGATTTCACGTCGACGATCGATCAACTGAACTCGCGCCTCGACGGTGCCAAGCCGGACCTCGTTCGCGATTACGCGTAGTGTGTAGTAGCCGGCCGGTACACGAGGCGAAGTGGTGGAGAAGTGCGCGAATGCGAAGTTCACTCCATTGCGTAGCTCACTGGCGGGAGTTTGGGCCCAACTCGCAATGGGAACAGTGACAAACCTCTCGTTACCACGTGAGATGGCGAACACTTCGTCGCGCAGAACCTCGAGTCCGGCCGCCGAAGCTGCTGCGGTTAGTTGCTCAGGCGTGACGTCTTGACGTTGGGGATAAGCCGTGCATCCATGGATAACAGCCAGTGTCATAGTTGCCAGAATGAGGTAAGACAGACCTCGGGTTATTCGCATATGTTCCTCCGCAGACACCGGTCGGTTAATAAGTTGAACCTTGTTGCGCGTTATTAACGTAGTTCCATGCGTATGGCTTGGCAAGCGGCAGATTTGGAGACAGGTGCAGGCGCGCCGTTTGCCCGGCCCGGCTGCTCTACGTTTGTGTCCGCCTAACGTCCTTGGTGTAAGCTGCACGGCCAGGGCCCGCGTGCCGAAGCCAGAGCGGCGCGGCGGTTGCCGCCAACGAACTGCCGTGCAGCGAGTGGCGAACTGCAACCGCCGTGACGCCGCCACGCTGGCGATGAAGTAGGCAGCTCGGCTGCCGGGCCGATGCCGGGCCGTGACAGCTTGACACCAAAGTTAGGCCGCATTAGCTCACCAAACGAACTTAAAGCCTCCTAGAAATCGCCTGGCCCATTCGTCGTAGGGATTCGCCTGCCCCGGTTGATACGGTATTAAGGCCTTCACCAGAAACACGTGGTCCGGTCCGTTAAAGAACCATGTGACTTCATTGACTTGAAGATCAAGTGGTGCTAGGCCTCCTTCTACCTGAACATCCAGAAACATTAGCTGCGACTCGATGGCAAGGGCGTGCGCTCGTTTTTGCACATTCAATAACCGGTGCTGCACGCCATTGTAGTCAAGAACGTACTTAAGGTCGAGGCCGAGAAAGCTGTTCAACATTTGACCAGCAAGGTCCGATCTGAACATATCGTCGAGTGCCGCGGTGATGCGCTCGTCAGCAGAGTACCGTGCCATGGGATCGGACAGTTGCTCACGATCGACTAGAAGGCGCCGGAGTTCGTCGCGCGCTTCGGGCGGCGCTCCGATGACGTCCGAAATGAATGCGTGACTAATGGCCTCGACCATAACAAGAGGAAATAGGGTGAGGCGTGGCGCCGCATCGTGATTCCGGCGGCGATGCCTTAGGTCGAGCGTGAAACTGTCTGGATGCCGAAACAGGAAGACGCGAGATTCTCGCAGTTGCTGTACAGATTCGGGACTGCCGGCTTCTCTGGTCGCTTGCTCCGTTCCAACCATCATTTCGGTTAGTGCAAATTCGTCCGTCAATATTTGTTGCCACCCTGCGCCAGGATAATCCGCGACGAAGAAGGCCATACCAGGATTGAGGTCAAAGCGTTGCGTATTCTTAGGAAGTGTTGGAATGACACTCGGCGAAATTACGACTTGTGACACGTCAACATACTGCTCCTTCGCGCCCAATTCAAAACCTATCGAGCGGAGACGCTTTTCGTATTCTTGCTTCGCGGCGTCGGCCCGGTCGTTTGCGTCATTGACTTGCCGTTCACACCTACGAGATTCCAAGTAGAGGACGACGGAAACGCTCGTCGCGACGAGAGTTAGAATCGTCCCTACTACGCCGAACCAAAAGCTCCGCGACTCTCGCAACTTGGCGCGGGGCTCATCGGTACCCTCGCCCTTTTCATGCTTGCGCTTTTTCTTGTCAGCATCTTTCTTGGCCATGTCTACCCTCTGTAAGGGGAGTGCCGCCACGGAGGCTGTTCCCGACCATCAAAATCGGAAAGTCGTGTCGGCCTAACGTCCTTGGTGTAAGCTGCACGGCCCGTCCCGCGTGCCGAAGCCGAAGCGGCGCGGCGGTTGCCGCCGATGACGTGCAAGCACCGAGTGGCGAACTGCAACCGCCGTGATGCCCTCACGCTGGCGATGAAGCAGCCGGCTCGGCCGGCGGGCCGAAGCCGGGCCGTGCCAGCTTCACACCAAAGTTAGGCGACCGGCGACATGGCGCACCATACTCCGTGACGAGCACCTGCTAAGTAGAGCACGCATCTTGAGTTGGACGGCCAGGCTTGTCCGTGTGCGGTTCTGGGCAGTTGGCAAACACCTCAGGGCAACAGTGATTACATGGATCGAACCGTACGAAGTCGTACGTGAGGCGGCAAGCAGGAGTTGGAAGCGAAGCGTTTTGGAGCTGATTGGCGTCAACTTTTGCATGGAGGAGCTTGAGGAAACTACCGATAAGGGCAGTTTGGTAGATGTGGTCACAACCTTCGCAACGAACACGATAGCGATTGACCGTTTCAACGATCGAATTCATGCTTACCTCCCGGTTAGAGCGAATCGCAGTGGCAGCCAAGCGAACGCAAGGTAAGTTCCGATAAAAATAACCTGCGTGACCAGATCGCCATAGTGGCGCTGCGTCCAGTAGTAGGTGATCGTACCACCGCGAATAAATTGCGAGCCGACCGTTGCGGCAACCACCAGTACAACGAATACGCGATGTAACCCCATGAAACTATTCGGCAGCAGCGACAGCACCGCACAGATGAACCAGAGAAAACTCAAAGCAAATGACGCGCGACCGGCAAAATAGGCAAGCTGAATATCAACTGCTCGAGTCAGGATCATGACCAGGAAAAGTATTCCCAGAATGGCAAATACAAACGAGGCGGCAAAGTAAGGCTGAACATTGTGCGCGGCTCCATGGAGAAGATTTGTCTCAATCGCGGGCAAGATTTCCTTCCAGAGACCTGGAAGCGCCTGCTCTTTCGCTCCCACGCCGCTGATTCCGGTCACCACGAGCATCGGAAGCAGAAGCCTCCATGCAACATCTTTGTTGACCGGTGAGAACACGAGTCGTGGAATCCAGTACGCCATCACCTTCCTCGAATCCTGGAATTGTACAGAACTCGCCCACGGATCGCCTAACGTCCTTGGTGTAAGCTGCACGGCCGGTCCCGCGTGCCGAAGCCAGAGCGGCGCGGCGGTTGCCGCCGATGACGTTCGCAGAACCGAGTGGCGAACTGCAACCGCCGTGACGCCGTGACGCTTGCCGCGGAGTAGGCAGCTCGGCTGCCGGGCCGAAGCCGGGCCGTGCCAGCTTCACACCAGAGTTAGCCGGTGCTGCATCATGTCTTCCGCTTCCCCTTCTGGATCCGCTCTCCACAAGGGCTGAAGGGGAAATACTTCTCCAAGACCGATCACCGTTAAGGACCTTGCTTCGTAGCTGTACTCTGCCTAGCGACAACTGCTTGATCCTGTGATTGATGAATTTCACGGATTTCCGTCATGATGGTAGGCAGATCGGCACCTGGGATCGCTAGCTTATATATTGCACTTTCCATCGCACTAGCGGCAAGCCTATTCGCACGCCATTTAGATTCGAAGTTTCCGGTCGTGCTTAGCGTTATGAGGAGAGCTGCAGCGGCAGCCGAGATCGCTGCTAGGTCTCTGCGGAGTTTATCGCGGTCAGCGAGCATGTCCAGCTTCAAAATGACACCTGCAAGTGCGCTCAGAAATGCTGCTCCGAACGTACACCCAAAATACGCAACGCTCCACCGGCCCGTATTCGCGCGATATTCTTGATGGCTAATGAGTGCTGCCGCGTATACGGGCAACGCTTGCGTCGGGACCATTACCTTCAACGCCGGCAGTGACTTCGCACGCAATGCTCCAAACGGTTGCGTCAGTATGATGATCAGAGTGACTGCTACGACTGCGACAAGAATGAGCGTGATGATTTTGACTGTTTTCATGTCAACTCCACATTTTCGAAAACCTTATCCTCCTTAGGAGAGACATGTTCTCGCTATTTCCCTACCCTCCATGAGAAGGCAGGCGCGACGAGGCGCTCTTGGTGAGCTCTTCGATCGAGCTCGGTGCATGCTGAGATCCGTTCCGCTGAGCGCGACCGTTCGTCTCCGCGGCACGTTCCACCTCTTGAAATGCGATGTTTCGCGTCACTCTGAACCGGCTCGCGGATGGTTTTCGTATCCTTCGCCTGGGCGCTCGCCGCGAACATCATTCCATCCGGCTAACGTCCCGCTAAACTGTTTAGGCTGCGACAGCATAGCTCTCTCCCACGCAGCCTATCGCGTTTCGCAGTTTTCGCACGTCAGGCCAACCCTTTGCCGCAGCGCGTCTTCGACGATCGCGCGGTGGTCGGTGGCGGGGGATAGGTTGCGAGGATGCAGCGTAATGCTCGGGGGATGGGCTGTGCGCAAAGGTTCGGGGGAAGGAACTGCCACGCAGGATCGGGGCGTTGCGGCGCTCATCGCTCTTCCCCTTCGGCCAGGCCATCGAGTGGGCTGCGCATCGATCGCCTTCCCATCTGCTTGCAGCACGTGCGTGTCAATCATCGTCGTACGGACCTCGGCATGGCCGAGCAACTCCTGCACGGTGCTGATGTCATATCCATCCTCCAGCAGGTGCGTCGTCGCGAACGAATGCCGGAGCGTGTGCGAGGACGCCCGCTTGTCGAGACCCGTCTTCTGCACGGCCACTGACGGCTCGCTGGATCACCGACTCGTCGAGATGGTGCCGGCCCCACGGCCATCGACCCGAGGCTCCCTCGGAGCGGCGGCGATGTCAACACTTCTACGCAGGGAAGAGGCTCTGACTGGAATGGATGCGGGCACGATAGGCTGAACGGTGCGGCTCACAGGCACTCCAACGAGCTCCGGACACCTTGTACCTCCGCCGCGGACTCGAGCACGTGCGTGTCGATCATCGTGGTCTCGACATCGGCGTGGCCGAGAGGTTCCTTACGACCCGCGGTAGGTTGCATACCCGAAGGGGCTGAGCAGCAGCGGCACGTGATAGTGCTGCGTCGGATCGTTGACGCGAAAGACGATCGTCGCCTCCGCGTAGAAACCCTCGGGGTTGTACGCGCCGATGTCGAAGGTGAGGCGATACGTTGCGGCTTCGGGATGATCGAGCAGCCGCGCGCGGCCGTCGTTGTCGGTTTCGCCGGTGAAGAGCAATTCCTCGCCGCGGTGCAGCGTGAGCTTCACGCCGGCGGCGGGTTTGCCTTTCGCGGTGTCGAGGACGTGCGTGGAAATGCCCATACCTACATTCTGTCATCCCGAGCGTGAGCGAGGGACCTGGGTGGGTGTGAGGCGCGATCATCGTGCCACCCGCCCGCCCAGGTCCCTCGACAAGCTCGGGATGACATTCGGTCAGAGCACCAGTTTCTCGAGTCGCAGCGCGGTGATCTTCGCCTGCTCGTCCGCGGCGATCCGCAGTTCCGCATCGCGGTCATTCTGCATCCGCTCGCGTACGTTCGCGAGCAGCTCGTCCGCGGTGCGGCCGGTCGCGCAGACGAGATAGATGAATCCGAATTTCTCTTCGTACGCGCGCTGCGCGTCCGCGAGCGCGCGCATCGTATCCTCGGACGCGGTCTGCGTGCCGGACTGTTCCTGCGAAGACCATCCCGCCTTGCGTTCGCCGATGCGCGGATGCGCGGAGAAGGCCTCGAGCCAGTCGCGCGCGTCGAGCGCGTACCAGGCGCGGTTCGCGGTCTCGAGCAGCGCGTCCCACGACTCGAACGGCCGCGCCGCCGCGACCTGCTCCGCCCATCGCTGCGAGCCGCAGCAGTTGCGCAGCTCGCGCGTGTCGAGCAGCGTGTTCACACGCTGCACCACCGATCCGCGCAGCCCGCGCTCGGTCGCGCGACCCCACACGCGCAGCCGGCTCACGCCGCCGTCGGGATAGACGTTCAGACGCAGCTGCGTGAACGGGCCATCGGCGAGCAGCTCGTCGATGAAGAAGTGCCGCGTGTGCGCCTGCATCTTCGTCCGCGGCAGCACCTCGGTCCACTGCTCGCCATCGACTGAGCCTTCGATCGACGCGGTGTCGGGATAGTTTCCCTTGAAGTGATTCGTGTCGATTTCGATGCGCCGCACGCGCCCAATGGTCGCGAGCATCACGATCACCCAGTCGTGTCCCGGACCACGGCGCCGCCGCGTTTCCCAGCCGTCGCTCATGTTGTGTGCGCGGCCGGGCATGATCAGGTTGTGCTTCGGACCAAAAAACATGTCGCTGCACGCGAGCACGTCGCCGCCGTTTTCCGCCGCCGCGAGATCGACTTCGTTGCCGAGGCCTCCCACGAGCCGCCACTCGGGAATGACGTGGCCGTGCACGCGCAGCCGCGCCACGCCGCCGTCGGGAAAGATGTTGAGGCGCACGTGCGTGACCGCGACCGGCTGCGGCAGCACGATGAATTCGTTCTGCGTGTCGCCCTGCAGCGGCGCGCGCGGCAGGAGCTCGATCCATGTCTCGCCGCCGGCCGAGCCGTCGATCGAGCACGACTCCGGATAGTTGCCGCGGAAGAACGCGGTGTCGACGACGACTCCGCGCACGACGCCGCGGCATCCGAGGCGGATGACGGCGAAGTCGTATCCGGGAACGCGCTTGCGGCGGCTCTCCCAGCCGTCCATCCACTTCCCGCGGTCCGTGTACTCGTGCTCTTTCCAGACGGGCGGATACGGCTTGATCAGATTTTCCTTCTCGGCGAAGAAGTCGTCGTTCGCGTCGATGACGCTTCCGCCGAGACGTTCGGAGGCGAGATCGAGAAGGTCGCGGAAATTCACGGGCGAAGTGTAGTACGACGCCCGCGCACCCACGTCTCCTTCACCACGCCGTGCAGCGTCGCGCCGAGGTACGGCGTGACTTTGTGGCGGTGCTGCACCATCTCCGAAGACACGACGAACGTCTCCTCGGGCGACCAGATGACGAAATCCGCATCGCGCCCCGCTTCGATCGCGCCCTTGCGCTCGAGCCGCGTCAGCCGCGCGGGCGCCTCGCAGCACCAGCGCGCGACGTCGTTCAGCGTGAAGCCGCGCGCGCGCGCGCCGCTCCAGACGATCGGCAGCACGAACTGCATCGACGCGATGCCGCCCCACGCGCTGTCGAAGGTTCCGCGCTTGAGCTCCGGTGTGCACGGCGAGTGATCGCTGACCACGAGCTCGATCAGTCCGTCGCGCAGGCCCTGCCACAGCTGCTCGCGATTCTCGCGCCCGCGGATCGGCGGCGCGCACTTGTACTCCGTGTGTCCGTGCGGGACGGACTCCGCGTCGAAGTGCAGATAGTGCGGCGTCGTCTCCGCGGACAGCGGCAGGCGTTCCTTGCGCGCACGCGCGAGGATTTCCAGTGCGCCGGCCGAGGAGAGATGCACGACGTGGATGCGCGCGCCGGTGGCGCGGCAGACGCGCAGCAGCAGCTCGATGGCCTCGTCTTCCGCCGCGGCGGGACGCGAATGCAGGTAGGTGCGGTAGTCGGACGGATCTGCGCCCGCGATCGCCGCACGCGCGCCTTCGATCGGGCCCGGCAGCTCCGCGTGCACGAGCAGCGGCGCGGTCGTGCCGACGAGCGTCTGCGCCGCATCGCGTAGCTCGTCTTCGTTCACGTTCGGGAACTCGTCGACGCCCGAGTGCACGAGGAAGCACTTGAACCCGCGCGCGCCGGCGTGAAGCATCGGCCGCAGCTCGCGCGTGTTGCCGGGGATCACGCCGCCCCAGAGCTCGACGTCGACGTCCCCGCGGGCAACGCGCTTCTTCGACTCGAGTGCGTCGACGGTCGTCGTCGGCGGAATGCTGTTCAGCGGCATGTCGACGATGGTCGTCGTTCCCCCCGCCGCCGCCGCGCGCGTTGCGGTCTCGAACCCTTCCCACTCCGTCCGCCCCGGCTCGTTCACGTGCACGTGCGAGTCGACGAGACCGGGCATGATCACCAGCTCGCCGAAGTCGATATCGGCGCGCGCGTCGTCTTCGATGGCGGCGATGCGCTCGCCGTCGATGACGACGGTGGCGGGGGAGGTACCTGACGGCGTAACGACGCGCGTGGAGCGGATTTTCACGGGAGCATTTTAGATTTTAGATTTTGGATTTTGGATTAGATTCGCCAATCCAAAATCCAAAATCTAAAATCCAAAATGCCCATGACGTTCTTCGAAGCCGAAAGCGACCTCGTAACCACCGGCACCCCGTTCGTCGCGGTAACGGTCGTCGACACCGTCGGCTCCACGCCTCAGGACCGCGGCGCGAAGATGCTCGTCACGCGCGAGGGGCGGCACTTCGGCACGGTCGGCGGCGGAAAGATCGAGGCGCGTGCGATTCAGGAGGCGGTGGCGCTGCTCACGGACGACGCCGCGCCGAAGACGCGCTTCTTTCAGTGGAGTCTCGAGAAAGACATCGGCATGACCTGCGGCGGGATCGTCCGTTTCTACTTCGAGGTCTTCAACGTCACGCGCTGGAACATCGTCGTCTTCGGCGCGGGCCACGTTGCCTCCGCGCTCATCGACATCCTCCTCCGCCTCGACTGCCGCGTCACCTGCCTCGACACGCGCGAGGAGTGGCTCGCGCGCGTGCCGGAGTCTCCGAAGCTGACGAAGGTGCTGTCGGCGGACCTGCCGTCGGAAGTGGCGAAGATCGCCGAGGGATCGTTCGTCGTGCTGATGACGATGGGCCACACGACCGACAAGCCGATCCTCATCGAGGTTCTCCGCACCCGCAAGTTCCCGTACCTCGGCGTGATCGGCAGTAACGCAAAAGCGAAGCGGCTCCGACAGGACGTGCGAGACGCGGGGCTGCCGGAGGAAATGACGAAGGCATTCTTCTGTCCGGTCGGCATCGAGATCGGCTCGAACCATCCGCAGGAGATCGCCGTCAGCGTGGCAGCCCAATTGCTCCAGATCCGAGGGTGATGAGACCTCTGATCCGCTGCCTTCTCCTCTGCTTCGTCTTCGCCCATGCCGCATTCGCCGCCAACTCGCACACGCGGGATGTGCTCGACTCCTGGTCGCGGCGGATGTCCGAGACGAGCGCGGCGTTGAAGGCCGAGGAGTACCAGCGCGCGCTGAAGCTGGCGAACCGGACCATCGGCGAGATGGTCGAGATGCTCGGGCCCGGCGAGGCGTCCGCCGAGCTGTTCGGCATCGCCCTCACGCAAAAAGCCGTCGCCCACGCCGGCCTCGGCGAAACGAGCGAAGCGCTCTGGTACTGGCAGCTCGTCTCGAATCTGCATCCGACCGTCGCGGAGCGTGAGGCGTCGTCGTGCGGCGCGCCCGGCGAGATGCTGCTGGCGTCGTCGATCGAAGTGCCGCCGATGCCCGGCGTCGGCAAGACGATCACGCCGCCCGAGGTGCGCAAGCGAGTGAAGCCGAAGTTTCCGCATGGGGCGAACTACTATCGCGTCGCGGGCGACCTCGAGGTCGAAGTGATCATCACGCCCGATGGGAAAGCGTGCTCGCCGCGCATCGTGAAGGCGCTGGCTGCGCCGACGCTGTCGTATGTTGCGCTGGAGGCCGTGAAGCGCTGGAAGTTCGAGCCGGCGAGAGCGGGCGGCAGCGCGGTTCCGATGGTCTTCAATCTCACCGTGAACTACAAAGGCCGGTAGGAGACCGCGCGGCAGAAAGCGATCCGACGTGCGGCGACCGGACAAGGGAGGCTGGGCCAACCAGCGCTGCCGGCCGTGCCGGCTGCTCGTTCAAGTTTGTAACGAGGGGTTTGTCATCCCGAGCGTGAGCGAGGGACCCGGGTGGGCGGGTGGCACGAGACTCGAGCCGCACACACACCCAGGTCCCTCGCTAACGCTCGGGATGACAAACCTGGGTTGCGCACGCTTTCAAGATTGAAGACCGGACAAGGAGGCTGGGCCAACCAGCGCTGCCGGCCGTGCCGGCCTGAGCGGCGCGCGGCTTGCTACGAAGTGACGCGCGACGATAAGGTCCCGCACGTATGGCAGTTCGGAAGAAGAAAACGCGCGCCGAAGAAGTCGTCGAGGAGTTGCAGGCGGTGGGGGCCGACGTCGTGCCCAGCGTGACTGTCGTCGTAGAGGACGGCGGACGTCCCGTCCGCCCCGCAACGGCGGACGAGACGTCCGCCGTCCATCCCGACACGAGCCTCCTCTCCGACTCGGACCTCCACCTCTTCAACGAAGGCACGCATCACAAACTCTGGACGAAGCTCGGCTCGCACATCGTGCCGGGCGGCGTGATGTTCGCGGTATGGGCGCCGAACGCGGACCGCGTCAGCGTCATCGGCGCGTTCAACGGATGGAACAAGCACGCCCATCGCCTCGAGGCGCGCGGCCACTCCGGCATCTGGGAAGGATTCGTTCCCGGCATCGGCAAGGGAACGGTCTACAAGTACCACATCGTCTCGCGCCACCACGGCTATCGCGTCGACAAGGCGGATCCGTTCGCGGTGCATCACGAGACGCCGCCGAACACAGCGTCGATCGTGTGGGACCTCGACTACGAATGGAACGACGCGGAGTGGATGCGCAATCGCCGCGCGCGCAATTCGTTCGAGGCGCCGATGTCGATGTACGAAGTGCACCTCGGGTCGTGGCGCCGCACGAGCGACGACGGCGAGACCTGGCGGATGTCAGATAGCACGACCTGGCGGTCGATGAGCTATCGCGAGATCGCCCATCCGCTCGCGCTGTACGTGCAGAAGATGAACTTCACGCATGTCCAGCTGATGCCCGTGATGGAGCATCCGTTTTACGGCTCGTGGGGCTATCAGGGCACGGGCTACTTTGCGCCGACGAGCCGTTACGGCACGCCGCAGGATTTCAAGTACCTCGTCGAGGTCCTGCATCAGCACAACATCGGCGTGATCGTCGACTGGGTGCCGTCGCACTTTCCGACCGACGAGCACGGGCTCGGCTACTTCGACGGCACGCATCTCTTCGAGCACGCCGATCCGCGCAAGGGCTTTCATCCCGACTGGAACTCGCTGATCTTCAACTACGGCCGTCCGGAAGTGCGCTCGTTCCTCCTGTCGAGCGCGTTGTACTGGCTCGACGAGTACCACGCGGACGGACTGCGCGTCGACGCGGTGGCGTCGATGCTCTACCTCGACTACTCGCGCAAGCACGGCGAGTGGGTGCCGAACGAGCACGGCGGACGCGAGAACCTCGAGGCGATCTCGTTTCTCCGCCGCGTGAACGAGGACGTGTACAAGGTGCATCCCGACGTGCAGGTCATCGCCGAGGAGTCGACGGCGTGGCCGATGGTGTCGCGGCCGGCGTACGTGGGCGGACTCGGATTCGGGATGAAGTGGGACATGGGCTGGATGCACGACACGCTGCGCTACTTCTCGAAGGAGCCGGTGTATCGCCGCTTCCACCACAACGACCTCACCTTCCGGATGATGTACGCGTTCACGGAGAACTTCGTGCTGCCGCTCTCGCACGACGAGGTCGTGCACGGCAAGGGCTCGCTCCTCCGCAAGATGCCCGGCGACGAGTGGAACCGCTTCGCGAACCTGCGCCTCCTCTTCGCGCTCATGTACTCGAATCCCGGCAAGAAGCTGATGTTCATGGGCGGCGAGTTCGGGCAGTGGCGCGAGTGGAATCACGACGCGCAGCTCGACTGGCATCTGCTCGACGACCCGTTTCATCCCGATCTCGCGCGCTGGGTCGAGGATCTCAACAAGTGCTATCGCGACACGCCGGCGATGCACGAGCTGGACATGTCGCCGGAAGGCTTCGAGTGGATCGACTGCTGCGACACGGAGAACTCGGTCGTGAGCCTGATCCGCCGCGGCAGGTCGACTCCGGAAGAGCCGGTGGTCGTGGTCATGAACTTCACGCCGATGCCGCGCCACAACTACCAGGTCGGAGTTCCGCAAAGCGGTTACTGGCGCGAAGTGCTCAACAGCGACGCGACGATCTACGGCGGCAGCGGACAGGGAAACATGGGCGGCGTGGACGCGGTGCCGATTCCGCTGCACGGCCGCAAGTGGTCGGTGACGCTGACCCTTCCTCCGCTCGGCGCCGTGTTCCTGCTGGGCACGCCTCAGTTGGAGGGCGGACGTCCCGTCCGCCCCGCGGACGAAACGTCCGCCCTCCCCAAAAAACGACGGCGCGCGAAGAAAAACAAAAATGGCTGAGATCACCGCGAGCGCGATCCCCGGTCGCGAGACCTTCCCGCCCGCGTCCGAGCACGGCCAGTTCTTCCCGTACCCATCGCCATTCGGCGTCTCCCTCGGCGCAATACTGCTCGACGACGATCGCTGCGAGTTTCGCGTCTGGGCTCCGCTACGCGAGCGCATCGACCTGCACATCGTTGCGCCGGTCGAGCGCCGCATCGCACTGCACAAGATCGCCGACGGCTATCACGAGGGAGTCGTCGACGACTGCGGCGAGGGCACGCGCTACTTCTACGTGATCGACAGAGGAAACGAGCGACCCGATCCCGCGTCGCGGCATCAGCCGGAAGGAGTCCACGGCCCGTCGGAAGTGATCGGCCGCACCTTCGAATGGCACGATGCGGGATGGCGCGGCGTCGCGCTCGAGGAGTACGTCGTCTACGAGTTGCACGTAGGCACGTTCACGCCGGAAGGAACGTTCGACGCGATCATCCCGCGGCTCGACTCGCTCCGGGACCTCGGCATCACCGCGATCGAGCTGCTGCCGATCGCGCAATTTCCGGGAGAGCGCAACTGGGGCTACGACGGCACGTACGTCGGCGCGGCGCAGAATTCGTACGGCGGTCCGCGCGCGCTGAAGCGGCTCGCGGATGTGTGTCATCAGCGCGGTCTCGCGCTCATCCTCGACGTCGTCTACAACCATCTCGGCCCCGAGGGGAACTATCTGGCGGAGTTCGCGCCGTACTTCACCGATCGCTATCGCACGCCGTGGGGACTCGCCCTCAACTTCGACGGACCGTACAGCGACGATGTGCGCTGGTTCTTCATCCACAACGCGTTGCAGTGGATCGACGAGTTTCACGTCGACGGACTGCGCGTCGATGCCGTGCACGCGATCGTCGATCATTCCGCCGAGCCGTTCCTGCAGGATCTGACGTCCGCGGTGCGCGAGCGCGGGGCGAAGCTGCAGCGCCGCGTCTACACGATTGCCGAAAGCGATCTCAACGATCCCCGCGTGATCACGCCGAAGGAGGACCTCGGACTCGGCTTCGATGCGCAATGGAGCGACGACTATCACCACTCGCTGCACTCGATCCTGACCGGGGAGCGCGACGGCTACTACCAGGGATTTCGCGAGAGCGTCAGCGATGTCGCACGCGTGTTCGAGAGCGGCTATCTCTACACCGGCCAGCACTCGCCGTATCGCGGCCGCAAATACGGCGTGCGGCCGAAGACGAAAGACGGGGCGAAGTTCATCGTCAGCGCGCAGAATCACGATCAGGTCGGGAACCGGATGATGGGCGAACGCCTCACCGATCTCCTCTCCGTCGACAAGGTGCGCATCGCCGCCGCGGCAATCATCCTCTCGCCGTTCATCCCGATGCTGTTCATGGGGGAGGAGTACGGCGAGCAGGCGCCGTTCCAGTACTTCACGTCGCACTCCGACAGCGATCTGATCGCAGCGGTGCGCAAGGGACGCGCGGAGGAGTTCGACGACTTCGAGTGGCACGGCGAGCCGCCCGATCCGCACGATGAGCAGACGTTTCTTCGCTCGAAACTGAACTGGTCGCTGCTCGAGCGCGAGGAGCACGCCTCGATCCGCCGCCTCTACCGGCAGCTGCTCGCGCTGCGCCGCGACACTCCCGCGCTACGCACGCTAGATCTCACGAAGGTCGAGACGCACGCAGACGACGAGCGGCGCCTGCTGTTCGTGCTGCGGTGGACGGCGGACGTCCCGTCCGCCAGGCGGGCGGGACGCCCGCCCTCCTCCTCGACCGACAGCGATCAGGTGCTCCTCGCCTTCAACTTCGGTGAGAAGGCGCAGTGCGTCGATGTGCCGTTCGCCGCCGCGTGGCGCGCGCTCATCGATACCGGCGCGAAGATCGAAGGAACGCGCGTGACGCTCCCGCCGCACACGTTTGCGCTGTGGGCGTCGTGATGTCTCGTATTCCGATCGCGACCTACCGCCTGCAGTTCAACGCGCGATTCACGTTTCAGGACGCGCGCAGGATCGCGAAGTATCTCTCGCACCTCGGCATCAGCGACGTTTATGCGTCGCCGATCCTGCGGCCGCGCAAGGGGAGCGAGCATGGATACGACATCGTCGATCCATCGGCGCTGAATCCGGAGCTCGGAACGGAAGAAGACTTCGACGCGCTGCATCGCGAGCTGCAGAAGCGCGGGCTCGGCTTCGTTCTCGACATCGTGCCGAATCATCTGGCCGCGAGCCACGAGAACGCGTGGTGGATGAGCGTGCTCGAGAACGGGCTCCAGTCGCGCTTCCTCCACTACTTCGACATCGACTGGCGCGACAACAAAGTGCTTCTGCCGATCCTCGGCCACCCCTACGGCGAGACGCTCGAGTCGCGCCGGATTTCCCTCGGCTTCGACGCGGAGGGATTTTTCTTCACCTACTACGACAAGCGCCTTCCGTTCGCGCCCGGCTCGTATCACCTCGTGCTGCGCGAATGCATCGACGCGCTGCCGGACGGCGGCGTCGCGGTCGAGCTCCGCGACCTCGTGCAGAACGACGCCGTCATCGCGAACAGCCGCTTTCTGAAGGACACGCTCTGGCGGATCCACGAACAGTCGCCGGAATTTCGCGGCGCGCTCGCGTCGGTCATCGCGCGCATCAACGGCGACGCGGACGCGCTCGATCGCGTGCTCTCCGCGCAGTGCTACCGCCTCGCGTACTGGCGCATCGCCAGCGAGACGATCAACTACCGTCGCTTTTTCGACGTGACCGATCTCGTCGGATTGAAAGTCGAGAACCCCGAAGTCTTCGAGGCGCGGAACCGCCGCATCTTCGATCTGATGGCCGAGGGGAAGGTGACCGGATTGCGCATCGATCACATCGACGGCCTCTTCGATCCGTACAACTACCTGACGAAACTGCAGCTGCGCTTCAGTCCCCTCTCCCCGCCAAGCGGGGAGAGGGTTAGGGTGAGGGGTTCATACATCGTCGTCGAGAAAATCCTCGCCCCCAACGAAACCCTCTGTCCCTCCTTCCCGGTCGCCGGCACCACCGGCTACGACTTCCTCGACATCGTGAACGCGCTCTTCGTCGATCCGAACGGACTCGCGCAGCTCACGGATTTCTATCGGACGTACACCGGCATCACGACGCCGTTCGACGACCTCGTGTACGAACGCAAGAAGCAGGTGATCGAGCAGCTTTTCTCCGGCGAGATGCGCGCGCTCGGCCTGCACCTCGGCGCGCTCGCGGTCGCCGACCGGAACGCGCGCGACTTCGCGCCGAGCGAGTTGCAGGCGGCGCTGCTGGAGATCACCGCGTGCCTGCCGGTCTACCGCACGTACATGCGCGAGGGGCAGGTCTCGGAGTCCGACCGCGCGTTCATCGCCCGTGCGATCGGCGAGGCGCGCCGCCGCGCGCGCGCGAACGTCGACGCGCGCCTCTTCGACTTTCTCGAGCTCGTGCTGCGCCTCGAGCCGCCCGCGTACATCGCGGCGGAGCGCGAGAAGTGGACGGCGTTCGTCATGCGCTGGCAGCAGTTCACCGGCCGCGTGATGGCGAAGGGCGTCGAGGACACGGCGTTCTACAACTACAACCGCCTCGTGTCGCTGAACGAAGTGGGCGGCGAGCCGGGGCGGACGCAGTTCGATCCCGTCGCCGAGCTGCACGCGCGCAACGAGCGCATCGCGCGGGACTGGCCGCACACGATGAACGCGACGTCGACGCACGACACGAAGCGTTCCGAGGATGTGCGGGCGCGGATCGATGTGCTGTCGGAGATTCCCGACGTGTGGCAGCGCGAGGTCGCGCGCTGGACGCGCATGAACGCGCCGCTCAAGCGCGACGGCGTCCCGCATCCGAACGAAGAGCTGCTGATCTATCAGACGCTCGCCGGCGTTTTCGATTCAGCGGGTGTCGCGGAGCGCCTGCGCGCGTATCTCGAGAAGGCCGCGCGCGAGGCGAAGACGCACACGAGCTGGATCACGCCGAACGCGGAGTACGAGTCGGCGCTGAAGGACTTCGCGACGCGCCTCCTCGAGCACGAGCCGTTCGTCAATGTCTTCCGCCGCTTCCACCGCCGCATCGCGTTTCACGGCTTCCTCAACTCGCTCGCGCAACTCGTCCTCAAAGTCTGCTCGCCTGGCGTGCCCGACTTCTATCAGGGCACCGAGCTGTGGGACTACACGCTCGTCGATCCCGACAATCGCCGGCCCATCGACTATGAGCATCGCGTGGCCCTGCTCAAACGCAAGTTCCGCCCGCCCGCGACGCTGCTGCGCCACTGGCCCGACGGCCGCATCAAGCTCTTCGTCACCGCGCGCAGCCTCGCCACACGCGCGCGACACATCGAGTCGTTCCAGGGCGCGTATCGCGCCGTCGACACCGGCACCCCGAACGCCGTCGCCTTCCTCCGCGGCGACGACGTCCTCGTCGTCACCCCCCGCCTCACCACCCAGCTCGGCAACGCCCTTCCCCTTGGTGACGTCTGGCGCGACCACCGCCTCGCCATCGACGGCCGCTGGCAGAACGCGTTCACGGGGGAAGTGATGGAGGATCTCGCGCTGAGGAACGTATTCGCGTCGTTCCCCGTGGCGATTCTGGAGAGGGCGTAGAATCCTCGCGTATGGCCACGGAGACCTCGACGAATCTGACGTATGAGGATTACGTCAACCTGCCGAACGACGGGAAGCGATACGAGATCATCGACGGGGAGTTGTATGTGAATCCGGCGCCGAACACGAAGCACCAGCGCGTGGTGGGAAACATCTGGTTTGCCCTAGAGAGCTACTTCCGCGAGCATCGCATCGGCGAGGTTCTCAGTTCTCCTATTGACGTCGTGCTCTCCAGCACG
The DNA here is from genome assembly GCA_035525285.1 of Thermoanaerobaculia bacterium. GTDB lineage: Bacteria > Acidobacteriota > Thermoanaerobaculia > Gp7-AA8 > Gp7-AA8 > QHVT01. The sequence continues at coordinate 25,171 of DATLFB010000118.1, forward strand.
AACATCGTCGAACCAGATCTCATCGTGATCCTCGCGGAGAACGCGATCATCACGGAGCGCAATATCCAGGGCGCCCCCGATATCGTGATCGAGGTCCTCTCGGACTCGACGCGCCGCATCGATGAGATCGCCAAACGCAAACTCTACGAGCGATACGGTGTGTCCGAGTACTGGATCGCCGATCCCGTCATCGACACGGCAAAAATCTACAGGCGCGGCGCGAGCGGATTTGACCGAGTCGCAGAGATCTCGCTCGAAACCGGCGGCGCGATCACGACACCGCTCCTGCCGGGCTTCACGCTGGCCATCCACGAAGTCTTTGCCGACTAGTGGACATTCAACATTGAAAGCGTAGGCACCAGGGCTTTGTCATCCCGAGCGTGAGCGAGGGACCTGTGCGGGCGGGGGGCGCGAGGCTTGGTGCCACCCTACCGCACAGGTCCCTCGCTCACGCTCGGGATGACAAGGCTGGCTACGCATGCTTTCAATGTTGAATGTCCACTAGTACCGTCACTTGTGCAACGAGCAGACTGACAACCTCTGGGAAGAGTTGCTATCATGCGAAGGTCTGCTATCACGTTTACCCAGCGCGAAGCGTCAGGAATGTGGATGACTGACCAGTTGCTGATCAGAAAAGTGCCGAGACACGTGCGCTCGTGGATCGAGAAAAAGCGCGTCGAGCACGGCATGACCCAGCAGGAGTTCGTCGTCTCCATTCTCGAACACGCCGTTGGGCGCGGCGAGCTGCCGCTCTTCGAAGTGGCAGCGCCGAGAGTGAACGTTGCCTCGCCAGACACGATCCCATTCACCTTCAGCGACTTTTTCGCCGGCATCGGCGGTTTCCGTACCGCGCTGCATACCGTCGGCGGCGACTGCGTCTATTCGTGCGAATGGGACAAGTACTCCCAGAAGACCTACAAGGCCTGGTACGGCGACACACCCTCGGGCGATATCCGCAAGCTCCGGATGTCGGACATCCCCGTCAATGACGTCCTCGCGGCCGGCTTCCCCTGCCAGCCATTCTCCATCGCCGGCGTCTCGAAGAAACGAAGCCTCGGTCATGCGCACGGCTTCAAGTGCAAGACCCAGGGCAACCTCTTCTTTCAACTCGCAAAGATCATCGAACGGAAGCGCCCTCCCGTCGCGTTTCTCGAAAACGTCAAGAACCTGCAGTCACACGATCAGGGCCGCACGTGGGCGGTGATTTACGACACGCTCGATCAGCTCGGATACCGCGTCTTCCACAAAGTCATCGACGCCGTCGGGTGGGTACCGCAACACCGCGAGCGCGTGTACATCGTCTGCTTCGACAAGCGAATCTTCGGCGAGAACCCGCCTTTCCGATTCCCTGATCCCCCGGCAGGACCGCGGCCGAAGCTCGTCGACATTCTCGAACCGAATCCCGATCCGAAATACACGCTCAGCGATCACCTTTGGAAGTACCTCCAGGAGTACGCCGAGCGTCACCGGGAAAAGGGCAACGGCTTCGGCTTCGGCCTCGCGAACCCTGAAGGCATCACGCGCACACTGAGCGCGCGGTACTTCAAGGATGGGTCGGAGATCCTGATTCCGCAGAAGGGAAAGAGTCCGAGACGCCTGACGCCGCGTGAGTGCGCACGGCTGATGGGCTTTCCGGACAGCTACCCGATCGTCGTGTCGGATACGCAGGCCTACCGCCAGTTCGGAAACGCCGTGGTACCGCCTGTGGTCCAGGCGGTCGCACGTGAGATCATCACGGTCCTGACATGGCAGATCATGCGCAGCGGTTCACTGCTCAAGGCGTCGCGTCCTCGGGCGAAAGCCTCCTGACGAGGCGCTGAATGGTCTCGCCGCTCTGCGAACGCGCCATCGATCTCGCGCTCGCGAGCGGCAACGCGCTGCTGAAGTTCATCTCGCCGAACGACGCAGGAGTCACCGGCAGCCATCAAAGCGGATTTCTCCTTCCAAAAGGAGCGTGGCCGATCTTCACGCCTCACCCCCCGGAGAAAGGCACGTTCGCGGAGACGGCAGTCGCCGTCACATGGCCGAACGGCCTTGTGACCGATTCGCGTGTGAAGTGGTACGGCCAGAAAACCCGCAGCGAATACCGTCTCACCCGCTTTGGCCGTGACTTTCCCTGGCTCACCGCAGACACGGTCGGCGACCTCCTCGTTCTGATTCCCGCAGACCATGCGCACTTCGACGCGTTTGTCCTGGACCACGACGACGACATCGAGGAACTTCAGGCCACTCTCGGCATCGAGCCGTTCGAACGCTGGGGTGTCTATCGCGAAGGCTTTGCGCAGGTCGAAACCGAAGACGACTGCCTCGACCGGCAGTTCCGCAGATTCGTGGCTGAGCTGAACGACTTTCCGAAGGGCGAGGTTTTCTCCCGCGCCGCGCGCGAATTCGTTCAGCAGTGCGTCGCGAAAGCCTCGACCATGACGCGCGACGAGGCGCTCGTCCGATGGATGGCTGCCGAGTATCAGCTGTTCCGCATGGCCGAGCGCCGGATCTGTCAGTCCGACATTGCTCGCCCGTTCCGCGATGTTGACGATTTCCTCGAAACCGCTGCGCGGATCATGAATCGCAGGAAATCGCGCGCAGGCCGGTCACTCGAGAACCACGTCGGCGAGATGCTCACCTCCGCCGGCATTCCGCACGATATGCGGCCCGACCTCGACGGCCGTCCCGACGTCGTGATCCCCGGTCGTGCCGAGTACCTGGACAGGAATTATCCCGTCGAGAAGCTCTGTGTGGTCGGCGTGAAGACGACCTGCAAGGATCGGTGGCGGCAGGTCCTGAACGAGGCGAAGCGTGTGCCAGCAAAACACATCCTGACGATGCAGCCGGGGATCTCGACCAACCAGCTCGCGGAGATGGATGCCGCCGGCGTGACTCTCATCGTTCCGGCAAAGCTCCAGAAGGAGTATCCGCCCGACCGGCCGATCACGATGCTCAGTGTCGAGGAGTTCGTTCAGCAGGTGCGACGGAAGATCTCCTGATGGCCGACGTCCACAACAAAGAGCAGCGCAGCAGGAACATGGCCGCGATTCGCGGACGCGACACGAAACCTGAGATGGTCGTTCGGCGCCTCGTCCACCGTCTCGGCTACCGATTCCGCCTTCACCGCCGCGATCTGCCCGGCAGACCGGATCTCGTTCTGCCTCGGCATCGTGCGGTGATCTTCGTGCACGGATGTTTCTGGCACCAGCACGACTGCCGCTACGGCCGGGTCGTACCGGCCACGCGTGCGGAGTTCTGGCGAAAGAAACGCGACGAGAACGTCGCTCGAGACGCACGCAACCTGGCAACCCTCCGCACCAGCGCCTGGCGCGTTTTCGTCGTGTGGGAATGCTGGACGCGCGAGCTCTCCGATCTGGAAGGCCGGCTGAAGTCCTTCCTCAAATCAAGCTCGCGGCTGCGCCGCCGATAAGTCAATCAGGGCGTAGAATCTTCGCGTATGGCCACGGAGACCTCGACGAAGCTGACGTATGAGGATTACGTCAACCTGCCGAACGACGGAAAGCGATACGAGATCATCGATGGGGAGCTGTATGTGAATCCAGCGCCGAACATCAAGCACCAGAAGGTGGCAGCCAAACTCTTCTACGAGCTTTACTCGTTCGTGAAACCGCGTAAGCTCGGCGAAGTTTTCTTTGCGCCGTGCGATGTCGTCTTGTCAGAGATTGACACGCTGCAGCCGGATATTCTGTTCGTCAGCGCCGCACGCATGGAGATCATCACGCGAGCGAATGTGAAGGGAGCTCCCGATCTGGTGATCGAAGTTCTCTCTGAGGGCACGCGGAACTACGACGAAACGATCAAGAAGAAGCGGTACGAGCGCTTCGCCGTCAGCGAATACTGGATCGTAGACATCGATGACGACTCGGTGAGAGTTCATCGACGGGTAGGAACACGGTTCGAGCTCGTCGACGCCGTCGCCACGATCACCACCCCGCTCCTGCCCGGCTTCACGCTCGCCGTCCACGAAATCTTTGCGGACTAATCCCGTCATCTGGATCATCGACACCGATGTAGCGCGGGCATCCTGCCCGCCGTAACGCCGGCATCCTGCCGGCGACATCGCTGGCTGGAAGCCAGCGACACGGCGGCCTGGAAGGCCGCGCTACAAAAAACGGAACGCCGACTTTCAGTCGTCCGGTCCGCCGATCTCCGATCGGCGTCAATACCCCCGCCGACTGGAAGCCGGCGTACCGGCCGACAGGATGTCGGCGTACCCGCCGACAGGATGCGGCCGGCTTCATCACGGTTCGCGATGCGATCGACTCGCTTCCGCGTATTCGGGATACGATGGACGGGTGGACGATCTGGATACCCTTGGCTACGGCGTAGCGGATGTCGCGCTTTCGCACGAGCAGTGCGATCACCTCGCGGCGTCGCTCCCGATGGTCGGGCGCGGCCACGGGGGTGTCCGGAGCCTTCTGTTCCATCCCAGCGTCCTCCGTTTCCTGCGGCACAACGGCCTCGGGAACTACCTGTGGTCGGTGACCGGCCGCGATCTCGTCGCCGTCAAAGCGACGCTCTTCGACAAGACGGGCGAGAGCAATTGGCGCATGCAGTGGCATCAGGATCGCGTCGTGGCCATCCGCGAGCGAATGAACGTGGCCGGATATCGCGCGTGGTCCACGAAAGCCGGCGTGCTGCATGTCGAGCCGCCGGCCTCGGTCCTCGCGCAGATGCTCGCCGTCCGCCTTCACCTCGATGACTGCGGGCCGGACAACGGACCTTTGCGCGTGATCCCCGGCAGTCATGAACTGGGAACTCTGTCCGACCAACAACTCCGTGATTGCGTAACGACGGGAGATGCAACCGATCTGGTTCTCGCGAAAGGCGCGCTGCTGCTGATGCGACCGTTGCTCGTGCATGCATCGACGCAGGCGCGAGTCCCGCAGCATCGGCGCGTCCTGCACCTCGAGCTCGCACCGCGCGAGATCATTTCACCACTGCAATGGCAGGCTGAAATCCAACTGCGTCGCGCCGCATGACCTAACGTGCCTCTGCGACAGGAGACAACTTGAGCACGACCAGACCATCAGTAACGAAACGCCAGAGAGAGCAGGCCAAGAGAGATCGCAAGGCCCGAAAAGCGGAAAAACGCCTGGAGCGCAAGACCAGGTCAGCCGAGACCGAGGCCGAAGAACCGACCGAGCTGGAAGACGCAGGCCTGGAGGTCACGCCGGGGCCGTGATTTGGTTTGTCATCCCGAGCGTGAGCGAGGGACCCGGGTGTGTGGGCGGCACAAGTTACGCGCCACCCGCCCCCCGGGTCCCTCGCTCACTCTCGGGATGACAATGCTGGCAACACCGCACGCCATTACACCCTCCCCGTAATCTCCGCCAGCCGACGCAGTCTCGCCGCCTGCTCGTGCGTGAGCGCGCCGGGGAGGAGACGCCAGGTCCAGTTGTCTTTGCCGTCGCCGGGACGATTCATGCGCGCTTCACTGCCGAGGTCGAGTATGTCCTGGGCGGGGACGATCGCCATTTCGGCGACCGAGGTGTAGGCGGCGCGGATCAGGCACCAGGCGACACTGTCCTCGTTGCATCCGAGATACGCCGCGGCCGTCTGGCGCTCCTCTTCGGAGGACGTCGCGAACCAGCCGCGCGCGGTGTCGTTGTCGTGCGTGCCGCTGTACACGACCGTGTGCGGCTCGTAGCGATGCGGAAGATGCACGCTGTCGTTCTGCGCGAATCCGAATTGCAGGATGCGCATCCCCGGTACTCCGATCGCGTTGCGCAACTCATGCACGTCCTGGGTGATGAATCCCAGATCCTCGGCGACGAGCGGCAGCTCTCCGAGCGCCTCGCGCATCGCGTCGAAGAGCGCGAGGCCGGGGCCGGGCATCCATCGCCCATGCACCGCGGTCGGCTCGCCGGCCGGAATCTCCCAGTACGCGGCGAAGCCGCGGAAGTGATCGAGGCGCAGCACATCGGCGAAGCGGAGGTTCGTGCGCACGCGCGCGATCCACCAGCGGTACTTCGTCGCTTCCATGCGATCCCATCGATACAACGGATTGCCCCAGCGCTGTCCGGTCGCGCTGAAGTAATCGGGAGGCACGCCGGCGACGACCGTCGGCTGTCCGTTTTCATCGAGCTCGAACAACTCGCGATGCGCCCACACGTCGGCGCTGTCGCACGCGACGTAGATCGGCACGTCGCCGAGGATGCGGATGCCGCGCGAGTGTGCCTCTTCGCGCACCGCGGCCCACTGGCGGAAGAAGAGAAACTGCACGAAGCGCCAGAAGTCGATGTCGTCCGCGTGTGCGTTGCGTGCGCGCGTCAGCGCCGCGGCCTCGCGGCGCGCGAGCCCGCGACTCCACGTCCACCATGCCGCTCCGCGCGCGCGCTCCTTCAGCGTCATGTAGAGCGCGTAGTCGTCGAGCCACTCCTTCTGCTCCGGCGCGGCGGCGAAGGCATCGAACGCGTCGTGCAGCTCCTCGCGCGTCTCGAAACGGCGCCACGCGGTGCGCAGGAGCGCGAACTTCTGCTGCGACACGCGCTCGAACTCGACGTGCTCGGCGGAGAATCGCGGAAAGCCGGCGACGTCCTCCGGCTCGAGCAGGTTCTCGTGCAGCAATCGCTGCGGCGAGATCAGCAGCGGATTCCCGGCGAACGCCGAGAGGCAGCCGTACGGCGAGTGCCCGTAGCCGGGCGGATTCAGAGGCAGCACCTGCCACACGCGCATGCCGGCGCTCGCGACCCAGTCGAGGAACACGATCAGCTCATCGCCGAGGTCGCCGATGCCGTAGCGGCCGGGAAGAGAAGTCGGATGCAGCAGGATCCCGGCGGCGCGACGCTCGCTCGGAGCGTGGGTCGACGTGTGGGTCATCCGTGAGGAACCATCTCTCCGGTGATCGACAGCTTCGTGCCGAGGGCGTCGAAGAGATCGAGCCATCGGCGCGATGCGTGTCCGTTGCCGGCCGCTTCGATCGCCGGCCGCACCGCGTTGCGCATTCGGTAGTAGCGATTCTGCACGCGGCGTAGATCGACGTTGAGATCGGCCTCGCGCACGATCGACACGAGCGTCTCCAGCGCCTCCAGCCGGTCGAGGTCTTCGGCATGCTCGTGAAAGCGCTCCGCCTCGCGCTCGGTGGCCTGCTTGAACGCGAGCAGCGTCGTCTCATCGAGCGTCACGGCCTCGTCGACGGCCTCGCGCAGCCGCGCCTCGATTTCCGGCAGCGGCGGGAACTCGCTCTCGAGCATCCGCCGGATCTGCAGATTGAGATCGAACTCCGCCGCGGTCTGCAGAACCTTTGGCACGGGGATGCCGAGGCGCGCGTGATAGCGCATGAGCGGATCGTAGCGCTCGTGCAATTGGCGGAACGTCGACTCGGCCTCTTCGAGCGTCGCGTTGAGCAGCTCGTGGAGGATGCGGCGCTGCTCGTCGCGGAACAGCGAGCGGATCGAGATCGGGATGCGGCCGAAGTGCTGATCGAGGAGGCGGATCAGCGTCGGGATGCCGCCGGGCTCCATCGTATCGGCGAGCTCGCGGCGAATCGCGTCGTAGTCGAAGCCCTCGCGCACGTAGCGGACGCCGCCGGTGAGCTCGGTCTCGCCGAGGTGCAGGACGGCGAGCTCGAATCGCGCGGACTCGCGTGTGATCGCGGAGCGCACCTCGATCGCGCCGATGGCGAGACGCGCGCGGCCGGCCTTGTGGATCTCGAAGTCGCTGCGGAGAACGTCGTAGCAATAGACGCGCGCGCTGTCGTCGAAGTGATCGAAGAGCGAGAGCACCGCGTAGTGTGCGGCCACGCGCGAGAGATCGAGGCGCGCGCCGATCGCGTCGCGCTCGTAGATGTCGCGCGCAGTGCCGCGGTCGGGCACGTTGCTTTGCGCGGGGGCGAGGCGGTCCATGAACTGCCGCTCCAGCTCCGCGCCGGAGATTTTCTCCGCGAGCTGGATCACGCGGCCGGCGTAATGCAGCACCTGCACGGTCTCGATGCCGGAGATGTCGCTGAAGAACCAGCCGCAGCTCGTGTACATCAGCATCGCGTTGCGCTGCATCTCGAGCAGCTCGAGGATGTGCTGCGTGCTGAGTGCCGCGTGCTCCGTACGATGGTCGGACACGAAGCGCTCGACGTTCGCCTCGGTGCGGTCGAGGATCACGTCGATGTACGCGTCGCGCGCGGCCCACGGATCGCGCAGCACACGGGAGCCGTGATGCTCGAAGATTGCCGCGGCCTCGTTGCGCAGCCAGTCGAGCGCGGCGCGCAGCGGCGTCCGCCACTGCTGATTCCATCCCGCGACGCCGCCGGTGTTGCAGCCGCAGTCGCTGCGCCAGCGCTCGACGCCGTGCACGCAGCTCCACGAAGTGTTCTCGAGGATCTCCACTTCATGCTGCGGCGGGTGATGCTCGAGATGCTCGCCGTAGTTCGTGATCTTCGCGAGCCGCTGCGTCTCGATCAGATGCAGCGCGTAGGCGAGGGCCATCTCGCCGAAGCGGTGATGGTGGCCGTAGGTCTCGCCGTCGGTGGCGATGTTGACGAGCTGCGTGCGCGCGCCGCTGAACGCGCCCGCGAGGCGGTGCGCGAAGTTCTCGCCGCGCGCGAGAAGGTGCTCGAACGCGACGGCGCGCGAGATCGGCCCGTCGTAGAAGAAGATCGCGATGCGCGCGCCCGAAGGGAGATTGCAAAGGTACGGAACGGTCGGATCGAGATGGCCGCTGTACCACTCCGTCGATCCGAGCGGCCGCCAGCGCGCCGCCTGATGCGGCTCGAGAATCGTGAAGGCGATTCCTTCCGCCGCCATCGCCTCGAGCGAGGCGACGTCGGCCGCCGTCTCGGGAAGCCACATCGCTTCCGGCTTGCGCCCGAAGCGATGCTCGAAGTCGCGGATGCCCCAGCGCACCTGGGTCCGCTTGTCGCGCTCGTTCGCGAGCGGAAGGATCATGTGGTTGTAGGCCTGCGCGATCGCGTTGCCGTGGCCGGAGAAGCGTTGCCGCGACGCGCGGTCGGCTTCGAGAATCGCGGCGTAGGTCTCGGGCTCCGCGGTCTCGATCCAGCTCAGCAGCGTCGGTCCGAAGTTGAAGCTTATCGACGCGTAGTTGTTGTAGATCCGCTTGATGCGGTCCTCTTTGTCGAGGATGCGCGCGGATGCGTTCGGCTCGTAGCACTCCGTCGTGATGCGCTCGTTCCAGTCGTGGTACGGGTACGCGGAGTCCTGCGTCTCCACCGCCTCGAGCCAGGGGTTCTCGCGCGGCGGCTGGTAGAAATGACCGTGGATGGTGACGAAGCGGGCAGCGGTCACCGCACGATCGTATCTCAGAGCAGCGCTTCCACGCGCCCCGCGAGCACCGGGATGTCGAGCGGTTTGCGGAGGACGCCGCGGACGATGGAGGGGAAGCGATTCTCGATGTCGCGGCTGGGGACGTCGTCCTGCGGCGCGCTGGTGATCACGAGGACGGCGGGCGTGTGCTCGAGCTGTTTCACCGAGGGGTCGGAGCTGAGGGCCTCGAGCGAGCGGAGGAAGTCGATGCCGCTCATGTGCGGCATGATCAGATCGAGGACGATGACCGCATAGGCTTTCCCCGACAGCTGATGCAACGCCTCGGCACCGTCGCGCGCGCCGTCGACATCGATCGCATGTTGCGTGAAGTACTCGACCAGCAGGCCTCGGACTTTGTCGTCGTCCTCAACCACGAGCAGTTTTCGATGGGTCATGCCGGCGTTTCCGACCTGGAGGTAGCACGAATCCGGCCAGCCTTTCGGCACGTAGCGCCCAGCTGAAGCCGGGGGAGGGCGGGCTGAAGCCCGCCCCTACGTTTCGTGATTCGCGATGAGGGGCAGCGGGCGATGAGGGACGAGCGATAAGCGATGAACGATGAACGATGAACGATGAACGATGAGCGTTGAACGATGAGCGATGCAAGTGCGGTGAATGGACGAACGTAGCGCCCGGCTTCAGCCGGGCGTCGACCGGCTAAAGCCGGTCGCTACGTCTTTCGCGCGGTCGCTACGTCTTTCGCGCGGCGGCGATGAAGCGCGTGAGCTTGTCTCGATCGAGGCGGCCGTCCGTGCGGACTCCGCTGCAGATGTCGACGCCGCTCGCGCCGACCTGCTCGAGCGCGTCCGCGACGTTGTCGGGACGCAATCCTCCGGCGAGAAACACCGGCACGCCGGCATCGGCGCAGATGCGGCGGCTGATCGACCAGTCGTGCACGCGGCCCGTGCCGCCGAGCTCTTTCGTGCGGAGCGAGGGATTGCCGGAGTCGAGCAGAAGCGCATCGGCGTCCGCCGCCGCGAGCATCGCTTCGTCGTACGACGCTTCGCCGACGACGTGGATGACCTGCACGAGCCGCACGGCGGGAAGCGCGTCGCGAAGATGCGGCAGGCTGCCGGCAGGAAGGGCGTCGCAGAGTTGGATGCCGGTGGTGCGGCAGCGCTGGTGCTGGACGATGATCGCATCGACTTCGCAGAGCGAGGTGAGTAGAAACGTTTGCGCGGGCGCGACGGTGGAGGCGATCGAGGCGATGAGCGACTCGTCGATCACGCCCGGGCCGCTCGGCATCGCGGAGACGAGTCCGAGGACGTTCGCGCCGGCGTCGAGCGCGAGGCGTGCCTCGTCGTGGCTGCTGATGCAGCAGATCTTGATCTCGATCACAGCGCGTACACCATCTCGGATCTGCCGGACGAACCGTACGGCGCCACAGTGTTCGAGGAATGCGGCGATGCCTGCGTCGCGGTCGTCGATGTTGCGATCATCACGAGATCCTCGGCAATGACGACGGCTACGCGATCGTGTTCCCCGCCACCGGCGACGTTCCGCAGCTCGCGGTGCGTCGCGAGGCGCGCACGTTCGATGGAGCGCGTGGAGTTTTGCCACGAGGGTTGGATGTCCCACCACTCTTCGTGGAGGGCGGACGTCTCGTCCGCCCCCGGGAGGCGGACGGGACGTCCGCCCTCCAGGCGCCAGCATTGAAACCTCCGCGTCTCCACGAAACCCGCGTTGCGATACAGCGCCCCCGCGGGCTCGTTCTGCTCGAGCACTTCGAGCACGTACTCGGTGCAGCCGCGCTCGCGCAGCAGCGGATACGTCTCGGCGAGCATCGCGCGGCCGAGGCCGCGGCGGCGGTGCGTCGGAACGACGCCGGTGCCGGTGTCGTACGCGCGCGCGGCGTCGATTCCGTTCAGCGTGAACGCGACGAGGCGCGCGTCGTCGAAGACGCCGGCCGACGCTTCCGGCACCCAGCCGCGGCGCGCCAGCATCTCCTCCAGCTGTTCTCGCGTGAGCGCGAAGGGGACGACGTAGTCGCTGAACGCTTCGAGGAACGCGGCGTGGACGGCGTCGAAGTCACGCGCCGCCAGCGGACGGATCACCATCCCATCCGCTCTCGCAGCGACGTGATGTGCGCGACGTGGTGGCGGCTGTGCCATTCGTACATCGCGATCATGCCGTCGAGCGAGAAGAGCCCTTCGTGCTCGGGATGGCGGAACGTGCGCGCGAAGTCGCCGGGCTGCAGCGTGTCGAGGAGCCGGATCCATCGGTCGTGCAGCATCTCGAGCATCGTCAGCGAGACCTCGACCGGCGTGATGCGCGAGTCCGCGAGCTGTGCCCACGCCGACTCGTCATACGGCTTGATCGTCGGCTGTTCTTCCGTGAGAGCGAGCTTCAGGCGGATGTACGCATTGAGATGGCTGTCAGGAACGTGATGCACGACCTGGCGCACGCTCCATCCGCCGTCGCGATAGGGCGTGTCGAGCTGCGCTTCACCGAGGCCGTCGACGGCCTCGCGCATGCGTGCGGGAGCGGTGGCGATGACTTCGATCATCGCGCGCCGCTCGTCGGGAGAGAGCTCGTTGCGTCGCTGGTGGGGGCCGATCGGATAGCGCGGATCGCTCATGATCCGCGAAGTGTACTTACGAAGCGGCCTCCAGCGCAGCCCGGCCGGCGCGTTCTTCCTTCGTTACTTTTTCTGCCCATCCCAGTCCCGTCCCGCTTCACGGCTGCGGGGAGGAGGTCACAAGTGATGTGCCGTGCGGCTACACGTTGATTGTCGCGGGCATGGCGTCGTAAGTCGTGCCGTTCAGCTCGCGGCCGGTTGCATGCTTTCGCACTCCACCCCATTGCTTGAAGAAGAAGGGCACACCAGCGCTCTCGCATTGATCGAGCAGCCGTAATACCCATTCGCGTTTCATCGGTCGTGCGCGAGGTCCGGACTCGCCTCCCACGATGACCCACGAGATACCACGCAGGTCGATCGTGCCGAGATCTTCGAGCAACGGCTCGACGGAAAGAAAGCGGACGCGCGCAGGGGAGTCCTGCAGGTGCCCGATTCTCGGAATGCCGTGTTTGCGATCTTCGACGCTGGTCCCCCACCAGATGTGCGACATCATCGCAACGTCGCTCAATGACGTCGAAAGGAGATCCCGCATCCGCATCGAACGCTTGGTCAGGACTTGAAAAACGTGCCAGTCTGCCCGGAGCATCGTCCGTGCGACGCGACTGATGAAGTCTGCCGGCACGTCGTCATGGAAGAGATCGCTCATCGAGTTGACGAAGATCTTTCGCGGCCGCCTCCAACTCAAAGGCTGATCGATCTTTTCAGGAACGAGCCGCAAATCGAAGCCCTGCTCGAACGGATGTCCTGACACGCCGCGAAACCGCTCGGCAAAGCGCTCGGCGTAGCAGTGTTTGCATCCTGGACTGACCTTCGTGCATCCGCGGACGGGGTTCCAGGTCGCGTCGGTCCATTCGATCCTTGATGCGTCGCTCATCAGCCGTAGCCCTTGTCACGGTAGTCGTTGAAGATCGATTTCACGATGTTGCCGCCCGTTTCGTTGTTGCCGGCGAAGAACGGCCAGCCTCAGCGATCACACGCCAGTCGAGCTGCAGGCTGTACGGATCGAGAAGGCAGATGGCACGCTTGAAGTCTTTCCATTGCGCGCGCGGGAAGACATCACGCATGAGGATCGTGTTGCAGTCGCCTTCGTGAACGTGGACGTTTGGACGTTCTGCGGCGAGCTCGGTCAGCGACTTCACTTTCGCCGCATCGAGATCGATGAAGTGATATTCGTCGAACGGAGGCCGCACTTCGAGAGCTCGTGCGGGGCTTCCCATCACGAACTCGCCGCTTGTTCGCGAGATGTGCTTCCCGCTACCCGCGAACGCGTCTGCGTACACGGCATGAAAGCGCCATGATTGCTTTTTGACGATTCGTGTGTAGGCAGGCCAGTACTTTCGGAGGATGTCGAGTTTGATCTCGGACCAGAATCCGATCTCGTCGTGCGTGGTCTCGCCGACGCCGCTCGCCTTCTTCTTGCCAGCCATACGGCTGGATGGAGTGTACAAGAACCTGTGCACTCCACACGCCGTGGAGTGCGCTACAGCCGCACCAACCCGCTGTACGTCTCCGGCCTGCGATCCCTGTAAAACTGCCACGTGTTGCGCACTTCGCGGATCTTGTCGAGATCGAGCTCGGCGGTGACGAGGGCGTCCTGGTCGCGCGGGGCGATGTTGACGATCTGGCCGCGCGGATCGCAGAAATAGCTCTGGCCGTAGAACTCGCCGATGTTCCAGGGACCTTCGTAGCCGACGCGGTTGATCGCGCCGACGAAGTAGCCGTTTGCGACGGCGTGCGCGGGCTGCTCGAGCTTCCAGAGATACTCCGACAATCCGGCGACGGTCGCAGACGGATTGAAGACGATCTCCGCGCCGGCGAGGCCCAGCTCGCGCGCGCCCTCGGGGAAGTGGCGGTCGTAGCAGATGTAGACGCCGACCTTCGCGTACTTCGTCTCGAACACCGGATAGCCGAGGTTGCCGGGACGGAAGTAGAACTTCTCCCAGAAACCGGGTGCGACGTGCGGGATGTGGTTCTTGCGGTACTTGCCGAGGTACGTGCCGTCGGCGTCGATCACGGCGGCCGTGTTGTAGTACACGCCGGCGTCTTCTTCCTCGTAGATCGGCACGACGATGACCATGCTGTACTTCTTCGCGTACTCCTGCATGAGCCGCGTGGTCGGTCCCTCGGGGATCTTCTCGACCGAGTCGTACCAGCGCGTGTTCTGCTCCGCGCAGAAGTACGGACCGGTGAAGATTTCCTGCATGCAGATCAGCTGGACGCCTTCCTGGCCTGCCTGGTCGATGAGCTTCAGCGTGCGCTCGATCTGCGCGTTGCGGATGGTCTCGAGCGACTCGCTCGTGTCGCACGCGAGAGCGGTCTGAATCAAACCGGCTTTGACGATTCGGGACATGGCGGGGATCTCCTGTTTATTGGGCGTGTTTGGTGTGCGCGGGAGCTTACCGCAGTTCGGGGTTGCCCGGCTTCCCGGTTGCCCGGCGGCGCCGCGCGGGGCCCGGCGCCAACGCGTTGCGGCTCGGACCACCGAGCCGCGCCGGGAAACCGGGCAACCGGGCAACCGCCCCGGTTCTACCTCGGCGAGAACGCCGCTCCGCGCTTCAAAAACTGCCCGCGTCCAGCGCGACCAACATACGACCCTTCCTCGATCACCACGTCGCCGCGCGAGAGCACCGTCTTCGTCACGCCGCGCACTTTCATGCCCTCGTAACACGAGTAGTCGACGTTCATGTGGTGGGTCTTCGCGCTGATGGTCATCTCCTCGTTCGGATCGAAGATCACGATGTCCGCGTCCGAGCCGACGGCGATCGTGCCCTTCCGCGGGAAGAGGCCGAAGATCTTCGCGGCCGCGGTCGATGTGATCTCGACGAAGCGGTTAAGCGAGATCCGTCCGCCCGCGACGCCGCCGTTGTAGACGAGGCTCATGCGATGCTCGACGCCCGGGCCGCCGTTCGGGATCTTCGAGAAGTCGTCGCGGCCGAGCTCTTTCTGCTCCTTGAAACAGAACGGGCAGTGATCGGTGGAGACGACCTGCAGATCGTTGAACTGCAGTCCGCGCCAGAGCTTCTCCTGATTCCACTTCTCGCGAATGGGCGGCGTCATCACCCACTTCGCGCCCTCGAATCCCGGCTGCTCGTACACGCTGTAGTCGAGGAAGAGATACTGCGGACACGTTTCCGCGTAAGCGGGCGTGCCGTTGTCGCGCGCGCGCGTGATCTCGTCCAGCGAGTCGCTGCAACTCAGGTGGACGATGTACACGGAAGTCTCCGCGATCTCCGCGAGCGCGATCGCGCGATGCACTCCCTCGGCCTCGGCCTTCGCCGGCCGCGTGAGCGCGTGATACTTCGGCGCCGTCTTCCCCGCCGCGAGCGCCTGCTTCACGATCGCGTCGATGACTACGCCGTTCTCCGCGTGCATGCAGATCAACCCGCCGTTCGCGCCGGCCATCTGCATGGCCTTGTAGATCGTCGCGTCGTCGACGAGGAAGACGCCGGGATAGGCCATGAAGAGCTTGAAGCTCGACACGCCCTGGTCGATCAACGACTTCATCTCCGGCAGCCGCTCGTCGGGGAGATCGGTGCAGATGAGGTGAAAGCCGTAGTCGATCGACGTCCGCCCCTCGGCCTTCGCAAACCAGACGTCGAGCGCTTCGTTCAGTGCCTGCCCCTTGTACTGGACGGCGAAGTCGATGATCGTCGTCGTGCCGCCGTGGGCCGCGGCGATCGTGCCGGTCTCGAAGTTGTCGGACGACGACGTGCCGCCGAACGGCAGATCCATGTGCGTGTGCGGATCGATGCCGCCGGGGATGACCAGCCGGTCTTTCGCGTCGATGACCTTATCCGCCTCGACGTCGATCGACTTCGCGATCATCGCGATCCGGCCGTCCTCGATCAGGATGTCGGCGTTGTAGTCGTCCACCGCGGTGACAATGCGGCCGTTGCGAATGACAGTCTTCATATGAGCGGACATTCTATTTCGATCGTGATGCCGTTCCGCAATGCAGCGGCGACGCTGCCGGAATGGGGTTCCGGGTGCTGCAACGTAGCGGCGGGCTTCAGCCCGCCGGGGACGCCCGGCTGAAGCCGGGCGCTACGTCCGGCCTCGTTTCCGCGCTGAACCTCGGACTCGCGGCGGCGCGCGCGCCGCTCATCGCGCGCATGGACGCGGACGACGTGATGCATCCCGAGCGGCTCGAGGCGCAGATCGATCTGATCGAGCGCAGCTTCGATCTCGTCGCGACGCAGGTGGAGGTGTTTCCCGAGCCGCGAGCGGGCTATCGCGAGTACATCCGCTGGCAGAACGGCGTCGTCACGCCGGAGCAGATCGACGCGAGCCTCTACGCCGAGTCGCCGTTCGCGCGTCGCGCGTCGATCCGCGTTACTCGCGTGCGGCATTCGATCAGCTCCGGAGTGCCGGTCGGTGTCGTCTTCAACATCACGGTGAGCTTCCGGAGGCGCTGACCGGGCCGAATACTTTGTCGAAGAAAGCGATGATCCGCGGCAGAGACCACTCGGGCTGCGGAACGTGTCCGCCTTCGAACAGCTCGAGACGCTTCTCGCCGCGCATGAGGGCGAATGCCGGTTCGGCGTTGGACTTCACCGGATTCGCCTCGTCGTAGCGGCCGTGGATCATGTACTTCGGCGCGGCGATGCGCGGGAGGAAGTTGACGAGGTCGATCTCGGGCGGAATGCCCGTGCCCGTCTCGAAACCAAAACCCTGAAAGATCACTGCGCGGTAGCGTGGATCGACCGCGGTGACGAGCACGCCGACGACGGTGCCTGCACTCGGCCCGAAGAAGCCGATCTTCGCCAGATCGATGTCGGAGCGTGAGGCGAGATAATCGAGGCTGCGCCGGAGATCGACGGCGCAGTTGATGTAATCCTGCATCGACTCGATCGCGCCTCTCCCGCCCGGACGCTCGCGCTCGACAAATCCTTCGTGCACGACGGAAAGGATCGCGCGTCCTTCACGGACGATCCCGGCCGCGGCGCGCTCGACGACCTGGGGCAGCGGCCGCTGTCCGCGCCAGATATCTCCGGGCGGGACGAAGTGAACGACCTGATAGGGAGGCTTGCTGCCTTTCGGGAGATAGAGATACGCGATCGCGGTTCTTCCGGCACCGCCGGTGAAGGTGATCTTCTCGCGCACCCAGTCGCTCGTGTCTTCGCGCGCGATCACTTTCGCGTGGAGCGGCGTGCGCGGGTATTCGTACACGCGCCGCAGCCGTGCAAACTCCGCGTCGCCGGCCGGATGGAAGATCCTCTCCGTCGTGCGCGTGTCGAGCGCGAACGCACCCTGATCGCGTCCGCTGCCACCGAGCTCGCGCACGCAGCGGAATCCGACTGCGGGACTCTGATACCACGCTGGATACGCGCCGATGTTGCCGAACTGGTAAACCGGATCGTCGAACGAGCCGCCTGCCGTCGCGTAGCCGTTGTCTTTCGAATTGCGCAGCCACTCGGTGACATTGCCCGCGAGGTGATACACGCCCCACGCGCTCATGCCGCTCGGGAGACTATCGACGGGCATCGGCCCCGCCTCGCGGAAATTCGCTCGGCGCGTCACCTCCGTGGCCACCGCGATTCCCCACGGGAAGACACTCCCCCAGCCGAGAGCGCGCGCGCCGTTTCGCGCGGCTTTGTCCCACTGGTAGATCGTCGGCAGTTTCTTTCCCGCGTGCTCCGCGTACGCGGCGGCCTCGTACCACGTGATCGATGTGACCGGATGATTCTCGAGGCCCTGCGGATACTTTCCCTGCGCCCAATTGCGCGGTCCGGCGAGGCCGGTGGTGTCGCGGAAGAGCGCCGTCGCTTCCTCGAGCGTCAGCGTCTTTCCGTCGCGCTCGAAGGGATGCTTCCACAGCTCGCGGCGGCGATAGCCGCCGGCGCGGATGAAGCCCGCGAAGTCGCGGTTGCTGACTTCGTATTTGTCCATCAGGAACGGATCGAGATCGACGGTCGCCGTGCTGGCGACGTCCCATCCGCCGAGCTCGTAGCTGCCGCCGTCGATGAACGACATTCCTTCGGGTACGTCGCTCTTTTTCTTCAGCTTCTGCTGGATTTCCGGAGCGGGCTGCTGCATGACGACCAGGGGCGAGACGCGGAGCGGCATCGTGTTCATCGGCCTCTCGACCGGTGCGTACCCGGCTTTCTCGATGCGGAGGATGTACTCGCCGTTCGCGATCGCGTACTTCGACAGCGGCGACGTGCCCGCGAGCTCCCGCGGTGCGGCTGTGCCGTCGGCGAGGATGCGTTGGAGGATGATCTGCGCGCCCGCAGGATCGGTCGCGACGCTGAGATCGCTGGAGATGCTCTGCATCACCTTCCTGAGGCGCTCGTCGCTGCCGAGAACCGCGTGCGCGGATTTCGCAAGATCCCACGCTTCGAAGTACCGAGCCTTCTCCGCGAGCTGCTCGATCCGCGGCAGCGTCGCGCGCGCGGCAGCGATTTTCTTCTGCCGCAGGAAGAGCCAGGCGCCGCCGGCAATCGCGACGAGCAACAACGCGATCGCCGCGATCTGCCAGCGGCGCGGTCTCGCGATCGCGATGGGATGCGTGATGACCTGCGTCGGGATGTCGCCGGAGCGAATCGAGTGCGAGTCGCCGCGCGCTTTCTTCAGCGCGCTCGCGAGCTCGCGCGCCGTGGCGTACCGCGCGTCCGGATCTTTCGCGAGCGCCTTCGCGAGCACGTCGCGCAACTCCGGCGGCACGTCCTCGAGCCGCGGCTCCTCGGTCAGAATCGCGGCGATCACACCGCTCGCGGTGGACGCATGGAACGGGCGATGGCCGCCGGCGAGCTCACAGAGCATCACGCCGAGGGAGAAGACGTCGGTGCGCGCGTCGACGTGATCGCCGCGAAGCTGTTCGGGCGACATGTAGTGCATCGTGCCCATCACCACGCCCGGTGCGGTGTGCACGACTTCGGTTGCATCCGGTGTGCGGTCGCGCACGGTCAGCTTCGCGAGACCGAAATCGAGCACCTTCACGTAGCCGTCCGGGCGGAGCATCACGTTCTCGGGCTTGATGTCGCGATGCACGATGCCGGCGGCGTGTGCGGTCGCCAGCGCCGATGCGACCTGCAGAGTGATGTCGATCGCTTCCTCGAGCGAAAGGCTCCCGCGGGCGATCCGCGCGCGCAGCGTCTCGCCCTGCACGTACTCCATGGCCATGAAACGGACGCCGTTTTCGTCGCCGGCGTCGTAGATGTGCGCGACGTTGGGATGGCTGAGGGCAATCGCCGCCTTCGCCTCCTGCAGGAAGCGGTGAATGCGCTCCTCGTCGTGCGCGTCGCCGCTGCGCGGGAGAATCTTCAACGCGACCGGGCGATCGAGCTCGACATCGTGGGCGAGGTACACCTCTCCCATGCCTCCGACACCGAGGACGGCGCGGACCTCGTAGCGGCGGATGCGCGTTCCGGGGGAGAGAGTCATGGCGAAGGAGCCGATTGTAGCGTGCCGCTGAAAGGGCGGCGTGGTTCAATGACGGCAGTGTCCAGTTCCCCATCACGGCCGGTTTTCGACGCTGAGCTCGCGCCGCATTACGCGGTTGCGCTCGAGGGCACGCTCTTCGGGTCGATCTCCGTCGATGGAGGGCGGACGTCCCGTCCGCCGTTGATTGGCGGACGAGACGTCCGCCCTCCAGACGAGTCGAAGCCTCTCGAGGAGCTGACGCGCGAGGCGTACATCCGAATGATCGACGACGCGCGCGCGTCGGGGCATCCGCACTTTCTGCGCATCTGGAACCATGTCGGCGGCATCAACGAGGTCGAAGACGGCGTCGAGCGGTATCAACGTTTCTGCGCCGGACGTCACGACGCGTTCGTCGAGCGCGGCTATCCCTGCTTTCCCGCGGCGAGCGCGGTCGGGATGCAGGGAAGCGGGCTGGTCACGTACTTTCTCGCTTCGCGCGAGCCGGGCGTGCAGATCGAGAATCCGCGGCAGGTGAGCGCGTACCGCTATCCGTCGCAGTACGGCGCGAAGAGTCCGTCCTTCTCGCGCGCGACGCGCTGGCGGGACCTCGTGTTCGTCTCCGGCACGGCGAGCATCGTCGGACACGACACGATGCACCGCGGCGACGTCGTCGCGCAGATCGAGGAGACGCTGCGCAATCTCGATGCGGTGCTCGTGCATGCGGGCAGCGCGATGCCTGAGGTAATCGGCGCGCGAACGTATCTGCGGCGCGCGGATGACATCGATCTCGTCGCGCCGCGGCTCGACGCGCTCTTGCCGTTCGGCGTTTATCTCGAGGCGGACATCTGCCGCGCGGATCTGCTGATCGAGATCGAGGTGATCGCGCGCGCTACGCGGTGACCGCGGCGTCGGTGATCTCGAGCGCGCGATCGATGATCGCGAACGCCTCCACCAGCTGCTCCTCGGTGATGCACAGCGGCGGATTCGTGAAGAGATTGTTCCAGTTCACGAACGCGTAGATCCCGTTCTCGCGCAGATACGCGCCGAGCTTCTGCATCTCCGGACTCGTTCCGTTGAACGGCGCCATCGGCTCCTTCGTGCGGCGATTGCGCACGAGCTCGAGCACGCCGAAGAGTCCGATCGAGCGGACGTCGCCGACCGAGGGGTGTTTTTCCTTCATCTCCGCATGCAGGCGGGCGAGGACGCGGCCCATGCGCTGCGTGTGTCCCATCGTGTCGTCGTCGATCATCACCTGCACGCACGCTTCCGCCGCGGCGAGGCTCATCGGATGCGCGTTGTAGGTCAGGCCGCCGTAGAAGACTCGGTTGTCGTAGTACGCGGCGATGCTGTCGCTGACGGCGACCGCGCCGAGGGGAAGGTATGCGGAGGTGAGTCCCTTCGCCATCGTGATGATGTCGGGGATGACGTTCCAGTGATCGGCGGCGAACCATGTGCCCGTCCGGCCGAGACCGCACATCACCTCATCGCAGACGAGGAGGATTCCGTGGCGGCTGCAGATCTCGCGGAGGCCCTGCAGATAGCCATCCGGCGGGACGATCAGGCCGTTCGTGCCGGTCACGGTCTCGATGAACATCGCGGCGATGGTCTGCGGACCTTCGTACGCGATGATCTCTTCGACTTCCTCGAGGCAGCGCTGCGTGAACTCCGCGTCGCTGTCGCCTTCGCGATAGAGATGGCTGCGGTACTTGTACGGATCGAAGAAGCGGACGACGCCGGGGATCCCGGGCTCGTTCGCCCAGCGCCGCGGATCGCCGGTCAAGGTGATGCCGCCCGCCGTCGCTCCGTGGTAGGAGCGATAGCGGGCCATGATCTTCTGGCGTCCGGTGACCGTGCGCGCGATGCGGATCGCGTTCTCGTTCGCTTCCGCGCCGCCGAGGGTGAAGAAGAAGTGATCGAGATCGCCCGGCGTGAACTGCGAAAGCAACTTGCCGAAGCGCGCGCGCACGGGCGTGGCCATGCCCGGCCCCGCGTACACCAGCTCGTCGGCCTGCCGCTTGATCGCTTCGATGACGCGCTTGTCGCCGTGCCCGATGTTCACGCACATCAGCTGCGAGTTCATGTCGACGTAGCGCTTCCCGTCGGCATCCCAGAAGTAGATCCCCTCGCCGCGCACCATGGGAATCGGATTGAGCGCGGCCTGCGCGGACCAGGAGAAGATCGTGTGCTTCTTGGTCAGCGCTACGATTTCTTCGGCGGTGAGAGGGGGGGAGGCGTCGATGGTGGTCATGGGGGGGTTACCTCGCTATGTCGTGTGTGCGTATGAAGGCAGAAGGCAGAAGGCAGAAGGCAGAAGGCAGAAGGCAGAAGGCAGAACTGCAGAATTAAGAATTAAGAATGAAGAATTGAGAATGAAGAAATGCATGAGCCACGGCTTCCGATTCTTCATTCCTCGTTCTTAATTCTTAATTCTTAATTCTTAATTCTGCCTTCTGCCTTCTGCCTTTTGCCTTCTGCCTTCATCCGTACCGCCAGCGCCTCACGATGACACGGCCGCCGGCACCGCGTACCCCTCCACCTCGTACCCTCCGTGGTAGTCCGCCGTATCCGGACGCTTGATCTGCGAGTGGGGGACGATGCGGTCGCGGCGGAGGCCGCGGAAGTCGTCGAGGCGGTTCCAGCCGCGGTGGGCATTCTTCTCCAGGAACTCGGCCATGCCGGCGTTGAGGGCCTTGATCACGTTCGGGCCGATCGCGGAGTCGAGCATCGCGGCGGTGCAGACCTGCACGGTGCCGCAGCCGAGGAGGAAGTAGCTGAGGGCGTGATCGAAGCTGGAGACGCCGCCGATGCCGGAGAACGACTTGTCGGAGAACGCCTTCGTCATCTGCGACATCTTCGCGAGCGAGAGGGGCATGATCGCCGGTCCGCCGAGTCCCCCGGACGAGACGAAGCCTTCGACGTTCATCTCGAACTCGAGCGTCTCTGGATCGATGAGCGGGAGCGAGGGGAAGGTGTTCGACGACGAGACCGCATCCGCGCCGCCGCGGAACGACGCTTCGGCTTCCTCGGCAATGTTCGACGTCGCGGGCGTGAGCTTCACCCACACCGGCACCTTCGCCACTTCCTTCACGGCCATCGTCACGACGGAGCAAAGCACTTTGTCCTTGCCGACGTTGGAGCCCATGTCGATGCGGTCCATGTGCGGGCAGGAGAAGTTCAACTCGATCCCGTCCGCGCCCGCATTCTGCACGGCCTTCGTGAGGTATTGCCAGTTGTGGAGCTCCTTGTCGCTGCCGGAGCCGGCCATGATCGAGGCGATGTAGATCTTGTCGGGAAAGGCCTTCTTGATCTTCTCGATGCGCGGCAGCCACCAGTCGATTGCCTTGTCGGAGATCAACTCCCAGTTCCATGACGCGACGAGCGTCGTGTCGGGACGCTTGTTCATCGACAGGCGCGTGCCGTTGTTCTCGGCGCGCAGAAACTTCGTCTTCGGTCCCTTCACGTTCACGACCGGATGCATGCCGATGGTCTTGCAGACGATGCCGCCCCAGCCGGCTTCGAAGGCGCGCATGATGTTCGAGTCCGACTCCGTCGGAGGCGCCGACGCGAGGAGAAACGGGTTGTCGAAGCGAAGTCCGGTGAAGGTTGTAGAAAGATCTGGCATGCGAGCCTCCTTGGTTGGGAAGGCGCGATTATGCGCCCAAACCGTTGGGCAATGCCAGACGTAGCGCCCGGCTTCAGCCGGGCGAAGGCGGGCTGAAGCCCGCCTCTACGTTTTCTTCTTCGCGAGCACGAGATACAGCACGAAGCTCAGCGTGAACGTCACGAACCACGCGTACGTGTAGAGGGTATCGAGAATCCCCGGATTCGCGACCTGTCCTCCCGGCGTGAACGCGGCGCGGATGAATCCCGGCACGACGGGGAGAATCGAGAGCACGAGCGCGGCCACGGCGCGCCAGTTCACGCCGCGCGTGTACGTGTACTCCCCCTCGAGCTCGAAGAGGTCGCGCAGATTCAGCTTCTGTCGGCGCATCACCCAGTAGTCCGCGATCAGGATGCCGCCGAGCGCGCCCATGAGGCTCGAGTATCCGATCAGCCACGTGAAGATGTACGCCGCGGCGTCGGAGTAGAGCTTCCACGGCATCATGGCGATGCCGATGACGGCCGTGATCAATCCGCCCGCCACGTACGAGATTTTCCGCGGATTCAGATTCGAGAAGTCGTTCGCGGGCGAGACGACATTCGCGGCCATGTTCGTCGTGACCTGCGCGGCGAGCACGACCAGCGCGCCGAAGATGATCACCGCGGGGCTGCCGATGCGCGTGACGAGCTCGATCGGATCCCAGACCGCCTTGCCGAAAACGACGATCGTCGCGCTCGTCACCGCGACGCCGATGAACGCGAAGGCGGTCATCGTCGTCGGCAGCCCGAACGCCTGTCCCATCGCCTGCGATTTCTGGCTCTTCGCGTAGCGCGTGAAGTCGGGAATGTTGAGCGAGAGCGTGGCCCAGTAGCCGACGTTCGCGGTGAGCGCGGCGGGGAAGAGCGTCCAGAACGGAACCTTTCCCTGCTGCAGGCGCGAGGACTCAGCGAGAACGTGTCCGAGTCCGCCGCCGTTGCGAATCGCCCACCACAACAATGCCGCGCCGCCGAGGAGCAGCAGCGGGGCGGACCAGCTCTCGAGGACCTTGATGCCTTCCGTGCCCTTGATGATGATCGCGACCTGCAGCAGCCAGAAGGCGAGGAACGCGATCGCCTTGCTTGCGCCGATCTGCGACCACGCCGGCCATGCGGCGGTCATCAGCGCATCGAGCGCGAGTCCGCCGATCCACGTCTGGATGCCGAACCATCCGCACGCGACGATCGCGCGCAGCATCGCCGGGATGTTCGCACCCTTCACGCCGAAGCTCGCGCGGCAGAGGACGGGAAACGACACGCCGTACTTCGTGCCCGCGTGCGCGTTGAGGATCATCGGAATGAGGACGATGGAGTTGCCGAGAAGAATCGTGGCCAGCGCCTGCTTCCAGGTCATCCCCTGCGTCATCAGACCGGAGGCGAGTGTGTAAGTGGTGATGACGACGGACATGCCGATCCAGAGCGCGGCGATGTTGTAGGTCGACCACGTCCGCCGCGAGAGCGGCGTCGGCGCGAGGTCTTTGTTCCAGAGCGGGCTGTGGGAGACGTCGGCGTCGAGCTCGATGAAGTCGTTTTGTGCCGGCGCGGGGATCGGTGCGTCGATGGCGCTCATCGTTCCTCCGGGTCGCCCGGTTACCCGGTCACCCGGTTGCCCGGCAGACGAACGCCGGGAAACCGGGCAACCGGGAAACCGGGCAACTCTCTCGTGATTGGCCGCATTGTACGACCGATCCCCCGCGCCAACCGTAGACCGACCCGAAGGAGAAACCACCGCATGCATTCGATCATCGCCAATCCCGCCGACGGCACGCGTCTTCGCGTCGTCGGAGACGTCGTACGCGTCCTCGCCACCGGTGCCGAGACCGGAGGGGCGTACGAGATCTTCGAGGTCGAGGGGCCGGAGGGAAGCGGGCCGCCGCCGCACGCGCATCCGTGGGCCGAGGCGTATGTCGTCGTCGAGGGAGAGGCGGATGTCTACCTGGACGGCGCGCATCTCGCCGCGCAGCCGGGCAGCTTCTACCACATCCCTCCCGGCGCGACGCACGCGTACCGCATCAGGTCGAAGTCGGCGAAGTTCGTCGTGATCACCAGCCCGGCCGGCGCGAGCGATTTCTTCAGCGAGCTCGATGCCGAGACCGGCGGCTCGTGCGAGGACATGGGGAAGATCGTGGCCGTCGCGATGCGTCACGGATTCACGGTGCCGGCGGCGACGGCGTAACGAGAGTGTTGCTTGCGCTCGGGCGCGAGGCTCGTAGAGTTTCGTGCATGCGCGCATTGCTGTCTCTGCTCCTCGTCCTGCCCGCGTCCGCTCAGACGATCGTCTTCCGCAACGTCAACCTCGTTCCGATGACGTCGGCGAAGGTGATTGCGAGGCAGAACGTCGTCGTGAAGGACGGCGTGATCGTGTCGGTGTCGAAGAATGCGGCCGCGCCGGCGAACGCACTCATCGTCGACGGCACAGGCAAGTTCCTCATACCGGGGCTCGCCGAGATGCACGGACACATTCCGCCGATGAACGCGCAGGGCGGCGTGATCGAGGACACGCTCTTCCTCTACGCCGCCGCCGGCATCACCACCGTGCGCGGGATGCTCGGCCATCCCGGCCAGCTCGAGCTCCGCGAGAAGGCGAAGCGCGGCGAGATCATTTCGCCGGCGCTCTATCTCGCCGGTCCGTCGTTCAACGATCAGACGATCAACTCGCCCGATGAAGCGATCGCGCGCGTGCGCGCGCAGCACAAGGATGGATGGGACCTGCTGAAGGTTCATCCCGGTCTGACGCTCGAGGAGTACGACGCGATGGCGAAGACCGCGTGTGAAGTGGGGATGCGTTTCGGCGGACACGTTCCCGCGGCGGCCGGCCTGCGGCACGCGATCGAGATGGGGCAGGAGACCTTCGATCACATCGACGGCTACGTCGAGGCGCTGGACGGCGCGAAGGGTCCGGTCGATCCGAAGAAGCTCGCCGCGCTGGTGAAGAAGTCGAAGGAGGCGGGTGTGTGGATCGTGCCGACCTCGGCGCTCTGGGAAGTGCTGTTCGGAACGATTCCGCTGGAGACGCTGCGCGGCTACCGCGAGTTGATGTACGTCTCATCGAGCGCGGTCGACGCGTGGTCGAAGGCGTACGAGGCGCGGCTCACGCAGACGCCGCGCGAAGCGGCGAAGAACACGATCGAGAACCGCAAGCGCATCCTCCGCGCGCTGCACGAAGGCGGCGTGAAGATCCTGATGGGCACCGACGCGCCGCAGCAGTTCAGCGTGCCCGGCTTCTCGCTCTGGCGCGAGCTCGGCCGGATGCGCGAGGCCGGGATGTCGCCGTACGAGATCCTGCGCAGCGGGACGGTGAACGTCGGCGAGTACTTTGCGAAGCAGGACGCGTTCGGCACGATCGAGCCCGGCAAGCGCGCCGATCTCGTGCTGCTCCACGCGAACCCGCTGGAGAACATCGACAACGTGCAGCGCATCGCCGGCGTGATGCTGCGCGGGCGATGGCTCCCGCGGGAAGAGATCAACGTGGGGCTGGCCAGGATCGAGGTGAAGTACCGGCGGTAGGGTTGCCCGGTAGCCCGGTAGACCGGTAGCCCGGTAGACCGGTAGCCCGGTTTCCCGGCGCGGCTCGGGGGTCCGAGCCGCAGTGCGTTGGGCGCCGGCACCCGCACGGCGCCGCCGGGCAACCGGGCCGCCGGGCAACCGGGCAACCGGGCAACCGGGCAACCGGGCAACCGGACAACCGGGCAACCGGACAACCGGGCTACCGGACAACCGGGCAACCGGGCAACCGGGCAACCGGGCAACCGGGCAACCGGGCAACCGGGCAACCGTATTACCTCCCGTGAGCCACGACCTGCGCACCAGCATCCTCGCCGGCGCCCTCGCCGGCGCCTCCGCCGCGCTCGCGTTTCTCGTGCTGCACGCGATCGTGATCGTGCCGATCTGGAACAGCCTCGCCTCCGGCACCGCAACCGCGGCCTTCGCCGGCGCGATTCTCGGCGGCTTGCTGCATCAGTTCCTTCGCCCGAACGTCGCTGCGATCGGCTTCTTCCTCTGGGCTGGTCTGGCGATCGCGACGCTCATCGACGCGGCGACGAACGTCCCCGAATGGATCGACATCGCGGTGATCATTCCCGCGGTCATCGCATTCGGCGGATGGATCGGCTACAGCACGCGGGGCACGCTCCGCGCAGCAGCCGCGGGCGCGATCGCGATGGTCGTCCTGCTCATGGGCGCCGCCGGTCCCGTGAACACGAGCAGCGAGCGAGGAATCCACCTCTTCCTCGGACTTCTCCCGGTCCTGCTGCTCTTCGCCGCGGTCTACGTGCTGGTCGTCGATCTCACGGCCAGATGCCGCGATTCAGCGCCACTTTCGCCACTCGCTTGATCGCCAGCGCGAACGCGGACGTCCGCAGATCCACGCTCTCGCCGCGGCGATCGCGGATCTCGAGCTGCATCTGCAGCACCGCGTCGGTCGCGGCTTCCATCTTGTAGCGCAGCTTCTCGTTGACGTCTTCCTCGGTCCAGTGCTCGTTCTCGATGTTCTGCACCCACTCGAAGTAGCTCACCGTGACGCCGCCGGCGTTGGTGAGGATGTCGGGCAGCACCGGAATGCCGCGCGCGAAGAGATCGCGGTCCGCCGCCGGCGTCGTCGGTCCGTTCGCCGCCTCGGCGATCACTTTCGCCTGCACGCCGTCCACGTTGTCGCTGCGAATCTGATTCTCGAACGCCGCCGGCACCAGCACGTCGCACGGCACGTGCAGCAGCTCGGCGTTGGTGATGTTCTTCGTGCCCGCCAGTCCGACGACCGATCCGGTCTGCTGCTTGTGCAGCAGCGCGGCATCGGGATCGATGCCCTCTTTCGCCACGACGCCGCCGGCGGAGTCGCTGATCGCGATCACGCGCGCGCCGGCATCGGTGAAGAGCCGCGCCGCGATCGAGCCCGCGTTCCCGTAGCCCTGAATGACGACCGTCGCGCCGGTGAGGGAGTCGAGTCCCGGCACCGCGCCCTGTTCGATCGCTCGGCGTGTGACGAAGAGGCATCCGCGCGCGGTGGCTTCGTTGCGGCCGTGGGAGCCGCCGAGGTCGACGGGCTTGCCGGTGACGACGGGGAGGTTGTTCTTGCCCGCGTGCATCATGTCGTACGTGTCGTAGATCCAGGCCATCATCTCCGCGGTCGTGTTCACGTCCGGCGCGGGGATGTCGGTATGCGGTCCGATCGAGTCGCCCAGCTCGACGACGAAGCGGCGCGTGATGCGGCGCAGGTCGTTGCGGGAGAGCTTCTTCGGATCGCAGATGATTCCGCCCTTCGCGCCGCCGAACGGAATGTCGGCCACGGCGCACTTCCAGGTCATCCACGAGGCGAGGGCGCGCACTTCGTCGGCGTTCACGTCGGGGTGATAGCGGATGCCGCCTTTGCCCGGCCCGCGCACGCGCGAGTGCAGCGCGCGGTATCCGGAGAACATGCGCACCGAGCCGTCGTCGCATTCGACCGGGAACTCGACTTTCAGCAGGCGCGTGGTGCCGCGCAGCCACGTGCGCAGGCCGTCCGGAAGGTCGGCGACATACTGCGCGGCATGGTCGAACTGCGCCTGCGCGATGTTGTACGGGTTGAGATCCTCGGGCACCTCGACAGCGGGCGACGAACTGCGCGCACCTTTCTGCACATCCATGCGGCCGGTCTCCTTCCTGTTCGTGGGCGGCGCAACGATAGCACTGATTCTTGTGCGGTTGCCCGGTTGCCCGGTTGCCCAGCATGAGCCGCAGCGATGCATCACCGGGTAACCGGGTAACCGGGTGACCGGGCATCCGGGCAACCCCGATTACACTCTGTCGCATGCTCGATCGCAAAACGTACGTCGTCAAAGAACGCCCCGGGGTGATGAAACTCACCGATACGTATGACCTCCTCGACATCGACACCGGCCAGCCGATCGGGATCGCGAAGGAAGAGCCGCCCGGAATGGTGAAGTACGCGCGCCTGCTGATGAACAACAAGTTCCTGCCGACGGTGGTGAACGTGTACGAACGCGAGGGCGAGCCGCCGGTGCTCTCGATCCGCCGCGGCGTCGCGCTGTTCCGCCCGAAGGTGCTGGTGTGGTCGCGCACGCAGCAGATCGGCTACTTCAAGCGGAAGATGCTCACCATCGGCTGCTCGTTCCGCATCTTCGACATGCAGGACCGCGAGATCGGCCTGGTGAAAGGCGACTGGAAAGGCTGGAACTTCCAGCTCCTCGGCATGAACGGCGAAGAGCTCGGCCGCGTGACGAAGAAATGGGCCGGCCTCGCCCGCGAGCTCTTCACGACCGCGGATACGTACGTGATCGCGCTGTCGGATCTCGCGCACGGCCGGCCGGACGTCGCGCAGTTACTGCTCGCGGCCGGACTGGCGATCGATACGGTGTTCAAGGAGAAGGACAACTGACGTAGCGACCGGCTTCAGCCGGTCGAGGACGGTCCTGAGGAGGGCGGACGTCCCGTCCGCCCCAAATCCGCCGGGGCGGACGAGACGTCCGCCCTCCTCAGAACAAGCTCGATCGCCATCGGCATGAGTACTGCGGTGGCGCTTCAGTATCGCCAGACAATGCATACGCTTTTCGAGGATTCCGCGCCGTCTTCGCGGCTCGGAATGACACTCATGAATAATGCCGGCTAACTTCTCCTCCTCCGCAGCGTATGAATCTTGCGGAGGACACAATGCGAAAACTCGCCGTTGCGCTGTTGATCGTCGTCGCCTCGGCTTCATACGCGGAGAAGGTGAAGTCGAAGTCGAAAGAGAAGCGCTTCGAACCGGTCGTCGCGGCCGCAAGCGAGTATGCCGGCAGTTATCGTGGACCGAGCGAGAGCCACGGTCTCGTTCTTCAACTCCGCGGCGGAATGCTCATCGGAAACTACGTCGAGCTCGGGCGTGTCGCGGTGCTGCATCCGATCAAGCTCGACGGCGCCGAGTTCACCGCCACGGCGAGCTTCGATGACGGAAGCTGGCGCACGATCACCGGAACGTTCTCGAACCGCGTGTTCAACGGACGCCACTCATTCGGCGTCCGCGTGCGCGACGTGAAGGTCGAAGGGATGGGGGAAGTGGATACGTTTTTCGAGACGCTGGATCCTTAAGACATCCAGTTCACGCCCGCTTCCTTGTTCCACTTCGTGGTCAGCGAAATAGGCCTTGGTGTCGAAGCCAGTCCAGGTCGCGCAGGCCAAGCCACGGCTTATGTGCGCGCGGAGTACTCATCACGCCTGCCAACCGGCGGGCGGCCATGTACCGATGGGTGCGCCAGCTGCGGCAGCGATCTCGCCGAATGTCTTTACCAGTTTTCTAAAGCTGCGACAACGGGAATAGACAAGTGCCGGCTCCAGGTGTGCTGTCATGGCGGCTTGATCTACACTCGGTGAATAGCTCGATCCTGGCTGCATTCGGCGCTCGAGCTCACCCTTGGCGTCGCGCGGCCGCTCTGGATCCCGATGCTCCTCAGCGTCGGCGAGAAATGAGCGCCGGCCACGCAACGTCTCAATGCTCGCAAGTAGCCACGCTTCATACTCGCGATTGGCGATGACGATAGCGCAGGTTTTTGCGCCGGCGGCCTCGTTTGCCCATTCCTGCATCTTCGGCGCAAGTTCGGCGGGACAGTCGTCGTCGGCATCGAGAATTACGATAATTGCTGCACATTCTGCTTTCAAAGCCGCGACCCTTACCGCCGTTTGTAGTGTGTCTTTCTTTACGAGCTGACTCCGACGCCGCCGGTGCGGACGTGCAATCTGTAGCGTCCAGGCCTGCGCCTGGTCTCTGAGCATACGTAAAAGGACAGGCACCGCAGCTTCTTCGCCCTGGCCTTCTACGATCGGTTGAACGATCAAACGAGCTCCTCGAATAGACTCGTTTGTCTGGCGCCCGGCGCTTCATCGAATAGAGGCGCCGGTTCCAGTGCACTGGCGCGAAGCAACTCGCCAGCACCCATGAGGTGACTATGAATCGCCTCGCGCGTTGCATCGGATACGGGACGGATTCGTGTTGCTCCTTCGGTCCACTCGACAACGCGCAGGTGACGGTCAGTGATCCACTTGGCGTCAAGGAGCTCGGGACTGTGCGTCGTGATCACAACCTGCATGTGTTTTGATGCGTGGCGCAGCAAGTCGAGAATCGATCCGAGCGCGCCTGGATGAATGGTCGCCTCCGGTTCTTCGATCGCGATCAAGGATGGCGTCGGCCGCTGGAAGACAGCAGCAAGCAGTCCGATGGCGCGCAACGTTCCGTCCGACATGCTGAACGCTTCGAATTTCAGGCGTTTCTTCTCACCCCATTCCTGAGTGAACTCGAGTGACAAATTCTTCCCATGTTTTCTTACCTGAACATCCGTGGTGTTCGGTACGATTGTTCCAAGAATTTCCGAGATTCGCCGGAACTCGATCTCGGATTGGCGTTCGATTTCTTTGAGAACGCTTGTCGCGTTGCTGCCGTCAGACTTGAGCGTCGTACCGCTGTCCGGCTCTTGCATCTCGCGGAGCTTGCCAGGCTCGATGGCGTAAACGCGCATGGCCGCGAGTGCACGGAGCGCCGGGGCGAAGTTTGCCGCGCCACCGACGAGTGGAAGACTCAACGAAGGGGGATCGATCGGTGGCTTCACTCCGGCCACACTCGACAAGAACGTTGCCCCTTGTCGGTCAAACCAGGAGACTGCTCCGGACGGACCTGTGACTGAACACTGCTCGCGGACAACTTCGAAACCGTAGTTCGGCAGGGCACGCACCTCGAACGCGTAGTAGCCCGCACTCGTCCTGCCATTCATCGCACCAAAGTCGACGCGTAGCCCGAAGTTCGGAGGGTATCCCTGTCCGGCCGACCGATTCCGCACGGCGGAGATCCCACCAGCGCGGTCAAAGACGGCTTGAAGTGGAGCCGCCATCGCTTCCGCTAGAAATGAAAAAGCGCTTACCAGGTTGCTCTTCCCCGAGCCGTTGCGTCCGACAAAAATCGTGGGATTGTCGAAGGTGATTCGCTCCGATGGGATGCTCCGATAACGCTTCAGGATCAGTTGTTTGATGACCGGCTGCATTCCTGGCTCCGGCGTGTCATGGCGCCCGTATGGATGATCATATGTCGACGGAGCGGGTGGAACAGCTAACCGCTTCAGCGCCGACGAGGGAATGGCGTCTGGATCCGTTCTTCGAGCGCGTGAACGCTCAGCTCATCCAGTTCACGCCCGCTTCCTTGTTCCACTTCGTGGTCATCTTCTTCGACTTCGTCCAGAGCTCGATCGAGCCGCGGCCGGTGATGTCGCCGACGCCGAACTTCGAGTCGTTCCAGCCGCCGAAGCCGAAGGGCTCGCGGGGCACGGGGACGCCGACGTTCACGCCGACCATTCCCGCGCTCGCTTTCTCCATCACGTAACGCGCGACCCCGCCGCTCTCCGTGAACACCGACGCGGCGTTGCCGTACGGCGAGCGATGCTGGATCGAGAGCGCCTGATCGACGTCGTTCGCGCGCACGATCACCATCACCGGTCCGAAGATCTCTTCCTGCGCGATGCGCATGTCGGGCGTGACGTGGTCGATGAGCGTCGGGCCGACGTAGTAGCCGCCTTCCTTCCCCGGCACCGTGTATCCGCGCCCATCCACCAGCACCTTCGCGCCCTCCGCCTCCGCCTCGGTGATGTAACGCTCGATGCGCTCCTTCGCCGTCTTCGAGATGACCGGTCCGAGGTGGACGCCGGGGGCCATGCCGCGAACGATGTTCGTCATCCGCTCGATGATGTGATCGGTCATGCCGACGGCCACCATCACCGACGCCGCCATGCAGCGCTGGCCCGCGCATCCCGACATCGAGGCGACGACGTTCGATGAGGTCATCTCCGGCTGCGCGTCGGGCATCACGATCAGATGATTCTTCGCGCCGCCGAGGGCGAGGACGCGCTTGAAATTGTGCGTGCCGCGGCGGTAGACGATCTTCGCCACGTGCGTCGAGCCGACGAAGCTGATCGTGTCGATGCCGGGGTTGTCGCAGATCGCTTCGACGACCGCCTGCCCGCCGTGCACGATGTTGAGGATTCCGTCGGGCAGGCCCGCGTCGGCGAGGAGCTCGGCGATGCGGCCGGAGCTCAGTGGAACCTGTTCCGAGGGCTTGAGGATCATGGCGTTGCCGAGGGCGATCGCGTTGGGGATCGTCCAGTTGGGAACCATGTTCGGGAAGTTGAACGGCGTGATGGATGCGACGACGCCGACCGGATAGCGCTCGACGCGGCATTCGACGCCGCGCGAGACCTCGAGCACTTCGCCAGGCACGATCTGCGGCAGCGAGCAGGCGAACTCGCAGAGCTCCGCCGACTTCAGCACCTCGGCCGCGCCCTCGCTCTTCACCTTTCCGTTTTCCTCGGTGACCAGCGCGGCCAGCTCGTCGATGTGTTTCTCGAGCAGCGCCTTGTAACGATAGAAGACCTGCACGCGCTCCTTGATCGGCGTCGCGGCCCACGCGGGCTGCGCCTTCTTCGCCGCATCGACCGCGGCATCGACTTCCGCCGCGCCACAAAGCGGCACGCGCGAGATCACGCTGCCATCGGCGGGATTGGTGATGTCGAGAAACTCGCGGGCGCCGTTGTCGACGAACGTGCCGCCGATGTAGTTGCGGACGTCGGGGTATTTGGTGGAAGTGGATTGCTCGATGACGGACATGGGACTCCTCCGGTGTGAAGGAGAACTCTAGCGCATTTACGACTCGGGAACTCCCCTCCAGTCGCTCCGTTTCCCGAACAGGAGGACGGCCGCGATGATGATCGCCGCGCCCCCGGCCAGCGAGATCCATGGGCTGAGACCGAATGCGGTCGGGATGTCTCCGATGATCATTCCGAGGACGCCGATGCCGATGGCGTAGGGAAGCTGCGTGCGCACGTGCGCAATGTGATCGCAGCCCGAGCCCATGCTCGAGAGGATCGTCGTGTCGGAGATCGGAGAACAGTGATCGCCCCACACGCTGCCGGCGAGAACGGAGGAGATCGTGCCGAGGATCAGCACGTGATACGTCTCGCCGCCCATCGCGTGTCCGGCCGAGATCGAGAGCTTGTGGCCGATGGGAATCACCAGCGGCATCAGGATCGCCATCGTTCCCCATGAGGTTCCGGTGGCGAACGAGATTGCGGCGGACACGAGGAAGACGAGCACCGGAAGCCAATGCGGCGAGAGCACGTCTTTCGTGATGCCGACGATGAAATCCGCCGTGTGCAGCTCGCCCGTGATTCGTCCGATCGCCCAGGCGAGGACGAGGACGAGCACTGCAAGGAACATCGACTTGAACCCTTCGACGAGCGCGTCGATCGCCTGCGTGAGCGTCAGCAGGCGCTGGATGAGCGGCAGCACGAGTGCGACGACGACGGCGGCGAGACTTGCCCAGAGCAGGCTGTCGAGACTCGAGGCGTTGGAGAACACCTCGCGCAGCCACGCGGTCAGGCCGGGGTAGTCGGCGCGGTTCAACGACGACGCGCCGGACACGTACATCCCTGCGATCGCGACCACGACGACCGTGAGAATCGGCAGGAGCGCATTGAAGGCTCGCTTCGGAATCGACGGCGGCGGCGCGAGCGCGCTGCTGGAGTAGTCGGCCAGGGGGGTATCGCCGGGCGCAACGACGTCGCCGGTCGCGCTGGCCCGCAGTTCGGCGCGCAGCATCGATCCGAAGTCGCGGCACGTGAACGCGATCACGAAGCCGAGGACGAGGGCGAGGATCGGATAGAACCGGAAGGGAATCGACTCGATGAACGTGACGTAAGGATTGAACGGAATGCCGAGCTGCGTGAACGCCGCGGCGATGAGGCCGATCTCGAATCCGATCCACGTCGAGATCGGGAAAACGCTCGCCACCGGAGCCGCGGTGGAGTCGACGATGTAGGCCAGCTTCTCCCGGCTGATCCGCAGGCGATCGGTCACGGGACGCATCGTCGAGCCGACGATCAGCGTGTTGGCGTAGTCGTCGAAGAAGATGAGCACACCCATGATCCACGCGGCGAGCTGTCCGCGGCGCGCGTTCGTCGCATAGACCTTGAGGCGGTCGACGATCCCCTGCGTGCCTCCGCTTTTTCCGATCAGACCGACCATGCCGCCGAGGAGGATCGAGAAGACGATGATCTTCGCGTGGTCCGCGTCCGCGACCGCGGGAATGACGATGCTGTCGATCGAGCGCGCGAACGCGGCCAGCGGATTCCAGCGGTAGATGATCAGCGCGCCGGCGAAGACTCCGAGCGTGAGCGCGATCAGGACCTGGCGGAACGCGAGCGCGAGTCCGATGGCGACCAGCGGCGGAACGATCGAGAGCCAGCCGAAGATCGCGTGCACGGTCGTCTTCCCACTGACGGTCCCTGCACGCACTTCGATCGCGTGCGCGCCCCGCGAGAGCGAAGCCTCTTCGACGACGATCTGCTGTTCACCCGCGGCGAGCTTCAGCCGTTGCACCGGCTTCCCGTCGATGACGATCTCCGCGGGCGTGTCCGGCGGAAGCTCGCTGGTTTTGACCCTCAGATGGATGCGGCTCGCCGTGAGGACCGCGCCTTCCGCGGCGACTTCGATGGCGGGCGCGCCCCACGCGGGAACGCAGAACGCTGTCAAAAGCAGAGCGCTCAACCATCTCAGGCAGTGGGGCTTGTGCATTTTCGAGCGGGCGAACTGTAGCATACGCTCCGGACGTGCATCCCGCAGGTCCTGGCCTCCGCGTTCGAAAACTCTCAGCCCGCATTTCTCACAACGCGAGGGGACCGCTTGACAGCCTGTCATCCCGAGCGTAGCGAGGGACCTGCGCGGGTGGGGGGCGGCAAGCACGCACGTCGAGCCCCTCCCGCCCAGGTCCCTCGCTCGACGCTCGGGATGACAGCGTGAGAAATGCGGATCAGGACGGAGCGCCGGCAAGATGCCGGCGTTACCGGAGAATCTCCTCAACCAGCCCCAGCGCGCGATCGTCCCCACTCTGCACCAGCCAGAAGATCGCCTTCTTCCTCACCGCGGGACTCTTGTGGTTGCGAGCGAGGTCGATGAGGATCGGGACTCCGCGTTCCTTCGGCAGCTGCGAGATCGCGAAGACCGCGTGCTCGCGCACGTCCTCGTCCGGATCGTCGTCGACCGCGCGGCGCAGCTCGCTCGCCGCTTTCTCGCCCGCCTTCTGACCGAGCCAGAAGATCGCCTCGCGGCGGATCCTGCGATTCTCGTGATTGCGGGCGATGTCGATCAGCTCCTGCGTGTCGCCCGCCTTCGACTGCGACATCGAGAACACCGCGCGCTCCCTGAGCGACTGGCTCTCGCCGCTGTTGCGCACCAGGTCGCGCAGGTAGCGGTACCCTTCCTCGCCGCCGCGCTGGCCGAGCCAGAAGACGGCGTCCTTGCGCACGTCCTCCTCTTCTCCGCGGCGCGCGAAGCGCAGCAGCAGGCCCGGAATGCGCGGGCTGTCGTGCTGCGCGATCAGCGCGAGCATCTTCGACGCGTCGCTCCGGTCGTGGAGATGCGCGGCGAGGAAGTCGAGACTCGCATCCACGCTGACGCCGGTCAGGTGGCGCACCGTCGCGCCCTTGATCGTCCCGCGGCATTCCGATTGGAAGCCGCGCGCGTTGACGATCCTGCCGCCGGCGATCTTCACGGCCACGAGCATGTCGAACCGCTCGGGAGGGCCATCGTCGTTGATGTTCGTGGTGAAGCCCTGCGAGCTGACCGAGCATCCGTTGCAGCAGATGCGCACGCCTTCCGCGAGCGGCACGGTCCACGAGACCCAGCCGTCCATCCGCGAGATCGCGTCGGGCGTCTGGGCGATGCCGGTGGTGGCGAGAACGAGAAGAGAGATCAACACCAGTCGCAGTTTCATGGCGCGCTCCTATTCGTTGAGCAGTTCCATCATGTAGTCGACGGCTTCCTTGTTGCCCATCACAGACAGCTTCTTCAGGATCTCCCGCTTGAGCTGGCGGTTGGTCTCCTTCTTCGACAGATCGATCAGCGCGCGGGCGTTGCCCTGCACGAACAGGCCGTCGATCACCGCATCTCTGATCTCCATGTCGTTCTCGCTCGCGTAGAGCCCGAGCAGAATGTCCGCGGTCTTCTTGCCCATCACGCCGAGGCGCCGGATCGCTTCGATGCGGAGCTCCCTGTCCTTCTCCGTCTTCGCGATCTCGCTGATGCGCTGGTAGTCGCCGGCGACGAACATCGCGTTGAGGATCTCTTTGCGCAGCTCGGTCGAAGTCTCGGTCGCGTACATCGCGGCGAGATCGGAGCGGCCGCCCATGACGCCGAGGAGTTTGATGGCGTCGCGGCGGAGCTTCGGATTCTTCTCCGTCTTCGCGAGCGTGCCGATGCGCGTCTTGTCGCCGGAGATCATGAAGGCCTGGAGCACCTCGCGTTTCGCTTCGATGGAAGCGGACGAGTTGTAGAGCTCTTCGAGCAGCTGGCGGTTGCGCGATCCGCCGGAGACGCCGAGGTAACGGATGGCGTCCTTCTGCAGCTCGGGGTGCGCGGAGCCGCGGGCCAGATCGGCCATGAGCGCCTGCGCGCGCGGCGAGGACGACTGGCTGAGGACGAAGAGCGCGCTCTCCTTCACCTTCTTCGACGACGGTCCTTTGAGAATCTTCTCGAGCAGCGGGAAGGCGCGCTCGGGATCGGTGTTCATCAGCGAATGGATCGCCATCACCTTGATCTCGTCGCTCTCGGCGCGCTCCGGCGCGACGCGCTCGCCGCGTCCCTGCCGCACTTCGAGCGCGAGCGCGTCCGCGTCGTCGACCCACTGGCTCGACGGATACGCTTTCTTCAGCGTGTCGATCGTGCGCAGCGCGTCGTCGCGGCGGCGGAGCTTGGCCATCGCGTACGCCATCCAGTAGAGCGCGCCGTCGGCGCGGCTCCCTTTCATCTCCACGACCTTGCCGAAGAGGCGGATCGCCGAGTCGTACTCCTCGTCGTCGATCTCGTCCATGCCGTCCTGGTAGAGATCGGACTCGCGCTCCGCACGCTCGCTCTTCTTGCCCTCGGCATTCGCGTCGGCGAATGCTTCCCACCCGGCCAGCGCCGTCCCGCTCGTCAGTACTGCTGCGACCATCAAGACCGCGAGGATTCTGGTTTTCATGTGCCTGCCCTTACACGTTTGGTTGTTTGGTTGCCGCCGCGTTCGCGCGAACATCCGCGCGCACGACGCGCAGCTTCAGTACGAGTCCCTTGGCTTTCACGCGTTCCTGCATCTTCCGCAGCTCGGCCGCGCTGACGTCGGAGGGCGCGCGCGCGATCTGCAGCAGCACCGGCTCGAGCTCTTCGAGGAGCGCGGCCACGTTGTCCTCCCCGCGATCCTGAGCCGTGCGCCGGTACAGTCGATTGCTCGCCAGCAGCGCTCCGGCGCGCTCGCGTTCCTTACTGATGTCGGTGTCGTCGGTGACCTGAAGATTCGTGAGCTCGACGAGGATCCGTTCCGACTGATCGAAGTGATTGCCGACGAAGACGAAGAGGATCCGGTCGCGGACTCTTTCCTGCCGCGCGTCGGCTGTTGCCTGAATGCCCGCTTGCCCGCTCGCGACCTGCGTCTGCTCGTTCATCGGACGCTTCGCCTCGCGCCGCAGCAGCAGTCCGCTGACGAACGCGATCATCGCCATCGCGGCAATCGCGGCCCAGCGCGTCCAGGCCCGTTCGCGTTTCTTTTCGCCGCGAAGGCGCCAGCCGAGGCGCTGCCAGACGCGGTGCTCGTAGTCCGCTTCCGGCTCCGGGACTTCGAGCGCCGGCACGCGGTCGAGAAGCTGGGCGAGCCGGCCGAGCTCCGTCTGGCACTTCTCGCAGTCGGCGAGGTGCGCGACGTGCTGCGCGCGCTCCGGCTCGTTGTAGTAACAGATGATGAGCTCTTCCTGCGTGAGATGTTTCATACCGTCGACCCCATGAATGGTTGCAACTGCTCGCGCAGTTTGGTGACCGCGCGAAAGATGGTGTTCTTCGTCGCGTTGGTTTTGATGCCGAGGATCGCGCCGATCTCTTCGAGCGGCACGCCTTCGAAATGGCGGAGGACGAACGCCGTCCGCTCGTTCCCGCTCATCGTCGTGAGCGCCGCGGCCATCGCCTTCTGCATCTGCACGCCGAGGACGATGCGTTCCTGCGAGGCCTCATGTCCTTCGTAGGAGCTGAGGTCGTCCGTCGACTCGATGCGCGCGTCGCGTCGTTTGCGGGAGTCGAGCAGATCGAGCGAGCAGTTCACGCCGATGCGGTGCAGCCAGGTCGTGAATGACGCGCGGGCGTCGAACGAAGCGAGGGCGCGGTAGGCGCGGAGAAAAGTCTCCTGCACCACGTCGTCCGCGTCGGCGCTGTTGCCGGTGATGCGGTACGCGGTGCGGTAGATCGGGCGCGTGTGCCGCTCGACGAGCTGCCGGAAGGCGTCGTCATCCCCGCCGCGCGCGCGCTCGACCAGCTCGATGTCCGTGGGTTCCATCCGACCTCGTTAGACCGGCGGTTTCGGAAAGGGTTAGGGCGTCCTCCGTGAACGGCCGTCGCTGCAGGCGTAGCTCCCGGTGTGAGGAAGATATTCCGCTACGCGGTCGCGCGGATCGCCGCCCGGACCGTGCTCATGATTGCCCACGGCGTACGGCCGATCGTGCTCGTCGCCGAGCCGCTCACCGCGCTGCACCGGCGCGGGCTCTTTCTGCCCAACCTCGGCAAGGAGGCGTACGCCCCGGCCTTCTCCTCGGCGTGAGCGTCAGCGCGATCGCGATGTCGTGCGTCTTCATCGCGGGATGGCTCGCCGGCTGGATCACGCTGCGTCAAACGCGCTGGCGTGCGGCGGCGAACCCGGACCCGATATCGTTCACTGTTTTGGCGAACGCTGCGATTTCACGAGGCTTCAGGCGATGGTCGCGCCGATAGATGATGATCCAGGATCCTTTTCCTTCGATGACCTGATCCCAGCGGTTTTCCCAGCGAACAAAGAACTCGAGCATCGGAAAGAACAGATGCCGGGTTTCTGCTTCGCTGTCCGAGTGGAGTAGAAACCGCTTGTCGAATTCAGGATGATTCTCGAACTTGAGCGTCGCAATTCCTCCGAGAGACGCGATCCGGTGAAAGAGAGTTTTTGGTGAAAGCTCGAACGACGGCAACACGCGGTCATGCACTCGGAAGGCGCCGACCGTTTGCTTGAAAAGCGTGTCACTCTCGCGATCGCCTCGCCTTCCCGTGGAATAGGTACAATCAAAGACCAGCAGCTCGCCATCAGACAATCGGCGTCGCATCGAGTTGTGACAAGCGAGGATGTCGACATCGCGGAAAAGACTCAATTGCGGAAGCTGGGCGGTGATGACCGCTGTTGACTCTTTTGAGAACTCGAAGCCGAGATCGCGAGCGACGAGTTCGAGAGATCTCGATCGTCGCTTTTTCTGACCAACCCAGAGTGCGGCGGCGACGGCGATGACGATGAAAGCCGCGATGAATCCTGGGCTCTCGCTCATGGCAGCAACGATATCACGTCGTTCCTGCGGGTTTGAAAATGGTTAGCCCGCCTGCTCAGATGATGCGTAAGAAAACTTAGGGCAGTTTGACCAGGCTAGCATCCCAGTGTGCGCGGAGAATGATCAAGGCGCGCCTCGTGACCTTCTTCAGCGTCATAGAATGTCGCTTCCTCATCCACGATCTCTATCTCCAGATCGGAGTGGATAAGTTCGTAATCGCGAAACGAGTGATCCGCGCCATAAACGCGAAAGAAGTAGCGCGAGCGACCGGCGTCGTCGATCGATCGAAGGAGAAAGCCTCGCGTACCGCGGGCACGCGACGTCTTCCGAGCCGGCGTCATCATCGCGGAGTATAGTATGTCGGCGTTGCCTGCCGTGAGGAGTGTTGACTGCAACTGCGCGATCGCAATGCGCGAACAACGGGAAGTCGGCTCTTGCGATGATCAGAGGGTCGTTGCGCTCCGTATACGTCGGTCGGGCTTAACGTCCCTGGTGTAAGCTGCACGGCCAGGGCCCACGTGCCGAAGCCCGAGCGGCGCGGCGGTTGCCGCCGAGGAGTTGCATGCAGCGACTGGCGAACTGCAACCGCCGTGACGCCGTCACGCTGGCGATAACGCAGGCAGCTCGGCTGCCGGGCCGAAGCCGGGCCGTGACAGCTTCAGCGTGAAGTTAGCCGGCGCTTCGTCTTCCTGCCTCCTGCGTCGTTCTTTGTGGACCGCGGTTGCGATGCTGATTTTGCTTTTGAGGAGGACACACTGCCTCTGCCTGCAGATACGGTTTTCGCTGCTATGTGGCGAGGCAGCCGCGCGCCTTGCCGGCGCCAGAGTATTCTGCCTCGCGGCAAAGGAACTTCGCGGAAGAAGGAGTCAAGAAACACAGACGGATCAGTCGCCGCTGGGATTTCGAGCTTCAGCTGTTTCGACAACTCACCCCAATAAAGAACGAAGTATTCACCTTGCTCGAGTCGAATCAACGCTGCCTTCGACGGTTCCGCTGTTTCTTGCGGATCGGTAAGATAGTGAAAGGGGACCGGAAACCATTTTGACAGTTCCGTCTCAGAGATGCGCGCTGTGAGCACCGGAAAGGCCCGCACTCTCAACTCGTCTGGTCTTCCTGCTCGCATATGGTTACCCTGCGGCTCGTCTCATGGTAACAACAACTTCGATCGCGACCAACTCCCCCTTTTCCAGCACGACCACACCCGGCGAACCTTCAGTCCACTGCGGCCAGCCCGGGACCGACCACGAATCGGGCGGAACATTCGTGAAGAATTCTACTCCGACCGCATCTTCCGGGAGAGGTCCGTCCCAGGCCTTTACCGCGGGCACTAACCCAGCGAAGAAGTTTCTCCGCGGCCTGCCCCACAGTTGCCCAGACGAGCAGACCAAGTCGTTCTCCTCGGGTTTCATCTCCGACCGGCGATGAAATGGGCCGAAGCGCGCAGGCTTGTCACGCGAACTCATCGGCGGCAGATCATACGCGAGCTTTGCAGAATCTGACCGACGCGGCTACCGTGGGTCGCGGAGTTTGCCGTGCACGGTTCGCCACTTCAGCGCTGCGAGGGGGAAGCGTGCCGCCAGAGAACGCCTTCGGCTCTTTGTGCAAACCTGAAGGACGCGGAGCGTTCGTGCCTGCGTCCGCCTAACGTCCTTGGTGTAAGCTGCACGGCCGGTCCCGCGTGCCGAAGCCGGAGCGGCGCGGCGGTTGCCGGCAATGACGTGCGCAGCACCGAGTGCCGATCTGCAACCGCCGTGACGCCGTCACGCTGGCGACGAAGTAGGCAGCTCGGCTGCCGGGCCGAAGTCGGGCCGTGACAGCTTCACACCAAAGTTAGGCGGCCCGCCGATAACCCGACGTGCGATGGTCGCTTGACGACCTTTGCAGCCGTCGCTCACCTGCGCATCGCTGAGACGCGTCGTAAAGGACCGCGGCTTCCGGAGGTCCGGCTTGCAGCGCTTTCTGTGCTCGCACGGAACTCGACGACCTCGGACTCGAGGCGATCGCCGAGGCGGTCTCGCTCGGTATCAAGGTCGTACTGGCTCTGGAGATTCACCCAAAACTGCTCAGACGTACCGAAGTACCTCCCCAAGCGCAGTGCCGTGTCAGCGGT